>JAFSBZ010000019.1 GCA_017437005.1 Clostridia bacterium | reverse complement strand
TTTCTTGTTGCATGAAGCGGTTGAGTTTTTTTATATTATAATGAAAAACAAAGCCTCAGAGGATAATCTCCAATCATATAAAAGGAAAACAACGTTCATCATTTTTATATACTGTTATTAATCCTCTGAGGTTTTTAATATTTTACATAACACTAAAAAAATTATTTACCTATTGACAAAGTAGGTAAATAGTGTTATACTATTACCAACCTAAGCGATAGGTAAATATTTCAAGAAAGGATAACAATGTTATGATTAAACCTTATACCACTATAATTATGATGTGGATGTGCATGTGGATTTGCCAGATGTGCATGTGTTTGTGTGCGCTTATATCCGATATGTTCTCCATTTCAAAGAAAAAACTTTGTATCGCATAAATAAATTTGTGCAATAACGTTGCTTTTAACCGGGAGACTTTATCGGAGTCAACCGGTTTTATTTTTTGTTAAGAAGGTGTAAAAATGAGCTTTATATTTGAAAAGCTTGTAAGAAGCAATTACAGATTCGGACGAATGTGATTTCATAATCAAAAGAAAAATTGCAATTAAATTTTTGAATATGGAAGGAAGAATCATTATGTCAGAATATAAATTTGAAACAAAACAACTCCATGTAGGTCAGGAAAATCCTGATCCGGCAACAGATGCAAGAGCAGTACCGATTTACGCAACCACTTCTTATGTATTTAAAAACTCAGCACACGCTGCTGCTCGCTTTGGACTTGCGGACGCAGGAAACATATACGGCAGACTTACCAACTCCACACAGGATGTTTTTGAAAAGCGTATTGCATCACTCGAAGGAGGTGTAGCAGCACTTGCTTTAGCGTCAGGTGCGGCTGCGATTACATACGCTCTGCAGGCACTTGCTCAGAACGGCGGTCACATTGTAGCACAGAAAACCATTTATGGCGGAAGCTATAATCTGCTTGCTCATACGCTACCGAACTTTGGCATTACAGCAACATTTGTAAACATTCACAACATCAAAGAGGTTGAAGCCGCTATCAAGGATAATACAAGAGCAATTTATATAGAAACACTCGGTAACCCCAACAGTGACATCCCTGATATTGATGCTTTAGCGGAGATTGCTCATAAACACGACTTGCCCCTTGTTGTCGACAATACCTTTGGTACTCCGTATCTTATTCGCCCTATCGAACACGGTGCTGATATCGTGGTACATTCCGCAACAAAGTTTATCGGCGGTCATGGTACAACTCTTGGTGGAGTAATTGTAGATTCGGGAAAATTTGATTGGGAAGCATCGGGAAATTATCCGGCAATAAGTAGCCCTAACCCAAGTTATCACGGTGTATCGTTTACAAAAGCTGTGGGCGCAGCTGCATTTGTCACATATGTAAGAGCAATACTTCTTCGTGATACTGGTGCGACAATCTCGCCTTTTGCGGCATTCCTTCTGTTGCAGGGTGTTGAAACACTTTCGCTCCGATTAGAACGTCACGCAGAAAATACCAAAAAGGTTGTGGAATTTCTCAAAAATCATCCGCAGGTCGAAAAGGTTAACCATCCATCACTTCCCGAACATCCCGACAATACATTATATCAGAAGTATTTTCCAAACGGCGGAGGTT
>JAFSBZ010000018.1 GCA_017437005.1 Clostridia bacterium | reverse complement strand
ATACATCTAACTATGGTTCAAATGTTACTGTAAGTAATTCACTTTCAATCGGTACAGCCATTGCTCCTACATCAGTAAATGTTGCGCTTGGTAGCAAGGTTGCAAACACTACATATACAAATGTATATGATGAGGATGTAGCCGCTGCTACATTAGGTTCTGCTTGGTTTGATACTACTACTTATCCAGAACTTAGCGTCTTCCACGATATGACTACAATTTATATTGATGCAAATACACACCAGAGCGTTTGTCAGCACTTTATAAACGGTACACAGTGTACAACTACTGCTCCGACTGTTTCACACACAATGGTTGATGCCGAGGACGGCAAGTCAGCTTCTTGTGAATGTGGCTACAGCTATGAAATCAAGGGTATTCACGCTATGAACTTACCTTCAAGCGTGCTTAACCGCATTACAAGTAACACAGTTTATACACAAAAATTTGCTACAAATGCATTATTTAAAGATGCATATAATGCTGACGTATATGGTACACAAGTACAAGATAACGTATTTGATATGTACGCAACTTCTCTTAATTTAAAGGTTAATCCACATATCGCGTTTACATTTGCGTTCCACGGTGATTATAAAACAAACAAGGCTAATATTACTGCTACATTCAGTGTCGAAGGTCAAGTTATTGCAACTGTAACAGGCGCTGAAATGATTAATAACGCAGGCGCAGGTAGATATCACCTTTACAGATTGAAGTCATTAGGTGTAACCAAGCTTTCTAAGCCGGTTACGGTTACTGTGACATACGGTGGCGAAACCTATGACTTTGGTACATACAGCGCCGCAGGTTATGCAATTAACGCTATGAACGCAGGCGAGGATTACCAAGAACACGTAAACGCATCAATGGCGCTTGTTTACTACAGCGAAATGCTCGCCGCACGTCAGGGTAAATAAGAAACGATAATATTAAGCCTTCTCCCTCGGGAGAAGGGGGACCGCGAAAGCGGTGGATGAGGGGACAAATGAACATATATATTACCCCTCACCACCGTCTACGACGGAGCCTCCTGACAGGACCGTCACCCTTTGTCGCTTTGCGACATTTCCCTCACACCGTGAGGGAATCGGCCCCAAGGAGAAGCCTATTACTAAAGAAAGGAAATTCGAATTATGTTCCAGAAATCAAAAATAGAAATCTATGAATTAGACCTTACTGATATTATCGTTACAAGTGACCCTAACGCTAACTTTGGCGACGACGATGATGATATAGTAATCTGGCCTAGATAAATGCCCACGGCATTTATCAGTTATATTCGCCTTAACAGGCGAGTGATATTGCTAAAGCAGTGATATTGTGCTGACTCACAGTTGTATTCGCTTTGCGAGTTTAAGAGGCGAATATAATACAACTGAAACCGTAAGGTTTCAATATCACTTTTGCTGAAGGCAAAAATATCACTGTGAGCCTTGCTCACAATATAACTTTTACATACAAGAACAAAAGAATTAAACCTAAATTCACAATATGTGAAAAGAAAAGAGAGGTTTTTTATGAAAATAACAATAAACAAAAGCGCTAAAAGAGCTTTAAGCTTGGTACTTGCACTTGCAATGCTTGTGGGCTCACTCTTTGTAGCAAATTCAGGCGTTACATTTACGGCTAGTGCCGCTACGGTTGAGGACACTTGGGATGGCACCAAGGTAGAGCCAACCGCAACTGACGCTGAAGGTAATATTATTATTAGTACTGCAGAAGAGCTTGCTTGGATTGCTCTTCAGGGTGGTAGTACAACACAGGGCAAAAGCTACAAGGTTGTAGATAATGCTGTATTTAATTTAAATGGTATGGCTGGTATTACACTTAATTCTACAGCTGCCAATGTTGAGGCTGCTGCCAAAACAAGCACATGGACTTTTGCATCGGATGGTAACGAACCTGCTTTTGGTGGTTACTTTGATGGTAATGGTCTTATTGTATATAATGCATCTGGTAAAAAGATTGGATATAATGGTTTATTCCCAGCTACAAAACCTGCTTCTGGCGGAACCGTAACTATTAAGAATATTACTGTTGTTGCTTCTGATTTTCGCGGTTATCATAATGCTGGTGGTATCGTAGGTCTTGCAAATGCCCCCGACACCTCTACAAGTCTTGTACTTGAAAACTGTGTCGTTAAGAATTGTGTAATTAGTGATGGTGCTGATGGAAACTCTGCATGTCAAAGAACTGTCGGCACACATATTGGTAACGCTGGTCACAACAAGACAACGGTTAGTAATTGCTTAGCAGTAAACAACAAGCTTTCAGGTCAAGGAATTAACGGTGGTTTTGTTGGTAATGTTTCCGGTTATAACGCAGGACTTACCATAAGCAATTCAGTTGCAATCGGCAACAGCCCTGTACCTACAGCTAACACAACAGCTTTGTCTGCTAAGTACGCTAATGCAGTTTACTCTAACGTTTACACCGATCAGACTGTTTCACAGACAGGTGTTACAACCCTTACAACTGCTCAAATGACAGGCGAGGCTGCTACACAAAACATGGCGCTTGATTTTAGTGGTGCTTGGTTTGCAAATACAAGCGGTGCACCAGAGCTTCGTATGTTCCATAACGTAACTGCTAAGGATAATGAAAATGGTACACATAGCGAGCTTTGTGCTGATTGTGGTCTTGTAGGTCTTACCGTAGAACATTATTACAATGATGTTAATTATGATTCAAACATAACAAGCTGTGTTTGCGGTCAATTTATATTTGGTACACACGACGTTTGGGACGGTACCAAGGCAAGCGGTTTTGCAGGCGGTACAGGTACCGAAGCAGACCCATACATCATTAAAACTGTTGAACAGCTTTTCTTAATGGTTCGTTCTACAGGTATAAACGCTGACGGAACCCCAATTTATTACAAGGTTGATGACAACGTTAATGCGCTTTACATTAACGATACACGCGCATTTGCTGATCAGGCTGCTTTTGAGGCGGCTGCCGATTCACTTAAAAACTGGTCAATCGGTCTTACTACCGAAGCTGAATTATGCGGTGATACTGCAAATTGCTATTCAGAGCACTATAATGACGTTTATACATCATCATCTACTAAGGTTTTAAACAACCATAGAGACGGTTACGTTGACTATTTTGGTGGTAGATTTGACGGTAACGGTGTTACTATCTACGGTCTTTACAGTATGACGACTGCTGCTAACCACTGGAACAACGGTACCGGTTTTGTACCAATGCTTACAGGCGACGCAGTAATTAAAAACGTTACCTTTGATACAAACTATGTAAAATCCAATAGTGGTTCTGCTGCTGTAATTACAGCTACAACAGGTATTTGGGACGGTCAGTATAATAAAGATACTGATAGTGATGGTACCTACGAGACATTTGTAATGTGTCCGGCGGTTGACGCTTATGCAAAACGCCCCGAAAATTGTAACGCTGCAATTATAAACGTTGCAGTTCGCAATTCATATCTTAATGCAACAAATTATAGTAACAAATCTTACGTTGCAGGTTTTGTATCTACAATCAGATCACCAAAATCACTCAAATTTGATAACTGTTTATTTGACGGCACAAACACAACCATTACCGATACCGGTACTGATTGTCACTACGCTTTCATAGTTTCACAAGAAAGCAATACCAACGCTACAGTTACAAGTTGCGCAAGTGTTGCTGGCAGCAACACAGTTACAGGTCTTAATTCATACACAACTGCAGTTAATAGTGTTGTAAGTTGCAATGAGTTAGATAGTAACGAATTTACTATTAGTGATGCACCACTTCTTAACTGGACTGCTTGGGAAATTATTGATAACAAACCAACTCCAAAAGTTAACAATAGTTGGATTGCTGATTATTATAGAAATCAAGGTCAATATGCTCTTTCTTGGCGTAAAAATAAAGTACTTACTTCGACCGATGTTTATGGTACAGCTTATGAATTTAGTGCTTTAAGAAACAACCGCGGTGTATTTAATGATTACAATACACTCATCGGTAGCGGTACCGAGGCTGATCCATATATCATAAATGATGCTAATACACTTTATATGGTTATTGCTTCAGGCGGTACACATTACGGTGTTCCACAGTACTATAAGCTTGGTTGTAACATCGATCTTGAAGGTAAACAATGGGTTGATACCGATACTTTTGAAAATACCACATACAACGTTGTATTCTATGAGTATCATCCATTTGAAGGCATACTTGATGGTGATGGTCATACAATTAGCAATTTGTATAGTGCTATTTCTTCTGAAGATTCTGATGATGAGCATGTAAATTCTGCCGGATTTATTCCTGTGCTTAAAGGCGGCACGGTTAAAAATATTCACTTTAACAATGTAAGCGTTTCTTCAACCAAAGGATGCGCAGGTGTTGTTACAGGTTGGATGGAAGGCGAAGGTACTTCTATTACAGGATGTACTGCAGATAACGCTTATGTTTATTCAGCAGGTGGTTATGGCGACGGTATTTATATTGCCTATAACGATGATGTATGGACTCCAGACGAATATGGATATATAACCGATAGTTACTATGTTGGCGTAACTGGTGATAATGAATACAAGGAAGTATATATAACCGATCACAATGCTGATGATGGTATTATATTAGTTGAGCCTAACGATGTTAAGGCCGAAATCCTCGCTGGAAATACCGAATATACCAGTAAGTGGTATATTGGTGCTTCTGATGACGCGATTCCTCGCTTGATAGAAAATGCAAAGAAGATGCCTTGCGCTGATATTAACGGTGACGGTATAGGCGAAGAATATGATACAAGTGATGTAACCGCACTTAAAAATAATCTTTTGTGGAAAGATGGCTACGATTACATCTACGGTGACGTAACCGGCAACGGTAAAACCGATATGCGTGACCTTGCCGCAGTACAGCGTATAATGACAGGACAGGAAACCACAGAATATGACGGTTTCTGGGCAAATGTTAAGGCAGGTAAATTTACTATTTACTATACCGATAATGATAACTACGACTTTGCTCGTAAGTTAGAGCTATATCTTGAAAGTAAGACAGGCGCTGAAGTTGAAAAAATCAATAACGGTGATTCAAGTAAATACGCGATTAAGCTTGTTACATCAGGCGACGCTAACGCTTGGTCATATACTTATGATGTTGATAATGCTGTTCTTACCTTTACAGGTGGTAGCTTTACTGCTGTTGAAGCTGCAGTAGACCACTTTATCCAAAATGTAACCATATTTGATTTACCAGAAGAGACAACAGGTACAATCGACAGCGCAAAGAACGCTATAACACTTGATGGCTCAACATATTACTACGCTTGGGGCGACGAGTTTAACAGTGATGTAGAAGGTACAGTATCTTACGATAAGTGGAATCTTAGAAACAAGAGTGTTGACGATACACCTGGTGGTGATCCTGATGAATCTGCTGTTACAATTGATACCGAGTTTGAATACATCCGTAAAGCCAGTGATGATGAGGCACGTGAAATCAACAAGATAATCTATGACGAGGGTACTGAAAACGGTAAGCTTTATCTTAAGCGCGGATTTACCGGTGCCACTGCAGACAAAGAGCATAAGTTCTATATGAGCGGTATTGGTACCAAAGATAGTATGCTATTTAAACAGGGCTATCTTGAAATGGTAGCTGCCGTTCCTTCAGATGGTTACGCATTCCCAGCGTGGTGGTTGTTAACACATGATGTTGGTAATGGTAATATAACACTTGACAAATCACTCTATAGTAAGGTATATGAGCGTAACGGTGTTTACAACGGCACAAGTACCTATGCAACACCTACCGACGTTACAACATACAAGTATAAAGTTCCTACTCAAACACTTGAAATGGACCTCTTTGAAATTATTCAAAGACCTACTGAGGCGTGGAACTGGGGTAGTTGGGGTTACGTATCAAAACCAAGTGAAGACCACAACATTAAGTTCAATATTCACAAGTGGTATAGCTATTCACTTGACAAGAATGATAATAGCCTTGCTGTATACGATCTTGACTGGGCAAATGCACCTACAAGCGGGGCGTTCTCAACCAAGCTGCTTACCGCAAGTGGAGCAACAGAAGGTACTGGTTATACACAGCAGTCTGCATCTATCAAAATTAATACCGGTAACCTTTCAGGCGGTTCTGTAAACGGCGCTGCAACATATCAGGGTGACCATGATACAATGCAATATGATATGGGAACACTTCGTAATTCAAGTGAACAAATTACCGAACGCAAGTACGGTTTCTTGTGGAATGATGATGAAATGACATTTATCGTTTATACCGATGCTACAGGTACTACCGAGCTTTACAGAGCAACTGTAACTAAGGATCAAATGAACTTTGGTAGCGAAAGCTATAGCAACTCTGATACATTTGGCTTTGACCAGTATGCTTATATGCTTATTGAAAACCATATCTTCACAGCTCAGCAAGATGGTAGTAGTTGGATTCAGGCAGCTTATGACGATATCGGTGAATGTGATTTAGTAATTGATTACGTTCGTCTTTATCAGTTAGACGGCGCACGCGCTATCATTACTCCAGAATCTGAAAGTATTTACGACAGATAAAAAATAAAAAAATGAGTCCTTCGGGACTCATTTTTTTATTAAAATTTATTTCTTAATTTATTAAGCGCTGCTGTTTCTATACGTGACACATAGCTTCGTGAAATTCCTAATTTTTTTGATATTTCGCGTTGTGTTAATTCTTTTGTGCCGCCAATTCCATATCGCATTTTAATAATTTCAAGCTCGCGATTATCAAGCGTTGTACCCAATATTTTACGCAACTTTTCAACCTTTATCTTTGTATCAATTTCGTCTTCAATGTTACCTTCATCAGCAATAATATCTATAAGCGTTAGTGTATTTCCGTTTTTATCGGTATCAATCGGGTCGCTTATGTAAACATCTTGCGCATATTTTTTGTTGCTTCTAAAATGCATTAAAATTTCATTTTCTATACAACGCGCGGCATAGGTTGCAAGCCTTATTTTTTTATCGCTTTTAAATGTATTTACCGCCTTTATTAAACCAATTGTGCCTATAGAGATTAAATCGTCTTGGTCATCATCGGTGTAGTATTTTTTTACTACGTGAGCAACAAGACGAAGATTGTGCTCTATAAGCTTGTTTTTGGCATTTTCATCACCTTGTTCTTTTAAAATAAGCAGTTCGGTTTCGCGCTTTGCTGATAACGGCGGCGGAAAAGAACCACCAGTCGTTACGTGTAACGCCATATAAAACAAGTTAGATACAATTTGAATTAAAATTTGAAAAAACATAAAATCCCCCTTGTAAAATTTATATGAAACAGGGAAGAGAATTAATCAAAATTTATACATTTTTTTGTTGATTTTTTAATTGACAATAAATATTGATTATGGTAATATATAAGATAAATTGAGCAAGTTTAGGCTATGGCTTTTTATAAGTGGAAAGGAAGGTTTTGTTATGTCAACAATTACTCAAAAAAATCTATATAAACCTGAATTTCTTACAAGCTTTGTCCCCACGATAGACAAGGCGGTTTTGTCTTCTCTTTTGGCTGATACAAAAAATAATTATTGTATTTTACCCGGTTTTTGCGATGTGCATGTGCATTTTCGTGAACCGGGTTTTTCTTATAAAGAAACAATCCTCTCAGGTTCGCGCGCGGCGGCTCACGGCGGATATACTGCCGTATGTACAATGCCAAATCTTAATCCTGTGCCTGACAGCGTTGAACATTTGTCAGAGCAATTAAAGCTCATTAAAAATGGTGCGGTTATAAACGTGTATCCGTATGCTTCGATTACAGTTGGTCAACGTGGCGAAGAGTTGTCTGATATGAGGGGAATGGCAAACGATTGCATTGCTTTTTCGGATGACGGTCGCGGTGTGCAGTCACGCGAGCTTATGCGTGAAGCTATGATTAAAGCAAAATCCTTGGGTAAAATTATAGTAGCTCATTGTGAAGATAACTCGCTTTTACACGGCGGTTATATTCACGACGGCGAATATGCAAAAAATCACGGCCATAGGGGAATATGCTCTGAGAGCGAATGGGGCCCCATAAAACGCGATTTAGAGCTTGTAAAAGAAACGGGTTGCGCGTATCACGTGTGCCATATTTCGTGCAAGGAAAGCGTTGAACTCATACGCAAAGCAAAAGCCGAGGGACTTGACGTTACTTGCGAAACGGGTCCTCATTATTTGATACTTGATGATAGCGACTTGCAAGAGGACGGAAGGTTTAAAATGAATCCGCCGCTTCGCTCACGCGAAGATAGATTAGCTTTGATTGAGGGCATTAAAGACGGCACGATTGATATGATAGCGACCGACCACGCACCACATAGCGCAGAGGAAAAGTCTAAAGGGCTCGAAAAAAGTGCATTTGGTATTGTAGGTATTGAAACAGCTTTTCAACTAATGTACACTTACTTTGTAAAAACAAATATTATTACGCTTGAAAAATTACTTGATTTATTGTGCTTTAACGCACGTAAACGATTTAATATACCGCTTAGTAATAGTGATTATTCAATTTGGCGGCTTGATAACAAAATTATTGTAAAGCCGGACGATTTTATATCACAGGGAAAGGCAATGCCGTTTGAAAATTATGAGCTTTACGGTAAATGCTGTTTAACGGTATGTGGCGGTAAAATAGTATATAAAGATAATTCAATATATATTCAGGAGGAAATAAAAAATGGCTAAAAGAACAGACATAAAAAAGGTTTTGATTATCGGCTCTGGTCCTATTGTTATAGGTCAGGCAGCAGAGTTTGACTATGCAGGTACTCAGGCGTGTTTGGCTCTTAAAGAAGAGGGATACGAGGTAATTCTTTGTAACTCTAACCCTGCAACAATTATGACCGATACATCAATTGCAGATAAGGTTTATATGGAGCCTCTTACTCTTGAATATATGGCAAAAATATTACGCTACGAGCGTCCTGATGCTATAGTTCCCGGTATTGGTGGACAAACCGGTCTTAACCTTGCAATGCAGCTTGAAGAAAAGGGAATTTTAAAGGAATGTGGTGTTGAGCTTCTTGGTACTTCGCGTGATAGTATCGAGCGCGCTGAGGACCGCGAACTATTTAAGGAAATGTGCGAATCTATAGGCGAGCCGGTCATCCCATCTGAAATAACCTATAGTATTGAAGAAGCAAAGGAGGCCGCCAATAGAATAGGCTATCCTGTAGTTCTTCGTCCTGCATTTACCTTGGGTGGTACAGGCGGCGGCTTTGCTAATAACGAGGAAGAACTTGTAGAGGTAGGTCTTAACGCGTTTAAGCTTTCTCCTGTACATCAGGTGCTTATCGAAAAGAGCGTTAAAGGTTATAAGGAAATCGAATTTGAAGTAATGCGTGACTCTAACGACCACGCAATCACTATTTGTGGTATGGAAAACATCGACCCTGTTGGTGTTCATACTGGTGACTCGTTGGTTGTTGCCCCTATTATGACACTTAACGATCATGATCTTAAAATGCTTAACGATAGCGCCATAAAGATTATTCGTGAGCTTAAAATTGAGGGTGGATGCAATGTTCAGTTTGCATTAGATCCTAATTCAAGTAACTATTATCTTATAGAGGTTAATCCTCGTGTATCTCGTTCATCAGCTCTTGCATCAAAAGCATCGGGTTATCCAATTGCGCGTGTTACTGCTAAAATTGCTGTTGGTATGTCGCTTGAGGAAATTAAAATTGCTAATACAACTGCTGCTTTTGAGCCAAGACTTGATTATGTTATTACTAAACTTCCACGTTTTCCATTTGATAAATTTACTACAGCTTACAATGTTCTTGGTACACAAATGAAGGCAACGGGCGAGGTAATGGGTATAGGTACTACTTTAGAAGAAAGTCTTCTTAAAGGTACCCGCTCACTTGAAATTGGTGTAAATCATCTTTATCATAGCAAATTTGATAATATGAGTGATGATGAACTTAAAGTATATATTAGCGAATTTAGAGATGACAATCTATTTGCAATAGCTGAATTACTTTATCGTGGTGCTACAGTAGAAGAGATTCATAATATTACAAAAATTACTGCCTTTTTCCTTGAGGCTGTAAAACGTATCATTGATATGGAAAGAAACTTAAAAGAAAATCCACGCAACCATGATATATTGCGTGAGGCTAAGAAAATGGGATTTTCTGATAAGTATGTTGCAAGAATGTGGGATTGCAGCGAAATTGAGGTTTATAATTTCCGTAAAGAAAACAAGCTTACACCTGTTTTCCGTATGGTAGATACCTGTCATACAAACGCATATATTCCATATTTCTACTCTTCATATCACGGTGAAAACACATCAGTTTTAACCGATAAAAAGAAAATCGTAGTATTAGGCGCTGGTCCTATTCGTATAGGTCAGGGTGTTGAGTTTGACTATTCAACCGTACATGCTGTATCAACAATTAAAAAATCAGGTTACGAAGCTATTATTATCAACAATAACCCCGAAACCGTTTCAACCGACTATACAACCGCAGATAAGCTATATTTTGAACCACTTACACCGGAAGATGTAATGAATATTATAGATTTTGAGCAACCCGAGGGCGTTGTTGCTTCTTTAGGTGGTCAAACGGCTATTAACTTAGCTCAGCCTCTTATGGACCGTGGAGTAAAGATTATTGGTACCGATTGCGAAGCGATTGAGCGCGCCGAGAATCGTGATAGCTTTGAAAAGATTTTACAGGAGCTTAACATTCCGCAACCAAAGGGTAAGGCTGTAACCAAAATTGAAGATGGCGTAGCCGCTGCTGCAGAAATAGGTTATCCTGTTCTCGTTCGCCCAAGCTTTGTACTTGGTGGACGTGCTATGCAGATAGTATCTAACGAAGAACAGCTTCGTCATTATCTTAAAACTGCTGTTGAAATAGATGCCGATAAGCCTGTACTTGTTGATAAGTATATTCAGGGTAAAGAGGTAGAGGTTGATGCTATTTGTGACGGACGTGATGTATTTGTTCCCGGTATTATGGAGCTTGTTGAGCGAACCGGTATTCACTCTGGTGACTCAATAAGTGTTTATCCAACCTTTAGTATTTCTGACAAGGTGCGTGGAACAATTCTTGAATATTCTAAAAAGTTAGGTCTTGGTATTGGAATAGTTGGTCTATATAATATTCAGTTTATTGTTGATGAAAATGATAATGTTTACATTATCGAGGTTAATCCACGTTCCTCAAGAACTGTGCCGTTCCTTTCAAAATCAACCGGCTATTCACTTGCTGATATAGCTACAGAGGTTATTCTTGGTAAATCACTTAAAGAGCAGGGAATATTCTGCCTTTATCCTGAAGAAAAAAATCGTTACTATGTAAAGGTTCCTGTATTCTCATTTAATAAAATCAAGGGACTTGATGCTTATCTTTCGCCAGAAATGAAATCTACAGGTGAAGCGATTGGTTACGATGATAAGCTTAACCGCGCACTATATAAGGCGCTTCAAGCATCGGGTACTCATTTGCAAAATTATGGTACAGTATTTGTAACCGTTGCCGATAAGGACAAGGAAGAGGCATTACCGCTTATTCGCCGTTTTTATAATCTTGGATTTAATATTCAAGCAACATCAGGTACAGCGGCATTCTTAAAAGAAAACGGTATTCGCACACACGTGCTTAAAAAGATTAGTGAAGATGCTGATGAAATTCCTGATGCTATAAGACAAGGACATATTGCTTACGTTATTAACACAAAAGACATTGGTGCTTCTACACAGGACAGCGATGGTCATCAAATTCGTCGCCTTGCTACTGAAAACAACGTAACAATATTTACTTCGCTTGATACTGTAAGAGTTTTACTTGATGTTTTAGAGGAAACAACACTTACAATATCTACAATTGACGCATAGAGGTTTATAATGAAACAAGGTATTTTTACTATTTTAGAAAATCAAAAACTAACCGATAATGTTTACAAAATGATACTAAAGGGCGATACTTCTGATATTACTGCTTGCGGACAGTTTATAAATATTCAGCTTGACGGTCTTTTTCTTCGTCGACCGATATCTGTATGCGATTGTGATGAACAAACCGTCACAATCATATACAAGGTTGTCGGCAAGGGAACAGAGCAAATGTCAAAAATGGCTGTTGGTGAAATATTGGACGTACTTACAGGACTTGGTAATGGATACGATTTATCACTTTCGGGTGAAAGACCTCTCTTGCTCGGCGGCGGCGTAGGTGTACCACCGCTTTATATGCTCGCAAAAGAGCTTATAAAGCAAGGTAAGCAGGTTTCGGTTATACTTGGTTTTAATAATAAAGATGAAGTTTTTTATGAGCAAGAATTTAAATCCTTGGGTTGTGACGTTACCGTTACAACTGTTGACGGCAGTTACGGTGTAAAAGGTTTTGTTACAAACGCTTATCCTGAAAACTACACATACTTTTACACCTGTGGTCCCGAACCTATGCTTAAAGCAATATACAAAACTTCTACCACCGGCGGTCAGATGAGCTTTGAAGAGCGTATGGGTTGCGGCTTTGGCGCTTGTATGGGTTGCAGTTGCAAAACAATTGCAGGCTATAAGCGTATTTGTAAAGATGGACCAGTAATGCTTAAGGAGGAAATATTATGGGAAGATTAAATGTTAATCTATGTGGAATTGAAATCGATAACCCTATAATTCCTGCTTCGGGCACTTTTGGTTTTGGTTATGAGTTTGCAGAGCTTTATGACATAAATATTCTTGGTACGTTTTCTTTTAAAGGCACTACCAAAGACGCTCGTTTTGGTAATCCTACACCTCGTATTGCCGAGTGTACAGCGGGTATGATAAATGCTGTTGGTCTTCAAAACCCAGGTGTTGAAAAGGTAATTAGTGAAGAGTTGCCCAAGCTTAGTAAATGTTTTAACAAACCTGTTATGGCAAATATAAGTGGTTTTGCAGTTCCTGATTACGCTTATACCTGTGAACTCCTTGATAAAGAAGCTCAGGTTGGCTGGCTTGAAGTAAACGTAAGCTGTCCTAATGTTCACGGCGGTGGTATGAGCTTTGGTACAAGCCCTGAGGCTGCTGCTGAAGTAGTAAAAGCAGTTAAGGCGGTTACAACAAAGCCTGTTATTGTAAAGCTTTCGCCAAATGTTACCGATATTGTGGCTATTGCAAAGGCTTGTGAAGATGCAGGCGCAGACGGTATAAGCCTAATAAATACAATGCTTGGTATGCGCATTGACCTTAAAACACGTAAGCCTGTAATTGCTAACAAAATGGGCGGTTTTTCAGGTCCTGCAATTTTTCCTGTAGCTGTTAGAATGGTTTATCAAGTAGCTCACGCTGTGAATATTCCCGTAGTTGGTATGGGTGGCGTATCAAGCGCTGAAGATGTAATTGAAATGATGCTTGCGGGTGCAACTGCTGTTGAGGTTGGCGCCGCAAACTTAATTAATCCATACGCTTGCCGTGATATTATAAACGATTTACCACGCGCTATGGACAAATATGGTATTGATAATTTAAAAGACATTATAGGAGGAGTTAAATAATGGGTAAGGACGTAATTATTGCTTGTGATTTTGCAAGCGCTGAAAAAACCTTTGAATTTCTTGACAAATTCACCGGCCGTAAACCATTTGTAAAAATTGGTATGGAGCTTTTTTATGCCGAAGGTCCGTCAATTGTAAAAGAAATTAAAAAGCGTGGACATAAAATCTTTTTGGATTTAAAGCTTCACGATATTCCAAATACAGTTAAAAAGGCAATGAATGTGCTTTCAAATCTTGATGTAGATATTACCAATCTTCACGCAAGCGGCACAACGGCTATGATGGAGGCTGCAATTGAGGGCCTTACACGTCCTGACGGTACTCGTCCGTTACTTATTGCGGTAACACAGCTTACTTCAACAAGTCAAGAGAGTATGGAAAATGACCTTCTTATAAAAGAACCTATTGATGAGGTTGTTATGCATTATGCATCAAATGCCAAAAAGGCGGGTCTTGACGGTGTAGTTTGCTCACCGCTTGAGGCAGGTAAAGTTCACGAGCGTTGCGGTTCAGACTTTTTAACAATTACTCCTGGTGTTCGCTTTGCCGATGGTGACATCGGTGACCAAAAACGAGTTATGACACCTGCCGAGGCAAATAAAATAGGTAGTGACTATATTGTTGTAGGCAGACCTATTACTGCCGCCGTTGATCCCGTTGCAGCATACGAGCGTTGTGTTGCTGAATTTATAGGTTAATATTTGCCTCCCTTGCCTAAAGGGAGGGGGACCACTTTAGTGGTGGAGGGATATTTAATATGGCATTGATAAATTGCATTGAATGTGGCAAAGAAATTTCAGATAAAGCAAAATCCTGTCCACATTGTGGTATGCCTTTAAAGAAAAAGGGTAGAGGATTTGCAATAGCAAGTTTAGTTTTAGGGATAATTGGTTGTGTATATTCTTTACCTGTTTTGTTAATGGCTTTTAAAAAATTTGAATCTACTGGAGTTGCGTTTGGACGTGCAATGTACTTTATGATTTTTGGAGTTTTGTCAGTTATTTTTGGTGTTAACTCTCATTTAAGAGGTTGCCATCTTAAAAAGAAAACAGCAGGAATTGTGCTCGGTACAATTAATATAGTAGTTTTGTCAATTAGTATTATTATTTCGATTTTATAAAGGAGAATTAATATGGAAAGCTATAAAAGAGAATTTATTGAGTTTCTTGAAAGCGCAGGCGTTTTAAAATTTGGCGATTTTACAGCGAAATCCGGTAGAAAAATCCCTTATTTTATAAATGCCGGTGACATTAAAACAGGTGACCAAATTTCAAAGCTTGGTGAATTTTATGCCAAGGCATATTTTGAAAAGGTAGGAAATAAAAGAACAGTTCTTTACGGACCTGCATATAAGGGTATTCCTATTGCTGTATCGGTTGCTTGTGCGCTTTCAAAAGAGGGTCTTGACGTTCCATTCTTTTTTAATCGTAAGGAAGAAAAGGATCACGGCGAAGGCGGTGTGTTTGTGGGATATAAGCCTACAGAGGGCGAAGAAATTGTAATTGTAGAAGATGTTATAACTGCAGGTACAGCAATTCGCGAAAGTATGGCAATACTTTCGGGTCTTAAGGGTACAAAGGTTGCTGCAACATTTGTAATGGTTGACCGTAAAGAAAAAGGACAAACTGAAAAATCAGCAATGGCAGAGGTAGGCGAGGAATACGGTTTTCCTGTATATTCTGTAGTTGATGTATATGATATTATCGAATATTTAGAAGAAGATGAAGCCAACCGTGAAAATGTTGAGCGCATTAAAAACTATCTTGCAATAAATGGTGCTAAAGAATAAATTATTAATTACTCTTTAAGGAGAAAAAAATGAAAAGCATTATCGATATTTTGGATTTTACTGTTGAGGAGCTTGATGAGCTTATCGCTACAGCCCTTGATATTATCGACAATCCTAACAAATATGCGCATATTTGTGACGGTAAAAAATTAGCTACGCTATTTTTTGAACCATCTACAAGAACAAGGCTAAGCTTTGAGGCTGCTATGTATGAGCTTGGCGGTAATGTACTTGGCTTTTCCGAGGCAAACAGCTCGTCGGCCGCCAAGGGTGAAAGCATTGCCGACACAGCAAAAACCGTAAGCTGCTATGCTGACATTATTGCTATGCGTCATCCCAAAGAGGGCGCAGCTTTTGTTGCGGCTAATAATGCAAGTATTCCTGTAATTAACGCGGGCGACGGCGGACATTGTCATCCTACTCAAACGCTTGCCGATTTGCTTACAATTCGTCGTGAAAAGGGAAGATTCAATAATCTTACGGTAGGTCTTTGCGGAGATTTAAAATTTGGTAGAACTGTACATTCGCTCATTAATGCTTTAAGTCGTTACAGCAACATTAAATTTGTACTTATTTCACCCGAAGAGCTTAAATTACCAAGTTATGTTAAAAAGGATATTCTTCAAAAAAACAACATTCCTTATGAGCAAACCACAGATTTAGAAGCGGCAATGCCAAAATTAGATATACTTTATATGACCCGTGTTCAGCGTGAACGATTCTTTAATGAAGAGGATTACTTGCGTCTTAAGGATAGTTATATATTAACACCTGACAAGCTTAAAAATGCTAAGTCTGATTTATCAATTTTGCATCCTCTGCCACGTGTTAATGAGATAAGCGTAGCTATAGATAATGACCCACGCGCGTGTTATTTTAAGCAGGTGCTTAACGGTAAATATATGCGTATGGCGCTTATTCTTAAATTACTTAAGGAGGCAGGAACAATATGAATATAGATTCTATTCAAAACGGTGTTGTGATTGACCATATTACAGCAGGTCTTGGTATGAAACTTTATGAACTTTTAGATCTTGCATCTCTTGACGCGTCAATTGCACTTATAAAAAATGTTGGCAGTCGTAAAATGGGCAAAAAAGATATTATAAAAATTGATGCTGATATTGAGCTTAATCTTGATGTTATAGGTTTTGTTGACCCTGATGCCACGATTAATATTATTAAAAATGGTAAGCTTGTCGATAAGCGTAGTATAGATATGCCCGAAATACTTACCAACGTTATAAAATGTAAAAATCCAAGATGTATTACATCTTGCGAACAAGAGCTTGATCACATCTTTAAATTAACAGATAAAGAAAATAAAGTTTATCGTTGTGTTTATTGTGAAACAAAAGCATAAAACTTTATCATTTTTTGGTCAATTTAATATGACAAATTTCGAGTTTGCCCATTGACAGTTTTTTTATAAAATGATATACTTATTATGTACTTTTAAGTACCTTCTTTGTGACTGACGGAACTATTTGTGGAGCACCACTAAGGAACAAAGATTGTAATATTTTAGCCGACCGTCTGGGCACACTTGAAATAACCTTTTTCAAGTGCGCCCATTTGTGTTTTTTTGGAGGTAAAAAATGAAAAAAATTGGAATTATAATGGGTAGTGATAGTGATTTACCAATCATTAAAAAAGCTACCGATATGTTAAAATCTCTTGAGATACCGTTTGAGGTACATATATATTCTGCACATCGTACACCTGTTGAAGCACGTGATTTTGCTGCTTCTGCTCGTAAAAACGGATTTGGTGTACTTATTGCGGCGGCGGGTATGGCGGCTCACCTTGCAGGTGCTATTGCGGCGAACACAACATTACCCGTAATTGGTATTCCGTGTAAGTCATCCGTTCTTGACGGTATGGATGCGCTACTTTCTACCGTTCAAATGCCAACAGGCATTCCGGTTGCTACCGTTGCAATAAACGGCGGCGCAAATGCAGCTTTACTTGCAGCGCAAATCATCGCTGTTGAAGATAAAGAGTTAGCGGCAAAGCTTGATGCGAAACGCGCAAGTGATGCGGCAGCAGTGCTTAAAAAGGATAGCACTGTTATGGAAAATTTGTAATTTATTTTAAAGGAGTAATATATTATGGAAAACAAACTTTTGTACACAGGTAAAACTAAAAATGTTTATGCGCTTGAAAACGGCAACTGCCTTTTAAAATTCAAAGACGATTGTACCGGTAAAGACGGCGTGTTTGATCCGGGCGAAAACTCTGTAGGACTTACTATAGAAGGTGTTGGCGACGTAAACCTTCGTATGTCAATTTACTTCTTTGAAAAAATCAATAAGGCAGGTATTTTCACACATTATGTAAATGCTAACCTTGAAGATACAACAATGGAAGTTCTTCCGGCAAAAGTGTTTGGTCACGGTCTTGAGGTTATTTGCCGTTATAAAGCAGTTGGTAGCTTCATTCGTCGTTACGGCGATTATATCGAAGAGGGTGCTGATCTTCCTGCATATGTTGAAATGACCTTTAAAAATGATGAAAAGGGCGACCCACTTGTAATTAAGGATGCTCTTGTAGCACTTGGTGTTATGACCGATAAACAGTATGAAGATATTAAGGATATGACCCAAAAGATTACAAAGATTGTAGCGGATGATCTTAAGGAAAAAGGTCTCGACCTTTATGACATCAAATTTGAATTTGGCTATGCGCCCAATGGTGACGTAATGCTAATTGACGAAATTGCTTCGGGTAATATGCGTGTTTATAAGGATGGCGAGTATATCGATCCTATGACACTTTCAAAACTTTTCTTTGCTTAATTCTTATTTCAGAAAGTAGGTCACTATGGGCGGTTTTTTTGGAATCTCCTCAAAAAATGACTGTATGATAGATGTGTTCTTTGGTGTGGATTATCATTCACACCTTGGCACTCGTCGTGGCGGTCTAGCTGCATATGATAGCGAAATCGGTTTGCAGCGAAAAATACATAATATAGAAAACTCACCCTTCAGAACAAAATTTGAAAAAATTTTTGATGAAATGAAGGGTACTTCTGCTATCGGTTGCATTAGCGATACCGATCCTCAACCAATGCTTATTCGTTCAAAATTTGGTACGTATGCTATTTGCACGGTAGGACTTATAAACAATGTTGATGAGCTTATAGACAAGTGTCTTGCCCAAACAGGAGTGTATTTTGACGCTATGACAGGCGGTAGGGTAAACACTACCGAACTTGTAGCCGCCTTGGTTAACCAAAAAGAAACCTTTGTCGACGGTATCAAATATGCGCAGGAACAAATTGACGGCACAATGTCTATATTGATTTTAACAAGTAAGGGCTCTATTATTGCTGCTCGTGATAAATTTGGCAGAATACCCGTGCTTATAGGTAAAAACGATGATGGTTATGCCGTAACGTTTGAGTCATTTGCTTATCAAAAATTGGGTTATGTCGACGAAAGAGAACTCGGTCCGGGTGAAGTTGTAAAAATTACACCCGACGGTATTAGACAGTTGGCAGAACCAGGTAAGAAAAAACGAATTTGCTCTTTCCTTTGGAGTTACTACGGCTATCCGACATCTACATATGAGGGCGTAAATGTAGAGGCAATGCGCTGTCGCAATGGTGAAATAATGGCTAAATATGATCGGCAAAAGGGTGTTGCTCAAGATGTTGATTATGTAGGGGGCGTGCCTGACTCCGGCATACCGCACGCATTAGGTTATTCAAATGAAAGCGGTAAAAAATATGCTCGTGCTTTTATTAAATATACTCCAACCTGGGCACGTAGCTTTACACCTGCAAAGCAAGCCGAGCGTAATAAGGTAGCTCGTATGAAGCAAATACCTGTGCACGATTTTATAGTTGGTAAAAATCTTTTGTTTGTAGATGACTCGATTGTTCGTGGTACACAGCTAAAAGAAACGGTTGATTTCCTATACGAAAACGGCGCTAAGTCGGTTCATATGCGTTCTGCTTGTCCGCCAATTATGTATGGTTGCAAATATCTTAACTTCTCACGCTCTACAAGTGATATGGAGCTTATAGCCCGACGTGTAATTATGGAGCTTGAAGGAGAAGATGGCTTTAATTTTATTGATGAATATTCAAACGGCGAAACCGAAAGAGGTAAAAAATTACGAAAATCTATATGTGAAAAGCTCGGTTTTGCATCTTTAGAGTTCCAGTCTCTTGAGGGCATAATCGAGGCTATAGGTCTTCCGGAATGCGACCTTTGTACTTACTGTTGGAACGGAAAGGAATAAATTATGCATAACAATTCTAAATCAGAAGCATACGCTGCTGCGGGCGTTGATATTACCGCAGGTTATAAATCAGTAGAGCTTATGAAGCAACACATTGCCAGAACACGTAACGCAGGTTGTCTTGATGATGTAGGTGGCTTTGGTGGTTGCTTTGGTATGCCCTCAGGCTATGAAGAGCCTGTTTTAGTAAGCGGCACCGACGGTTGCGGTACAAAGGTTAAGCTTGCAATACTTATGGACAGGCACGATACCATTGGTATTGATGCTGTTGCTATGTGTGTAAATGATATTATTTGCTGTGGCGCAAAACCATTGTTCTTTTTGGATTATATCGCTTGCGGTAAAAATGTTCCTGAAAAGATAGCTTCTATAGTTAGTGGCGTTTGTGAAGGCTGTGTGCAATCAGGCGCGGCTCTTATTGGCGGCGAAACCGCTGAGCATCCAGGTATGATGCCTATAGATGATTATGATCTTGCAGGTTTTGCAGTTGGTGTTGTTGATAAGAAAAAAATTCTTGATAACAATTCGGTTAAGGTGGGAGATACAGTAATTGCTCTTGCATCAAGCGGTGTTCACTCAAATGGCTTTTCACTTGTAAGAAAGGTGTTTGATATTGAAAACTGTGACCTTACTGCATATAAAGATGAGCTCCAAGGTAAAACTCTTGGTGAAACACTGCTTACTCCTACCAAAATATATGTAAAATCGGTTCTTGCCCTTATTGATGAGGTAAAGGTTCACGCTATATCTCACATAACAGGCGGGGGATTCTATGAAAATATTCCAAGAAGCTTACCAAAAGGTTATTCGGTAAAGGTTGATAAATCATCGCTTAAGATTTTACCTATCTTTGATCTTATTCAAAAGGTAGGCGGTATCTCTGAACGTGATATGTTTAACACATATAATATGGGTGTTGGTATGAGCGTTGTTGTAGCAGCAGAAGATGCTGACAAAGCACTCGAAATTTTAAAAGCAAACGGTGAAGATGCTTACGTTATAGGTAGTGTTATAGAAAGCGACGAGGGTGTTATCATTGAATAATACTAAAAATATTGTTGTTTTAGTGTCGGGTGGCGGTACAAATTTGCAGGCGCTTATTGATGCGCAGTCAAACGGACAACTTGGCTGCGGAAAAATCACCTGTGTTATCTCTTCTAAAGCAGATGCTTATGCGCTTACCCGAGCCCAAAACAACGGAATAAAAACACGTACTCTTATAAGAAAAGATTATGCTGATATTGTTTCGTACAGTATAGCTATGCGTGACGCACTTATAGAGGAAAAAGCCGATATTGTTGTGTATGCAGGTTTTATGACAATTCTTGATGAGAACGTATGCAACGCATTCCAAAATAAAATGATAAATGTTCATCCTACATTAATCCCATCATTTTGTGGCAAAGGATATTATGGACTTCACGTACACGAAGAAGCTCTTAAAAAAGGTGTTAAGGTGTCGGGTGCTACTGTTCATTTTGTAACAGCCGAGTGTGATGCGGGTCCCATTATTCTTCAAAGGGCTGTTGAGGTTTTGGATGATGACACACCCGAAACATTACAAAAACGTATTATGGAGCAGGCCGAGTGGAAGATATTACCACTTGCTGTACAACTTTTGTGTGATGATAAAATTACCGTTGTTGACGGAAAAACGTATATTAAATGATTTGAGGTATTTTAATATGGAAATAAAAACTATTGAAAACGAGCTTAATTCATTAGCATATCACGGCAGAGGTATTATTATTGGTAAAAGTAAAGACGGTACAAAGGCGATTACTGCATACTTTATTATGGGTAGAAGCGAAAACAGCCGTAACCGTGTATTTGTTGAAGACGGCCAGGGTATTAGAACACAGGCGTTTGACGAGTCCAAAATGACCGACCCACATCTTATTATTTATGCGCCGGTACGTGTTCTTGGCAATAAGACGATTGTTACAAACGGTGACCAAACTGATACAATTTATGAGCTGATGGATAGACAAATGACCTTTGAGCAGGCTCTTCGCACCCGTGAGTTTGAGGATGACGTGCCAAACTATACTCCTCGTATTTCGGGTATAATTCGTCTTGAAAACGGTGATATGAATTATGCTATGTCAATACTAAAATCTGCTGAGGGTGACGGTTCATCTTGTCAGCGTTATACATTTGCATATTCTAATCCGATCGCAGGAAAAGCTAAGTTTATTCATACATATAAGTGTGACGGCAATCCGCTTCCAAGCTTTGAGGGTGAGCCAAAAACCTTAGAGCTTCCCGACGTAGATATTGATACTCTTACTGATATTATTTGGAAAAACCTCAATAAAGATAATAAAGTATCATTATTTGTAAGATATATTGATTTGTCTTCGGGCAAATATGAATCAAGAATTGTTAATAAAAACGTATAAGGAGAACCATTATGAAGGAATTTGAACTTAAATACGGCTGTAACCCCAATCAAAAGCCATCTAAGATTTATATGAAAGATGGCAGTGAGTTGCCAATTGAAATTTTATGCGGTAGACCCGGTTATATTAACTTTCTTGATGCATTTAACTCTTGGCAGCTTGTTAAAGAGCTTAAAGCGGCATTAGGTTTACCTGCGGTTACTTCTTTTAAGCACGTAAGTCCTACATCGGCAGCAGTTGGTGTACCGCTTAGCGATAAGCTTAAAAAGGCTTGCTTTGTTGATGATATTGACGGTCTTGATGAGTCACCGCTTGCTTGCGCTTATGCGCGTGCCCGTGGTACCGACCGTATGTGTTCTTTTGGTGACTGGGTAGCGCTTTCAGACGTATGTGACGTTACAACCGCTAAAATGATTAAGCGTGAGGTTTCTGACGGTGTTATTGCACCTGGTTACGAACCCGAAGCACTCGAAATTTTAAAATCAAAAAGAAACGGTAACTACAATATTGTTAAAATTGATCCCGATTATGCACCCGAGGTTCAAGAAACCAAGCAAGTATTTGGTATTACGTTTGAACAGGGTAGAAATAATTTTGAGATTAATCGCGAATTGCTTTCAAATATCGTAACCGATAATAAAGATTTACCCGAAAGTGCCGTTCGAGACCTAATAATTGCGCTCATTACTCTTAAATATACTCAGTCTAATTCAGTTTGCTATGCCGTTGACGGACAGGCTATTGGTGTGGGCGCGGGTCAACAGTCACGTATTCACTGCACACGTCTTGCAGGTACAAAGGCTGATACTTGGTTTTTACGTCAGCACGACAAGGTGCTTAATCTTCCTTTCAAGGATACACTTGGCCGTCCTGATCGCGATAATGTTATTGATGGTTATATTAACCAAAATGAAGAAGATGTTTGCGCTGATGGTAATTGGCAAAAGTATTTTACTGTTCAGCCTGAACGCTTTACTTTAGATGAACAAAAGGCATACCTTGCTACAATTGACGGTGTAGCACTTGGTTCTGATGCTTTCTTCCCGTTTGATGATAATATTGAACGCGCTAAACGAAGCGGTGTTAAATACATTGCGGAACCAGGCGGTTCAATCCGTGATGATGTTGTAATTAATTGTTGCAACAAATACGGTATGGTTATGTCTTTCACAGGAATGCGTTTATTCCATCATTAATTAGAATTTTTAAGGTGCATATATGAAGGTTTTAGTTGTAGGTGGCGGCGGCAGAGAACACGCCATAATTAAAAAATTGAAAGAAAATAAAACAATTGAGCAAATTTTTGCTTTGCCAGGTAACGGTGGTATTGCGGCTGACGCTGAATGTGTTAATGTTGCCGCTACCGATATTGATAAAATAGTCGATTTTGCTATTCAGTCACAAATTGACTATGCCGTTGTAGCACCCGACGATCCGCTCGTGCTTGGTTGTGTAGATGCATTAAATGCAAAGGGTATTGCTTGCTTTGGTCCTAATAAAGCGGCGGCTATTATTGAAGGTAGTAAGGTTTTTTCTAAAAATCTTATGAAAAAATATGGTATTCCGACCGCAGAATATGAAGTTTTTGATGATGCAGATAAGGCACTAAAATATCTTGAAACTGCACCAATCCCTACAGTTATTAAAGCTGATGGATTGGCGCTTGGTAAAGGCGTAATTATTGCTATGACTCGCCAAGAAGCCAAGAATGCTGTTGTATCTATTATGCAGGACAAGCAGTTTGGTAAAAGCGGTGACAACATTGTTATTGAGGAATTTCTTACAGGTCCTGAAGTATCTGTACTTTCTTTTACAGACGGTAACGTTGTTGTTCCTATGATTTCTTCTATGGATCACAAACGCGCTGGTGATAATGACACAGGTCTTAACACAGGTGGTATGGGCACTGTAGCGCCTAATCCGTATTATACTAAAGATATTGCCGAAGAGTGTATGCAAAAAATCTTTTTGCCCACTATTCGCGCTATGAAAGCCGAAGGCAGAACCTTTAAAGGCTGTTTATACTTTGGTCTTATGCTTACGCCAAAGGGACCAAAGGTTATTGAGTACAACTGCCGTTTTGGTGACCCCGAGACACAGGTTGTTTTACCACTGCTTGAGAGTGATTTACTTACCGTAATGCAAGCAGTTACAAATGAAACACTAGCAGATACAGAAGTTAAATTCAGTGATAAAAATGCTTGTTGCGTAATTATGGCATCAAAGGGTTATCCCTCAAGTTATGAAAAGGGATATGAAATTACCATTCCAACCGAATTGCTTGACAGCACATATGTTGCAGGCGCAACTTTAAAGGACGGTAAGTTACTTACAAGCGGCGGTCGTGTGCTTGGTGTCACATCTATCGCAAATACATTAAAAGAAGCAATTACTGTTTCATATAAAAAGGTAGAAAATATTAATTTTGAAAATCGTTATTTCCGTAATGATATAGGTTCAAAGGCTTTAAAAGCAGGGGAGGAAAATTAATGGTTTACAGAGTATACGTCGAAAAGAAAAATGAACTTGCTAATGAAGCAAATGGCTTATTAAATGAAGCAAAAAATCTTCTTGGTATTACAAATCTTACAGATGTAAGAATTTTTAACCGCTATGATGCTGAAAATATTACCGAAGAATTATTCAACTATGCAATCGGTACAGTATTTTCAGAGCCACAGCTTGACATTGCGACCAATAGCATTGAAACGGGTGATGCTACCGTTTTTGCGGTAGAGTATTTACCCGGTCAGTTTGATCAACGCGCCGATTCAGCAGCGCAATGTATTCAAATTATATCTCAGGGCGAGCGTCCTGTAATTCGTTCAGCAAAAGTTTATGCGCTTTATGGTGCTTTAACTGATAACGATATTGCTGAGATTAAAAAATATGTTATTAATCCTGTTGAAGCGCGTGAGGCCGAAATGGCTTTACCTGAAACCTTGATTACAAAATTTGATATTCCTACAAGCGTAAAAACACTACACGGTTTTTTAGCACTTGACCGCGCAGGACTTGAAGCTTTTGTAAAAGATATGGGTCTTGCAATGGATGCCGATGACATTGCATTTTGTCAAAATTACTTCAAAACCGAGGGAAGAGAACCGACTATCACCGAAATTCGTATGATAGATACCTATTGGTCTGACCACTGCCGTCATACCACATTCTTGACCGTTATTGATGACGTTAAGTTTGAGGATGAGCTTTTACAAAGCGCATATGACGAGTATATCGCAGTACGTAAAGAGCTTGGCCGTACAAAGCCGATTTGTCTTATGGATATAGCAACCGTTGCGGTTAAATACTTAAAAGAACACGGTAAGCTTGATAAACTTGACGAATCAGAGGAAATTAACGCTTGTACTGTTAAAATCAATGTTGATGTTGATGGTGTAAGCGAGCCTTGGCTTTTACTCTTTAAAAACGAGACACATAACCACCCAACCGAAATTGAGCCTTTCGGTGGCGCTGCTACATGTATTGGCGGCGCTATACGTGACCCACTTTCAGGTAGAGCCTATGTTTATGGCGCTATGCGTGTTACGGGCGCCGCAGATCCAACTGTTCCTGTAAGTGAAACAATTCCCGGTAAATTACCACAACGTAAAATTGTAACAACCGCTGCTGCAGGTTATTCGTCATACGGTAATCAAATAGGTCTTGCAACAGGTATTGTTGATGAAATTTATCACCCAGGTTACGCTGCAAAGCGTATGGAAATTGGTGCTGTAATTGCGGCGGCACCGGCTGAAAATGTTCGTCGTGAAGTGCCAACACCGGGCGATATAGTAATTCTTTTGGGCGGTAGCACAGGCCGTGACGGTATTGGTGGCGCAACAGGTTCATCAAAAGCTCATACAGCACAGTCGGTTGAAACATGCGGCGCCGAGGTTCAAAAGGGTAATGCACCCGAAGAACGTAAATTACAGCGTTTGTTCCGTAACAAGACTGCTACACAAATGATTAAGCGTTGTAACGACTTTGGCGCAGGCGGTGTATCGGTTGCTATTGGTGAGCTTGCTGACGGACTTGAGATTAATCTTAACGCTGTTCCTAAAAAATATGAGGGTCTTGACGGCACCGAAATTGCTATCAGTGAATCACAAGAGCGTATGGCTGTAGTTATTGAACCGCATAATGTGGATGCCTTTCTTTCTCTTGCTGCCGAAGAAAATTTACAGGCTTGCCCTGTAGCGGTAGTTAAGGAAGAACCACGTCTTGTTATGAACTGGAACGGTCAAAAAATTGTTGATATAAGTCGTGAGTTTTTAAATTCAAATGGTGCTGACAAGCATATTGTTATTACACCCGAAGCACCAAAGACGTTCGGCGGTCCTGTTGACGGTGGTTTTGCCGAAAACTATAAAAAGATTGCCGATGACCTTAATATGTGCTCTAAACGCGGTCTTTCAGAGCGTTTTGACTCTACAATTGGTGCCGGTACTGTTCTAATGCCATTTGGCGGTAAACATCAGCTTACGCCAATTCAGGCAATGGTACAAAAGATTTCTGTAGAAAAAAAGCATACTGACGATTGTTCACTTATGTCTTGGGGTTACAATCCATTTATAACCGAGCTTAGCCCTTATCACGGCGCATATTTAGCAGTTGTTGAATCTGTTGCAAAGCTTATTGCAACAGGTGCTAAGTTTGAAGACGTGTATCTTACTTTCCAAGAATATTTTGAAAAGCCAGGTACTGACGGCAAGCGTTGGGGTAAGCCTCTTGCGGCTTTGTTGGGCGCATTTAAGGCTCAAAAAGAGCTGGGTATTGGTTCTATCGGTGGTAAAGACTCAATGAGCGGTTCTTTTGAAGATTTAGATGTTCCTCCAACACTTGTTTCTTTTGCCGTAACTACCGAAAAGATAAAGGATATTATATCTCCTGAATTTAAAACTGCAGGCAATAAACTTTATTTACTTAGCCCTATTTATGATGAGGATACAAATCTTCCAAACACAAAATCCTTAATCAATACCTTTAACAAGGTTACCGAGCTTATGCGCTCAGGTAAGGTAGTATCTGCTTATACACCAGGTATTGGCGGTATAGCAGAAGCCGTTATGAAGATGTGCTTTGGTAACGGTTTAGGCTTCAAGTACGAAGATTATTTAAGTGTTGCTAAAATATTTGATTATTCTTACGGTGCATTTTTACTCGAAGCAACCGAAGAGATCGACGACGGTATTCTTATTGGTAGTGTTACTGATGATAATAAAATATCACTTGGTAACGAAGACGTTTGTATAAATGAACTTCTTGGTATTTATGAGGATAAGTTAGAGTCTGTATACAGTTGTAATATTAAGGACCAAAAAACTCCAATGCAAAACTTTGAGTTTAAAGCAAGTGAGTATCCTGCTCCCGCTATTAAGGTTGCAAAACCAAAGGTTCTTATACCTGCGTTCCCCGGTACTAACTGTGAATTTGACAGCGCAAAGGCTATGCGTGATGCAGGTGCTGAGCCTGAAATTATTGTTATTAAAAATCTTACGGCTTCCGGTATACAGTCAAGTATTGATGAGTTTGCTTCAAAACTCAAAAGTGCCCAGATGATATTTATACCAGGTGGTTTCTCGGGCGGTGACGAGCCTGACGGTAGCGGTAAGTTTATTACTGCTTTCTTCCGTAATGCTGCTATTAAAGATGGCGTAACTGATTTACTTAATAACCGTGACGGTTTAATGTGCGGTATTTGTAACGGTTTCCAAGCGCTTATAAAATTAGGACTTGTGCCTTACGGTAAGATAATAGATACTGACGAAAACTGCCCAACGCTAACCTTCAACACCATTGCACGTCACCAATCACGTATAGTTCGTACATGTGTTGCATCTAATAAATCACCTTGGTTGTCACTGACTAATGTTGGAGATATTTATAACGTCCCGATTTCTCACGGTGAGGGTCGATTCCTTGCAAGTGAAGAATTAATCGAACAGCTTGCTTCTAATGGTCAAATTGCTACACAGTATGTTGACCTTAACGGTAATGCTACAAGTGATGTTCACTTTAATCCCAACAACTCAATGTACGCCATTGAAGGTATTACTTCACCCGACGGTCGCGTATTTGGTAAAATGGGTCATAGTGAGCGTATAGGTGAAGGCCTTTACAAAAATGTTCTTGGTGAATACGATATTCGTATGTTTGAGGCTGCAGTTAAATATTTTAAATAATTTTTATCGGAGGTAAATATTATGGCTTATTTATCTGATATTGAGATTGCACAGCAGTGTGAAATAAAACCAATAACCGAAATAGCAAAAAAAGCAAAGGTTGACGAAAAATATATCGAGCAGTATGGCAAATACAAGGCAAAAATAGATTTATCGCTACTTAACGATACTGATCGTAAAGACGGTAAATTAGTGCTTGTAACTGCAATTACACCAACACCTGCCGGTGAAGGCAAGACCACTACTACAATTGGTCTTGCCGACGGTCTTGCTCGCATTGGCAAAGACGTTACAGTTGCTTTGCGCGAGCCATCATTAGGTCCTGTTTTTGGTGTTAAGGGCGGTGCCGCAGGCGGTGGCTATGCGCAGGTTGTTCCTATGGAGGATATCAATCTTCACTTTACAGGTGATTTTCACGCTATAGGCGCTGCTAATAATCTGCTTGCTGCTATGCTTGATAATCATATTCAGCAGGGAAATGCGCTTGGAATTGATGTTCGTAAAATAACCTGGAAGCGTTGCGTTGATATGAACGATCGTCAGCTTCGTTTTGTTGTTGACGGTATGGGTGGCAAAGCAAACGGCGTTCCGCGTGAAGATGGATTTGATATTACTGTTGCAAGTGAAATTATGGCAGTGTTTTGCTTAGCAAGCTCTATAACCGACCTTAAAGAACGTTTGTCGAGAATAATAGTTGGTTATACCTATGATGATAAACCCGTTACTGCGGGCGATTTAAAGGCTGTTGGCGCTATGACAGCACTTCTTAAAGATGCTATCAAGCCAAATCTTGTTCAAACACTTGAGGGCACGCCTGCATTTGTGCACGGTGGACCATTTGCTAATATAGCTCACGGTTGTAACTCCGTAATGGCTACTAAGCTTGCTCTTAAAATGGGTGACTATGCTATTACCGAGGCAGGCTTTGGAGCTGATTTGGGTGCTGAAAAGTTCCTTGATATTAAGTGTCGTATGGCAGGGCTTACGCCTGATGCTGTTGTGGTTGTTGCTACCGTTCGCGCGCTAAAAATGCACGGCGGTCTTGATAAAAAGTCACTTGACACCGAAGATTTAGTAGCGCTTGAAAAGGGTATTCCTAACCTTTTACGTCACGTTTCAAACATTAAAAATGTTTATAAGCTTCCTTGTGTTGTTGCTGTTAACCGTTTCCCGACCGATACTGATAATGAAATTGACTTTATCATTGCTAAATGTAAAGAGCTTGGTGTTAATACCGTTCTTTCTACCGTTTGGGCTGAAGGCGGAAAGGGTGGCGAGGCACTTGCACGCGAGGTTGTCCGTCTTTGCGAAGAAGAGCAGGGTGATTTTACCTTCTCTTACGAGCTTGACGGTACAATCGAAGATAAAATTGAGGCAATTGTCAAAAAAGTTTACGGCGGCGATGGTATTGTCATAATGCCAAATGCAAAGAAACAAATTGCTCAACTAACCGACCTTGGATTTGATAAACTGCCGATTTGTGTGGCTAAAACACAATATAGCTTTTCTGATGATCCAACCCGTCTTGGCGCGCCTGAAAACTTTACAGTAACAATAAAAAATGTTAAGGTATCTGCGGGTGCTGGATTTATTGTAGTTTTAACGGGTGACATTCTTACGATGCCCGGTCTTCCGAAATCTCCGGCAGCAGAACGCATTGACGTTGATGAAAACGGCAAGATAAGTGGTTTGTTTTAAGTTATAGTATAATTTAACATCCGTTGCAAAAAGCGTTGTAACGGATGTTTTTTGTTGATTTTTAAATGTTATTATGTTAATATTCCTTTGGTGATTTTATGTATGATGTAGTTTTATTTGATTTAGATGGCACGCTTACCGATCCTGGAATTGGTATTACAAATTCTGTTGCTTATGCACTTAATAAATTTGGAATAACCGTTAATGATAGAGCCGAATTATATAATTTTATTGGTCCTCCACTAATCGATTCATTTATGAAATATTACAATATGAGTTATAACGACGGTTTAAAAGCGGTTGAATATTATCGTGAGTATTTTGGTATAACAGGCATTTTTGAAAACCAAATGTTTGATGGTATTCCAGAACTTTTAGAGAAAATTAAAACATCAGGTCGCACAATCTCGCTTGCAACATCAAAGCCCGAACAGTATGCCGTACGTATATTGGAGCATTTTGATTTAGCAAAATATTTTGATTTTGTGGGCGCAGCTACTATGGATGAAAGCCGTTCTAAAAAATCAGATGTTATTGCTTATACTCTTAATAAACTAAATGTTACTGATAAATCAAGGGTTGTAATGATAGGGGACCGCCATCACGATATAGAAGGTGCAATTCAAAACGGTCTTGATTCTATTGGTGTTTTGGTCGGTTACGGTGATCGCAAGGAATTAGAAGATGCCGGCGCAACATACATTGCTGACACTTTGGATGATATACTAAAATATATATAAGGAGTTTGAAATATGTCGTTAGGTAATTTTAACAAGTTTGGTGTTATGGTTGATTGTTCTCGTAATGCGGTAATGACGGTCGAGCAGTTAAAAAAATTTATAACAGTAATTTCAAAAATGGGTTATAATCAACTTCATCTTTACATGGAAGATACATATGAAGTAAATGACGAAAAGTTTTTTGGCTATTTGCGCGGTAAATATTCTAAAGAAGAATTAAAAGAGCTTGACAATTTTGCATATAACATCGGTGTTGAATTAGTGCCCAATATTCAGACTCTCGCTCATATGGCAGCATTTATTAAATGGCGTGGTGACTTGAAGGATATTGATGACATTTTGCTCGTTGGTAATGAAAAGGTATATGATCTTATTGACCGTATGTTTGCTTCACTTCGCGAATGCTTCCGTACAGAAAAATTGCACATTGGTATGGATGAGGCTCATAATCTTGGAAAAGGTAGATATCTTGATTTTAATGGCTTGCAAAATCGTTTTGACATACTGCTCGGACATCTTAATCGTGTTTGTGATATTGCCGATAAATACGATTTTGAACCTATGATGTGGAGCGATATGTTCTACCGATTGGCAAGTGGTGGTGATTATTACGCTACAAAATCTAAATTTGATACAACAATAAAAGAAAAAATTCCCCAAAAGCTTACACTTGTTTATTGGGATTACTACAATCTTGACAAAAAAATCTATGATAGTATGATAAAGGGTCATACACAGTTAAGCAATAAAATTGCCTTTGGTGGCGGCGCTTGGAAATGGTCGGGCTTTGCTCCACATAACTACTTTTCGCTTAAAGCTACAAAGCCTGCCATTCGAGCTTGTATTGACGGCGATATAAAAGATGTGTTTATGACTATGTGGGGTGACAATGGCGGCGAATGTTCTTCATATGCTGTATTACCTACACTTTGTTATGCTGCTTGTATTGCGCAGGGCATTACAAAAGTTTCGGAAATTAAACAAAAGTTTTACGAGTGGGTAGGGGTAAAATATGACGATTTTATGCTACTTGATTTACCAAATCTTATTGAGCCTACAATAAGTGAAAATAAAGGTAGACAGCAGGTTGTAAATCCATCAAAGTATTATTTATATTCAGATTGTTTTATGTCTATATTCCAAAACACCGAAAAAGCTGAGTATTGCGACAGGTTTGCCTCAATTGCTCGCAAACTTAATCTTGCAGCAAAAAGAACGGGCGAGTACGCATATCTTTTTGAAACCCTTGCAAAGCTGTGTCGCGTGCTTGAAATTAAGGTTAATATTTGTACACGCACACGTCAAGCTTATAAAGCAGGTGATAAGCAGCAGTTAGATGCTGTTATTGCGGATTATAAAAAAATGATAAAACGCACACGCGAGTTTTATTACACCTTCCGCAATCAGTGGTTTATTGAAAACAAACCGCATGGCTTTGATATACAAGATATTAGATTAGGCGGTCTTATTGGTCGTATGCAAGCTTGCTTTGAAAGATTGTGTGACTACAAGGAAGGAAAAATTAATTCTATTCCCGAATTGGAAGAAGTTATTGTACCTATAACCGATAAAACTATTAATTATAACTGCTGGCGAAATAATGTTTCTGCCAATATGTTTGATTTCTTGTATTAAAAAAATCTCCCACAAAAGGAGACACTTCGTAAAGAAGTAGTCTCCGTTTTTCTATATAAAGAAAAATGACACTTTCTGTTTTTGAAAGTGTCATAGTGGGTTACATACTTTGAGAATGGTAAATACTTGCCGAAAATAAAGAATATCTTTCTCGGCAGGTAAAGT
>JAFSBZ010000017.1 GCA_017437005.1 Clostridia bacterium | reverse complement strand
GTTCACGTTGATATATATGTGGCCCGTTGGTCAAGTGGCCTAAGACTCCGGCCTCTCACGCCGGCAACACGAGTTCGAATCTCGTACGGGTCACCAAATTTTATCATAATTTGCATTAAACAGTGCATACTGTTTAATATATAAGTGCCGTAAGGCACGCACAAATACGCCTTAATAGCTCAGTCGGTAGAGCACTCGGCTGTTAACCGAGTTGTCGTAGGTTCGAGTCCTACTTGAGGCGCCATAGTTGGTGTTGATTGCGGTGAGGGTCCACCTGTTCCCATACCGAACACAGAAGTTAAGCTCACTTGCGCTGAAGATACTTGGCGGGCAGCTGCCTGGGAAAATAAGTAGATGCCAACACAAAAAAGACTTGATGAATTTCCATCAAGTCTTTTTTAGTTATATTCGCCTTGCGGCGAGTTATGTGTTATAATTGTACTTGCGTACAAGTTATGATGTGTGCTAAGCACACAGTTATAATAGCGAATATATCATAACATTTGCCTTTAGGCAAATTCATAACTGTAAACTGATAACTTATCGCACGTCAGTGAAATATATCATATATAATAATTAAAAGCCGTGAAATTTTCACGGCTTACTTTTGTATATTTGGATTATTGCTTATTTCTAAAATATAATCGATAGAGACATTATAAAATTTTGAAAGTTTTATTAAAATATCTGTTGGTAAATCACGTTGCCCCAGCTCATAATTGCTGTAAACTTGTTGGGAACAATTAAGTTCATGTGCAACCTGTTTTTGTGTTAAATCGCGATCTTCGCGAAGATTACGTACTCTTTCGAACATATATAATATCACCAAATTTATTATAAGTAACCGCAATTTGCGGTATTGACATCTACCGCAAATTGCGGTAGAATTTAAGTATATTAATTATAATGTGGTGATATTTTATGAATTTTATGCAATATATTGATCTAATACCTAATATAACTATCGCTAAGAAAATAGCATCAGCATATGTTGCAGATTATAGACGGTTAGAGTTTGAGGAAATAAAAGATTTTTTGAAAAAAACAGAGAAACAATATACATCTTTTGAAAATATATCTAATCGTTTAGACGAAATTAAACTTGATAATAACAGATCAGTCAGAATTATTGCACCTATTTTATTACGCGACTATTTACTTGATCAAGATGATTTTATTTCAAGTTCAAAAGATACAGATTCTGCAGTTTTGAACTATGAAAAAAGTATTATTGATGAGTCTAATAATTTTGAAATAGATAAAATTTCAAAAGATTTATCTTTGTTTAAGTATATGCTTGATACAGCGTGGGCGCATAATAATGATATTTCTATTGATGAAAAAAACCTGTTAGAAAATTTAAGAAAATATTTATCAATAACTATATATGAACAGCAAATACTAGAAGCTAAATCAGGTAGATTTCCTAATTTCGGCAATACTTTACACACTTATGAAGAGATTGATATAACTCGGCGCGTTTTACAATCAAAGGGTTTGTTAGTGTCAATAAAAAATTCTGATGGTATAATGTGTGATATGATACCTGATGATATAGCAAAAGAAATAAGAAAATATTATAATATTGAAATTCGTTCCTACGGATATGAAAAATTAGTTGATTATGTAATTAAAAAAACTAAAAAACAATATTTGGTAGATATTACTACAAAGGCAAGTAAATATTATAAAATTGCGGATATTGAAATATCAAACAATTTAACCGTTAATGAACTTAAGTCAATTATTTTAAGGTCGGTACAACCTTCGCATTTGATAGGTGGATTTTCAATATACGATGGTATGAACGTTGAAACTCTTTCAAATTGGTGTGCAGATTTAGGTTTGAATGTTTCTGGTACAAAAAAGGCATTGATTGATAGATTGTTAGAATATTACGATTCTATTCGACGAATAGAATTAAAAACAGAAGATAATAGAGAAAAATTAGTTTCTGTTTATTATGAATTAGCAAAACGAGATTTGAAGTTCTTGCGAGCAAATAATATTATTGAGAAAGATTTACAGTGTGAACACTATTTCGAAGATGCTACAAATTATATATTTGAAAAAATTTTATTAAACAAACCACTTACTTTGACGGGAACAGATCATCCTGATGGAAAACTTTCATTCAAAGATAAATATATTATGTGGGATAATAAATCAAAAGAAACTGCTGTAAATCTTAAGGATCATATACAACAATTTGATAGATATATCAAATCATCCGATAAGGATGTTGTTGTATTTATGGTTATCGCACCAGAATTTACGCCACAAAGCATACAGGAATGCGTTGATTACTCGTTGAATAATGATACTCAAATTTTATTGATAACCGCAGAGGAATTAAAAACCGTTGCAGAAAAATGGAATAAATATCACAATGGCGAAATATTTAATTTAGGTTATTTCAAGCAAAATGGAAGATTTGACATAAAGCTATTGAATTTATAAGAATAGAAAAGAACGGAAAATAGTTGTATTTTCCGTTCTTTTTTCTTGCAATTTATTATATTTATGATAAAATTTTATTAAGGAGAAATATTTGATTGATTCGGCAAAATGTATGATAGATAATAACTTGATTTTATTTTCTATCATCAATATACTATTAGATAAATAATTGCAAAAGTGATTTATAAGGAGAATATTTATGTTAAAGGATTGTTTTGCTTATTATGATGAAAACACCGCTACTGTTCGACTTGGTAACAGTAAGGTAGAAAAGATTATAAAAATAGACGGTAGTTCTGTTCGTACCGAAAACGTGCGTGACGTTGTAAACGGTTTTGAATGGTCGGGTACTTCATTGTGGCAACGCAGTCCTGTGCTTAATGCGGATGAAATTCCCGAAATAATCTTTGAAACCAAGATATTAGAAAATCCTTACATTATGAAGCCCCACCTTAAGGCATCACTTTGCTTAAAAGGTAGAGAGGGCTCCGCTTGGTACGAGTATTTAATATTCCCCGAAATCAGTTTTATATATAATCAAAATTTTGTTTCTAAATTAGGCAATGTTGTTATTGCGGAAGAAACAACAACAAAAGCAGGACCTACCGGTGTTGAGGAAGAGCAAAATAAGACGGCTGTAAATGATAAGGTAGATTTTGATATTCTTGACAGTATTCCAATGTCTTGCCGTCATTTAAGCGTTGAGTCTTACAAACTTTATGACAAAACCGACTATAACGATATGCTTGTAGAAAAGCAAAACGCCAGTGTTTATTCTTTTAGAAATGGTGAACTTTATCGCGAAGGTAACGTTTTTTGTATAAACGATTATACAAGCGATAACTCAATTATGATGATTAAACATTCGCCAACCGAAAGTTCGGCACTTAATCGCAAAAACAAAGATTTTTATATGCAGGGTAACGTGTATGCAACACTTTACGGTACGGGTATTGATTTTAACGATTTACCTGACGGCAAGGTGCCATATTACGCATCGGCTGTGGGTGTGGGCAAAACTGCTGATATATATGATGAGATGTGGCAATATAATACCGCCTTTTGTCTTGATGACCCAAGGAAATCACTGTTTTGTATGTCAAACACCTGGGGCGACCGCAGTCAAGATATGGCGGTTTGCGAGTCGTTTATGTTGCGTGAAATTGAGCGAGCTCGTCAAATGGGTGTTGATATAATTCAAATCGACGACGGTTGGCAGCTTGGCGTTACAGCAAACTCGCTTCGTAAGAAGGGCGGTGTTTGGGAAGGCTATTATGCCGACAACAGCGACTTTTGGGCAGTTAATCACGAGCGTTTTCCAAGCGGTCTAAAAACGGTGGTTGACAAAGCGCGTGAATATGGCATTGAATTTGGTCTATGGTTTAGCCCCGACTCGTCAAATGATTTTGAAAACTATAAAAAAGATGTTGCCACACTTATGAACCTTTATAATACATACGGTGTTAGATATTTCAAGCTTGACGGCGTAAAAATTCGTAACAAGCTTTGTGAAATGCGTTTTATAAAGCTACTCGAGGAGCTTACAAACCTAACTCATGGTGATATGCGTTTTAACCTTGACGTAACCGCCGAGGACCGCTTTGGCTATATGTATATGTCGCAGTTTGGTACCCTTTTTGTAGAAAACCGTTACACCGATTTTACAAACTATTTCCCGCATAACACGTTTAAAAATTTATGGAATTTGGCCCACGTTATACCAACCCGTCGTTTGCAGATGGAGTTGCTTAACACAAGACGTAACACAAAAAATTACGAGAGTGTATTATTTGCACCAAATACATATAGTCCTGATTATTTGTTTGCGACGGTTATGGTAGCTAATCCTCTTTTTTGGATGGAAATGAGCAATCTTGATGATGACTATGCCGAAACGCTTGCCAAAATTTCAAATGTTTATAAAAAATATAAGCAAGAGATATTTGCTTCACGCGTAATTCCAATTGGCGATATGCCAAACGGAATGACGTTTTCTGGATATGCTTGTAAAAATGTTGAGAATAAAACCTATAACCTTATTTTGTTCCGTGAGGCTACAAGTGATGATACCTATACATTTAAACTACCTGATAATATTGATGGTAAAAATGTAGAGATTATCTACCAAAATTCGCCTATGGATATTAATATAAGCGGAAATAGTATTACGATTAAATTTGCCGAACAACGCAGTTTTGTGTGGGTAAGAATTAAATGATTTTTTAAAATAAAAAGCGGTGAATACTCACTGCTTTTTATTGACTTTATATCTTTGTAATGTTAAAATCAGTTTAGAAAATGGCGATTGGAGTTTTTTGGATGAATAAACGAATAACGGCTTTTTTATTAGCTCTTTTAATGCTAACTTCTTTTGTTGGTTGTGGCAATTCGGAACCTGATTTGTCAGATAATGTGGAGGTTATTGTTGAAGAAGAGGTAGTTGTTGAAGGGGATGATACAGTGTTAAACGAGAGTGTTGTTAGTTCTGAAATTACAAACAATGACAGTAGCGTGGATACACCGGCTTCAAGCGAGCAGCCAAGCACAACAACTTCACAAACAAGTTCGATAACAAGCACATCTGCTGAGGACGATAAAATTAATATTGACTACGAGTGGAAATCGCACCCACAAGACTTTAAACTGATTGCTTTCACTTTTGACGATGGTCCAAAGGACCTGATGCCACAATACGTGCAGTATTTTGCGGCGTTTGAAGGAGCAGGTACATTTTTTGTAAATGGACATAACATTAAAGGTGATTATGAATATAAGCAAATGCAAAATGCTATAAACTACGGTTGGGATATTGGCAATCACGGTGATAATCACCTTGTGGCAACCATTGGTGGTACCGGCGGCGGAGAAGCAACATACGATGAGATAAAAGCCGATATAACAAATCTTATACACAAGCTTGAATCTAATCTTAAATTCCGTGACGGCTCACCGTATGAAGTAAGTTTTTACAGACCGCCTAATATTAAACCAACTGCAAATACATTTAAGATATGCGGTGAAGAAAATTTGGCGGTTATATGGCTTAGTTATGATGCACTTGATTGGGGTAGCAATTCAAAAGAAGACAGCTATAATGTATTTAAAAAGGGTATAGGCACTTGGAAAGACGGAGATATTATTCTTTGTCACGAAACGAGCCAAAACACCTATGAAATTATACAAGAAGTATTGCCTGATTACTTTAGGGCCGGATATCGTTTTTGCTCTATAAGTGAGCTTATGAGGTTGCGCGGTATTACAATAGATCAAATTTCGGGCGAGCTTAAAGATTACGATAATAACAGAGGTATGGTTACAAATATTGTCGATGCAGCAAAGGGCGGTAAATAAAGGAGCATTTTTATGAACGGTTTTAAAAAACAGGTAGAATTTTTAGATTGGGAATACGGTGTGTTTTTCCATTTTGGTATTCGTAGCTTTTACCCCGGTCACGTTGACTGGGACAACAAGGATATGCCGCCCGAAAAGTTTAACCCAACTGAGCTGGATTGTGAGAAATGGATTCGCGTTGCTAAAGAAGCGGGTGCTACATATGCTATACTTACTACCAAGCATCACGACGGCTTTGCGTTGTGGCCTAGTAAATATTCTAACTACAGCGTTGCTCAAACACCGTGGAAAGACGGTAAAGGCGACGTTGTGCGCGAGTTTGTTGACGCTTGCCGCAAATATGATTTAAAGGTAGGCTTATATTACTCGCCTGCGCAATGGGGTAAATACTCAATTCCGTTTGAAAACGAAAAGGAATATGACGATTATTTTATAAATCAAATTACGGAACTGCTTACAAACTACGGCAAAATTGACTATTTGTGGTTTGATGGCTGTGGTAGCGAGGGCCACGAATATGACAAAGCCCGCATTGTAAAAGCTATGGGAGAAATGCAACCCGATTTGCTCACCTTCTGTGACCCTGAGTGGACACCCGGTGTGCGCTGGGTAGGTAACGAGGACGGTTACGCTTCGCTTAATAATCCGCTTGTTGTATCATCAACCGATTTTTCGGAGTTTGCAATCGAAGAGCAAAAGCTTTCAAAGGCGGTATTTTTACCGGCTGAATGTGACTGCAAACTACGTGCAACTTGGTTTTATGACCACAATGAAGATACCATTAAAAGCCTTGACGAGCTTTTTGGTATGTACGAAATGTCGGTAGGTCACGGCTCTAATTTTCTTATAAACATTGGTCCCGACAATCGCGGACTTTTGCCTGATGCTGACGTTAAGCGCATTTTAGAACTCGGCGAGCGTATTAAGGCAGGTTATGGTTCTCCCGCTAACTTTGGCGAAATGGAAAAAGACGGCGATACATATACAATAACGCATAACGAAGCAGGTCCTACTGACGAGTGGAAAAAGCCACAGGAAAAAAATCTTACCAACTGTGTTGTGATTAAAGAGGACCTTACAAACGGACAAAAGGTAGAATCGTTTAGCGTTTATGGTTACCTTCCTGCATACAGACATAAAAAGATTTTGCTTTTTGAGGGCAGAACAATAGGACATAAGGTTATATGTAAGTTTAGTCCTTTGCGTGCTTCAAAATATGAGGTAGTAATTAATTCTTATAGTGGCGACTATGTAATTAAAGATATAAAAGCATTTTACGCAAAATAACTTTAACACAAGAGGATTTTATGAAATTTGATAACAAATTTGGCATGTTTATTCATTGGGGTCCGTATGCCACGTTTGGTCTTCACGAGCAGGCATTAGCGCGTTATAATATTCCATATACTGAATATGAAGCAATGGCTATGCAGTTTAATCCTACTGAATATAACCCTGAAGAATGGGTGTTGCTTGCAAAAAAGTGCGGTATGAAATACATCTGTTTTACTGCCAAGCACCATGATGGATTTTGTATGTGGGACACAAAGGCCACAGATTATAATATAATGAACACGCCTTATGGTAAGGATGTGCTCAAAATGTTAGCAGATGCGTGCAAAAAACATGGTATGTTATTATCACTTTATTACAGCAATCCTGACTGGCATTATGAATATGGCTACAATCCCGAAAGCAAGTCGCATCAATGGGGCGCTAAGTATAAGACTAAAGTAGATACAGTAAAACTGCGAGAGTTTATTAAAGCGCAGATAACTGAATTACTTACAAATTATGGTGATATTTACACGCTATTTTGGGACATACCACCGTGTATTTATGATCCGTCTTTAAATGAACTTGCAAGAAAACTGCAACCCGATATTTACATAAACGACCGTGGTTGGAGCGAAGGCGATTTTTCTACTCCTGAGCGAGAATACGAGGCGGAAAACAGTGGTCGCTTTACCCGTATGACCGAAGCCTGTAACTCTGTCGGCGTACACTCTTGGGGTTATCGCGTGGGCGAGGATTTTTACACCAAGCGTCATTTGTGCTCTGCAATTGATCGATATATGTCGGCAGGGGCGAGTTATCTGCTTAATGTAGGTCCCGATAAAAAAGGCGTTATAACCGACGAATACAAACAAAATCTTTTAAAGATTTCTGATTGGTATAATAGAATGAACGGCTGCCTTGAATGTCACGAAGCTGACGATACTGATTATGGCATAAAAAACAATAAATACATAGCTAACATAAAAAATGGGAAAACCTATTTGCATTTTTATGAGGGAATTATCTCAAATTCAGTAGCAATTAAAAATTATCCTAACGTTCCTAAATGTGTTAGATTTGTCAATTCGGGTGAAGTGCTTCACTACAACGTTATTCCGTTGCCCGAATTTATGGATATGTCAAAGACAAACCAAGATGAGTTGCTTCATATATACGGAATTGATGCCGATAAATATGCAGACGAGCCAATTGTAATTGAAATTGAGTGGTAAAGAGGAGATATTATGAATTTTAGCAATCTTAAAAAATGTATGGATGAGCTTGTAAGCGATGAACTAAGACCGAGTGTTGATGTGGCTGTTTACCGCAATCACGAATTATTATATCGCTATTTTACAGGTGTTATGGATATAGAAAACGGCGGCGAAATTAAAGGTGATGAGCAATACTTTATATACTCAATGACCAAGATGATTACCTGCTGTTGTGCACTGCAGTTGCTTGAACAGGGTAAATATGGTCTTGATGACGAAATTTCTAAATGGTTGCCCGAATTTAGCAAAATGAAGATAACCGCCGATGCTCTTAACACCGAAAACGCTAAAAAGATTGCAAGTGGTCAAAGTGTGGGTGAAAACGTCGATGTAACCGATGACGGCTACGCTAAAACACCAATTACTGTAAAGCATCTGTTTACCATGACGGCGGGTCTTGATTATAGCCTTTATGACGATGTATTGAGAAATGCTGCTGCCGAGGGTAAAAAAACCACGCAAGAATTAGTATGTGCTATGGCAAATAAAACACTCGGCTTTGAGCCGGGTACTCGTTTTAGATATAGCCTTTGTCACGATGTTTTGGGCGCACTTATTGAAATTTGGTCGGGCGAAACGTTGGGCAATTATATGAGCAAAAATGTATTTGAGCCACTCGGTATGAAAAACACCTTTTTTGGTGTGCCTGAAGATAAATCTAAAATGCCGTCACTCTATAGTTATTTTGGTAATCCGCCGGTATTCAAAAAAGAAGCTTTAAAATGTGTATATAACATTTCTCCTGAGTACGAAAGCGGCGGCGCAGGCCTTACCTCTACTACCGAGGATTACGCATTATTTCTTGATATGGTTGCCTGTGGTGGTGTAGGTAAAACGGGTGCTCGTATATTAAAAGAAGAAACTGTAAAACTATGGGGTACTAACCATGTAAGTGGAGCGGCAGCAGACGATTTTGACGAGATGCGCCGCGGTTATGGCTACGGTCTTGGTGTGCGCGTACATATGCGACCAGAAACCAGTGGTACTATAAGCCCTGTGGGCGAATTTGGTTGGGATGGCGCCGCAGGAGCATTTTCTATGGTGGACCCAATAAACCACGTATCTCTTACATATTTTCAAAATATAATGGGTAATTCTCCCGACCAGAGCGCAATAAGAAATGCACTGTATAAAGATTTGGGTACAAGCAATGAAAACTGAAAAATTTTGGAGAGATTATAAGTTTTGGTTTAAAATATCCTTTGCGTATTTTGTCGGTGTTGTCGCATATATGTATTTTAATTACAGTGCTGATTTATTTAGAAGTATTGATTTTTTGGTTTTTATACCGTTATATGCGCTACTTGTTACAGGTTTGTATTTTTTCGACAAATCAAGTGGTTCCGAAACTGACACTATGCAATATACAGTCAAATTTATTTTGCCTGGAGTTACCGCAGCGATTATTATAATTTATTTAATTATACATGCAATAAAAGGGTATTAAGTAATAAGAAAAAGTAATAAGAAAAGCACTTGCTATATCACTATAGCAAGTGCTTTTGGTTTTTAATTATTCAGCGTTGTATTTCTTACGAGTTACATAGCTTGTGTGGAGGTCGTGGTGAGCCTTGTGGCCGCCAAAACCGTCGTACCATTCGCTGTAAAGTGCCTTTACAACAGGTGACTCGTGTGATTTACGAATAGCGCTTGCAGCATCCTGGTCGTAGAGTGCTTTAGCACGAACGGCCTTCAAATCAACTGTGTCACGTACTGACTGTGGCTGAATTGGCTGACCGCCGCCGTTTACGCAACCGCCAGGGCATCCCATAATTTCAACAAAGGTCCAACCGTCTGGGTTGCCGGCCTTCATCTTGTCCATAACAACCTTTGCAGCAGCAGCGCCACTCGCTACAGCAACCTTAACTTCCATATCGCCAAGCTTAGCAGTAGCTTGCTTAAGTCCCATTGTGCCACGAACTGCAGTGTAGTCAACGTCAGCGTTGTCTTTACCGCTAATCCAGTCGTTAGCTGTACGTAAAGCTGCTTCCATAACGCCGCCTGTTGCACCAAAGATAACAGCAGCACCGGTATCTTCACCGAGTGGATTATCAAAGTCTTCGTCAGGAAGATTTACGAAGTTAAGACCTGCACGCTCAATCATACGGCCAAGCTCACGTGTTGTGATAGCAATATCAACGTCAGGAACACCTGCAGCAGACTGATCGTCACGACCAATTTCAAACTTCTTGGCAGTACAAGGCATTACAGATACGCTTACGATATCTTTAGCGTCAATGCCTTCTTTTTCTGCCCAGTATGTCTTAATAACTGCGCCAGCCATCTGTTGTGGTGACTTACAGGTAGAAAGATGATTAATCATATCTGGGTAATAAAATTCGCAGAACTTAACCCAACCTGGTGAGCAAGAGGTAATCATCGGAAGCACGCCGCCGTTCTTAACGCGGTCAATAAGCTCGTTAGCCTCTTCAACGATTGTAAGGTCAGCTGCAAAGTTGGTATCGAATACTTTTGCGAAGCCAAGACGACGAAGAGCGGCTACCATTTTGCCCTCTACGTTTGAGCCGATTGGCATACCAAAGCATTCGCCCAAGGTTGCACGAACTGATGGAGCAGTCTGAACAACAACTGTCTTGGTAGGATCAGCCAAAGCTGCCCAAATCTTGTCTGTATCATCCTTTTCGGTAAGAGCGCCTGTAGGACAAACTGCAGTACACTGACCGCAAGAGATACAAGGTGTGTTGTTGAGTGAAAGCTCAAATGCCTGACCGATGTTGGTGTCAATACCACGGTCATTTGCGCCAATAACGCTTACATACTGCTCTTCACAAACTGCTACGCAACGACGGCAAAGAATACACTTGTTGTTGTCGCGTACAAGGTGTGGTGTGCTGTAGTCAAGCTCGTAAACCGGCTTAAAGCCGTCGAATGCGCCTTCATCTACACCGTAATCACGGCAAAGCTTTTGAAGCTCGCAGTTGGTAGAACGTGCGCAAGAAAGACATTTTTTATCGTGAGTTGAAAGAATAAGTTCAAGTGTAGTCTTACGTGACTTTTGAACTTTTTCTGAATTAGTGATAACCTCCATACCATCGGTACAAGGATATACGCAGGCAGTAACCATACGGAAACCGCGACCTTCGTTAACCTCTACCATACAAATACGGCAAGCGCCAATTTCGTTGCGTTCTTTCATAAAGCAAAGGGTAGGAATTTCTACACCTGCTACGCGGGCAGCCTCTAATACTGTGGAGCCCTGTGGTACACTTACTGCAATACCGTTAATTTTTACGTTAATCATATCCATTATATTTGGCTCCTTTCTTATACTTTACTAATTGCTTTAAACTTACAATTGCCGATACATACGCCGCACTTAATGCACTTGGTAGTATCAATTTCGTAAGAAGCAAGCTTGTGACCGGGTGCTATGTAGTCGGTCTTTTCAATTGCGCTAACAGGACAATTACGAGCGCAAAGACCACAACCGATACACTTGTCTTTATCAATAACGAATGTAAGAAGATCTTTACATACGCCTGCAGGACACTTTTTATCAACAACGTGAGCAATATACTCGTCACGGAAGAACTTAAGTGTTGCGAGTACAGGGTTTGGAGCTGTCTGACCAAGACCACAGAGAGAGTTTTGCTTAATGTAGTAGCAAAGCTCTTCAAGCTTATCAAGGTCTTCAAGTGTTGCCTTACCTTCGGTAATCTTGTCAAGCATTTCAAGAAGACGTTTTGTACCAACACGGCAAGGAGTACACTTACCGCAAGACTCGTCAACGGTAAATTCAAGGAAGAATTTAGCCATATCAACCATACAGTTGTCTTCGTCCATAACGATAAGACCGCCTGAACCCATCATACAACCAATGGCTGTAAGATTGTCGAAGTCAACCTCGGTATCAATAAGTGATTCAGGAATACAACCGCCTGAAGGACCACCTGTTTGAGCAGCCTTAAATTTCTTACCGTTAGGAATACCGCCGCCGATATCTTCGATAATGTGGCGAAGTGTAGTACCCATAGAAATTTCTACAAGACCTGTGTGCTCAATCTTACCACCCAGTGCAAATACCTTTGTACCGGGAGCCTTTTCGGTACCCATAGTCTTAAACCAGTCAGCACCCTTAAGGATGATTTGTGGAATGTTAGCAAAGGTTTCAACGTTGTTTTCAACTGTTGGTGAGTTGTAAAGACCCTTAACAGCAGGGAATGGAGGACGTGGACGTGGTTCACCACGGTTGCCCTCGATAGATGTCATAAGAGCGGTTTCTTCACCGCAAACGAATGCGCCTGCACCAAGACGAATTTGAAGGTCAAAGTCAAAGCCTGAACCAAAGATGTCTTTACCAAGAAGACCGTATTCGTTAGCCTGATCAATAGCCTTTTGCAAACGAGCAACAGCAATTGGGTACTCGGCACGAACATATACGTAACCCTTTGTAGCGCCTACTGCATAACCTGCAATTGCCATAGCTTCAATAATACAGTGTGGGTCACCCTCAAGAACTGAACGGTCCATAAATGCACCTGGGTCACCCTCGTCGGCGTTACATACTACATATTTCTGAGCTGCCTTGTTAGGAGCGCAGAATTTCCATTTAAGACCGGTTGGGAAGCCACCGCCACCACGACCGCGAAGACCTGAATCTAAAACAGTTTGGATAACGTCTTCAGGCTTCATTTCGGTAAGAACCTTACCAAGTGCTGCGTAACCGTCCATAGCGATGTATTCGTCTATGTTTTCAGGGTCAATAACGCCGCAGTTACGAAGAACAACACGGTTTTGTGATTTGTAGAATGCTGTATCGTTAAGAGATACGCTTGCAGCCTCTACGACCTCTTCGGCACCTGTGTCGCTGTAAACCAAACGCTCTACAGGACGGCCTTTAAGAAGATGCTCTTCAACGATTTCTTTTACGTCGTCTGTGGTAACACGGCTATAGAAAGTACCATCAGGATAAACGATAACAACAGGACCCAATGCACAAAGACCAAAACAGCCTGTCTGAACGAGCTTTACTTCTTCCTCAAGACCTGCAGCTGCAATGTTTTGCTCAAATGCTTCCTGAATTTTTTTACTACCTGATGAGGTACAGCCAGTACCGCCACAAATAAGTACATGTGCACGAATCATAACTTTACCTCCAAATATTATTCACAGTTAGCAACGGTGTATTCGGTTACAACCTTGCCACCTTTAAGATGCTTTTCTACAACTTCTTTTGCCTTGTCAGCAGTCATTTTAACATAGGTAACCTTTTCTTTACCTGCTTCATAAACCTCTACGATAGGTTCATACTGGCATAGACCAACACAACCTGTTTGTGAAACAGTTACTGTTTGAGCAAGTCCACCCTCGTTTACTGCCTCAACAAATGCGCTAAGCACAGGACGTGCGCCTGCTGCAATACCGCAGGTAGCCATACCAACAACAACGCGTGTTGTGCTTACGCCTTCACGGATTACAACCTTGTCTTTCATTTTGTCTTTGATTGCTTGAAGTTCAGCCAAAGATTTCATTTTTATAACTTCCTTTCTTGGAAATATTTTATAAATTTATCTATTATCTAGCAGTTGATACTGCTCGTTAAGATACTCTTTTATCCATACGATTACCTCGTATGTGTCAAGTGGGACACCCTCAAGGACCGCGCGAAGTTCACGGGTGTCGAGTTTAACTTCGCCTAATTGTGTTTGGTGAATAAAAAGAAAATCGGTATCGGGATGACCTTGTATTAGGGTAACGATAGTTTCTTTTATGTCACCGAGTGGAGTAAAGTCCAGATGATTTTTAAAAAAGTTGGCAGTAACAGTAGTACCGTGTGTCGCTACATTTGTGTTTGAAACTATTTTAACGCTTCCGCCCGTTTGTTCCGCCGCCATTTTAAGTAGAGGAATGCCAAGACCAACCTTTCGTGTGATGCGAGTTGTATAAAACGGATTTTCAACTGTTTTTAAAATCTCATCGCTCATACCACAACCGTCATCCTTTATTACAATTGTAAGCGTATCGCCATTTTCAATAATAGAGATTTCGGTTAGTGTTGCGCCTGCTTTGACGGAATTTTCGGTAATATCAAGAATATTAAGTGATAGTTCCTTCATAATATCACCTCAAAAGCTTGAATAACTGACTTCTTACATAGCTACTGCTGTAAGGCTCGTCGTCAAGGTCGAAATAGTTTTCTTTATCACGCATATCGGTAAGATTGTGCGCATCTGAACTTACTATTATTTTTTTATCCTGCAAACCGTATTTTTTTATATATTCATCTGCACGGCTTCCGTCGTGAAACTCTACACAGTTAAAATGCGGAGCCACGGGAAATGTACCAAGTACCGATATAATACCGTTTGACTGCCTATCAATGTGAGCGGGGTAACAAATACCGTCAAACTCACCCACCAAATCGGGCACATCGTTTACAGATATAAGGGTTGCATTTATAAGCAAGTTTTCTTCTTCTCCGATTATGTTATCCTGTCCGTCTAAAATCAACTGATTTCCAAAAATATCAGGACGATTTTTAATTGGTATGCTTAATTCCTTTACCCGAGCACCAAAATTCATAGCATCTTCAAGCGTTTCAAAAAGACATACAACGTGTATATCTTCACTTGTTGTAAGCTCCATACCGGCAATTGGTATAATGCCGTAACGCCGAGCCGCTTCAAAAAAAGCAGGGCAGTTGTCGGTTGAGTTGTGGTCGGTAAGCGCCACAATGTTAAGTCCGCAAAGAGATGCCATACCTGCAATATTGTTAGGTGTGTTGTCATCATCACCGCAAGGGGATAGACAAGAATGAATATGTAGGTCGTAATAATACCTGTTCATTATATCATACCTGATATTTTGATTGCAGTCTCATATGCAGCAAGTGGTGTTGAAAGAATATTTATACCTTTTTCTATGGCAGTTTTAAGAATGTTTTCTTCAAGAGTAACATCCTCTGCCAAAAGAACGCAGGACACATCGGAAAGTGAAGCCACGGCAATAACATTTATGTTGGACATAATGGTAATCCAAACATTATCACCTTGGGCTCTGCCCATAACCCAACTGAGCAGGTCACCTATGTAAACTCCGCTTATTTCACGCTCGGGTTCGGGCAAGCACAAAACATTAAACTGACTGTTTTGACTTAATTCATATACCGTCATTTTAATCTTCCTTTTTGTGCAGATTTATAAGACAATCATCTATATTTGCATTTCCTTTTACTACGTCTTCGGCAAATGCTCGGCACGTAGGCGCACCGCAAGAGCCGCAATCAATACCTGGTAACGAATTGCGTAATTTTTGAATATCTGCCATCATTCGCATAGATTCAGCCATATTGTCACTAAGTCTTGCAATAGGTTGATATTCGGGTAGCTCGTTAAAAAGGTAGTAATCGGGAATGTATTTAGATTCCTCACCGTTTAAAAAGTTTTGTGAAACGGGTAAATATCGTCTAAGTGTTTGAAGTCTTGCTTTTGCAATAAACGGGTTTTGCATTGTAAGCACACCGCCTACGCAACCGCCCGTGCAGGCATTTAGCTCAACAAACTCAAGATTTGGTATATTTCCGTTTTCTATTTGGTCAAGAACACGATTAACATTTTCAATACCGTCGGCCGCCAGATAATTTTCATTAAAAATTGCTGTGGCTTCTCCGCCTGAACGCGCCCAACCAATTCCAATCATACCCGATTCGGAAAGTGTTTCAACAGGTGCTTCTCTTTTCATTGCGTTTATAAGCAAGAAATAAATATCGCTTATTGAAACAACCTCGTCAACCTGACTTTTGTAACCCGCAAAACCGTTTTTTACATAACTGGCTTTGGCAGGGCAGGGTGATATAAAGCATATACCTATATCCGATGGGTCAAGTTCTGGGTGATTTCGTAATGCGCGTTCGCGAGCAAGGCGCGCGGCAACCTCCATAGGAGGAAGCATATGAATAATGTTATCGTTTAGTGACGGATATCTTAACGCTATAAGACGCATTACCACGGGGCACGCAGAACTGATAGCAGGCTTTTTAACTCCGTCGGTTTTAAGATAAAGACGTGTATATGCCGACACAAGCTCAGCTGCTTTTGAAACTTCATAAACATCGTCAAAGCCTATGTTTAAAAGTCCGTTCAGCACATAGTCAATATCATCAAGATTATCAAACTGGCCGTACAATGTAGGAGCGGGAAGCGCAATTTTCCACTTAAAGCGATCCATGGCTTCAAGCTTGCTGCACACGGCTTTTTTTGCCTTGTGTGGACAAACGCGAATGCACTCACCACAATCAATACATCTATCGCTGTTTATAACAGCGTGACCGTCCTTTATGCGAATAGCCTCGGTAGGACAGTGACGCAAACAAGTGGTACAGCCGGTGCATTTACTTGTGTCAAGTAAAACCGAGTGTTCATAGGTTTGCATAATATCCTCCTGTTATATATCTACACGCATTGTAACGGTAGTGCCTTTTCCAACCTCTGATTCAATTTTCATATAATCGGTGTAGCGCTTCATATTAGGGAGACCCATACCAGCGCCAAAACCGAGAGAACGAATTTGATCAGGTGCGGTAGAAAAACCTTCTTGCATAGCCTGTTCGATATTTTTAATACCAGGGCCGTTATCCTTTAGGATTATTTCAATATAGTTTTCATAAATATTAACGTCGGCTTCGCCGCCGTGAGCGTGAATGACCATATTGATTTCGCCTTCGTACATGGCGATAGATACTCGCCTGATGGTTTCGGGATCAAGACCTAAACGTCTTAGATTTTTTTTGATTTGTATTGATGCCTGACCGGCAGAAGTAAAGTCGTTTCCGTCTACGTCAAAGTGAAAGTTGAGTAACTCGCTCATTCTTTTACCTTGTTTCCTACAAGACCGTTTGTGTACAAAAGACCACAAGCCTCGTAAAGTCTTTTGTCGGAAACCATTAAAACTATGCCGCTGTCACGAGCTAAGTCAATCATTTCCTGTGTGGGAATTTTCGAACGAACAAAAACAATACAAATCATATCCATCATTTCGGCTGTACGAATAACCTGAGGATTAACAAGTCCCGTAAGCAAAACTGCTTGATCCTTTACAAAGGCCAAAACATCACTCATAAGGTCGCAACCGCATGCAGAATGTATCTCGTGGTTGATATTCTCCTCACAGCAAAGTACCCTTGCTTCAAGAAGTTTTTGCATTTCGCTTATTTTCATAAGTATCTATCCTTTGAATTAATCGGCGTATTTAGCAAGGATGCCGTCAACGTCGTCAACAGTAAGACGACCAAAAACATCCTCGTTAACGGTAAGAACAGGAGCCAAACCACAAGCGCCTATGCAACGGCAAGCGGTAAGTGAAAATTTACCGTCTTCGGTACATTCGTCAGCGCCAATGCCAAGCTTTTCGCTGAGCTTATTAAAAATATCGCCCGAGCCTACAACGTAGCAAGCTGTACCAAGACAAACAGAGATGTTGTACTTACCCTTAGGTGAAAGTGAAAACTGTGCATAGAAGGTGGCAACACCGTATACTTTTTCAAGTGATACGCCCATACCTTCGGCAATCATTTCCTGAACCTCAATCGGCAAATATCCGTAGATATCCTGAGCCTTTTGCATAACTACCATCACATTGCTTTTGTCGTGACAGTTTTCAGCAATAACTGCTTTTAATTGAGCTTCCTGCTCGGCAGTTCCCTTAAAGGGAAGTTTGCTAATTTTTTTCTTCATAAGAATTTCCTCCTTACAGATTTTGACAAGATATAACAAATAGATTGTTAAAATTGTATCAATATATATAATAACATATATTTTTCATTTTGAAAAGGGGTTTTATCGATTTTTTTAAAATAATTTTGCAAAAAAATCGGGTATTTTAAAAAGCAACAATACCCAAGCTGTAAAAACAACTTGGGTACAGTAAAAATTATTCTTTTAAAGCGCGCTCAAGCCAAGTAAGACCAAGGTCAAGAGCGGTGAACAAATCGTCTTTTGTGCTGTTCTTTTTTATGCGGTCGTTCATAGGTTTGTCGGTATTGCTGTCAAGCAACTGCACCGATACTTTGTCTGCAATTTCTAAATTACCATCTTTTTTTGCCGAAAGAATTTCAAATCTAACTACATATTTCTCACTCATATCGCCATAGTAAATTTCTTTACCTTTGCGAACGAGTGGCTTGCCTTTATAGGTTAAAAAGTTTGTATCTGCCATAACTGTATCTCCTAAATATAAAAGTAAAATGCTACCTTAAAATTATATATCATACATATAAATATGTCAAGAAGATAAAATTTACAAAAATGTTGACTTTTGGAGCAACTTTTATTACTATTATATTTGTAAAAATTTGATTTTCCGAAGGGATGAAAGAAAAAATGAACAATTCGCAAAAAACAATGGAAACAATAGTAAACCTTGCTAAAGGTAGAGGTTTTGTATATCCGGGGAGCGAAATATACGGTGGTCTTGCAAACGCGTGGGACTACGGCCCGTTGGGTGTTGAACTTAAAAACAATATTAAACGCGCTTGGTGGAAAAAGTTTGTACAAGAAAATCCATATAACGTAGGTCTTGACAGCGCTATTATTATGAATCCTGAAACATGGGTGGCATCAGGTCACTTGGGCGGTTTCTCTGATCCGCTTATGGACTGCCGTCAGTGTAAAACACGTCACAGAGCCGACAAGCTTATTGAGGATTATGTAGCAGAAAATGGACTTGACGATAATCCTGCTGCAATGACCGATGCCGAGATGATGGAGTATATTCGTGAAAAAGGAATTGCTTGCCCCGACTGCGGTTCACACGATTTTACCGATATCCGTAAATTTAACCTTATGTTTAAAACCTTTCAGGGTGTTACAGAGGACAGCTCTTCAACACTTTACCTTCGTCCTGAAACCGCGCAGGGTATATTTGTTAACTTTAAAAATATTCAGCGTACAACACGCCGTAAGTTGCCTTTTGGTGTAGGTCAGATAGGTAAATCTTTCCGTAACGAAATTACTCCCGGTAACTTTATTTTCCGTATTCGTGAATTTGAACAGATGGAGCTTGAATTCTTCTGTAAGCCGGGTACTGACCTTGAGTGGTTTGATTATTGGCGTAGCTTCTGCCGCGATTGGCTTATAAATCTTGGTATGGACGAGGATTCACTTCGTCTTCGCGATCACGATAAAGATGAGCTTTGCTTCTATTCAAAGGCTACCACCGATTTTGAGTTCTTGTTCCCATTTGGTTGGGGCGAGCTTTGGGGCGTTGCTGACCGTACTGACTATGACCTTTCGCAGCATGCTGAACATTCGGGCGAGCCTATGGAATATTTTGATCCCGAAACAAATGAAAAATATGTGCCATATGTTATTGAGCCATCTTTGGGTGCCGACCGCGTGACGCTTGCATTCCTTTGCAACGCTTATGATGAAGAGGTTGACGAAAAGGGCGACAAGCGTGTAGTACTTAGACTTCATCCCGCGATTGCTCCATTTAAAGCAGCAATTCTTCCACTTTCTAAAAAGCTTTCTGATAAGGCTATGGAAATCAAGAATGATTTGGCAAAAGAATTTATGGTTGACTTTGATGATGCAGGCTCGATTGGTAAACGTTATCGTCGTGAGGACGAAATCGGTACACCTTTCTGCATTACCTATGACTTTGAAAGTGAAGAGGACGGTTGCGTTACAGTTCGTGAACGCGACAGTATGGAACAGGTTCGTATTCCGATTGCTGAACTTAAATCATATATTGCTGAAAAAATAAAATTCTAATTTTGCTGAATAATATTTGGGGGACACTTTCAGTATGGAAATATTAATAGAATCCACCGGTGCAACACAAATACTCATAATGTTTGCAATGCTTGTTGGCGGTTTGGCATTTTTTATGTACGGAATGAATGTAATGTCAAGCGGACTTGAAACAATGGCGGGTGGCGGATTAGAGCGCACTATGAAAAAGGTTACCGCAAATGACTTTTTAGGATTCTTCTTGGGTGCAGGTATAACCGTTGCTATTCAGTCATCATCAGCATTTACTGTAATGCTTGTAGGTCTTGTTAACTCTGGTATTGTTCAGTTTGGTAATACGTTTGGTATGATAATGGGTTCAAACGTAGGTACTACCCTTACTGCGTGGATACTTAGTCTTGCCGGTATCAGTAAGGACAGTTTTGTAATGACATTGTTACAACCAATGACCTTTTCGCCCATACTTGCATTTATAGGTATAGTAATCCGAATGTTTACCAAATCCGAAAAAAAGCATAATCTTGGTATTATATTCATTGGCTTTGCAGTGCTTATGTTTGGTATGGAGTTAATGAGTGCTTCAATGGTATCTGTTCGAGAAATACCGGGATTTGATAAATTTTTAGCAAGTCTTTCAAGCCCTATAATTGCACTGCTGGTATCCACTATATTTACAGGTGTAATTCAGTCATCGGCTGCAACAATCGGTATCGTTCAGGCTTTGGCCCTCTCGGGTGGTATTACTTGGCAGATGGCAATACCGCTTGTGCTTGGTGCAAATATCGGTACGTGTGTTACTGCGCTTATTTCAAGCGTTGGTACCAATAAAAATGCAAAGCGCGTTGTAACAATGCATTTCTTTGTAAACGTGTTTGGTTCAGGAATTTGTATGATTATAATGTACATTATGAAAGCGTTTGATGTAACATTGCTTGGTGCCGAAATTGGTATGGTTGGCGTTGCAATAGTTCATACGCTGTTTAATGTTGTAACTACTGTTGTTTTATTCCCCATAAAAAAATTTCTCATTGGTTTTTGTGCAAAACTTGTACCAGAAGACAATGAAGAAAAACAGCACACGGCTTTCTTGGACGAGCGTATATTTCATAATACTCCGCTTGCTATCAGTGAGTGTCGTCGTCTTGCAAATGAGATGGCGGAGTACACCCGTCAGGCAATAATGACTTCTCTTGATCTTATAGTTGGTTATGACGAGGAAAAGGCGCAGTTTGTAAAGCAAACTGAAACTCTTACCGACAAATATGAGGACAGGCTCGGTACATACCTTGTAAGGCTTAGTAGTAATAATCTTACCGAAGAAGATTCTCATTCGGTATCTCGTATGCTTCACTCACTTAGCGACCTTGAACGTATTAGCGACCACGCGCTCAACCTTTGTGGGACTGCGCTTGAAATTAAGGAAAAAAATATTCAATTTTCTAATGATGCAAAGCGTGAACTTGGTGTTACTACCCAAGCCCTTAGAGAAATTGTAGATATTACGATAGATTCTTTTGTGCACGATGATTTTGAAAAAGCTGCACATGTTGAACCCATTGAGCAGGTTATTGATAAGCTCAAAGACGAGCTTAAGGCGCGTCATATTGATCGTTTGCAAAAAGGCGAATGTACCGTACAGCTCGGTTTTGTGTTCTCAGACTTGCTTACCAATATCGAGCGTGTTTCTGACCACTGTTCAAACATTGCGGTATATACAATACAACAGGATTCACCTAAGCTTGATACACACAAGTATTTAAGAAAGGTCAAAACCGAATCAGTAGGTAATTTTATAGAAGAATATAATTCTTACGAAAAGAAATATTCACTTGATTAGGAGGTTTATTTATGATTAAAAGAATTGTAGCATTGGCTTTATGTATTGTTATGGCAATAGGTTTATTTGGCTGTGATAAGGCATCAAAATTACCTAAATATGCTGAAAAGCAGTTTGAAATTTCGGGCTTTTGGGCGCCGTATGAAATAACGGAAGATGCTTTTAAGCAGTATAAAGATGTTGGCTTTACACACCTTGCAATGATAAATCATTCGCTTGGCGGTACAAGTGAAGAGCAGTTTTATTTGGGTTCAGACCGCACAATGAAATCACTTGAAATTTGTAAAAAAGTTGGTCTTAAAGCAATACTTAATTATAATGACTGGATGGTTCCTCGCTGTGAAGAAGAGGGCGAAGATTTTTACGGTGACACGCCATTTAGTAAGTTTGACATTTATGGCGATTACAAGGATATAATTACAGGCATACACATATGTGATGAGCCTTACTTAAAAAATTGGAACAATCAAAATCATTTTGAAATCTATGGCAATAAAACCCTTATAGATGATTTTAAAAAGATATATCCTGATGCTAAGTATATAGTAAATCTTATCCCTTATACAGCATATGCAAGTCGTGGATTTGAAAGCTACGATGAAATGATGGAACTTTATGAAAAAACATTTATGGATCCGTTTGAAAAGCCAATGGTATCGGTAGACGTTTATCCGTTCCATCAGGACAACAAGCAAGATGACGGAACGTTGCTTCTTAACTATCAGTACATTGCAAACTCTGCTAAAAAATACGGTGTAAAGCCTACCTTTATTTTGCAGTCAAGCGTAGGCGGAGCAGACGAGGGCAGAAAAGAATTTGAAATGGAGCTTAGCGAAAGTGATCTTCGCTGGGAGGTATATAATGCCTTAGCATATGGCACCGATAGTTTACAATATTATTGTTATTCTGTTCCAAAGAGCTTTGATGAAGACGGAAACGAAGTGTTTATGTACGATAATTGTATATTAAATCGTGACGATACACCAAGTGATGTTTATTATAGCTTACAAAAAATACATAAAGAAATACAGTCTTTTGCAAGTGTTATTCTCGCTTATGACTGGGCTCAGACGGTTGGTGTAACAGGTGTAGATGACCAAACCTTTAGAATGAGTCAAATTGAACTTGACCATACAACGTGGGAACCTATTAGATTGAAGGATTGCGAAATCTATGAAGATGCTACCAGTACACATGATATGTTAATAAGCCGTTTCACAAGTAAAGAATACGGCGAAGCATATTTATTCCACAACTGGGCAGAGCGTGGCGACAGCAATACAATAACCGCTACATTTAAAAATTGCAAGTCAGTTGCAATTTATGGTGGCGTAGGCTTTGAGGGTACTCCTGAGATAGTAGAACTTGACGAAAACGGCAAATTTGAACTTAAACTCGAATATGGTGAAGGTGTGTTTGTAACACCTATTACGAAATAATTTTTTAACGATGATTTTCAATACAAGAAAATCATCGTTTTTTGCTTGATTATATAAGTGTTGTGTGTTAAAATTTTACTGTAAATAAATATTTGTCGGGGGTGGCCGCTAATGAAAAAATTAAAAAGAATCATTTGCGTATTTGTTATTGTATGTATGCTTTTTAGTATACTTTGCTCTTGTGGAAAACCAACCGAAAAAGATTTGCCGCAGTATGAAGCGCAGCAGTTCGAAATCTCGGGTTTTTGGGCACCGTATGATATAAGTGAAGAGGGACTACGATTTTATAAAGATGCCGGTTTTAATACCCTTGCTATGATAAATCACTCATTGGGCAATACAAGTGAAGAGCAGTTTTATCTTGGCTCTAAACGCACAATGACAGCGCTTGAAAATTGCAAAAAAGTGGGTCTTAATGCAATACTTAATTACAACGATTGGAAGGCCGAACAATGCGAGGGCGAGGACTATAACGGTGAAACACCTTTTAGCAAATATGACCTCTACGGTGAATATAAAGATATTATCACCGGTGTTCATATTTGCGACGAGCCCAACAAAGAAACAATGGATGAAATGGCCAACAAAACCCTTGTAGATGATTTTAAAAAGGTTTATCCCAATGCGAGTTATATAATAAATTTAAGTGATATAACTTGGCCGGACGGTAGAGGTTATGCTACGTATGACGATTTGTTAAATCATTATAGCACTGCCATAATGAGTCAGTTTGATGTTCCGTACATTTCGGTAGACTGTTATCCGTTTTGGAACACCAAGGATGAGCGTATACTTGAAAATTATTACAAAATTGCAATTGCGGCCAAAGAGTACAATGCAAAAACAACTATGATTTTGCAATCAAGCACGGGTAACGAGTTTAAGGATACATTGAGCGAAGGAGATATGCGTTGGCAAGCCTATTTAGCAATTGCTTTTGGTGCAGATAACCTGCAGTATTATTGCTATTCACTTCCAAAGGGTATAGCATATAATTACTGTATTTTAAATGAAGACGGTACACCCAGCGTGCTTTACGACTATGTTAAAGAGATTAATGCCGAAGTCCAAAAATTTGCAAGTGTCGTATTAGCATATAACTGGGAAGATTCACTTGGATTTCCCGGTACAGTTAACTCAACGTATCGTATGAGTTATATTCAGTACGATGAAAATTATGACCAAAAAGTATTCAAAGACACCAAGCACTATGTAGGTGTTGAGAGTACGTATGACACAGTAGTAAGCAAGTTTTTAAGCGAGCAATACGGCGAAGCGTATATGTTTGTAAATTTTGCCAAAGAATTGAGCGAAAGCAATACTATAACTGCTACCTTTAAAGAATGTGATGCTATTGCAATATACGGCGGCGCTGATTATGATGGAACACCTAAAATTGTAGAGCTTGATGAAAACGGCAAATTTGAACTTAAATTCGAATATGGTGAAGGTGTGTTTGTAACACCATTAACAAAATAATATGTTTAAACAAGGACTTTTCTATGTAAAGGTCCTTGTTTTTCTTGATTATAATCACATAATGTGTTAAAATTTTACTATAAAATAATTTTTAGCAAGGTGAATAAAATGAAAAATCTAAAAAAATTAATTTGTATTTGTTTGGTTTGTATTATTTGTTGTACCTCGTGCTCATGTGGCAAACCATCGAAAAAGGATCTGCCCCAATACCCCAGCCAAGAGTTTGAAATTTGTGGCTTGTGGGCACCGCATCAAATAACCGAAGAAGCATTTTTACAGTATAAAAACGCAGGCTTTAACGTGCTTTCATTTACCAATCACGATGCTCAACCGCGTAGCAGCGAAAATCAGTATTATATAGGCTCAAAGCGCACTTTAGAAGCGCTTAAATTGTGCAAAAAAATAGGTATTGATGCCTATATTGCCTATGGTGCATCGTGGTTTAATCGAGCAAATGAGGGTGACGAGTATTTTGATAATAAGCCTTTTAGCACCTATGATCAATATGGTGAATATAAGGATATAATAAAGGGTGTACATATAAACGATGAGCCCAATAAAGAAACAATGGAACAATTAGCCAAGGATGAGCTTATAGATGATTTTAAAAAGGTTTTCCCTAAGGCTAAGTATATGATAAATCTTATTCCTGCTACGGCAGTAACAAGCCGAGATTTTGTCGATTACGATGAAATGATGAAAATATATGGCGAAACCATTATGTCTAAATTTGAAACACCCTATGTTTGTGTTGATGTTTATCCTTTCTCTAACTCAAAAAATCCTGAAAATATGATAGTTTATAACTATAACGAGATTGCAAAGGCTGCTAAAAAATATGATGCCGAAACTACAATGATTTTACAGTCAAGCACGGGTAGCGAATTTAAGGAAGCCTTAAGTCAGGCGGATATGCGTTGGCAGGCGTATTTGGCAATCGCGTTTGGCGCGGATAATTTACAGTATTACTGCTATTCTGTGCCAACTTACTACAGCGAAGACGGTAGCACGATAGAAGGTTATTTGTATGATCATTGCATACTTAATCAAGACGGCACACCAAATCAACTCTATTATGATTTAAAAACTGTTAACCAAGAAATTCAAAAGTTTGCAAGCGTAGCATTGGCATATGACTGGGAAGAAGCAATAGCTATTACCGGCACAGTGGACCAAACCTTCCGCGCAAACGTATTGCAATACGATGAAAATTTTGACCCAAGAAAGTTGAGTAATCCAAAACATTATGTTTCGGCTACTGCTACGCAGGATTTGGTAATAAGTCAATTTAAAAGCGAAGAATACGGCGAAGCATATATGCTTGTAAACTTTGCAAGAGCTGAAAGTGATAATAACACTGTAAATTTGACGTTTAAGGATTGCAAAGCAATAGCAATTTACGGTGGCGAAGGCTATAGCGGCACACCGGAAATAGCCGAATTGGATGAAAACGGTAATGTAGCAATAGAGTTAAATTACGGAGAAGGCGTATTCGTAACACCAATTGTATAAAATATGAAGGTGAGAATGTGAAAAAATTTTTATGCTTTATACTTGTGACAGCAATGGTATTTTCATTTGCATCGTGTAGAAAAATTAATGAACAAAGTGCATATAGCTCGGGTGAAAATTCTGAGATTGCCTGGGGCACTGTTGAAATAATAGAAGGTACTGAAAACAATCCACCAATATTACAGCAAGATAATTCTAACACGCAGAATAATACATCAAGTGAAAATTCTTCTTCAAATTCTGACAACGATGTTTCTAACAACGAGCAAGACACTTTAAAACCATATACCGGTAGTTTACCAACCTTGTCTGAGGGTAAATTGCCGCAATTTGCAAATCGCATTTTTGAAATATCGGGTTTTTGGGCGCCGTATGAAATAACAGAAGAAAGCTTTACAACGTATAAAAACGCTGGTTTTACTACTATTGCAATGATAAATCATTCGCTCGGCAACACAAGCGAGGAGCAATTTTATCTTGGTTCTCAACGCACGATGAAGGCTCTTGAGGTTTGTCGCAAGGTAGGTCTTAAGGCTATTTTAAACTACAATGATTGGATGGCCGAACGTGTAAGCGGTGACAAAAACTATAATGGTAATACTCCTTTTAGTAAATACGACCTTTATAGCGATTACAAGGACATTATTACGGGTGTTCATATTTGCGATGAACCGTATAAAGATCGTCATTTTCCGTTGTATGGAGATAAAACTCTTATTAATGATTTCAAAAAGGTTTATCCTAACGCTAAATTTATAGTAAATCTAATACCATATACAGCGAGTTCGAGTCGCGGATTTGCTTCTTACGATGAAATGATGGAGCTTTACGAAAAAACCTTTATGGAACCGTTTGAAAATCCTTTTGTATCGGTTGACGTGTATCCGTTCCATGAAGGTTCAAAACAAGACGACGGTACATTGGCTCTAAATTATGAATATATAGCAAATTCGGCAAAAAAATACGGTGTAAAACCGGGATATATTTTACAGTCAAGTGTTGGTGGTGCTGACACGGGGAACAAAGAGTTTGAAATGGAGCTTAGTGAGGGTGATTTGCGCTGGGAGATAAATTCTGCTTTGGCATTTGGCGCAGATACACTTCAATATTATTGTTATTCAGTTCCCGGTTCAATTAGCAATGGCACAATGGTATATATGTACGATTACTGTATACTTAATCGAGACAATACTCCAAGCCCAATATACTATCATTTGCAGAAGTTACACAGCGAATTAAAAAATATTTCTAATGTAATACTTGCATATGATTGGGATGAATCAATCGGAATTTTAGGCACAGAGGATTATATCGGCCGAGTTGCTACATTGGTTTATGACAAGGATTTTAATGTTAAAAGCTTTAAAGATCCAAAACACTTTGTGTCGGCTACCGCGACCCAAGAGGCGCTTGTTAGTCGATTTACAAACAAAGAATATGGCGAGGGATATATGTTTGTGAATTTTGCTGATAGAAAAGGCAGTACTATTACAGCAAAATTCAGAGATTGCAAGTCGGTTGCTATATATAATGCCGCAAAAGGCGATGTACCCCAAATTGTAAAAATTGATCAAAACGGACAGCTTACTCTTGAACTTGAGTACGGTGAAGGTGTGTTTATAATACCGCTTATATAAATAAATAAGCTCCTCTTTTAAAGGGGAGTTTTGGCTTTTAAAATATAGATTGAATTTAGCAAAATTTAGCAGTATAATAAATAAAACCATAATGAAGGATGTTGTGCTATGATAAGAAAGATAACAGTTTTATTTTTAACGGTTGTTATGATTGCTTCAATGGTAGGCTGTAAATCAGACGGATTACCTAAATATCCTGAAAAGTCGTTTGAAATATCAGGCTTTTGGGCACCGTATGAAATAACCGAAGAAAGCTTTAAGCAGTATAAAGATGTCGGTTTTACTACGTTGGCAATGATTAATCATTCTCTTGAAAAAGATAGTGAGCATCAGTTTTATCTTGGCTCTGACCGTACTATGAAGGCGCTCCAGCTTTGTCGAAAAACGGGGCTAAAGGCGATTTTGCAATACGGCGATTGGTTAGCAACCTGGTCGGAAAATAATCTTGATTACTTTAGCAAAACACCGTTTAGTCAATATGATCTATATGGGGATTATAAAGATATAATTACAGGTGTAAGCATTGTTGATGAGCCCTCAAAGGAGCACTATGACGGCAGATATAACAGTAAAGCTATGATGGATGATTTTCAAAAGGTTTATCCTGACGCTTATTACATGGTAAATATTTCACCGCGATATGCAGGCGGAACATATTGGGATTTTGCAGATTACGATGAGCTTGTCGATACCTATGAAAAAGAGATAATGACTCATTTTGACAAAAAGTTTATTTCGGTTGACTGTTATCCATTCCCCGATGAAAAAATATACAGGTGTACACGTCATAAGGATTGGCTTTTAGGCCACGAAATTATTGCTAACCTTGCAAAAAAACATGATGCTTATAAAACGGCAATTATACAAAGCAGTGTTACTAATGAATTTGCTTCGGTGCTTACAGAAGGCGATATGCGTTTGCAGGTAAATATTGCACTCGCGTTTGGCTTTGACCATATACAATATTATTGTTACGAGGTGCCAAGAACATATAACGAAGACGGAACAATTGAATATATGTACGAGCATTGTATTTTAAACCAAGACAGTACACCCAATGAGATGTACTATTGGTTGAAGGATATACATAAAGAAATACAGTCATTTTCGAGCGTAATTTTAGCTTATGATTGGGATAGTATAATTGCAAGAAACCCCGTAGGCTTTAGCAGCAATACCGATATGATGGCAATGTTGGACCGAGAATTTGAAAATGCCAAGCATTTCCAAAAAGCGATTTCTTCTTCTGACCTTGCAATTAGCCGCTTTGTCAGCGAAAAATATGGCGAAGCATATATGCTTGTTAACTATGCATTGAGTGACAAGCCAACAAACGTTGCTACAATTACATTTAAGGATTGTAGTAAGTTAGCAGTTTACGGCGGTAAGGGCTTTGACGGAACACCTAAAATTGTAGAGCTTGACGAAGAAAATAAATACCGCTTTGAGTTTGAGTATGGCGAGGGCGCATTTGTAGTGCCGCTTGTGTAACGCGGTTTTTTATAGGAGATGAATTTTTACGGTTACTCAAAACACAGATAGATATAAAGATAAAATCATTACCATACCAAATATTTTGTCGTTTTTTAGATTATGTCTGATACCGATAATCGTATGGCTGTATTGCTTTGAAAAAAGTTATTTTTGGACAACGATAATATTTATAATATCAGGCATTACCGATATTGTAGACGGTTTCATTGCTCGAAAATTTGATATGATAAGCGACTTTGGAAAGGCATTTGATCCGGTGGCAGATAAGCTTACGCAAATTGCAATGCTATTTTGTCTTGTAACGCGTTTTCCGCTTATGCTGATACCACTGATTATTTTAATCATAAAGGAAGCGCTCGCCGCAATAATGAATATGATAACGCTTGAAAAAGCGGGTTTTGTTGTAGCGGCTAAATGGCATGGAAAATTAAATACTGTGCTCATTTATTCAATGATGTTTATACATATCGTGTGGTTTAATATTCCATCTACCGTTTCAAACGTTTTGATTCTTGTATGTATTGTTATGATGGTTGTATCATCATTCCTTTACACCAAATCAGACGTAAAGGCAATAAAAAAAGAAAAAGAGTAAAATTAATGGCTTGGAGAAAATCTCCAAGCCATTAATTTTATATTACTTTTTAAGTTTGTTGTCTACAACATCGGCGAGAATTGTTTGGAACTGCTCCATGCTAATAGCACCAAGGTCTTCGCCCGAACGGTGACGAACAGATACCGTTTTGTTTTCAATATCCTTGTCACCCAAAATAATCATATATGGCACCTTTTCAAGCTGTGCATTTCTGATTTTATATTTAAGTGTGTTTTGACTGTCATCAACACTTACGCGATACTTTTTAGCGGCCAATTGTGCGCGAATTTCTTCAGCATAGTCGTTTGCGCGGTCAGTAATGGTAAGAATACGAACCTGCTCGGGTGAAATCCAGGTAGGAAGCGCACCTGCGTACTTTTCAATAAGGTATGCAAGTGTACGCTCGTAGCAACCAAGGCTTGTACGGTGAATGATATATGGCAATTTCTTTTGACCGTCAGCATCGGTATAGTACATACCAAATTTTTCAGCAAGCAGCATATCTATTTGAATTGTAACAATAGTATCCTCTTTACCAAATACATTCTTGTACTGAATATCAAGCTTTGGTCCGTAGAATGCAGCTTCGTCAATACCAATTTCATATTTAACACCCAAATGCTCAAGTATCTTTTCCATAGTAGCCTGTGCGGTGTTCCATTGTTCTGCGGTACCCTCGTACTTGTCGGTATTGTTAGGATCCCATTGTGAGAAACGGAAGGTACAGTCTTCGAGTAGACCTACAGTACCAAGGAAATATTTGCAAAGGCTTAAGCAGTCGGCAAATTCCTGCTCTAATTGGTCGGGGCGAAGCACCAAGTGACCTTCGGAAATTGTGAACTGGCGCACACGGATAAGACCGTGCATTTCGCCCGAATCTTCGTTTCTAAAGAGGGTAGAGGTTTCGCCCAAACGCATTGGCAAATCACGATAGCTGCGAGCAGCATTAAGAAATACTTGATACTGGAACGGGCAGGTCATAGGTCTCATTGCCAAGCATTCTTTTTCTTCGTCATGTGGGTCACCCAACACAAACATACCGTCAAGGTAGTGATCCCAGTGACCAGAGATGCGGTAAAGGTCACGCTTTGCCATAAGAGGAGTTTTTGTAAGCAGATATCCGTGCTCTTGCTCAACGTCTTCAACCCAGCGCTGTAATAGCTGAATTACGCGTGAGCCCTTTGGTAAAAGGATTGGTAAGCCTTGACCGATTGAGTCAACTGTAGTAAAGAAACCAAGCTCACGGCCAAGCTTATTGTGGTCGCGGCGTTCTGCTTCTTCAACCATTTTTAAGTATGCGTCAAGCTCTTCCTGAGTTTTGAACGCGGTACCGTAAATACGGGTAAGCATCTTGTTATTTTTGTCGTTTTTCCAGTAAGCGCCCGACTGACCTGTGATTTTAAATGCCTTAAGTGCCTTTGTGTAGCAAAGGTGAGGGCCTGTACACATATCTACGTAATCGCCTTGCTTAAAGAAGCTGATTTGGGCATCTTCGGGCAAATCACCAATATGCTCAACCTTATACTTTTCGCCAAGCTCTTGCATATGTGCAATTGCCTCTTCACGTGACATAACGTAAGGGCGAATAGGCAAATTTTCTTTTGTGATTTTTTTCATTTCTGCCTCAATAGCAGCCAAATCCTCGTCAGAAAGCTTGGTATCACCAAGGTCAATATCATAGTAAAAGCCTTTTTCGGTTGCAGGACCATAGCCAAAATCGGCATGGGGATAAAGGCGCTTTACAGCCTGAGCCATAATATGCGCGGCAGAGTGACGTAGTACTTCAAGCTCCTGGGAAGCCTCGGCTTCCGCAACAGTACCATCTTTGTAAATGATTTTCATATTATTTTATCCTTTCGCATAATATTTTTTAATATTGAACGGAACGGCACATAGGCGCGTTTCCTATAAATAAAAAACTTCGTCGCCTGTAAAAAAACAGGGACGAAGTGTAATATACTCTCCGTGGTTCCACCCACATTCCGCAAACTAATTTACGGCACTTTTAACGCTTTAACGCAGCGGCTACGTCTGCGGTTGTTACCCCACAGCGCTCAAAGGTGGTGTTCGCCTTACAACATCCTGTGACCCTTACAGCCGATGAAGTCACTCTCTTAAAAGATGTAATTTATAAAGTTACTGTCCTTATCAACGCTTTACAATAATACATAATAACGAATTTTTAATGTTTTGTCAAGCAAAATGCGGTTAAATTGCAAAAAAATAAAAAAATTTTTAAATTTTTTATTGACTGTAAAAAAAAATAGTAGTAGTATATAGTATATTATTTTAACACTTTAAAGTGTGGAGGTACATATTATGTTTAAGTCAGAATATTTAAACAAAGTTTATGCCGATACCGAAAAGCGTAACGGCAACGAGCCTGAATTTTTACAGGCAGTACGTGATGTTCTTGAATCTCTTGAACCCGTAGTAGCACAGGATTCAAAATTTGAAAAGCATGGTGTTATTGAGCGTATGGTAGAGCCCGAGCGTATGATTACATTCCGCGTATCTTGGGTAGACGATAACGGCACCGTTCAGGTTAATCGTGGTTTCCGTGTTCAGTTTAATTCTGCTATTGGTCCATACAAGGGCGGTCTTCGTTTCCACCCATCTGTAAACGCTTCTATTATGAAGTTCTTAGGCTTTGAGCAAACATTTAAAAACAGCCTTACAGGTCTTCCTATGGGCGGCGGTAAGGGTGGTTCAGACTTTGACCCACGCGGCCGTTCAGACGGTGAAATAATGAGATTTTGTCAGAGCTTTATGACCGAGCTTGCTAAACATATCGGTGCTGATACCGACGTTCCTGCAGGAGATATCGGCGTAGGTGCCCGTGAGGTAGGCTATCTTTATGGTCAGTACAAGCGTCTTCGTAACGAGTTTACAGGTGTTCTTACAGGTAAGGGCCGTTCATTTGGCGGTTCACTTATCCGTCCTGAAGCTACAGGCTTTGGCGCTGTTTACTATGTACAGGAAATGCTTAAGACCTTTGGTGAAGAAGTAAAGGGCAAAACCTTTGCAATCTCAGGCTTCGGTAACGTTGCTTGGGGTACCGCAATGAAGGTTGCAGAGCTTGGCGGTAAGGTTGTTACCATTTCGGGTCCTGACGGTTACGTTTATGACGCTGACGGTGTTGTAACCGAAGAAAAGCTTAACTTTATGCTTGAAATGCGCGCTTCGGGTCGCGATAAGGTTGAAGATTATGCCAATAAATTCGGTGTTCCTTTCTTTGCAGGCAAGCGTCCTTGGGAGCAAAAGGTTGACGTTGTTATGCCTTGCGCTACTCAAAACGAGGTTGGCGAAGAAGATGCTAAAAACATTGTTGCTAACGGTGTTAAGTATTATGCCGAGGTTGCTAATATGCCTTCTACCGACGAGGCTATCAAGGTGCTTAAGGCTGCAGGCGTAGTTATTGCTCCATCTAAGGCAGTAAATGCCGGCGGTGTCGCGGTATCCGGTCTTGAAATGAGCCAAAACTCAATGCGTTACAGTTGGACCGCTGAAGAGGTTGATGCTAAGCTTCATCAGATTATGGCTGACATTTACAAGAATTCTTGGGATGCCGCTAAAAAGTACGGTATGGAAGGCGACCTTATTGCAGGCGCAAACATTGCCGGCTTTGAAAAGGTTGCAGAGGCTATGATCGCACAAGGTATTGCATACTAATTCAAAAATACAATTAGACTAAGAGAAAGCACTCATCAAATGATGAGTGCTTTTTAATCAGGAATTGAAAATTTTCGTTTATTAAAATGAGTTTTTACAAAATACTTATTTTGAGTTTTCTAAATTTTTAATATGTTCTTTTAGGACGATGTTTATATATTGTGAAACTGAACGGTCATCATACTCGGCTTGAAAGCGGATTTTCTCTAATAAGTCTGCATCTATTGTTATACTTATTCTTTCCTTTAAAGGTTTCATTATCTACCACCTCACACACTAAATTATATGCTTTTCTATTATTTAGTGTTGACAAATAATATTTAGTAATATAAAATAATACTTATAAAACAAGGGAGGTTTAGATATGAAAGCGTTAATTTGGGTAGGTTGCTGTTTTGCGTTTGGTTTAATTACCACACTTATTAAGCAATTTGGTGTTGTTTTAGGTGGCATACCTACACTTATATTGGCTGGCGGTATGTTTTGGTTGGCACGAACTCTATGCGAAAAGTATGATGAACATAAAATTCAAAAAAATTTGCATAAAAATAACATACAAAAAGATAACGAGGAATAAATGCACTTGGGGAACTTTTTTAATATAAAATAATTATGAAAAATACCAACGTTGAATTTCAGCGTTGGTATTTTTGGTTTTTATTTTGCGATGAATTTTAAAATATCATTGGTCATTTGCTCTTTACAACTGTCGTTATGTATTTCGTGACGGCAGTTTTTATAAAGAAACATTGATACATCTTTTTTGCCCGTCGCTTTGTAGTTGCGATATACCTCTTTTACACCTTCACCGTAATTACCTACGGGGTCCATATCGCCGGCGATAAGTAATATTGGTAAATCGTTTTGTGTATTATTAAAACATTTTTCGCTGTTACAATTTTTTAAAAGCGTCATAAGGTCGCGCATAGCCGATACGGTAAAGTGAAATGTGCAATACTTATCTTTAGCATATTTTTCAATTATATTACGGTCTTTTGTAAGCCATTCGTATTTTGTATTACCCTCAAAGCGCTTGTTATAGGCACCAAATGCCATATTTTCTAAAAAAGGAGATATTGCCCGTTCGCCTTTAAAGACCTTTACAATATTACACAGCGCAATTCCTGCTGAAGCGGCAGGGTTTTTACCTGCTGTGCCACAGCAAATATATTTATCGGCAAGTTCGTGGTATCTTGCAACTGCTACACGAGTTATAAACGAGCCCATACTGTGTCCCATTAAAATATAAGGCAGGTCGGGGTAATCTGCCTTTATGTTGTCAGCAAACAGCTTGACGTCATCTACCATATAGCTCCAGCCGTTTTTAGACGCTATAAAGCCTAAATCTTCTTCGCGTGCAGTATAACCGTGTCCTAAATTATCAAAACCCACACATAAATATCCTACGCTTGCAAGACTTTCAAAAAGCGGAGCGTATCTGCCAATATATTCGGTCATACCGTGTACCAAATGAAATATTCCCTTAATTTCACCATCAGGAATGTACATAACACCTGCAAGGGTGTTTTTTTGATCGCTTGATAAGACTTGCTTTTCGCTTACTGTAAATTTCATATTATCATTCCTTTGCAAATGAGATTGTGCTGTTTACCGCCCGATGCCAACCACTCAAATTATTTTTTCTTGTTGTATCTTCCATATTTGATTTAAAAACATCAGCAGTAGAATTTATGTTATCAATATTGTTGATTATACCTGCTGTTTTGCCTGCAAGTAGCGCGGCACCTAACGCGGTGGCTTCTGCGTTTTGGGGACAAATTACATCTACGTTTGATATATTAGCTTGAAATTGCATTAAAAATTTATTTCTCGCCGCACCGCCGTCGGCTTTAAGGGAAGTAACGGCAATGTTAGCATCGTTTTGCATAGCAATTATAAGGTCGTTTGTTTGATATGCAATTGATTCGAGCGCGGCTCTAACAATATGATTGCGACCAGCTCCTCGAGTTAGCCCGCAAATTGTTCCACGGGCATACATATCCCAATAAGGAGCACCCAGTCCTGCAAAGGCGGGGACGATATATACTCCTGCGCTATCGGGTATCGATAAAGCAAGCTCTTCGCTTTGCGCAGCATTTTCAATAAGCTTCAATTCATCTCTGAGCCATTGTATTACGGCACCACCAATAAAAACACTGCCTTCAAGCGCATATTGAGTGGGTGTGTTCTCTACTGTGGCGGCAATGGTTGTAAGCATACCGTTATGACTTAAAATAGCGTTTTTGCCCGTATTCATCAACAAAAAGCAACCAGTGCCATAGGTGTTTTTAACGTCACCTATGTTTATACAGTTTTGGCCAAAAAGAGCGGATTGTTGGTCGCCTGCCACACCGCATACTGCAAGTGATGTACCCATTATATCTATGTTGCCGTACACACTACCGCTTTTTTGCACTGTGGGAAGCATACTCGTTGGAATCTCAAATATTTCGAGCAGTTTTTTATCCCAACACAAATTGTTTATATCATAAAGCATTGTGCGAGAGGCATTTGTCTCATCGGTCGCGTGTATTTTACCGCCCGAGAGTTTCCACATAAGCCAGGTATCTATTGTGCCAAAAAGCAATTCGCCGCGCCGCGCTGACTCTTTCGCACCGTCAATATTATCCAGTATCCATTTGATTTTTGTAGCGGAAAAGTATGCATCGATTTTAAGCCCTGTTGTGTTTTTTATGTATTCTTCAAGACCTTGCGATTTTAATTCTTCACAAATTGGCGCTGTCCGGCGGCATTGCCATACAATAGCATTGCAAATTGGCGCACCGGTATTTTTATCCCATACCACAACTGTTTCGCGCTGATTTGTAATACCGACACAGGAAATATCGCTTGCGCTAAGCCCTGATTTAATAATACATTCTGTTATTGCGGAATATTGCGCCGATAGTATTTCAATCGGGTCGTGCTCCACAAAACCTGGTTGTGGATAGATTTGTGTAAATTCGTTTTGAGCAATAGAAACCACATTACCGCACTCATCAAAAATAATCGCTCTGGCGCTTGTTGTACCTTCATCTAAAGTGAGAATATATTTTTTCACGGCAAAAATCCTTTCGTAAATCAAAAAAAGGCAATAATACCCCTTGGTATTATTGCTCTTTTTTTATTTTTTTAACGCGTTCTGACACACCACATACAAGCTCGTAATTTATGGTGCCGATCATATCGGCAAACTGCTCTACGGGTAAATCACGTCCCCAAAGCAAAACCTCGTCGCCACGCTTAATATTGGGTATATTGGTAATGTCAACACAAAACTGGTCCATACAAACGCGACCTAATATATTTGCGCGTTTGCCATTAATTAAAACATAACCCTTGCTTGACAGTAAGCGGGGATAGCCGTCGGCATAACCGCAACTAACGGTTGCTATAGTCATATCTTTTTGCGCTTTAAAGGTTCTTCCATAGCTTACGGTATCACCCTTGCTTATTGTTTTAACCAAAGATACTACTGATTTGAAATTCATAGCAGGTATAAAATCTTGAGGCAGTTTAAGGTCTGATGACGGTGTAAGCCCATAAAGAATAATACCGGCGCGACACATATCAAAGTGCTTATTATTATCAAGGCACAAAGCCGCCGAATTACAGCAGTGACAAAGTTGTGGATTTAATCCGCTTTGTTTTAATAAGACTACTGCATTATCAAAACGATTATATTGTTCATCTGTAAATCCGTCTTCTTGCATCTTATTTCTGTCAGAAACGGCAAAGTGGGTAAATACCCCCTCTAAAATAAAGCCTTCAAGCTTTGCCGAGACTATGGCATCGTTTATGCCGTTTAACGCATTGCTACGGCAGTCAAAACCAATACGAGACATACCGGTATCAAGCTTAATGTGTATTTTGATTTTTATGTTATTTTTGATAGCTTCAAAAGAAAGCTCCCTGGCATAGTCAAGAGAATATACGCATTGTGAAATGTCGTATTTATTAAGTTCGGTTACATATTCGCACGGGGTATACCCCAAAATTAAAATTGGTTTAGTAATGCCGAGCTCTCGAAGTTCGATAGCTTCTTCTATATTTGATACCGCAAAAAAGTCAGCGCCTGCTTTTTCTAAAACAGGTACTACAATATCAACATTATGACCATAAGCATTGGCTTTAACTACTGCGCAAATGGGAACTTTTGCCGTGGATTTAATAATATTAAAATTATGTATAAGGGCATTTACATCTATTTCTGCCCAGGTCCTACGTAAAAACTTTGCCACAATGTATTACCTCATTTTATGTCGTATTTTATCGGATAGTGGTATGAATAACAAACTTAGTATAAACCAAAAAAAAGAATATAGCGCGCAAACCTGACCGCCAATATTAAGCGGCATTTTACTGTAATCCCAAACCTTGCGTTTTAAAATTACATTAAAGAGTATTCCAAAAAAATACTCAATAGCCGTAATAAAAATGCACGCTGTAAGCGCCTTTTTAATAAGGCTTGAATTTTTAAGCTTTTCGGATATTTTTGATAATCCTAAGAACGATATTCCGCCCGCAAGCAGCATCGACGGGTGTGTTCTTCCGCGCCATAATATTTCTATAAGCCCATAACCAATAGCGCCCAAACCAAAAAGAGTTAGGCTGCATTTGTGCTTTTTCAAAATAATCACCCAAGACTATTTTGGGTGATTATTTATTTGTTATACATTAAATCTAAAAAGAACAATATCTCCGTCGTTCATAACGTATTCCTTGCCTTCGCTTCTTACAAGGCCCTTTTCTTTTGCGGTAACCATATTGCCGCCGCAAGCCATAAAGTCATCATAAGCAATTACTTCGGCGCGAATAAATCCACGCTCAAAATCGGTGTGAATTTTACCCGCCGCCTGCGGAGCCTTTGTGCCGCGCTCAATAGTCCAAGCGCGAACTTCAGGTTTGCCTGCGGTAAGATAAGAAATAAGACCTAAAAGGCTATAGCATTTTTGAATCATACGGTCAAGACCCGAACGCTCAAGGCCCAAATCTTCTAAAAACATTGATTTTTCCTCGTCGTCAAGACCTGCAAGTTCGGCTTCAAGCGCTGCGCAAATAGGTAAAATTTCGGCATTTTCTTTTGCGGCGGCCTCTTTTACTGCATTATAACCTGCGTTAGAATCAATGCCGTTTTTAAAATCATCTTCACTCATATTGCAAGCGTAAATTACAGGCTTTGCCGAAAGCAATGACGTTGTAGCCAAAACCTCTGCTTCGGTATCGCTTGTAATCTCTACCGAACGAGCGGGAAGACCGTCTTCAAGATGTGTAATAAGACGTTTTAAAAAGTCAACCTCGGCCTGCATAGATTTATCGCCTTTTAGTGCCTTTGTAGCTTTGTCAAGACGACGCTGTGTGATTTCAATATCAGAGAATATAAGTTCAAGATTTATAGTTTCTATATCGCGAAGCGGATTAACCGAGCCTTCTACGTGAATAATATCAGTGCTTTCAAAACAGCGAACAACGTGAACAACCGCATCAACCTCACGAATGTTACTTAAAAACTTATTGCCAAGACCTTCACCCTTTGATGCGCCCTTTACAAGACCTGCAATATCAACAAACTCAATTACAGCAGGAGTGAATTTGTCAGGATTATATATTTCAGCCAATTTTTCAAGTCGTTCATCAGGCACGCTTACCATACCAACATTTGGCTCAATGGTGCAAAATGGATAGTTTGCCGACTGTGCGCCTGCATTTGTTATTGCGTTAAAAAGAGTTGACTTACCAACATTTGGAAGTCCAACCATACCAAGCTTCATAATTTTTTAATTCTCCTTAAATTTGGTAATTATCAATTTATTATATCGCATTATAATTATTTTTTCAATATTTTCTTGTTATGTAAATTAAAAAAATGGAGATGTTAATTTATAAATAGGGATATGGTGAAAAAATGAAAAAAATACTACTGTTTACATTTATTACAATTTTTTTGGTGTTTGCGGTGGCAACCGTTGCACAAGGTTCTAACAATAAAATGCTTATATGCGATGAAAATGGAGATTTTACAATCCTTATAGTTTCTGATCCGCAATGTGATACTGTAACTCAATGGCGCGAGGCACGTAATGAGCTTGAAACGCTTGTTAAAAGGTCAAATCCTGATTTTGTTATGATAAATGGTGATATGAATTCTAAAAATGTGATACCTATGGATATGTGGGATTTGTTTATATCTCCGCTAAGCAAAAGAAACATATATTGGGCAACCACCAACGGCAATCACGACCCATTTAAATACAAGTATTATAAAATGTATAAGAGTTATGAGCTTTGTATGAATAATATTGTAAGCGCAAATGATATAGGATATGATTCTACGCGACCTATGAACTATGTGTTGCCCGTGTATTCAAATGACGGTAGCAAAATTGTGTTTGCAATATACGGTATGGACAGCGGTACTGCAGGAGACGGTGGTTATGAAGGACTTAGTCTAAAGCAGATAGAGTGGTATAAAGAACAATCCAATGCTTTTAAAAAGATTAACAGTGGAATGGCTGTAACATCGGTTTTGTGTATGCATATACCCTTGCCGCAAATACTTGAAATGTATTACGGTGGTGAAAGCACAATTTATGGTATTGCAAACGAGATAAATTTTAACAACAACGGATATATCACACAAAGTGGAAAGAAAATAGATAAAATTAATATTCACACCTCGTCAAAAGAACTCGATAATAATATATTTGAAACAATCTTGCAACAGGGCGATATTAAAGCGGTTATTTTTGGACACAATCATCGCAACAATTTTATTGGCTCTTATAAAGGTGTGTTGTTGGGTTTTGCGGGAAAATTGTCTACAGGGTGCTATAGTGACAATACTTGTCGCGGCGGAAGGTTAATAAAATTTAATCAGCAAAACCCTAAAGAATTTACAACTTGTTGGTTATCTGCGCTTAAAACCGATCAAGATCAACCGTATATATTAAGCGACGGAACATCCCCCAAATAAAAAATCCCCCGCTTTACACGGGGGATTAAATATACGTAAATTATTTTGCTTTTCTTTCTTTGTACATAACCCATAACGGACCGGATATAAACAGTGAAGAGAAGCAGCCGGATACCAAACCAAATGCCATAGGAATTGCAAATGAACGTAGCGTGGTAAGACCAAAAAGTTCCGATACTACAACTATTGTAAGCACTGCGCATACGGTTGTAACGGTTGTAACAATGTTACGTACAAGTGTGTTGGATACGCTTTTGTCCACATTTTCCGAAAGAGGCATCTCGGGGTACATACTCTTGTTTTCGCGAACACGGTCATAAATAACTATTGTGTCGTTAAGCGAGTAACCAAGAATTGTAAGCACTACAGCCATAAAGTTCATATCAATTGGTAATCTAAAGATTACGCAAATAAAGAATGCAGTAAGCAAGTCAAGAATAAGCGCGCAAAACGCTGTGAGAGATGCCGATACACCGCCGATTTTTTTGAAACGAATACCAACATAAATTACAACAAGAACTGCGGTTATAAGTACGGCAACCAAGCTTTTTAAGAAGAAAGTACCTGCAACAGTTGGGCTTACAGAGTTAGAATCGCGAAGCGAGATTTTGTTGTCGGCAAAATCCTTTTCTAAAGCTTTTGTAATGTTTTCTTGAGTTTCGGCCGAGATAGAATTCTTGCCTGCAAGAGTTATTACAATGTAATTAGCATCGCCTGTAAGAGATGTGCTTTTGCTGACGGTAAAATCCTTATCAAGCGAACCGCTAACGGTTGCTTTAAACTTGTCTTCGGCAATTTCACCTTCAAATTCGTAAGAAATTTGTGTACCGCCGCTAAAGTTGATATCAAGCTTAGGTCCAAAAACTACGGTCATTACAATACCTGCAACAATTAAAATTGCATAGGCAATGATAGATATTTTAAACCACTTTTTAGTGTTAATTATTTTATTAGCCATTTTTCTTACCTCCGTAAAGGGCAGGATTTCTCATGCATTTAAATTGAGAGATGCTCTTAACCATTAACTTAGAAGCAAGAACGCCCATAATAAGATTGAATATAACACCGATAAGCAATGTATAACCAAATGAGTAGATAGAACCTGTTATTGATGTGCCAAAGAGTGACATAACAGGTGAGAACACTTTTGAAAGGAAGCTGTCAGGTGAACCAAACGCGCCCATAAGCACGATTGCTACGATAACGATGGTAACGTTACCGTCAATAATTGCTGAAAGACTGTTTTTAAAGCCTGAGTTAATAGCAGCATCAAGCGGTTTGCCGCGTTTAAACTCGTCACGTATACGTTCTGCTGCAATAACGTTACAGTCAACACCAACACCGATTGAAAGTATAATACCTGCAATACCAGGAATAGTAAGCGTAAAGCTTGAAGCATTAGGGAAGAATCCCGAGATGCAAGCAATAGAGCCTGCGAGCTGACCAAGAAGCGCGATAGCTGCTACTAAACCGTTTATACGGTAACGAGTTATCATAATAAGACAAACAATACCAAATGCAATAGCGCCAGCAATAACCATTACTTTAAGCGCATCAGAACCAAGGGAAGGAGAGATTATCTGAAGCTTGCTTTCGTCAACGGTAAGCGCAAATGGAAGTGAACCTGCGTTAATTTTGTCGGCAAGGTCTTTTGCCTCGTCGGCAGAACCAATACCCGAAATGGTTGCAATGCCTTCGGTAATAACCGAATCAACAGTAGGAGCCGAAATCATAGTATCGTCCATCCAGATAGAAATTTGTTGACCGTGATACTTTTGTGTTCCTGCTGCAAACTTAGCTCTACCTATATCGGTAAGTTCAAGGACTACGAGTGGTTCTGTTGGATTTTCGGGGTTAACACCCGCTTGCGCTGATTTAATGTCATCAGCACCCTTTAGAATAACGTCGTCTTGGGTCTGATTACCGCAGAATGTAAGCATTGCGGTCTCACCCAATTCTTGAACTGCTTTTTGAGCGTCAAAGTCGCTTTCGTCTGCGGCCCAAGGGAAACGAACGATAATCTGATGATTGAAAGAATCGGTATAAACCTCATAGTCGGTGATGTTGTTGTTTACAAGACGAGTTTCAATAATTGCTTTTGCCGAGTCCATATCCTCGCTTGTAATTTCAACATCCTCTTTGTCGGGGCTAAATACTGCTTCAACACCGCCGCGGATATCAATACCCCAACGGATGTCATTAGCACCCTTAACGTAAACCTGTCTTATGTCGCCGTAGTAATTCTCAGCACCAAAAAAAGCAAAATATGTAAGCGCTAAAATTAGTGCCAGGATTACAAAAAAGGTCGACTTGCGTGAAGTTTTTGACTTCATTTTTGTATCCTCCAATATTTTTAAAATATTATTTTACTATTATACTAAAATCGACATACAATGTCAATTAAATTAAACCTCATCAGCCATTAATTTTTCAAGTGCCGCAACCTTAACCGCCGCGCACAAAATTACTGCCGCGGTTTTAATTTCTTCGGCGCTTGGATATGTCGGCGCTATACGAAGATTAGAATCTTCAGGGTCAATGCCATAAGGGTATGCAGCGCCCGCAGGGGTGAGTATAAGACCTGCGTTTGCGCAAAGCTGTTCAACGCGTTTAGCGCAACCCGGTAGCACATAAAGGCTTATAAAATATCCGCCTTTTGGATTTGTCCAATGGGCAATACCTGTACCTTTTATACGAGCGTCAAGCTCGGTAAGCACGCTTTCAAACTTTGGCCTTATGCTTGCGGCATGCTTTTTCATATGAGCGTATAGGTCGTCTACCGATTTAAACATACGTGCGTGGCGCAATTGATTAAGCTTATCGGGGCCGATGGTCTGAAACTTCATACGGCTTTTTAAAATTGCCACGTTGTTGTGGCTACCTGCCGCTACCGCAACACCGGCACCAGGGAAGGTGATTTTTGAAGTAGAAGCAAAAATAATTGGCAAATCCGGGTTGCCTGCTTTTACGCATTCATCATAAATGTTGAGCAGTTTGTCACCTTCATCATAAAGGTCGTGAATGCAGTAAGCGTTATCCCAAAAGATTTTAAAATCCTTTGCGGCAGGTTTTAACGCGGCAAAGCGGCGAACAACCTCGTCACTATAGGTAATGCCTTCTGGATTAGCGTATTTTGGTACACACCAAATACCCTTAACCTTTTCGTCCTTTATAAGCTGCTCAACCTCGTCCATATCAGGACCGTCGCTGTTTAGCTTTACAGGAATAAGCTCAAAACCAAAATATTCGGTTATTGCAAAGTGACGGTCATAACCTGGGGCAGGGCATAAAAACTTGATGCCTTCCTCTTGTCCCCATGGCTTGCCGCCCAAGCCGTGTGTCATAGCCTGAGCAATGGTGTCAAACATCATATTAAGCGAAGAATTGCCGCCAACAATAATCTGGTCGGGTTCTAAGCCCAAAACCTTACCAAAAAGATTTTTAAGCTCGCAAAGGCCGTCAAGACCGCCATAGTTACGGCAGTCAATACCGTCAATGTTTTTAAAGCCTGTTTCGTTACCAACCATATCAAACATTTTTCCGCTTAGATCCATATTGTCGCCACCCGGCTTACCGCGTGACATATCAAGCGTTAAATGCAAAGCACGAAGTGCCTCATATTCGGCTTTAGCCGATTTATATTCAGCGTTTAATTCGTCTTTAGTCATCTTAAAATAATCAGACATATAAAATACCTCCAAGGGAAAATAGCAAAAATGCATACTAAATATATAATATAATATATTTTTTTAAAATTTTCAAGTACCAAATAAAAACACTTGACTTTTATATGCTAAAGTGATAGTATGTTTTACATAGAAAAAACCTATGATTAAGAGTAGTAACCAAAATTTAAACTTTCAGAGAGCGGCCGATGGTGTAAATGCCGTAGCAGAGATTTTGGTGAATGGACTTATGAGGGCGATCAAAAGGGCAGTGGCCCGAGTAGTAATCGACGGTAGCACCCGTTACAGTGCGGCTTATATGTTGGTATAAGCGTGAGCGGATGATATTTTTCATCAATCAGGGTGGCACCGCAGGATTATATCTTGTCCCTAGACTTTTAGGGATGGGATTTTTTTTATTTTTGCCTCCCTTGCCTAAAGGGAGGGGGACCGCGATAGCGGTGGAGGGATATACCTATGATATTGCTTACAAAACGATGGCGAATTTGTTTTTCATCACAATAAAATGTATTTTTAAAAAGGAGAAACAATTATGAAACTTAACAATGTAGATTTTGATACTTATTTTAACAATTACCCCGACAAAGACGGTTATTTCGGCAAATACGGTGGTTGTTATATAGAGGATAAGCTAAAAAACGCTATGGCCGAAATTACCGAGGCTTACTATTCAATTTGTCAGTCACGTAAGTTTATTGCCGAGCTTCGTAGAATCAGAAAAGAATTTCAGGGTAGACCTACACCTGTGTCACACCTTGAGCGTCTGTCTGATGCTTTGGGCGGTAAGGTTCAGCTTTACGCAAAGCGTGAGGATTTAAACCATTCGGGCGCGCACAAGCTTAATCACTGTATGGGTGAGGCGCTTTTGGCAAAATATATGGGCAAGAAAAAAATTATTGCCGAAACGGGCGCCGGTCAGCACGGTGTGGCGCTTGCCACAGCAGCGGCTTACTTTGGACTTGAGTGCGATATATATATGGGCAGTGTTGATATAAAAAAACAGGCTCCAAACGTAGCAAGAATGAAGATTTTGGGCGCCAATGTTATCGAGGTAACACACGGCCTTGCTACTCTTAAAGAGGCTGTTGACGCTGCCTTTGATGCTTACAGCAAGGAATACAAGGACTGTATTTACTGCATAGGCTCGGTTTTGGGCCCACACCCATTTCCAATGATGGTACGTGATTTTCAAAGCGTTGTGGGCATTGAGGCTCGCGAACAGTTTATTGAAATGACAGGTCATTTGCCATCAGCCATTGTGGCGTGTGTTGGTGGTGGCTCTAATGCGGCAGGTCTTTTCTCGGGCTTTTTAAACGACCCTGTTGATATTTACGGTATTGAGCCATTAGGTCGTGGCCCTAAGCTTGGCGACCACGCGGCAAGCTTAAAATACGGTACCGAAGGCATTATGCACGGCTTTAACAGTATAATGCTTAAAGACGAAAACGGTGAGCCTGCGCCCGTTTACTCGGTAGCAAGCGGTCTTGACTACCCGTCAAGCGGTCCTGAACACGCATTTTTGCAGGATATTGGACGTGTTAAATATGACGTTATTGATGATGAAGAAACCATTGACGCGTTCTTTAAGCTTGCTCGATTAGAGGGTATAATCCCTGCGATTGAGTCATCCCATGCGGTAGCTTACGGTATGAAGCTTGCAAAAACTATGGATCACGGCTCTGTGCTTATTAACCTTTCAGGTCGCGGCGACAAGGATATGGACTACGTAATTGAAAATTACGGAATAAGATAATTCACAATTCATAATTCGATATAAAAACAAAACAGCGATGACATCGCTGTTTTGTTTTTTCTTTAGAATATATCACGTCTCAGTAATTTAACTTGTGTGGCGACCGGCGGAGTTATGACCATATTTTACAACACTTGTGTTCAAAAGTCAACACTTTTGTTGTAAAAGATGTTATCGTTGTATTGGTGATTTTATGTATTATAATGAAATTATTCAATTTGAGCGAGAAACACAAAACAAAACTCAAAAACAAGTTGCGGAATATTTAGGAATTAAACAGCAACAATATGCAAGATACGAAAAAGGTATAAATTTAATGCCGATAACCCATTTAAAGAAGGTTTGTGAATATTTGGGTTTATCAGCAGATTATGTTTTAGGTTTACCTAAAAATTTGCAATATCCAAAGAGATAAATTTTACGGCTTTGCTTTTGATACGAAGCAGAGCCTTTATTTATGGCTAAATTTTGCACTTGTGTGCAAAGCTAAATTATTAAGCTGTGCTTAATAGTTAAATAGCTCTTATAGAGCAGCTAAATAAAATTCGCGCATAGCGTGTGGGAGACACATTTAGCTATGAAGTAATTTAGCGCATCACAAGGTGCATTTAACTCGCGACAGCGAATTTAGCTTTTGGTGTCTATTTTTTCTTGAATATCTGGCGTCTGTTTGATATAATAATTATGAATAATATTTTTAACATCGAGGTGAGATGAAATGACCTTTACCGAAAGTAAAAAAACACTTTTGCAACCACAAAAAGAAAAAAGATTATCTACATTTTTGGTGGCACTTGTTACAGCCGCTTGTCTTTTTGTGCCATATATGATAATGGGTGAGGGTTATTTTACCTTTTACGGTGATTTTAACGTTCAGCAAATTCCTTTTTACCAGATGTGCCACGGTGCTATAAGAGATGGTAACATCAACTGGAACTGGCTTACCGATTTAGGCTCCGATTTTGTAGGCTCGTACGCTTTTTATTTGCTTGGTAGTCCTTTCTTTTGGATAACGCTTGTTTTTCCAAACAGCTTTGTACCATATTTAATGGGACCGCTTTTAATTTTAAAATTTGCTTGTGCAGCCCTTACAGGTTATATGTATATACGCAGGTTTACTAAGACTTCCTACGCCGCAAGTCTTGGCGGTCTTTTGTATGCCTTTTCGGGATTTTCAATTTACAATATCTTCTTTAATCATTTTCACGAAGCAATAATCGCATTTCCGCTTTTACTTCTTGCAATTGAATTGCTCATCACCGAAAACCGCCGTGGTGTATTTGCATTAGCTGTAGCATTTTGCGCGATTACAAACTATTTCTTCTTTTTTGGAATGGTTGTATTTTGCGTAATATATTTCTTTGTGCGACTTTTTTCAAATGCGATAAAGGTAAAAGTTTCGCGATTTATTGTTTTTGTTTTTGAGGCTGTATTAGGATTATGCTTATCGGCGGCTTTGCTTGTTCCTGCACTTAATGCGATTATGGGTAATGAAAGAATTTCTAACATACTTATGGGTTGGAACGGTATTACCTATGGCAAAGAGCAAATATACCTTTATGTTATACAAAGCTTCTTTTTTCCACCCGATTTACCAGCTCGTCCGGTATTTTTCCCCGAAGCTAATGTTAAATGGTCGTCGGTCGCAGGGTGGTTACCCGTGTTTAGTATGACTGGATTTTTTGCTTGGTTTAAGCTTCGTGAAAAATCGTGGCAAAAACGTCTTTTGGCAGTATGTGTTCTTTGCGCCATGGTGCCGGTGCTTAATAGCGCGTTTTATGCTTTTAATAGTTCTTACTATGCGCGCTGGTTTTATATGCCTATTCTTATAATCGCGCTGGTTACAGTAATGCTTACCGAGGATAAAAATGTTGATTTGTCAAGCGGACTTCGTTGGACTGCGGTTATTACGCTTGCTTTTGTGCTTGTAATAGGCTTTTTCCCTCAAACTGTTAAAAGCGGGGAAGAAGAGAAGATTGTATTTGGCCTTTATACGCAAAGTGAAAACGGTATGTATATAGCTCGTTTTTGGATAACGGCACTTATTGCTGTTATTTGCCTTCCTATACAAAAGTTGTTGTTTGAAACATTAAAGGGCAATCGCATTAGGTTTTACAAGGCGGCTATTGCTTGTGTTTGTTTAATATCAATCCTTTACGGAAATGTGTTTATCGCTCTTGGACGCACACATTCTTATGATGTAAAAAGTGTTATGATAGATTCACTTATTGAAGGTGAGGTTTATCTTGACGATGACAGCAACTACAGAATAGACATATACGACGGCGTTGATAATACAGGTATGTATTTAGGGTTACCTACTATTAATGCATTTCATTCGGTGGTGTCACCGTCTATAATGGAATTTTATGATTATATAGGTGTTGAGCGTAGCGTTGCAAGTAGACCCGATACCAATGTTCCTGCCATTCGCTCACTACTTTCGGTAAAATATTTACTTAATCGCACTGATGGTGATAGCTTTGTAGGCGAAGATGGCGAAACGCTTATGTCGGGTTATGAGTACATTAAAACCAGCGGTAATTATTACGTTTATAAAAATCAAAATTACGTACCGTATGGATTTTCGTATGATTATTATATGAGCTATGATTTTTGTGACAACTATGGTAAGGGTAGTCGTTCTCGCCTTATGTTAAAGGCAATGCTGCTCACCGACGAACAAATTAAAAAATACGGCGAGTATATGACCGATATTTCTACGCTTAAATCAGGCGGTTTATATACAAGCGGTAATATTAGCCTTAGCCTTTCTGATAGTGCAATGGCGACCGATGCCGCCGCTTTGCGTGAAACTTCGGCCGATGAATTTAAAATTGATAACAACGGCTTTACAGCCAAAGTAAAGCGAGATAAAAAATCACTTGTTTTCTTTTCGGTTCCGTTTAACGAGGGTTGGACCGCTACGGTTAACGGTAAAGCCGTTTTGGTAGAAAAGGTAAACGAAGGCTTTATGGCAGTTCCTGTAGACAAAGGTGTGTCACAAATACGCTTTGATTATAAAAACACGGGACTTGCTCTTGGCTTAACTGTAACATTAGGCGCAAGCTTGGTATTTATAATTTATGTTTTTATTAGCGCGATATATCTTAAAAATCACATAAGCAATACCGATTATCCCGAGGGGGACGAGCTGCTTAATAGTTGGTTGGCAGATGAAGTATTAAAATCGGAAAACACCGAAGGCTCAAGCATACCGCTTAAAAGTGTGCTTGAACAGTTGCAGGAAGAAAATAATCACATTTCTAAAAGTGAATTTCCTGGGGGATTTGTAGTTGATCCAAACGTATTCGATGAGGAGTAAAAATATGAAGCTTAAATATAATTTTGTAGTAAATGATGTAGCGGGCGAAACGGTTGCAGTATCGGTTGGCAATGTAGCGGGCGCATTCAACGGCTATATAAAGCTTAATAAAACGGGTGCATTTATTTTTGATATGCTAAAAGACGATACAACCCGTGAAGAAATCATAAAAAAACTGCTTGAGGAATATCCCGATGCCAGTGAAAAAGATGCGACAGAAAGTGTTGACGAATTGATTGAAAAACTTACTAAGGCAGAGCTTTTGGCATGAAAACACACGATATAAATGACGTTGAGAAAATACTGAATACGCAAGATACCGCGGCATTTTTAACAAGTGGTGCAAGTATGCAACCGCTACTTCGCACGCATAAGGATATTGTTGTAATAAAAAAGGCTGCGCATCCACTACAAATAGGGCAGGTACCGCTTTACAAAAAGACAGGCGTACAAAAACTTATTTTGCATCGTATAATTGATATATGTGATGACGGTACATATATTACGCGAGGGGATAATACCTATCATAAAGAATATGTTTTGCCAAGTGATGTTATAGGGGTTATGACGTCAATTTATCGCGGAGGAAAATACATTGATTGTAATACGTCAAAGCGATATATGTTTTATGTAAAAATGAATAAATTTTTCTATCCTATAAGATATATATGGAAAACAAAAATTCACGCAGTATTGAGTAAAATAAAAAGAAAAATTGTAAAATAAAAAACTCCTTGCAGTTTTTTTGAACAGGTCCAGTAAAAACGGACAATAGAAAAAATCCCCCTCCTATGGTAGAATTAAAAATATCTACTATAGGAGGAATTTTTATGCCCAGAAGTTATAGACACATAAAGGATTATGAAAAAGAAATACTTGAGTTAAAAGAAAACGGATTAACTCACAGAGAAATAGCGGAAAAATATGGATTAACAAAAGAACATATAAAACAATTTTTTAATCGATACAACAGAAACCAAAGGAAGCTTGCATCAGGAATAAAAATAAAGCCAAAAGGAAGACCTAAAAAAGGTGAAAACGCATTACCACCGTCAATTCAACAATTAAGCAAACTCACTCAACTACAATACGAGCTGGCAAGCAAGGATAGATATATCAAACGCTTAGAAATGGAAAATGAACTGATGCGGGATTTTCTCTCGCTCACAGAAAGGAAGTGAGGACAAGCGTAAAATTTATGGTAATCTATCGACACAAAGATAAATATTCCATTAGTGAAATGTGTCTGTTCTTTAAAGTGTCACGAAGTGGATATTATGACTATGTTAAAAGAATGGATATACCTGCTAGGGATTTACCGTTAGCAGAGAAAATCAAGGAATGTCAGGAACAGTGCGGTAAAACATATGGTTATCGCAGAGTACATATATGGCTTGAGAGGAATGGTATTTATCGAAATCAAAAGACAATACTTAGAGTTATGCAGAAATATGGTTTACTCTCGGTAATAAGAAGAAAGAAATATCGTAACTACGGAGACTATTTACACAGATATCCAAATTTGCTTAACAGAGATTTCTCTGCCGAAAGACCAAATCAAAAATGGGTTACAGACATTTCATATATCCATACCAAACAAGGTGTTATGTATCTTTCGGTAATTAGAGATTTGTACGACAACAGTATTGTTGCTTACAAAACTGGCACTGAACAAAACATAAATCTTGTTTTGAGTACTATCAAAGAAGCTAAGAAAAAAGAAAAGGTCACCGCAGAGCTGCAACTCCACAGTGACCAAGGCTTTCAATACACTTCACACGGGTATTTTAAGCTAACTCAAGAATACAACATTACGCCATCGATGTCAAGACGTGGTAATCCATACGATAATGCTTTAGCCGAAAATTTCTTTTCAATACTCAAAACCGAATGTATCTACCGCGTAAAACTTCAGACCTATGAGGAGGCTCGCCTCCTCATAGGTGAGTACATACATTTCTACAACAACCAACGAATACAACTAAAAACAAAACTGACACCACTCGAAAAGCGATGTCAGTATGTTGCTTAAAATTTAATTTCAACTACCATAGGGGGCTTTTTTTGTACTGTCCGCACAAATTGGGGCAGTCCATTTGGACTGCAGGGAGTTTTGCCTTATGCTTTAGTTTTTAATTTTTTGGCTTCTTCTTGTTTTATACGGTATATTTCCTCGGTTGCAAAGCTAAGCTTTGTTATTACATTTTGTTTTGTTGGGTAGCAATAAAACGAGTCTTTATCGGTTGAAATATCTACACAGTCAAACGGTTTTATATAACAATAGTCGTATTCGATATGTAATCCTATTTGACCTAAGGGTTTGCGTTCAATTTTATAATCCTTACCACGATAGTGACCTGTAAGGGTAAAACCATCATTTATATCGTGGGTAAGTGTGGCATCGCCTAAATGTAAAAAGCGCCAACAGCGAGGTAGGGAATACACGTCAACCTTATCTTCAAAACGATATGTACCGTCTTCTATTTGCTTGCGAACCTCACTGCGTTCCCACGCAAACCAGTCTGGTATGTGGTTAAACTCGGTTTCACCCTCGGTGGCTTGTAGGTTGCCGTCTTCGAGTAGAGTCCAACGCTTGCCGCACTCTTCGCAAAAGATTTCGGTGCCTTTGGAATTCATTTTATGCTCGGTTTTACACGAGGGGCACTCATAGAGTATTTTATGCAATCCTTCCGCTCTAAAGGGTTCGGTAATTTTTATACCATTTTCTTTTTGATAACGGTATTCATCATACTCTAATGATTTGCGTACTACGTCATTAATTTCTTCCACCGACATTTTTTCAACATCTTCGGCGGTAAGAATATGTGTAAAAGTGGTGTGTAGCGGTACCTTGCGTGCTTTTCTAAAATTCCAAAACGGAGTACGAAGGTGATTTCCGTGGTGTACTATACAGGCTACAGGCACTTTGTTCATTTTTATAAGCTTTCCTATGGCTTCGGGTAATATGGCAGTTGTGCCGTCAGGGCTGTAACGAGCTTCGGGGTACATACAAAAAACGTCGCCTCTTTGTAATACTCGGCGGATAGATTTTACAAGGTGCAAATCGTTTGTGAATTTACGTTTGCAAATAGCGCCAATAAGCTCCATAAGCCAAGGGCGGCGGTAGTAACCGTCAATAGATACTACGTTGTTTATTCTGTGTGGAAATGTTGCAAGTGCCGCTAATTCAAAATCAACAAAATATTGATGATTGCTAAGAAGTATGTATGGTGGTTTTAAATTTTCGGTGTTAACTTTTTCAATTTTATATTTTTGACCTATCAGCACAATTTTGCTCAAAACCCAGATAAGCCAGGTTATAATGAGCGGTTGTCGGATAGGGTATTTCGCTGTGTTGTAGCTTTTTTTATTTTTGTAATTTACTTCCATAAAATCCCCTTAAATTTCGCTTTGTTTTATCTTGTTTATAATGATTATTGGCAAATACATTACAAGCATTATAATTGGTAACAATATTGGGAATGCCCATTGGTGAGCGCCAAATATGTTTTCAAAAAGAACTAAAAAACTTATGTCATCGGTTCTCATCAGAAACATAAAATTTGTAGTACCTGTAAGCAGGTTAACGCCTAATACAATGACTGCCAATCCAAGCAACAGCAAAAGGCATTTCGGCGCCATTTTAACATCGGGCTTTATATCTCCGCCAACGGTTAACATAAGAGGATAAAGTGCTAAAAGCATGTGTATGCTGAAACTATGTATGTGCATAAAATTGCCGGGTGGTAATGCCGTCCATGATGGCGTAAGCAATGCGATTATTCCAGCAGGAATACAAATAGCATATAAAAAGTTGTTAATAACCTTTGGTTGTTTAAAAATGTGAAACGCTACTAAAAACACGTTTATACTACACAGATGTAGTGGCAAATAACTGTGTTCGTATCGGTTGCCTATAATAAGAAATACCCATTTCCATATTTCGTCAAGTATTATAAGACAGGCGACAGTAATGCGCATAATGTTTCGTGCCTTGGGTGATAGCCTTTTATACACGAATGACAGCAATATTACGGCAATAACAAACGAGCAAAGCCATATCAAATGCGTTTTGCCAAAAAGATTAAAACCGGCACCTTCTTGTATGGTTTCTACGGTATCTAAAAACATAAATCCCACCTCAAATTCATAATAACACAAAACACGACAAATGTCACGAAAAAAATCGTTGCTATGTATTTTTAAAAGGTGTATAATATTTTAAAAGGAAGTGTTTTTATGAAAAATATTTTAGTTGTAGTAGATATGCAAAACGATTTTATTGACGGCGCTTTAGGCACCGCCGAGGCACAAGCAATTGTAGATAATGCCGCAGAAAAAATTAAAAAATTTAATGGTGATATCTTTGTAACCTATGACACTCATTTTGATAATTATATGGAAACGCAAGAGGGCAAAAAGCTACCTGTGCCGCACTGTATAAAGGGGACAAAGGGTTGGGAATTAAATTGTAAAATCGCCGAAGCATTAAAGGATAAAGACTATAAAACGGTAGAAAAATTAACGTTTGGTTCGGTCGAATTGCCAAAATTAATTGAACAAAAAATCGGTGAAGATAAAGCCAAAATTACACTTATTGGTCTTTGTACCGATATATGCGTTGTGTCTAATGCGCTGCTTTTAAAGGCTAATTTGTTAGATGCCGAAATTTATGTTGATGCAGCTTGCTGTGCGGGTGTTACGCCGCAAACACACAATGCCGCGCTTGATACTATGCGTTGCTGTCAGATAAATGTGATATAAAAAAATAAACTCGGTGCTAAAACAGCACCGAGTAATTTTATGCGTTTGCAAATTCTTTTTGTTTTGTTTTTGATTTTTTTATTTTATTTGCAATAAGTATCGGTATTGACATAATAAGCATAATTATTGGCAATAAAATCGGGAATGCCCATTGATGCGCGCCGAATATATCTTCGAACATTTGTAAAAATCCAATGCCTGCCGTGTTCATTAAAAACATAAAATTTTGGTCAAATATCAAGTTTAATATAAGCGCAGGTATTGCAAAGCCAATGAGTAAAAGTATGCACTTGGGCATCGATTTAAAATCGGGTTTAAGGTCGCCGCTTGCTACCAAAACAAACGGATAAAGCACCAAAAACATATGTATTATAAAGCTATGCATATGAAAATAGTTAAGGCATGGCATATTGGTCCAGTCGGGAGTAAGAAGGGCTAACATTGCGCCCGGTATGCCTATGTAATACAAGAAATTTTCAACTGTTTTAGTACGTTTAAAAATGCAAAATGTAATAAGTAAAACATTTATGCCGCACAAATGAAACGGCATATGGCCTATACCAAAGTCGCCTACAGCAAATGCCACTATATTTTTTGCGGTTTCAAGTGTTATAACCGTCACGGCAATTCCAATTCGCATTATGTTGCGGTGTTTTGTATTAAGCTTTTTGTAAATAATAACGCTTACAGCACAAAGTATTACAAAAATACCCAGCCACATAAGATGTGTTAAATCATATAGCCTAAATCCCAAGCCTTCGGGGATGTTAGTCTCAGGAGTAAAAAACATAATTCTCACCTCGAAAACATACTAACACATTTCGACAAAAAAGTCACTAAAAAGTTTTTTAAAAATACCACCTTTTACGGTATAGTATCCATTGACAAATTACCGCTTGCGGTATATAATCATTGTGTATGTTTATCTTTATTTTAAGGAAGTAATAATTATGAAATGGATGTCACTTAACGAACTTAGAGAAAGGTATTTATCATTTTTTGAATCAAAGGGTCACCTGCGTCTTGGCAGCTTCTCTTTGGTACCAAATAATGATAAATCATTACTGCTTATAAACTCGGGTATGGCGCCTATGAAAAAGTATTTCACAGGCGAGGTAATCCCACCAAGAAGTCGCGTTACCACTTGTCAGAAGTGTATTCGCACACCCGACCTTGAGCGTGTTGGTATTACTGCGCGTCACGGTACATATTTTGAAATGCTCGGTAACTTCTCTTTCGGTGATTACTTTAAAAACGAGGCTATTCCGTGGGCGTGGGAATTCTTGACAAAGGATTTGGAAATTCCTGCAGAGCTGCTTTGGCCATCTGTTTATGAAGAGGATGACGAGGCATATGCACTCTGGCGTGACGTTATCGGCGTGCCCGAAGAAAGAATTGTAAAGCTTGGCAAGGCAGACAACTTCTGGGAGCACGGTACAGGTCCCTGCGGTCCTTGCAGCGAGATTTACTTTGACCGCGGTGAAAAGTACGGCTGTGGCAGTCCTGATTGTAAGCCAGGCTGTGAATGTGACAGATATATGGAAATCTGGAACAACGTATTCACCCAGTTTAACAATATGGGTGATGGCACCTACACCGAGCTTGAACACAAAAATATTGACACAGGTATGGGTCTTGAGCGTCTTGCTTGCGTTATGCAGGGTGTTGACAATATGTTTGAGGTGGATACCATCCGCAATATACTTGACAAGGTTTGCGAAATATCGGGAAAAGAGTATGGCAAGGATAACAAGGTTGACATTTCTATCCGTGCTATTACCGACCACGCACGTGCATCTACATTTATGATCAGCGACGGTATTATTCCTTCAAATGAGGGCCGTGGATACGTGCTTCGCCGTCTTATTCGTCGTGCTGCCCGTCACGGTCGTCTTATAGGTATTGACCGTCCGTTCCTTGTAGAAATGGTTGAAGCAGTAATTAAAGAAAACGCTTCGGGTTACCCCGAACTTATAGAAAAACAAGAGCTTATAAAAAAGGTTATCGCAAACGAAGAAGCAAGCTTTTCAAAGACTATTGACCAAGGCCTTACAATACTTGCTGACCTTACCGCAAACGGCGGCACACTCTCTGGTGAGGATGCATTCCGTCTTTACGATACTTATGGCTTCCCGCTTGACCTAACACGTGATATTTTGGCCGAAAAGGGTATGACCGTTGACGAGGAAGGATTTAACAATTTGATGCAACAGCAGCGCGAAAAGGCTCGTAATGCGCGCAAGGCATCTGACGGTGAAAGCTGGAGCAGTGACGGCATTAACTTTGACGATATTGCCGCTACCGAATTTTTAGGTTATACACAAAATGAATGTGATGCCACCGTTCTTGATATAGTTGTTGAGGGCGAGCACGTATCAAACGCTGAAAACTGCAAGGCAATAGTTGTGCTTGATAAAACCGTATGCTATGCTGAAAGCGGCGGTCAGGTAGGCGATAGAGGAACTTTATGTACAAAAAATTCTGATACTGTATTTATTATCGAAGATACCAAAAAGACCACGGGTGGTGTATTTACTCACCAAGCGGTTATTGTAAACGGCACGCTTTCTGTTGGCGATAAAGTAAACGTAAAAATTGCTGTTGAGCGTCGTGAGGCTATTCGCCGTAATCATACTGCGGCTCATCTTTTACAGGCGGCTTTGCGTCAGGTTCTTGGTACACATGTTGAGCAGGCAGGTCAGCTTGTAAATGAAAAGGCAGTTCGTTTTGACTTTACCCATTTTTCAGCTTTAACTGCCGAAGAAATCGAAAAGGTTGAAACACTTGTTAATACGGCTATTCTCGACGGCATTGTGGTTGATAATCGTGAAATGCCTATTGACGAGGCTCGTGCTCTTGGCGCTATGGCACTCTTTGGCGAAAAGTACGGTGATATCGTTCGCGTTGTAAAAGCAGGTGACTTTTCTACCGAACTTTGCGGCGGTACCCACGTTGACAATACGGGCAAAATCGGTTTGTTCAGAATTATAAGCGAAAGCGGTATTGCGGCAGGCACACGTCGTATTGAGGCATACACAGGCTTTAATGTTGTAAATCTTATAAATCATTATAAATCATTGCTTGCAGACACTGCGGCTACCCTTAAAATCGGTAATATCGAGGATGTAGCGGTTAAGGCTGCGGCTACTGTAAAGCAAATGAAAGAGGATTCAAAGAAAATTGAATCACTCGAAGCAAAGCTTGCTTCAGGCAAGCTTAATGACCTTATGGCAAACGCTACCGATATAAGCGGTGTTAAGGTAGCAACCGCTAAATTTGACGGCACAGCACCCGACGAGCTTCGTAAAATGATTGATACTATAAAAGCCGAAAATGATGATGCCGTTGCAGTTTTGGCGGCTGTTAACGGTGAAAAGCTAACATTTTGCGCAGGTGTTGGTAAAGTGGCGCTTACAAAGGGCGCACACGCAGGTAACATTGTTCGTGCAGTGGCTCAAATTGCCGGAGGTAACGGTGGCGGCAAGCCTGACAGCGCTATGGCAGGCGGTAAAGAAATTGCAAAGGTTGACGAAGCTTTGGCTGCTGTAAACTCTATCGTTGAAGGTCAGTTGAAATAAGTATTATGAAAATTAAATTTTTAGGTACTGCGGCGGCCGAGGCGTTCCCCGCAATGTTTTGCGACTGCGAAAATTGTAAAAAGGCAAAAGCTCTTGGCGGTAAAAATATTCGCACACGGTCACAAACACTCATAGATAACGATTTGTTTATAGATTATCCGTGTGACACCTATTATCACGCAATAACGCACAATATAAATCTTTTAGATATTAAAAATATTCTTATTACCCATATACACGACGACCATTTTTATTCTAATGATTTAAACTGGATGGCAAGAGGTTTTTCTTGTCCTCCTGAGGATTGGCACGGTATTACGGTTCACGGTAGTGTGGATATAAAAGCACCTCTTTCTGAAATAGTGGCAAATTCGCGCGGGTTTTTAAAGTGTGAATCACACCCCGCGTTCAAGCCTTTTAATATTGGTGATTATGCCGTAACTGCCCTTAAAGCTACTCACGGTACCGAAAATCCGTACATATACATAATCGTTAAGGAAAACAAAACGCTACTTTACGCGCAAGATACAGGCTTGCTGCCCGAAGAAACTTGGGAATATTTAAAAAACAGCGGTCTTTATTTTGATGCGGTTGTTATGGATTGTACCGCGGGCACTACCGATATCGGTTATTCAGCACATATGGGCTTGCCGCGCAATATTAAAACCCGTGACGAGATGCTTGCGTGTGGACTTGTTGACGGCAACACTAAATTTATACTCAATCATTTTTCGCACAATGGCGGAGATGCCGTGTATGATGATTTTGTACCCATTGCAAAAGAAAACGGTTTTATCACTTCTTATGAAGGCTTAGAAATAGAAATATAGGAGAATTAAATATGTCTGATTGTTTGTTTTGTAAAATAATCGCAGGGGAGATACCCTCTACCAAGGTTTATGAAGACGAGTGGGTTTACGCTTTTTTAGACATTGATCCACAAGCGCCTTTTCACGCAGTTATAGTGCCAAAGATACACATTGCATCGGCGGCTGAAATAAATGCAGAAAACAGTCATTACATTTCAAAAATTTTTGAAGCTGTGGCTAAAATTGCGGCGCAAGAAAAACTTGAAGATGGTTTCCGTGTGGTAAATAACTGTGGTAAAGACGGTGGTCAAACGGTGGGTCATATTCATTTTCATCTTTTGGCACGCCGCTACCTACAATGGCCTCCAGGTTAAAATTAATGCACAATTAAATTAGCATTATATTGTAGGGACCGGCATCCTTGACGGTCCGTATTGTAAGGAGAAATAAATATGTCTGAATTTTATACTTTAAAAATTGCGGGTCTTGAGCGCAAGCTCGAAAAATTTCCCGTAAGCGACAAGCTCGATATTGCCGCTTTTATAATCTTTGGTGATGTTGAGCTTACTATTGCAGGCTGTGCTGAACTTCTTAAAAAGGTTCCCGAGTTTGATGTAATTCTTACCCCCGAGGCAAAGAGTATTCCTATGGCTTATGAAATGGCAAGGCAAAGCGGCAAGCCTTACATAATCGCTCGTAAGGGTGTAAAGGTTTATATGCGAAATCCGCTTGACGTTTCGGTGCGTTCCATTACAACACAAAATGAACAGCATCTTTACCTTGGTGAAACCGAAGTAGAGCAAATAAAGGGTAAGAGAGTGCTTGTTATTGACGATGTTATCAGCACAGGTGAATCACTTGCCGCTGTTCGTGAGCTTTTAAAACAGGCAGGAGCCGTTGAGGCCGCCGCGTGCGCATTTTTAGCCGAAGGCGATGCTGCAGACCGTGACGATATTATCTTTTTGGAAAAATTACCTTTATTTTTTAAATAAGGTGAAATTTTATGAATGAATTTGAACTAAAAATTCTTGATTTTATTCAAGAACATCTTCGTTTTGGTTTTTTAGATGATATGATGGTGCTGCTTACCCGACTTGCCGATGACGGTATAGTGTGGATTGTTTTGGCAATAGCACTTATCTGCTTTAAGCCGTCACGAAAAATGGGCATAACGCTTGGTCTTGCATTACTGCTTGGTCTTATTGTAGGTAATTTGGGGCTTAAAAACCTTTTTGCACGGCCGCGTCCATACACCGTTAATCCCGAAATAGTACCTAATATGCTTATTGAAAGACTAAGTGACTATTCTTTTCCATCAGGTCACACACGCTGTTGCTTTGAAAGTGGTATGGCAATGTACCTATGTGATAAAAGATGGGGTAAGGTTGCTTTTGTGTTGGGTGGCTTTATAGGCTTTTCAAGAATTTACCTTTATATGCACTACCCAACAGACGTTATTGCAGGCGCGTTATTAGGACTGCTTAACGGATTTATCGCATTTATAATAGTTGATAAAATATACAAAGCTATTGACAACAAAAAGTCTAAGTTGGTGAAATAAAATGTTAAAAGAAATACTTAAAGAACGCGACTTGCTACCTATTTTAAAGATGAACGACGGCAGCGTAGTTACAGTAGAAAATTGGCGGGAGCGCCGAGCCGAAATGCTTGACGATTTGCAAAAATATTCTTATGGCTACACTCCCGAGTGTTTGGGGTGCGGCAAAGGTGAAGTGATTTTTGAAGATAAGCTTGCCTATGCCGGTAAGGTGACTGAACAGCACATAAACATTACCTTTAATACACCAAGCGGACCGTTTACATTTTATAGTGAACTTTATATTCCAAACGGCGTAGAAAAACCACCCGTGTTTTTAAACCACGCTTTTCGTCGCGCCCCCGACCGTTATTTGCCTATTGAAGAAATAACCGACCAAGGCTTTGCGTTGTTTATAATGGTTTATACCGATGTTGTAAACGACAATTTGGGCGGCGATTTTTCAGACGGAATGGGTAAAATGTTTGGTGTAACACACCCCCGTCAAGATAAAAGCGAATGGGGTAAGATTGGTATGTGGTCGTATGCCGCATCACGTGCACTTGACTACCTGCTTACTCGCGACGATATTGATGCTACACACACTGCGGTTGTTGGTCATTCACGTCTTGGTAAAACTGCGCTTTGGACCGCCGCGCAGGATGAACGTTTTTGGTGTGCAATATCAAATGATTCGGGTTACGGCGGCGCCGCAACTTCAAAGCACGGTACAGGCGAGCGAATTACCGACTTTTTTAGATGGGGCAGCTGGGATTGGTTTTGCGAATATTTTAAGGATTTCGTAGACGCTGAAGACGATAAACCTTACGATCAGGCTTATGTTATAGCAGCAATCGCACCGCGACTTGTGTGTGTTGGCTCGGCTGTAGAGGACTATGGCGCTGACCCCGTGTCAGAGTTTTTGACCACGCTTCACGCAAGCAGTGCTTGGGAGCTTTTGGGAGAAAAGGGACTTATTACTCCCGATAAAATGCCCGAAGTAAACGACCACTTGACTGAGGGTAATATAGGCTACCACCTTCGTGCCGGCAGACATTTCTTATCACGCGAAGATTGGAATCATTATATTAAGTTTTTAAAAGCTAAATTATAAAAAAACAAATTCTCTGCTTTTGATTTAAGCAGAGAATTTTTTATTGTAGGGACTGGCGTCCTCGACAGTCCGTTAGACTTTTAGTTAAATGTGCGGACCGCCAAGGATGTCGGTCCCTACGGAGTGAATATTCAATTTAATCTTTTTTCAATATACGAGTTTTTATTTAATCCGAAATTTCTGGCAGTCTTATATAAATCTTTTGCAAGTTTTAATTCGTTGTTATAAATAAACGCGTTTATTACCGAATTTACGGCAATTTCTGCTTGTTTGCGCTTATTAAACGGTGTGACCAAACTTTGCCATTCGCCGATTAAAAACCGACTTTCGGATTTTGGTTGTGATAAATAACAAAACCAATTTTTGCATAAAGTCTTTAATTTGTTTTTATCAAATGGCATAAAATTAGTAGTTAGTGATTGATAGACTGTTTTGTAAAACATATATTCATCAGTATTCCTTGTGGCTTTGAGAAAATCTTGAAAGCAGTCTATTGCAAAATCAAAATTTTGTTTTTGATACACTACAGTTTTATTTGTGTATAGAGCGGCGCGATGAGCACAAAATAGTGCAAAATGATTTATGCTGTTTTGATTTTTTGTCACGGCTTCTTTATAAATTTGCCACCAAAAATCACTGTAGCCGTTATGCTCAAGGGTTAATTTTTGTGTTGCATCGCAAACCAACCATAGCAAATAATTCTTATTGTAATTTTTTATATAATCATAAAATATTTTATGGTTATCAAAGAGTTGATGTCCATCTTTAAGCAACGCGTAACTATCAGATATATTCCAATAGCAAAAACCAATATCTTCAAAAGCGATAACTTTTTTATTGTTTATTAAAGAATTTAAATAATCTATCAGCAACAATTTATCATTATATAGTTTAAGAAATTGTGAATTAATTTGACTGTTTATATCAATCACCATCATTAAATTATTTGTATAACAATTTTACAGTTATAGTTGGAAGATTACAAGACTTGTAAAAAGGTGATTTTTGTGATATAATATATATGGAAAAAGGGATGGCAACAGCCATCCCTTTTATCTTTGTGTTTAATTATGCTCTCTTTGAAAGAACATCCTTTTCGTATGCCTGTACTTGTGCAAACCACTCGCCGTCTACAGGTGCGCCACAGCACTCGCAGTAGTAGTTCCAGATATCACCGAAAGGTAAGGTCTTAACCTCTTCACTTCTTACCATAAGCTCGGTGTAATTGCCCTTGTCTTGTAATTCTTTAAGTTGGGCGTTTGGTGTAAGCATTGCCATAAGTAAAGCCTTTTGCCAGCTACGAAGACCAACAGTCCATGCAGCAATACGGTTAATGCTTGCATCAAAGTAGTCAAGCGCCATATATACGCGGTCAAATGCATCACAACGAACGATTTCCTTTGCCATCTCGCGTGTTTCATCATCAAAAAGCACTACGTGGTCAGAGTCCCAACGAATTGGACGTGTAATATGTAGTGCGATTTCTGGGAAGAAGGCAAGAAGAGCCGGAATCTTGTCAGATACAACCTCGGTTGGATGATAGTGACCGTTGTCCATAAGCGGTAAGCAGCCGTCGTGTGTTGCGGCAAAGGTTAGTGAAAATTCAGCCGAGCCTACGGTATAAGCCTCTACACCGATACCAAATACCTTTGATTCTACGCAAGGCTTAACAAGATTTTTGTCAAATGGCTCTGATAAAATAGCCTCGATAGATTCCTTATATCTAACGCGTGGTCCCATTCTGTCAGCAGGAATATCCTTAAGACCGTCGCCTGTCCAAATATTCATAACACAGGGTACGCCTGTTTCTTTTGCAAAATACTCAGAAATTCTTACACAAGCCTTACCGTGCTCAATCCAGAAATTACGGATATTCTCGTCAGGGCTTGAAAGGGTAAGACCGCTGTCTGCCATTGGATGCGAGAAGAAGGTTGGGTTAAAGTCAAGACCCATACCGTGCTTCTTTGCAAATTGGACCCACTTTTCAAAGTGCTTTGGTTCTAACTTATCACGGTCAACAAAGCCGTCCTCGAAAATTGCGTAGCACGCGTGAACGTTAATTTTTTTCATACCTGGGCAAAGCGAGATAACCATATCCATATCTGCCATAAGCTCTTCGGGTGTGCGTGCTTTACCGGGGTAGTTACCTGTGGTCTGTATACCACCGGTAAGTGGGCCGTCGTGGTCAAAACCAATAACGTCATCACCCTGCCAGCAGTGAAGTGATACAGGCTGTTTTTTTAGTGTTTCGATTACAGCGTCAACATCAATGCCAAGCGCCGCGTATTGTTTTTTAGCTTCTTCTAATCTACTCATATTTTTATACCTCTTTTATTAAAGTTTTGAACAACCGTGACAGTTTACAAGCGCGTCAATCTTTTGGCCTGCTTTACAAAGCGGGCATTCGTGTGGCTTGTAGTTTTGGTAGTCAGGAAGATCCTCGGGATTAAATATAGAGTTTACAGGTATTCCTGCGCGCTCTTTTTTTGTGGCAAAGATAGAACAAATGCCCGCAACATTACCACCATAGTATTTAATAGCGTCAACAGCGGTTTCAACGGTACGGCCTGTAGCTACCGATACTGCCAAAATAAGCACGTGTTTGCCCTGAATCATAGGAACAATATTGTCACGGAACATAAGCTGGCTTGAATTTGTAGCTTCGGGTGTTACAACGTAGATGGTCTGGTGGGCATTCATATTAGCATAGTTAGCTTCGGTAAGGCGAGATGCAAGGCACGCACCCACAACCTCCATACCGTCAAGACATAAAATAGTATCAACTATTGTATTGGTACGGTAGTGGCTGCAAAGTTCTTCGGCAACGGCGCGAGCCTCTGAAAGACGTGCTTTTTGCAAAGTAACGTCTATATAATAGTTGCTGTGGCTGTTGCTTGTAGCAAAGTGACCTTTTGATACACGTAAAAACAAATCTTTACGCTTGGTTTCAATTTTCATTGTGTTAGAAGTTGGCATTATTTAGTCCTCCTAATTTATATATATTATATTTTACAATAATTACTTTACAAATACAAGTGAATTATTGATTTTTTTACAAATTTATTGTATTATGTTATTTGTGAAGAATTAATGTATTTTGAAAGCATTCAAAATAAGGGGATATAAAAATGAGTCAAGAAAATAAAAAAAGGGGTAAAAGAGTCCGAAAAGAGTTTTTAATAGCGATTTTATCTATAGTCTTAGTTGTTGCAATAGTAGCGCTTTCTTTAGTGGTTGGAAAGATTCATAGTTTTTCAACTATGGGCGGTAATTTGGGCGATATAAATTCAAGTATATCGGGGAACGAGGGTGTTGAAAGCACGCCAAAGGTTGATCCAAATGCCGTTGTGGCTGAAGCTACTGTTGTAAATACGGGCGATATAATCTTGCACAGTACTGTGCTTGACGGTGCAAAGACATCAGACGGTGGGTATGACTTTTCGGCATTTTTTACCGAAATTGACGACTATTTTAAATCGGCTGATTTAGCGACCGCAAATTTAGAGGTGACCTTGGGCGGTACCGAATCGGGAGCGTTTTCGGGGTATCCTGCCTTTAATGCGCCTGACAGCTTGCTTGATGTAATAAATGAAGCGGGTATAGGCCTTTTAACCACAGCAAATAATCATTGCTACGACACAGGACTTTTTGGCCTTAAACGTACAGTTGGGCAGTTAAAACTTAAGGGCATTGATTTTATAGGTACAAAAGAAACCACCGATGATCCTACTTATGTTATAAAAGAGCTAAATGGTATAAAAGTAGGTATAACAACCTTTACTTATGAAAACACAGCGCCCGAGGGTAGAAAATCCATTAATGGTAATATAGTAAAGCCCGAAGCCAATGAACTTATAAATTCATTTAGCTATGACCGTATAAACGATTTTTACGTTGATGCGCAGTCTATAGTAGATGATATGAAAAAATCGGGCGCAGATGCAATTGTTTTTTATATGCATTGGGGTGAAGAATATAAATTGTCACCTAACACGTGGCAAAAGTCTATAGCGCAAAAATTATCAAATATGGGTGTTGACGTAATTGTTGGAGGGCATCCACACGTTGTTCAGCCAATAGAGCTTATACATTCTGAAGATAGCGAAAACACAACAGTTTGTATTTATTCTATGGGTAACGCCATTTCAAATCAACGTCAAGAGCTTATGGATTCCTGCCCATCAGGTCACACCGAAGACGGTATGTTGTTTTACTATACCTTCTCAAAATATGGTGACGGCACAGTAAAGCTTACCGGTGTAGATATAATACCCGTTTGGGTAAATAAATATCGTGGTGGTAGTGGATACCAATACACAATGTATCCGTTAGAAACGGTAGATATGGCCAATAATTATTCATTTGATTCAACAGCGCTTAACAAGGCTAAAAAATCGTTTGAGCGTACTAAGGCATTGGTACAAGACGGTCTTGTCGAGTGTCAGCAGTATTTGGGTTGTGAAGTTCGTTTTGATGTGGAGGAGGCAGAATAATGTTGGAATTAAAAATTATTCTGTCTGATTTGAAAATACAAGTAAAACATAAATATGATTATATGCTACGCTTGTGTAAGGACTATATAGCAGATTTTGAAAAATCCGATATAACTGCCGCGGCGGACGACAATGCAGTTTTAAAAGAAAAGGAAATGGTGCCTGCAGCACCTATTGAGACGTGCGAAAGCTTGTGTATTTATCGCGCTATTGCCGAGCAGCTACCACAATTTGACCGTTTTGTTTTTCACGGTGCTGCAATAGAGCACGGTGGAAATGCCTACCTTTTTACAGCGCCAAGCGGTACGGGAAAGACAACACACATTAATTTGTGGAAAAAATATTTAGGTAATAACGTTAATATCATCAATGGTGACAAGCCAATAATTAATGTGGCAAATAATACTAAAGTTTACGGTACTCCATGGGCAGGGAAGGAAGGGTATCAGCGCAATGTAAGCGCGCCGCTTAAGGCTATTTGTATTTTAAAACAGGGTAAAACAAACAATATCACCCGTCTTAAATCTGCCGATGCGCTGAATCATATTATGCGACAGGTTTATATGCCGCATAACGTCCAAGCACTTTCTAAAACACTTGCTCTTATTGGAAAAATAATAGAAAATATACCCGTATATATGCTCGAATGTGACATATCCGAAGAGGCATTTAGAACATCATATGAAGAATTGACAAAGTAATTAGAGGAAAAAATGAGTATTAAAGCAGTTTTATTTGATCTTGACGGTACATTGGTGCCGATGGATCAGGATGTATTTGTAAAAGATTATTTTAAACGTATTTCTACCAAGCTTGCACCATATGGTTATGAGCCTAACAAGTTTATAGAAACTATCTGGAAGGGCACCTACGCTATGATAAAAAACAATAGTGAAAAGTGCAATGAAGAGGTTTTTTGGGATTACGCTTGTTCTGTTTACGGCAAGAAAATTCTTGCTGATAAGCCCTTGTTTGACGAATTTTATGAGTCAGAATTTGACAAGGTTAAAGCGGTTTGTGGGTTTAATCCACAGGCAAGGGAAACGGTATATAAATTAAAAGAAATGGGGTATAAGATAGCCCTTGCCACTAACCCCATTTTTCCCGAGCGCGCTACACGCTGGCGTATAGCTTGGGCAGGGCTTGAGCCTACGGATTTTGAATTTTATACCACCTATGAAAACATAAATTATTGTAAACCAAATCCCGCTTATTACATAGAGGTTGCCGCTCGAATTGGCGTGTCACCTGAGGAATGTTTGATGGTTGGCAACGATATTAGTGACGATATGGTTGCAAAAAATGTAGGTATGCAGGTGTTTTTGCTTACCGACTGCCTTATAAACTCAAAACACGAGGATGTAAGCAATTACCCTAACGGAAGTTTTGATGAGCTTGTAGAATACATAGCTAAAAATACATAACAAATAAGGAGCCTGTTGAATACAGGCTCCTTATTTATTACGATAAACCGCCGCTTTTTATGAAATTTGCCAGTAAATCACGGGCAAATATATTTTCGTCATATCGTTTAACTATCTTCAGATTGTTGTATTTATAGTCGGCGGTATAGGTATCTACAATTATGTAATAGGTTTTGGTTGGGTCAATATTTTCTTTAATACTGTTTCCATAATCGCCGTAGTGAATATAATAGCGGTCATTACTTGTGCTTATGAACTTTGATTTTAATTCGCTTCCTTTAACCGAACAAAGAGTAAGCTGGTTATCAAATGGGAAGAGTGATTGCAAATCGGCATAGGTGACATCGCCGTATGGAAGATAATACGGACTTCTGATAGACATAAAGCCACCACCGAGAACTATATCGTATTCGTCGCCCCATTCTTTAAAGCCTGTCTCAAAATAAAGCTGCGCTATAAGTTGTTGTAATTCACCACTGTTACGGCGAGTACTGTTAGTGCCTAAAATTTCATTAGCAGGTTCAATTTGGTCGGAATATTTATCTAAAAGTTGGTCAACAATCGGGTCGTCATCAAGGCTTTGATAATGGCTTGTAGAAATTAATTCCGCAACCGATACGTTTGTTTTGCCGGTGACGGTGTTTATTGAAATCTCGGCATGTGATATACCACCCTTGTTATCGCCGCGATTTTGCATATGGTAAACACCGTATTCATCTTTTAATAGATAACCTTGGTGTGTATGACCTTCAAATACAAGGTCAACATATCCGTCCGAAAGCGCGGTATCATAGTAAGAGGATATTTGCGAAGAGCTTATTTGTTGCGCAGTGCCCGAACTTGAACGTCCGTGCCCGTCGTGTATTATGTACACGATAAAATCGGCGCCTTTTTGCCGTAGACTGTTAGCTTCGTGTAAAACAAGAGCAGTAAGATCGTTACCTACTTTAAAATAAACCTCGTCGCATTTGTCCACCGCGATAGAGGAATAGCAATCTCCAATAGCGCCTATAATACCAATTTGTGCGGCACCTGCGTCTATCATAACCGACGGTTTACAGTAATCAACAATTTTATTTGTGGCGCGATCGTATATGTTAATTGCCAAAAACGGAAATTCTGCCAAATCACTGTTTTGCTTAACGTATTCTTCGCCCCAGTCAAATTCGTGGTTGCCAAGAGTCATAGCAGTAAAGTCAAGCTCGTTCATCCAATCGGTCATAATAAAACCCTTGGTCATATTTGATTCAGCTTGACCTTGCCACATATCACCGCTTGATAAAAATACAGCGTTTTGATCGCTTTGTCTGGCGGCTTTAAGAAATGTGGTAAGCTCATCCACACCGATATGATTTTGACCATCATCTAATTTTCCGTGCAAATCGTTTATATTATAAAAGTCAACATATTCCATCACAGACTGATGACATTTGTCACAAACGCCGTTGCTGTTATCATCTTTGTGTGGCGAGCAAATATCACCCTTACAACCTGCTGTACAAATTAACACACATACAATTAAAACAATAGCAAGACATCTTTTAGTAAAATTTTTCAATTATAATCACCTTGTTAAGCTGTATAATAAAAATAAAATCAAAGATATTATACTGCCTAAGTCGCATAATAACAAGACTTTTGTCAAAAATCGATAGTTTTTTGCAAAATCACAAAAAATTACTTGCTAATAAATAGCGAATATGATATTATACAATATGAATGTATATTGTATGAAAGTGCAAACTTTAAGATTGGAAGAGATTGATATATGAACAGAAGTTTTCGGCTTTCTACAGCGCTTGATGTAGATGATCTTCTGCTTGAATGTGTACCATACGCTATTCGTATGGCGAATGAAAAATATAAATTTGACCCGCCGCTTACAATACATGAGGTGGATCGTTGGGGTCGTACGGGCACTCGCGCGGACGTTATATTTGAGTTTATGGACAATCCTGATTTTATTTCATCGCAGCCACCAATAAAGGGCGCGCAGGAATTTGTTAGAAAACTTTCTCAAATTACAGAGATTTTTATTTCTACTGCCGTTTGGCCCGAGTATATGAGCCAACGTTATCAACGTATTTTAGAGGTTTTCCCTGAAATACCACGCGACCATATACTTATCGGTTCACGTAAGGATAAAATTGACGTAGATATTTTGTTTGATGACGGGCTGCATAACATACTCAATTCAAACGCAGCATACCCCATACTTATGCGTAGGCCTTGGAATCAAGCGGCTACAGGTATTATGGCGGTAAACAACTACGATGAATTTTTAAAATTTGTTGAGATTATTGCCAATAGTTATAGCACAGCGCCCGAGCAGATATCGCTCGAGAGTCCAAGCATTGTGGTTTTGGTTGGCCCTTCGGGTAGCGGCAAAAATGATATTGCCCGTGAATTGATGAATGGTACCGATGTTTTTGAGAAGCTTATAAGCTACAGTACAAATCCGGGTTCTGAAAATGATCCTGACGGATGGTATAAGTATGTTACCGAGCGCGATTTTCAAAATATGGTAGATGACGGTAGGTTGTGTGAATCAACCACATATGCAGGCCATTTTTACGGTTGCCGTAAGGACGATGTAGAAAAAATATTAAATTCGGGCAAAAATGTTCTTACCGTTATGGACATATGTGGCGCTATGGCACTTAAAACACTGTTTCCGCACGTAATAACAATATATGTTAAGCGTGACCGAAAAGAGCTTATTACTGCTATACTTGAAAAAGATTGCAGCACCGAGGATAAGGCTAATCGTCTTTTGTCAATATCTGTCGAAACCCGTAACGCACAGGTATGTGATTACACCGTTAAGTTTGAAAGTGCCGAGCAGGCCGTAAAAGAAATCCGCGACAGGTTAAAGATTTGACGGCGGAGGTAGCAGAATGGTTAGTTTACAAAAAGCAAGCATTTCTAAAAGAATAATCGCCGCTATCTTTGACGGTATAATAGTAAGTATTATCGCAGTAGGCTTAATAGCGTTGCTTTCGGTAGCATTTAACACCGACAAACATCTTAACACATATCAGCAGGCGTACACCAAATATTCTACCGAGTACGAGGTTAATTTAACGCTTGAGGAATACAATGCCTTAACCGAGTCGGAAAGAAAGGAATATAACGACAGAGCGCTACAGGCCGAAGAAGCCTTTGCTGCCGATATGGACGCCGTGTATGCGTATAATATGTTTATAAATCTATCACTTCTTATAATTACCTTGGGTGTTTTAATTGGCGTTGTGTTGGTTGAGTTTGTGGTACCGCTATTTTTTGGCAACGGTCAAACACTTGGCAAAAAGGTTTTTGGTATAGCACTTATGCATAAAGAGTCAATTAAGGTAAGTAACCTGCAACTGTTTATTCGCGCGGTGCTTGGCAAATTTGCTATTGAGCTTATGATACCGATTTATATACTTATGATGGTTTATTTTAATTCTATAGGTGTTATAAGCGTTGTTGTATTATTGGTTATTTTAGCAGCACATATTATATGTCTTGCAACCACTCGTACAAATTCGTTACTTCACGATGTAATGGCGGGCACGGTGGCTGTTGATATGGCAAGTCAAAGAATATTTGACAGCCGTGAGGCACTTGTTGAATACACCAAAAAGCTACATGCCTCCGAGGCTCAAAAGCCAACCTTTTAAATTGTTTATTAAATTACATATTTAATATATTATTTTTCATAATGAAAGGGAATCAATATGAAAGTTGTATTAGAAAACCTGACAAAAATTTTCCCAAGCCGTGATAAAAAGGCGGGTAAAGAAGTAGTTGCCGTTAACGATTTCACATTTGAAATTCCAGACGGTCAGCTCGTAGGCCTGCTTGGACCTTCCGGCTGCGGAAAGAGCACCACTTTATATATGATAAGTGGTCTTCAGAAGCCGTCAAGCGGTAAAATCTATTTTGGTGACGATGACGTAACCGAGCTTTCAACCGAAAACCGCGGTATAGGACTCGTTTTCCAAAACTATGCTCTTTATCCACATATGACGGTTCAGCAGAACATTTTGTTCCCGCTGCAAAACCTTAAAGGAAAGGATAAGCTTTCTAAAGAAGAAATGCTTGAGCGCGCTATAAACGCCGCAAAGCTTGTGCAGATTGACGAGCTTATGGACCGCAAGCCCAGCGAGCTTTCGGGCGGTCAGCAGCAGCGTGTTGCAATTGCTCGTGCACTTGTAAAAATGCCAAGAGTATTGCTTCTTGACGAGCCTCTTTCAAACCTTGACGCACGCCTTCGTTTGCAGACCCGTGAAGAGATTCGCCGTATTCAAAAAGAAACAGGCATTACAACCATCTTCGTTACTCACGACCAGGAAGAAGCTATGTCTATCTCTGACGTTATCGTTGTAATGAAGCTTGGCGTTGTTCAGCAGATTGGCAAACCACAGGATGTATATGATGATCCAAAGAATTTGTTTGTTGCAACCTTCCTTGGTACTCCACCTATCAACGTGCTTGAGGGTAAAGTATTAGACGGTAAGGTTTACATAGGCGACGAAGCTGTGATGAGTGTTGACGGTGTTGAAGATCAAAATGTTTACATAGGTATTCGTCCTGAGGCTTTAGAGCCTGCAACAAACGGTGTGTTTACCTGTAATCTTAACAACGTAGAGGTTATGGGTCGTGATGCAAGCGTTGTATCAAGCCACAAAAACTCTGTTAACCCTGTTGTTCGCGCTATTATTAGTTCGGATATCAAGGTTGATACTACCGTCGCTACCGTTAAGTACAATATTAAGCCTCATAAGTTCTTCCTCTTTAATAAAGAGACCGAAAAGCGCATTTATTTTGAGGTGAAGAACAATGGTTGAGAATAAACAACAATGGAAAGCATGGCTTTATTTGTCACCTGCCATTTTGTTGTTGCTTGTATTTACCGTATGGCCTATCTTTAATACCTTACGTATGGCGTTTTTAAACGGCTACGGTAATATGGCTGCTATGGGCGGCGCGACATTCCAATTTGGTATTGACAACTTTCTCAAGGTAATAGAGTACAAGAAATTTTTAGACTGTCTTAAGACTACTGCTATCCTTTGCGTAGCCACAGTTCCAATTTCTACCACACTTGCTTTGCTTATAGCGGTTGCTCTTAATTCGATTAAGCCGCTGCAAAAAACCTTGCAGACGATATTCTTTTTACCCTACGTTACCAACTCTATCGCTATTGGTATGGTGTTTGCTACAATGTTTAACATAGTAGGCTACAACCCAGCCGAGGGTATTGCAGATACATGGGGTATTATAAACAATGTTATAGAATTCTTTGGCGGCCAGCCGATAAGCTGGATTAACCAGGGTTCTACCTATACCGCAAACATAGCGGTTATGATAGTATACATTGTATGGAATGCATTGCCATTTAAGATTTTGATTCTTCTTGGCGGCTTACAAAGTATAAACAAGCAGTATTATGATGCTGCTAAGGTTGACGGCACACCAAAGGCACGTGTGCTTACACGCATTACTATTCCGCTACTTTCACCAATGCTTGCCTACGTAATTATTACAGGCTTTATCGGTGGATTTAAGGAATACTCAAGTATTATTGGTATTTTTGGCGAAAAGATGGGACCACCTGACGACGCAGGCCGTCTTAACACAATGGTTGGTTTCGTTTACGATGCTCTCGAAAAGGACCGTCAGGGTCTTGCGAGTGCGGGTGCCTTGATACTGTTCGTAATCATTCTTCTTGTAACGATATTTAACAATAGAGTTATTAAGAAGCACGTTCATTATTAAGGGGGTGCCGATATGTCTACAACAACTGTTATGCAGGAAAGAGATATAAAACAAAGAACTTTCATACAAAATGTATTTAAGGCTTTGGGCAAGACCGGTACCTACGCCTTCTTGCTTATAATGGCGTTAATCATCCTGTTCCCATTTTATTGGATGATTATTTCTTCTCTTAAAACCTTGCCTGAATACCGTCAGGCAATACCAACCTTCTGGCCTCGTGAAATTATGTGGGGCAACTACTCAGAAGCGTTCAAGACGGCAAACTTAGGCGATTTGTTTATGAATACACTCTACGTAGGTGTTGTATCCACATTAGTAAGCCTTGTAATTACCGTGCTTTCGGCATTTGCATTTGCTCGTCTTGAATTTAAAGGTAAGGAAACATTGTTTGGCGCATTGCTTGCTACAATGATGATTCCGGGCGAATTGTTCACAATTACAAACTACATCACAGTTAATCAGCTTAACTGGATGCACACCTTTACAGCGCTTATTGTACCGTTCCTTGTTAGTGTGTTTTATATTTATCTTCTCCGTCAAAACTTTATGCAAATACCAAACGAGCTTTACTTGGCTGCAAAGGTTGACGGTACAAGTGATTTGAAATACCTTTGGAAAGTAATGATACCGCTGGCACTTCCAACACTTATATCTATTACAATTCTTAAGATGATGGGTGCTTGGAACTCATATATCTGGCCAAAGCTTGTTGCAAACGACCCGGCTCACCAGATGATTACCAACGGCTTGCGTAACGCATTTACCGATACCACAGGTCAGGCAAATTACCCTGTACAAATGGCAGCGGTTGCAATTGTTTCGGCACCATTGTTCCTTGTATTCTTGTTCTTGCGTAAGTACATTATGCAGGGTGTTAGCCGAAGCGGTATTAAGGGTTAATTAACACGAAAGTGTTTATTATATTTTAAAAACAGAAAGGATTGAAAACGCTATGGTTAAAAAGATTATAGCAATAATGTTGACTGTTATTATGACACTTGGTATGTTTTCGCTTGCAGGCTGCGGCGGCAACAATGCTAACAACGCTTTTGTTGTACCAACCGAGGGCTTCAACACAGAAGAAACAGTTGACATTACCTTTACTCACACAATGGGTGCAAAGCTTCAAGAAGTTCTTAACACCTACATTGAGGAGTTTAACAAAATTTATCCAAACATCAACATCACACACCAGTCAGCAGGTGGTTGGGGCGATATTAACGGTCAGATAAACACCGAAATCGCCGGTGGTACACAGCCAAACATTGCTTATTGCTATCCTGACCACGTTGCTATGTACAATATTGCAAAATCGGTTGTTACTCTTGATAACCTCATTAACAGCGATATCAAAATTGGTGACGGTGAAGAAATTATAGGTCTTACCGATGCTCAGAAGAATGACTTTATTGAAAGCTATTACAACGAAGGTCTTGTTTATGGTGACAATCAAATGTACACCATGCCTCTTAACAAATCTACAGAGGTTCTTTACTACGACAAAACATTCTTTGATGAAAACGGTCTTAAGGTTCCTACCTCTTGGGATGAGCTTTGGGATGTATGCGCAAAGATAAAGGAAATTGATCCTGAATGTTATCCGCTCGGCTATGACGCTGAAGACAACTGGTTCATCACTCTTTGCGAGCAGATGGAAACCGACTTTACAAGCGCTGAAAATGGCGGACAATACCTCTTTAACAATGACGAAAACAAAGCTTTTGTAAAAGAGCTTCGTGAAATGTACAAAAAAGGTTACTTTACCACACAGGAACTTTACGGTTCTTACACATCTAACCTTTTCGTAGAGCAGACCGATACACGTTGCTATATGTGTGTAGGCTCATCAGGTGGTGCTTCTTACCAGATGTCTAACAACGATACTACCGACGGTTCATACGCTTTTGAAGTAGGTGTTGCTACAATTCCTCAGTACAATCAAGAGCATCGCAGAGTTATCTCTCAGGGTCCAAGCCTTTGTATCTTAAAGGGCGCTAACACAACCGATCAGCAGGTACTTGCTTCTTGGTTGTTTGTAAAATTCCTTTGCACAAACATTGAATTCCAGGCTGAATTCTCAATGACATCAGGTTATATGCCTGTTATTAAGTCAGTTACAGAAAACGAAAACTACAAGGCATGGCTTGAAAAGGGTAACGGATATGAATATCTTGTTGCTAAGTGCGTACAGGTAGGTATTGATGGCCGTGACGATTACTTCGTTTCACCTGCATTTAACGGTTCTTCTAAGGCTCGTGAGCAGGCAGGCGCATTGCTACTTAAGTGCTTGAGCGGCGATGCTGCAGATGATGCCGCAGTTGATAAGCTTATCAACGATGCATTCCAAGAAGCTCTTGACGAGTGTGAATATTAATTATGATGAAAACATTTAACAAACTTTTATCCCTTTTATTAGTCATTTGTATCCTTGTAGCCTGTTTTGCAGGCTGCAAGGACAATTCCGCTACTCAGGGTGGAACAAATGCAAAGGTTGTCGATTATGTTGACAACACAAAATTAAAGATGGATTCAAACACCAAAAAGCAAGAAGTTACTGTTAAAAGCTTTATTGATGGTGATACAACTCATTTTATTGTACCAACCGATATTAGTGATGATGGTACTTTAAAGGCTCGTTATATGGGTATAAATACCCCCGAATCCACCGGTAAAATTGAAGAGTGGGGCAAAAAGGCCTCTAACTTCACAAAAGAAAAGCTTTCATCGGCTGTATCTATTTATGTAGAGTCCGATAACGATAAATGGAATGTTGACTCAACCGGTGGCAGACACTTGGTTTGGGTTTGGTACAAACCGTCAAGTGATGCAGAATACCGTTGCTTAAATCTTGAGCTTGTTCAAAATGGTTTGTCAATTTCTTGTGGTACTACAGCCGATCGTTATGGCGATGCTATGACCAATGCGTTCCAGCAGGCCAAGGCGCAAAAGCTTAATGTATTCTCGGGTGAAAAGGATCCTGACTTTTTCTATGGTGATGCTTACGAGGTAGACCTTAAGCATCTTCGTAGCAACATAGCTCTTTACGATAACGCTAAGGTTGCGTTTGAAGGCGTTATTACATATAACAATAACAACTCGGTTTACGTTGAGGAATACGATGCCGAAACCGATATGTACTACGGTATGTCGGTTTACTACGGTTATGAAACAGGCGCGTTGCTTAACATATTAAAGGTTGGCAATCGTGTTCGTGTTGTTGGTACTGTTACATATTATGAAACAGGCGGCACGTGGCAGGTATCGGGCCTTAAGTATCGTGAGATGAAGCCAGATGATCCAAGCAATACCATTATGATTAGCGAGGGTAATGCTCCGGCTCACCTTGAAACATCTGCCGAAACCTTTGCGACTGCTGAGTTAGATCTTGACGTTATGTCATCACTCGACAGCGAAGAGACTTCGGTTAAAACCTTTAAGTACGCAGAACTTGCTATGAGCACTTCAATATCTATGAAAAATCTTACCGTTGTTGATGCATATACCACCAATAACGGAGGTAATTCAGACGGTGCTATGACACTTACCTGTAAGATTGGCGATACATATATCGATGTTCGTACAATAGTTCTTTACGATGAGTCAGGCAATTTAATTACTGAATCAGCCTATCTTAACAAAACTATTGACGTTAAGGGTATTGTAGATTACTTTAGCGGCGCTTATCAGATTAAGGTGTTTACAGCAAATGATATAACTGTACATTAATTAAGGAAAGAGGAAAAGTAAAATGAAAAGACTTATTGCATTAGCACTTAGTGTGCTTATGATTTTTACCTGCTTTGTTGGTTGTAAAGACAAGGCAAATGATAATCTTGCAAATGCTGTTGCATATCTTGAAAATATGTATCAAACAGGCGAAAAAGGCAAGCCAATGGAAATGCTTGTGGACAAAGACTTTTTAAATGTTGTTACTATCGACGGTGTAAGCTATGCAGTTGAGTGGGCGGTTACAGTTACCGAAGGTGCTTCTGATGCAGTTAAAATTGCTGAATCAGATACTGAAAATTGCATAAAGATTGATGTTCCGGAAATGACTGAAAGTGATATTCTTTTTACAGCCACTGCTACGGTTAAGGATGAAAAAGATAACACCGCTACTGCAGAATTTAGTTATAAAGTAACAGGTGTTACTGTTTCTACAGGTGATGATGTAGCAACCATTCTAACTAACGCTTATGCTTTGGCAGAGGGTGCAAAATTAGACGGCGAACAAACCCTAACCGGTACAATCAAATCTATTGACACTCCTTACAGCGATCAGTACAAAAACGTTACCGTAACAATCGTTGTTGAAGGTCATGATGACAAGCCTATCAAGTGTTTCCGTCTTTCAGGCGAAGGCGCTGACACATTGACCGAGGGCGATAAAATTACCGTAACCGGTACTATTGTAAACTATCAGGGAACTATTGAGTTTGATGCAGGTTGCGTAGTAAAAGAAATTGTTAAGGTATCAGAGGCTCCTAAGGATGATGACGTTGATGATGACGAAAAAACTCCGGAAGATACAAGTAGTACTGAAGCACCACCCCAAACAATGGCTCAAATAGTTGACGAGGCTTACAAACTTACAGGTAGCAACACTATAGAGGCTACTCTTACAGGTAAGGTTAGCAAGCTAAAGACCCCTTATGACGCAAATTTCAAAAACATGACAGTTGTAATGGTTGTTGAGGGAAAAGAAGATAAGCCTATTGAATGTTATCGTATGCAGGCTGAAAGTGTTGGTAATCGTATGTGCGTTGGTGATACAATCACCGTTACCGGTACAATTAAAAACTACAATGGTACAATCGAATTTGATGCAGGTTGCGCATTGCGTAGTCATACTTCTTGCGGTGTTGTAGTTCCTACAGATCCTAAGGCAATTGTTGATGCCGCATTTGCACTACAGCCTACCGAATCACTTCCATATTTCACAACACTTACAGGCAAAATTACAAAAATTGCTACTCCATATGATGCTGGATACAAGAACCTTACTGTTATTATTGAGGTAGAAGGCACCAGTGGTGTTAAGGAGCTTAAGTGCTATCGTATGAAGGGTGATGGTGCAGAGAACTTAGTGGAAGGCGACGTAATTAGTGTTACAGGTATTATCAAAAACTATAAGCATTCTTCTGGAGATTGCGAAGTAGAATTTGATGCAAGTTGTACATTTACAAAATAAACAAATAGTTTGAAATAAAAAGCAGTAACGCAAGTCGTTGCTGCTTTTTGTTTACATAATAACTAATTGTTGTTAATGACTTAAAAAAGTTGTCAATATGTAGTAAAAATTGCTTTTCACTATTGACACATTTAAAAATAAAAGGTATAATTATCAATGCGATGAAGGGGACAACCCCTCAAAAAAATAAACAAAAAGGAGTAAATCGCAATGAAAAAAATTCTTTCAATTCTTGTTTGCGTATGCGTGCTTTTATCAGCAATGGTATTTACCGCATCCGCAGCAGACAGCACAGAAATCGTTTTAACAGTTGACTCATTAGGACTTCCTTCACAAAGTTATACAGCTAGCACAGCAACTGTTGACGGTGTAGACTTTGAGTGGATACAACTCGGCAACTATGATGCTGGTATCCAGGTAAGAGATAAGGATGGCAAAACATCTTCTTTCTGGAACACTACAGCATTCAGCTCACCAATTAAGGAAATTAAGTTGGTTTTTAACGCTGGCAAAAAGACATACGATAATCCTGATGCAGAAATTTTCTCATTTGGTAATGAGGTTGGTTCATATACTTATTCAACAAAATTGTCAACAACAGCCGGCACAAAAGAGTATACTATTACACCAGATGCCGAAACTTATACATACTTGCATTTTGAACATGACCTTAACTATACAATGTATTGGGATTCTATCACAATCGTATTAGCAGGCGGCTCTGAAGGTGGCGAAGTAACACCACCAGTTGAGGAAGAAACAGAAACAGTTATTACTTTGGTTGAAACTCCTGTTGTTGAAACAGCATATAAGTTCGGTATGATTCAGTCTAACGTAAGCGAAACTGATATTTATTATATCGATGGCGAAATGGACAAATATTATATGAATACTGTAACTGATGTTGCTGCAGCAGTTGACGTATATCTTGAAGAAGTTGAAGGCGGCTACAACCTTTATGCAATGGTTGACGGCGCTAAAAAGTACATCAATATGGTTGTTAGCGGTACTTATGTAAACGGTATGTTTGAGGATGCCGCAACTACTGTTTATACCTTTGATGCAGAAGCTAAAACTTTGATTTCAATTGTTAATGATGCTCCATATTGGATGGGTACCCGTAATGACAAGACATTTACAACAGTAGGTCCTGTTAAGACAGAGTACAATGGTTTCTATTGTCAGCTTTATGCTGTAACAGTTGAAGAAGTAACACCTCCTGCAGGTGATGATGAAGGTGAAGACGTAACACCTCCTTCTACAGACGATAAGGAAGAGGAGAAGGAAGATAAAGAGGACAAAGAAGAGCAGGCACCACAAATGGGATTTGGCGTTGTTGCTAACCCTGTAAAAGATACCGCATACAAGTTTGGTATGGTACAGGGCAACCTCAAGAAAACTCTCTACCTCACAGGTGAGATGGATGGTTTCTATATGGCTACTACCGACGATAAGGACAAAGCAGCTGACGTATATCTTGAAGAAACAACCGGCGGTTACTATATGTACGCAATGGTAAATGGTGCAAAGAAATATATGAATATAGTTGATGCTGTAGGTACAGACGGTAAAAATCATATTAATGCTGTATTTGGTGACACAGCAATTTCTGTTTATTCATACAATACAACAGTAAAAACTTATGTTACCAAAGTTGGCGAAAAAGAATATGGTTTTGGTACACGTAATGACAAGCAGTACACAACAATAAGTCCTTCATCAACAGAATACGTTGACAATTTCTTCTGCCAGTTCTATGGTTTGACAGTTGTTGACTCTAACAATACCAGCCCTGCAACAAGCGACAGCATTGGCGCAGTTGTAGCAATGGCTATCGCAGCAGGCGCAGTAGTTCTTTACACCAGCAAAAAGCGCTAATTAAAAGCAAATAAAAAAGACTCCTTCGGGAGTCTTTTTTTGTTGTGTAAATAATCCTTATTTGTTTGTCAAACACTTAAATACATCCATATCAGTTACATTCATACTAAGTGGCATAATAGAAATGTATCCCGATATTGTAGCATCGGTATCAAGCGTAAGGTCATTACTTGGTTTGTAAACACATTTACCGTCGGCTCGATATAAATCGCCTTCTACGTTTATAAATCCGTCAGAGAAATACATTCCACCCTGACGGGTTATTTTTATACCCTTGGGGTTTGGTGGTATATTTATATTATATGCGTTATGTATTTCAAGCAACTTATGTTCATTAATATAATCAAAAACCAAGTCAAGATGGGCAGTAGCGTTTTGGTAATTCTCGGGTGTGGTAGAAAGCGCTATAGCAGGGATACCCTGAAGTACTGCTTCGCGTACAGCAGAAACCGTACCCGAATACAGTATATCGCTACCCATATTAAGACCGCGATTAACTCCAGATATAACAAGGTCAAATCGTTGCTCAAGCCCAAGTATTACATATCGCATACAGTCAGCAGGCGTAGAGTCAACAACATAGGTTACAACATCGCCGTCAAGAAAACGTTTTTCTACCCTAAATGCCTTATGAAGCTCTATGCCGTGACTTTTAGCGCTTTGCTCAACCTCGGGTACAGCAACTGTAACTTCACCAAATTTACGGCAATATTTTACAAGAGGAAGTAGTTGTTCAGCAGAAATGCTATCGTCATTTGTTATAAGTATTCTCATAGCCAACCCTCGTGTGTGTCTTTGTATTCTTTTATATGCGCATCGGCATCACGTAGTAACTGCTGGGCCTCGTCCCAACTATATACCGTAGCACCGCTTGCCATAGCGTGACCGCCGCCGTTATATTTTTCGGCAATGGGATTTATTGCTACAAACCGAGAACGCAAACGCACACGGATAGAGCCTTCATCGTCTCCGTTTTCAATAAATACCATCCAGGCAATTGCACCACGTATGGAATCAAGTGTACCAACACAAGCGCTTGCTTGCTCGAGTGTTAGATTAAATTCTTCTTGCATAGCCTTGTCAACGTAAATATATGCCACACCGTTTTCGGTAATTTGCATACGGCGATAAATTTCTGCCTTGAATTTAAGGTAGCCAAATGCCTCGAGATAAAGGTGGGCATAAAGCGTTTCGGTGTCTATGCCTTGATCTAATAATACAGCCGCGCAACGTAGCGTTTCACCATTTACACCCTCGTATTTAAAACGGCCCGAATCGGTCACCATACCGGTATAAATATAGGTTGCGGCAGCTTTATCAATCTTTAATTCGTCGCTAAATGTAATATAAAAATCAGCAATCATTTCGCAAGCAGAAGAACGGTTTTCTTCAACCCACATAATATTGCCGTAATTTTCAAGCGGAATATGATGATCAATTTTTATAAGCTCACGACAAAGGGTGTATTTTTTATTAGATATTCTTTTTTCGCTTGCGGTATCTATTACTATGCCTAAAGCGTCGGTGTATTCGGCGTCTTCTACAGGCTCGTCATCGGGGCCTAAAAATTCAAGATATTCGGCGCGGTCATCATCAATAAGAAATACTTGTTTTTCGGGGAAGGTGAGCTGTAATATGCGCTTTAAACCCTTTGTAGCGCCTACACAGTCACCGTCATTACGAATATGACGAAACAAAAAGATTTTGTCATATTCTTTAATTTTTTGGAGTATTTGTTGTTTAATTTCTTTGTTCATTATATTCTCCTTGAATAGCGTCCAAATCATTAAGCATAGAAAACGCGGTCTCGCGGTCGGGAACGCACGCGCCACTTGCTTTTTGGTGACCGCCGCCACCGTATTTTACAGCTATTGGGTTAATGTTAAAACGGCTTGACCTGAGTTCGCACAACACGCCCTCATCACTTTCGGTAAAGTTTACCCAAATGTCAACACCCTTAATATCTGCCATAGTAGCAACCATACCGCGAGAGATAGAAAATTCGCTACTACCAAGCTGTTGCAGTTCATCTTTTGTGGTATATATATATGCGACATTGTTTTTTGTAAACTGTATTTTTAAAGTAAACTTTGCTTTTAGCAATTTACTATCAAAATTATCTGAATAAAGATTGCGATAAAGCTCGTTTGTATCAAAGCCTGTATCAATAAGCTCAGATGCTAATTTAAATGTACGTGATGATGTGCTATCGTAACGAAAACGGCCTGAGTCGGTAAGCATACCTGTATAAAGCGCTTCGCCCGCAGTAGCGTTTATTTTAAGACCACATTCAACTGCAAATGCGGTTACAAGTCCACAACAGCTTTCAAAACTGCTATCAACAACCTCTACATCAGTAAAGGTTTCGCAATATATGTGATGGTCGAGCCTTACGGTTTTGTCAGCTTTAGTATATCGGTCGTCACTTGCAAGATGTGGGGACGCAAAGTCCAAAAGGATTGCCAACGCACCGCTATATACGCTGTCATCAATTTCATCCATAACGCTATCGGGCATAAAGCTTAAATAATTTGTGGTGTCGCCAACCATATAAACGGTTTTGTCCTCAAAGTTTTCAAGGATAAGATGCTTCATACCAATTTGACTTCCCATAGCATCACCATCTGGGCGAGAATGTCTATGAATTATAATGGTATCGTAATTTTTTATACAGTCAAGTACTGCTTCAAACATAAATTATTTTTCCTTATCTTGTTTAATTAAAATGCGAATTGCTTCGATTGCGGTTTTTATAGCGCAAGAGGTGTCTTCTTTGCGGTCCTCAGGCATTGCTTTTTTTGATATCTCCTGATTCCAAACACAGTGAAACACACCACCCGAACGCAGTCGGCGCGCGGCGCTTACTATAAATAGGGTTGCACCTTCCATTTCGCTTGCCAAACAACCGCCGCGTTTCCAGGCGTCCCATTTAGCAAGAAGCTCGGGTGAAGTTGGCATACTTTCGGGTGAATGTTGACCGTAAAAGCTGTCCTTTGCCTGAACAACACCAATATGGTTATCATAACCAAGAGCATTGGCTGCTTTGTAAAGAGCGCTTGTAACGTGAAAATCAGCAACGGCAGGGAATTCAATAGGCATATATTCGCGGCTTGTACCGTCTTGACGTATAGCGCCTGTAGAAATGACAACATCACCTGGCTTTACTTCGGGTTGCATACCACCGCAGGTGCCTACGCGTATAAAAGTGTCAACACCAATTTTAGCGAGTTCTTCTACACAAATTGCGCAAGAAGGTCCGCCAATACCGGTAGATACTACAAGCACCTTTTCACCGTCGAGATAACCTAAATATGAGTTGTATTCGCGATTGTTGCCTACCTGTTTAGCATCGTCTAAAAAAGCGGCAATTTTTTCTACTCTGCCGGGGTCACCGGGAATAATAGCGTACTTTGCGCTATGCTCTTCCGAAAGGGCGATATGATATTGTTTCATATTTACACCTCTTAATTTAAAATTTCGTTTATAAAGCTTTCGCCTTTAATATCAGCATCAACCGACAAATAGTCGCACACGGTTTTACCAATATTACAAAAGCCTTCGCGTGTACCAAGATTTTGGGCTTTAATATTTTTGCCGTAAATTATAAGCGGCACATACTCACGTGAATGGTCGGTGCTTACGGTGTATGCAGGGTCACAACCGTGATCGGCAGTAATAATAAGCATATCTTCATCGCGAAGCAGTGGTAAAAATTCTGTAAGCCACTTATCAAACTCGCTTATAGCAGCGGCATATCCATCTACATCATTGCGGTGACCGTAAAGCATATCAAAATCTACAAGATTTGTAAAACAAATTCCGTTAAAATCACGCTTTGCATATTCAGTAGTTTTTGTCATACCGTCAGAGTTGCCTGTGGTATATACATATTCGCTGATACCTGCGCCTGCAAATATATCGTAGATTTTGCCCACAGATATTGTGTCAAGACCACCTTCTTTAATGCTGTCAAGCATAGTTTTGCGAGGAGGTTGTAGTGAAAAATCGTGACGGTTGGATGTGCGCTTGTAATTACCGCTTTCGCCCACAAATGGGCGGGCAATAACACGGCCCACACCGTGCTCGCCTACAAGAATTTCACGCGCGATGCGACAGTAGTTATAAAGCTCTTCAAGCGGAACAACTTCTTCGTGAGCCGCTATTTGAAATACGCTGTCAGCCGACGTGTAAACTATTAAAGCGCCCGATTTTACGTGCTCGTCACCGTAGTCTTTTATAACCTCGGTGCCCGAATATGGTTTATTGCATATAACCGCTCTACCTGTGCGACGAGAAAATTCATCCAAAACTTCGGCCGGAAAACCGTTTGGATAGGTAGGAAGCGGTTTGTCAGATACAATACCCGCTATTTCCCAATGACCTATGGTAGTGTCCTTGCCACGAGACAGTTCTGCAAGGCGGCATATAGCGGCAGACGGATTTTCAATCTTTTCGCCACAAGTAACACCGTCAATATTAAAAAGACCAAGTTTTTGTAAATTTTTAATTTTAAATTTTTTTGATTTTGATATAGAAGCAAGGGTATTAACGCCAATGTCACCATAATTTTCGCTATCGGGCATTGCGCCTATACCAAAACTATCAAGAACAATTAAAAAAACTCTCTTCATATTAGTCTTTAACCTCTAATAAGGGAAGGTTTTCATATTCTACAGCGCAGTCGAGTGCAAGCTCCATCATTTGTGTGAAGGTTTTTTCGCGGTCGTCAGCAGGAAGTGCAGTAAACGGCGGATAAAGTATATCCGAAATGGTGCATATAGCCATTGCACGCATACCAAGGCGCATAGCTGTTGTATAAAGAGCCGCAGCTTCCATCTCTACAGCAAGACAACCAATTTTACCCCAATTGCTTGAGGGAAAGGTATCATCGTAGAACGTGTCGGATGAATAAAGATTACCAATATGTGCGTTAAGATTTTTTGATTTTGCAATCTTGTTGGCTATATCCAACATTTCAAAACTGCATATAGGAGCAATAGTGCCGTTCATTCCGTACTGTGATATAAAGTTAGAGTTGGTGCAAGCACCCATGCCCATAACTATATCACGAACCTTTACGTTATCATTAATAGCACCAGCAGAGCCTACACGAATGATGTTTTGTACGCCAAAGAATTTATAAAGCTCGTAAGAGTAAATACCGATTGATGGCATACCCATACCGCTTGCCATAACAGATACCTTTACGCCCTTGTAATAGCCTGTGTAGCCATTTACACCACGAACACCATTTACAAGCACAGCGTCCTCTAAAAAATTATCGGCAATGTATTTAGCACGTAGCGGATCGCCCGGCATAAGAATAGTTTTGCCAAAGCCAATGTCGTTTTTTAAATCAATATGAGGAGTCTTGTTTGTCATTTTCTTCACCTTTTTCCATAGCCTTTACTATTTTTACAATTCTGCTGGTACCAAGTCGTGTAGCACCAATATTTATGAAGTCTTCGGCATCTTCAAGCGAAGATATGCCGCCTGCCGCCTTAATTTGCAAATGACTTGCCACATTGTCGGCAAAAACTTGCACGTCGTGACGTGTAGCACCCGCTGTGGAAAAACCTGTTGAGGTTTTTATAAAGTCAGCGCCTGAAGCCGATACAATTTCACACATTTTAATTTTTTCTTCATCGGTAAGAAGACAGGTTTCTATAATAACTTTTAATATCTTGCCCTTGCAAGAAGCTTTAATTGCTTTTATTTCTTCAAGCAAAAGATCGTATTTTGTATCTTTAAGCCAGCCTATATTGATAACCATATCAATTTCATCAGCACCGTTTTTTACGGCATCTTCGGTTTCAAAGCATTTTGTAGCGGTTGTTGAATATCCGTTTGGAAAACCGATAACGGTACAAACTGCCAAGCGGTCACCAACATACTGCTTTGCTTGCTTTACGTATGAAGCAGGAATACAGCAGGATGCACAGCCGTATTTTATACCGTCGTCTAAAAGCGCCTTAATTTCATCCCATGTAGCGCTTTGTGATAATAGGGTATGGTCTACGTATGAAAGAATCTTTTTAATATCCATAAAAAAACAACCTTTCTAATTATATTATTACACTTTATTATACCTTTTTTAGCAACTTTCGTCAATATTAAAATCTATACTTAAATAAGCCGTTCAAATGTTTTGTTTTTCATAAAAAAACAATTTCAAGCATACGATGTGCAAGGGGGGATTTACTGTGCCAAGTATTTATTTAAGTCCGTCTACGCAAGAATTTAATCCATACGTAATAGGCGGCAATGAGGAATACTATATGAATCTTATTGCTGACGCAATGGAACCGTATTTGTACGCAAGCGGTATCAGTTTTACGCGTAATACACCCGATATGACTGCGGCTACATCTATTGCGCAATCAAATATGGGAAATTACGATCTGCATTTGGCGCTTCATTCAAACGCAACAGGTAGTGGCGACGGTGGTAGACGCGGAAGCGAGGTGTATTATTATCCGACAAGCGAAAGTGGACGAAGAGCGGCAGAAATAATTGCTAACAATCTAAAATTGATTTATCCGTTACCGCAAAATGTACGCGCTATACCAACAACCTCGCTTGGTGAGGTGCGGCGAACACGTGCACCGAGCGTACTAATTGAATTTGCATATCACGATAATTATGAAGATGCTGTATGGATACGTGACAACATAGAGGCGATTGCCGCTAATGTGGTGGTGTCACTTACCGATTATTTCGGAATACCGTTTATAGTACCAAATTAAATATAGGGTATAAAGCATTGTTTGTCGCAAAGCGCGGTAAACAATGCTTTTTAAATAAAAAATATTCTCCAAAATATATTTTGTATGTTGACAAAATATAAATAAATAGTAAAATTAAAATGATATAATTTTGTCTGAAGGTTGGTGAATAAATGGTATTTTCAAGCTTGTTTTTCTTGTATTTATTTTTACCGCTAAACCTTGTTGTGTATTATTTTGCTAAGACTATCAAGGCCAAAAATATAGTAATGCTTACATTCTCTATGGTGTTTTATGCGTGGGGTGAGCCGATTTATGTGCTGCTACTTCTTTTTATGGCATTGTGTGACTGGCTTTTATCACTTTACATAGAAAAGCAGGCGCCTCATACCATTAAAGCAAAATTAGGCTTGGCGCTGATGGTGCTGGTAAACCTCGGTTTGCTGGGATTTTTTAAATACGGCGCGTTTTTACTTGATAATATTGGTATTGTTACAGGTCGAGATTTAGGTACGCTTAACATTATATTACCTATAGGAATTTCCTTTTACACGTTTCAATTGATGTCATACGTAATAGACGTTTATCGTGGAGATGTGCCCGCACAAAAAAAGTTTTGGATGCTCCTTTTGTACGTTAGCCTATTTCATCAATGTATAGCGGGACCTATCGTAAGATACAAGGACGTATGTGTTGAACTTGCCGAGCGTAGAGTGACAGCACAGGATATTGCTGACGGTATATGGCGGTTTTGTTTTGGTCTTGCGAAAAAGGCTATTCTTGCCAATGCTTGCGGCAATATTGCCGATAAGCTGTTGGTAAGCGGCGATGCTTTAAGCGAAAGCGCGGTTTTGGCGCTGTGGATAGGTGTGCTCGCATATAGCTTACAAATTTATCTTGATTTTTCCGCTTACTCTGATATGGCTATCGGTATGGGCAGAATGATAGGTATTCATTATCTTGAAAATTTTGACTATCCATATATTTCGCGTTCGGTAACAGAGTTTTGGCGCAGATGGCATATATCACTTGGTAGCTTTTTCCGTGATTACGTATATATACCGCTGGGTGGTAATCGAAAAGGAAAATTACGCACATATTTTAATTTATTTGTTGTTTGGTTTTTAACAGGTCTATGGCATGGCGCATCGTGGAATTTTGTGCTATGGGGTCTTTATTTCTTTGTATTTATATTATTAGAAAAATTATTTTTACAGCGTATACTTTCAAAGGATCGCATCGTGTCACATATATATTTGGTTATTATCGTCTATTTTGGATGGATACTTTTTAAATTTGATAATATGAAGGATATTTTTACCGTTCTTGGCGGTATGTTTGGTTTAAATGGAAATGCATTTACCAACTTTGAGACTACAACAATTTTGAGCTCTAACATCTTTATTCTTATATTTTGTATCGTGGTGTCTACACCCGCAATTCGTAAAATAGGTGGGCTTATCAGATACACATATATGGATAAAAAAGCAGTATCGTGGATTTATAATATTGGTAGAATAGCGATTCCGTTGATACTGTTACTGCTTTCAACCGCGGCATTGGTAGGGGATAGCTACAATCCGTTTTTGTATTTTCAATTTTAAAAATAAAGCAAACGAAAGGAGGGGAAATGCACATGGCTTTAAAAGAAAAAACAGTTATAGAACAAGATGACGAATCGCGTAATTTAGATGATAATATGAAACTGCTACGTAATATACGTTCACAGCATATTGTTGATATAAGTATGATGCGTGTGGTTTTAACATTGTGGTTAGCGGCGGCCGTGGTGGCAAATTTTCCCATTTTTCGTGAAAGTTATTCCGAGGTTGAAAAGCGCGAACTAAAAAAATTCCCCAAGTTTTCGTGGTCAAAGCTTGTATCGGGCGATTATTTTGATGATATAAATCTTTGGTTTTCTGATACGTTTCCTCTTAGGGATGGATTTGTATCACTTAACACCCAAATTACAAATGCTTTTGGTATAAATACCGTTCAACTTCATGGAGACGTCACACAAGGCGATGAAATACCCGATATAACACAGTCAGAACAGGTGTCTGTGGAAAGTCCTACTCAAGAAGAGTCACAACCTACAGCAATCCAGCCCGAACCTCAATTACCTGCGGTTGAACAGTTGGGTGCTATGCTTATTGTGGATAATGCGGCATACGAATACTATAATTTTAATCAGGCTGTAGCGGATAATTACGCTGCCACCGTAAATCGCGCCGCCGCAATACTTGAGGGCAGATCGCAGGTGTATAGTATGATTGTTCCTACCAGTATGGCGATTACTCTACCCGAAAATTATAAGGCAAATACTAATTCTTCTGACCAACAAAAAGCCATTGAATATATGTATTCTTTGATGTCGCAAAACGTAAGCAAGGTGGATGTTTACTCAAGCCTTTTTGCACATAAGGATGAATATATTTTTTTCCGCACAGACCATCACTGGACGGCTCTCGGTGCATATTATGCATATCGTGATTTAATGAATGTAAAGGGTGTAGTTCCCGCTGAGCTTAGTGCCTTTAATGAATATAAGTTTGATGGATTTTTAGGCTCTTTTTATGCTGAATCAGGTCAAAAGGCAAGCCTTGGTAATACACCCGATTATGTTTTGGCTTATGAGCCTACGCAACTGCAAAAAATACACACCTTTACTGCCGCTGGAGAGGTTAACTATAGCATAGTATCCGACGGTAACAAACTTAGCGCTGCCAACAAATATCTCACCTTTGTGTGCGGTGACCATCCATACGGAATTATGACCAATCCTACCATTATTGACGGTTCGTCCTGTCTTGTTATTAAAGAGTCTTTCGGCAACGCAATGGTGGCATATTTAACACAAAACTACCAAAACGTTTACGTTGTTGATTATCGTTATATAAACGGCGTATTCCCGGGAACGCTTAGTCAGTTTGTAGACGAACGCGGTATTCAGGATGTTATGTTTATAAACAATGTGTCGGCCACTCGCAGTCCTGCCCTCGTTAATGCGATGAGTGCGTTTGTGGGTGAGTAAAATAAGAGAGGTTCGATTTATGTCAAACAAAAAAACTTTTACCACAAAAGAATTTGCTGCGCATTGTCGCAAGGCAATACCCGAAGGTATTGTTTTGCTTGAAAACAATGGTTCCTTACCACTGTCATCGGGCGAAAATATCGCCCTTTTCGGTCGCAGTCAGTTTGAATATTTAAAAAGCGGCAGCGGCTCGGGCGGTAGAGTTAACTGTCCGTACGTTACAAATATTTATGACGAAATAAAATCACGCGTTACACTCGACCAAAACATAACCCAGTTTTACCGTGATTATATAGTAAATAATCCATTTGACGAGGGCGACGGCTGGAAACCCTGTTTTTGCCAAATTGACGCAGTACCGAGTGAAGACTTGGTGCGTGATGCCGCAACTCGTAACGACAAGGCAATATACGTTATTTGCCGTAACGTAGGCGAGAGCTTTGACTACGAAAAGGTAGAGGGCAACTGGTATTTGTCGCACGAAGAGGATGCTGCTCTTGCGGTACTCAGCAAGTATTTTAAAAACGTTATCGTGCTTATAAACAGCGGTAACATTATGGATATGAGTTGGGTTAAAAAATATAATATCGGTACCGTTGCGTACGTTTGGCAAGGCGGACAAGAGGGCGGCGCCGGTACGGTGGATGCGCTTATGGGTGACATAGCGCCAAGCGGTCGTCTTACCGATACTATCGCAATTTCCGCCGAGGATTACCCTTGTGACGATTGTTTTGGTGATCTTACCAAAAACGTACATAAAGAAGATATTTACGTGGGTTATCGTTATTTTGAGACCTTTGCGCCCGACAGGGTTTTGTATCCGTTTGGTTTTGGTCTGAATTATACCGAGTTTAACCAAACCGTAACAGGCGTTCAAAAAGACGGCGACACAATCACCATTTCGGTTGTGGTAGAAAACGTTGGTAATTATAGCGGTAAAGACGTAGTGCAGGTGTATTTTAGTGCGCCTCAGGGTGCGCTTGGTAAGGCGGCTCGTGAGCTTATCGCCTTTAAAAAGACCGATACTTTAATGCCGGGTGAGTCACAGGAAATAAACCTTGCCATAAACGTTTGTGATATGGTGTGTTACGACGACTGTGGTAAAAGCGGTTACCCGTTTGCTTGGGTGTTGGAAAGCGGCGAATATAACGTTTGTGTTGGACAAAACGTTCGTGATGCAAAACAGTGCTTTGCCTTTTCTATAGACGAAACCCGTCTTGTGAAGCAATGTGTTCAGGCATTAGCGCCCGTAGAAGAATTTGACCGTATGATAAATTTGGGCGGCAAGGTCGGTTTTGAAAAAGCAACGCTCAGACAGTATGATTTAGCCGAGCGTATTAAAAACAATCTACCGCAAGCACTTGAGATAACAGGCGATAGAGGTATAACGTTACAAGACGTGGCAAAGGGTAAGAATACTCTTGACGAGTTTGTAGCGCAGTTTGATGCGCAAGCGCTTACCGAAATTGTTCGCGGTGAGGGCTTTGCAAGTCCAAAGGCAACCTATCAGGGAACGGCAAGTTGCTTTGCAGGTATTACAAAATCGTGGAGTGATGCGGGTGTGCCTGTTGTTACCACCTGCGACGGACCGAGCGGTATTCGTATGGAAAGTAGTGCGCAGGCTACTTGCATTCCCGTAGGCGCGCTTTTGGCGTCGGCTTGGGCGCCCGAGCTTTTTGAGGATATGTATAAATGCCTTACCGATGAAATGAAGCATTACGATATTGACATTTTATTGGGACCGGGTATGAACATTCACCGCAGCGGTCTTTGCGGCAGAAACTTTGAATATTTTTCGGAAGACCCATATCTTACGGGCGTTTATGCCGATAAGTTGTCAAGCTATTTTACCAAGAACGGATTTTTTGCAACCCTTAAGCACTTTGCCGTTAATTCGCAGGAAATCAGTCGTAAAGAAGACAATGAGGTTTTAAGCGAACGAGCACTACGTGAGATTTACTTAAAGGCGTTTGAAATTGCGGTAAAGGGCGGTTCGGTTAAATCAATAATGACCTCTTATAACCGCGTTAACGGTATGCACACGTCGGGCAGCTATGACCTTACCACCACCATTTTGCGTGACGATTGGGGCTACGACGGTTTTGTTATGACCGACTGGGGTACTACGATGGACGACCCAAACAACGGCACCGACACAAATGCCAATCTTGCTACAATGGTTAAGGCGCAAAACGATATTTATAAGGTTAAGGGCGATTCGGCGCTTTGCGAGGATGACCAGCTGGAAAGCATTGAAAACGGTTACCTGACAATAGGCGAACTACAGCGATGCGCTAAAAATCTTTTAATCTTTACAATGCAAACCAATGCTTTTAGAATGGGCAAAACGACAAACGTTAACGAACTTTCCGACGCGCACGAGTTGGTTTATCACAAAGATTTACGCGACGTAGAACTAAAAATTTGTACCGACCATTTAAAGATATATCAAGGTGAACCAAGAAGACGAATTCAACTTCAAATAGAAGAAGGCGGTATGTATTGCGGAGAAATTTTATATAATTTCAAAGGCACTATGTTAGAACAAAAAAATATATTCGTTTACGTTGATGATTGTCAGGGAATACGTATGGTCGGCATTGTAACAGGAAAGCTTGAAAAACAACGTTTTAGAATTTACGTTGACAAAAATTCTAAAATTTATTTTCAAGACGGTATAGAAGAATTTAATCTTTATAAACTTTAAGTTTAAAACGCTTGACAATGCACTATAAAAACAATATAATGTATAAGCCGCCCAAATTGGCGGCTTGATATTTGGAGACGTATCGAAGTGGGGAAGTTGCCGAGCGCTGCCGGTGGCAGATGAAGCGAAGGCTACGGAGTGGCCGCGGTCGAAATTTTCACACGGCAGTGTTAAAAAAATTTCGGGCACCGCAACAGGACATAACGGGGCGCCCCGTTCGGTAAAATTGAATAGTTCGTTATACTCTAAATTGAGTTTAACATACACGGAGACGTATCGAAGTGGTCATAACGGGGCTGACTCGAAATCAGTTAGGGAGCAATCCCCCGCGAGTTCGAATCTCGCCGTCTCCGCCAAAGCGGCTGAAATCATTATGACTTCAGCCGTTTATTTATTGTTCTAATTATGGAGGATTTGTTAAAATGAGAAGTCAAACAGCTTATCCCGCAACCGTTGATTTAGAAATTTTCGAAACGATAAAAATTTTTTGGGAAAAAGGAATTTTCGATGATTATTCTGAACAGCATTTTATAATACGTGCAATTAATAATGATGTTTCATATTTTAAAGAACTTTTTCTCAGAAAAAACATAAAGGAAATAAATCCAGCTTCGTTTCCTTGGAATTTTATTGCTAATCTAAATGTAAAAGTCATTAATTTGATGCACTACTTTGGCAATGATGTGATCGAGAATTTTTTTAGAAACCAATTTGCTGCAGGTAAAAACAATTACAATGAAAACCAATTTTTTGAGGCGCTATCAGAATTTTATCTATTGGCATATTTCGCAAATTTTGGTCCAGCAAAATTAACGGATGCAATATATGAACCTCGTTTGGTTGATTCCGATAAAAATCCAGAAGCGCGGTTTGTATATGGAAATGATGTTGTATTAGACATAGAAATAAAAACCCCTAATTTCCCCGAACGAGACCTTTTAGAGAACTTCATCATTCCAACATATTTACTTAATGATAAAGGCAGAAAAAAACTTTCGGATTTTTGTAATAATAACGATATCAACTGTCACATGCCTCGGGTATTAAAAATCAAGGATTTTATGAACTATGCCGGCGAAAAATTTGCAGATATTTCATCTGAAAATCATATTAATCTATTGATTATTAACTGGTCATCAACCGATTTATCAGAAACCGAATTGTTCGAACCTACAACCCTTTTATGCAATTCAAAGAACGGATTGTTCCGCAATAAAGATGTTGCTCTTAAATTGGGAATCAGCGAAGAAGCATTAAGTAAAATTTCGGCTGTTTTCTTTTACATACTTCCCGAAGGTTGCTTGTTATTTAACGATTTTAGATATTTGTTTGCCACAAGGCAATATAAAATAATTGCTAATCCATTTGCCAAAAAAGTTAGTGCTGATAAAATACATGAACTTACCCATTTGGCAGTACATTTCCCTGAAGAATTAGAGGATGAAAGATTTGCTTTTTTCTCATTGGATAATAGAGACTGGGATAGTGAACTTCGAGAAATGAATAATATAATCAGCGAAAACACATTATAATCTTAAACGCAATTTACAACAAAACTAAAAATAGCTGCCCCGCCGATTTTTCGGCGGGGCATTCTATTACGGCAATGGATTAAAAATCAATATCTTTTATGATAAAAATCTTTTTATCCTTGCCGTATCCTTGCATCTTGATATATCCGAGTGCTTCGAGATCATCACAGTAGGTGTATCCAAGGTAGGATTTGTGCAGGTCATCTCTGCCAAGGGCGACGAGCATTTGCCACGGATATGGGTTGCAACTGCCGTCCTCGGTTTCGGAACAACGTTCTTTGAGGTACATATACAGTTTATATAAATAATTTCTGTATTCACCTACTATGAGACCGTCACGCTGTTTGCGAAGATAATCAAGTTTTTCAGCTATCTGTTCCTGTGTCAGAACTTTCTTCTTAATCAATGTTTTCACCTCTTTTCATTCTTCTTTTGCATCGGCGCTGTTCGTTTTCGTGCTCTCTGCGTTGTATGTATTTAAATTTTCGAATGAGTTCTTTATATCTGTCGGTGCGTGGGTTGGAGAGCTTCTGCGGTGATGCCATATAGCATATAAATTCTTCCTTCACGCAGTAT
>JAFSBZ010000002.1 GCA_017437005.1 Clostridia bacterium | reverse complement strand
TTGTCGGTGAAGGAAATAAGATTGCCCCAGCTATCGTATTCGTAGGAAACCAACTGTTCACCTGCGAGACTGTAAAGCCCTAAAACATCGCCCTCTTTGTTGGTGGTGGCGATTGTTCTGAGGGATGAACCGTCGGCAAAGCAAACCTGAAATGCGGCAAGATAACCGTAACTATCATACCACAAATAGAGGTCCTTGTCACCTCTTTTTTCGTAAACAACATTGTTGCCTACATACATATAATATGACTTTTCGTTGTAGTTGTTTTTGTAGGTGCGCTGACCGTTGGCATCATAGTCGTAGGTGACCCATTTGCCGTTTTTGCTGTATCCTTCAAGCTGACGTGCGTGCCAGTTAAGTGTAGCACCCCTATAGCTTGTGGGGTTGCCTATGGCATCATAATCGGCAGTCTCAACTACATCGGAAATAACGTTACCGTCACTGTCGGTCACGACTGTTCTTATCTGGGTGAGCATATCTGCCCAGCCTGATTCAGACTCGCCGTCACCGTCAGAATCGGGGTCGGTGCTGTAAATGTAGGTTACGGTTGTAGTATTACCCGTATTGCTGTTGGTAATAACACGCTGTGTCATATTACCTACTGTATCATAGGTATAAACCGTGCTGTCTTTTGTAGTGTGGTTAACCTCGGTTTTAAGCTGACCGAGTGAATCATAGGTATAGTCACGGTACTGCTGGAAGCTGCCGGTTGTGGTAGTTTCGGTATCGGTATTGACACGCACACCTTTAAGCAAGCGGGTGATGTTTCCGTTTTTATCATAGTAATGTGCATAAGCAGTATTATCTATGATTTCGGTGCTTATCTGGGTTGTGCGGTAGGTTGTGTCTATACCATCTTCGGTATTTGTGTCTGTAAAGCCGGTAGACTCTTTGTAAAGATAGTTGTTAACTATCGGGCGGGTGGTTGAGAATATACGCTTATTTAAGCGGTTTAAGCTATCGTAGTAATAATGATTATAGAATGTCGAAACGACTTTTTTCGTTTCGACAAGCCGATGAAATCGGCTTTTGCATAATTAAATTTTTTGAAGTTTAATTATGCACTACAATCATTGCAATGGGTTAGTCCAAATTTTTATAAAAATTTGGACAATATCAAAGATATTGTGTCGAAATAGCGTGAAATCACGCTATTTCGACTTACTGTAACCATTATAATCCGCGTGCTGGGTAGAGTTCATATAGAACCGTGAGACAAGATTATCCTTTGTATAGCTTTCGGTCTCACTTCTGCCCGAAACGGCGGTGTAATAGTGCGCCTAAGAACAACACGAGAGAACCGTCCTGTGTTGTCTGTTCCCACGTTGCCTGTGTTATTTAAACAAAATTATTTGGATTTAAAATAAACAAAAGTAAAATTAAAACAATACAAAGCTTTCACCATTTTTCATTATACGATTCAACAACTGCCGTTTTAGCCCAAATATCTCCAATTCGCCTGTTATCGCTCCAAATTAAAAACAGTTCTAATGGTGCTAATACAATTGTTAAGTTCCTTTTGATATGTTTTATAAAACTAATGTTTTTTCCATCTGCTGGAACAAGCATTATTTTCATTACCTTTTTACCTATGCTGGCATCTTTAAAAACAATGTCTTTTATCAGCGCGTAAAGAAACACTACAACAAGACTTATACACATTGATTCATAATCTTGCTCCATTTTTCCAAAAGTTAAAATCAATACAGTTACACTTGCAATATAACACATAAATAAAAAATCAATAAATGCGGCTAGTAACCTTTTACAGTTAATGTTCATTAATCTCTGCTACTTTCATAGAAATGACTTCCCATTCTTCTTTTTCTTTTTTTAGAATTATACAAACAATCATATCATATCTATCCGTTTTAATATCATAATATAATTTTCTTGAATTTTTCGATTTTTTAATAGTTTTATTGGTATTCTTTGAAACAGAAGTGACCCTACCATATCGAGTTACAAAGTCATCAGTATCAACTGCCAAGGCAATATGGTTTGCGGCGACTTTTTCTATCGGATTATTTCGTATAGCATAAAATGCAATGACTATAAATAACACAAAAATCAAATAGACTATTATGACTCGTTTAAACAGTTTTTTCTTTTTTTCGCTTGTCATAGATTACTCCTTTACTCGTTAAGGATTTCGATGAATTTATCAACATTAAATCCAGCTTTAAAATGTCCACCTATTCCTATATGTAATGAAGTCTCAAAACCAATAAAACTTACAGATTCAGATGTTTGTTTTTTTGTTTTTGGGCAATTATAAACAGCCTGTGGGGATGTGATTGTAGTGTGTGGATCCCACGATCTAATACTATTGGTTTCAAATCTGTGAGAATATTCTGTAGATGGACCAAGCTTAGGAATAATCGGGGTTTTTGAAGTAATAGAAACACCAACTGAACCTTTGATGGTAGTATAAGCTCCGCTATTATCATAGCCTATCGTTAGCGAATCGTGATAGGCTTCACCCTTAATCTGAGTGCCATTGGCTGAAGCTGAAACACCTAACCCATAACCAACACCAATTTCAATTTCAAAAGAAGAAGCAGTGGCTTTAATCCCTTTGGCAATTGGTTTTACAATCTTGTCATTTACGAATTTAAATATATTTTTAATAGCTTTTGGCCAATTACCATCTTCATCGGACATATTAATTGGATTATTAAAGCAATAAGCATACGGGTTATTACCAATTAAACTGTCGCCAACTCCTGAAACTATACTATCAGGACTAATAAACCTACCCGTCTGGGGGTCGTAGTATCTGCTTTGGAGATAGTAAAGACCTGTTTCCTCGTCGAAGTAGTAGCCACGGTAGCGAATGGGGTTAAGAGTACCTATTCCCACACCCGAATTGTCGGT
>JAFSBZ010000016.1 GCA_017437005.1 Clostridia bacterium | reverse complement strand
TGGACGCACCTCTGGTGCACCAGTTGTTCTGCCAAGGGCATAGCTGGGCAGCTAAGTGCGGATTGGATAAACGCTGAAAGCATCTAAGCATGAAGCCAACCTCAAGATTAGATTTCCCATAGCATAAGCTAGTAAGGTCCCCGGTAGACTACCGGGTTGATAGGCAGCAGGTGTAAGCGTAGTGATACGTGTGCTAGGCTGTACTAATAGACCGAGGGCTTGACCTATTTTTTCGATCCCTTTCATTCTACCCTTTGTTCAGTTTTCAGGGTGTGAAAAAAACACTTGACATTAAACAGCTTTTGCTGTTTAATATATAAGTGCCGTAAGGCACGACAACTTAGTTGGTGTTGATTGCGGTGAGGGTCCACCTGTTCCCATTCCGAACACAGAAGTTAAGCTCACTTGCGCTGACAATACTTGGCGGGCAGCTGCCTGGGAAAATAAGTAGATGCCAACACAAAAAAGACTTGATGAAAATTCATCAAGTCTTTTTTAGTTATATTCGCCTTACGGCGAGTTATATTGCTTCGCAGTGATATTTGAACTAACGTCTAAGTGATATTCGCTTCGCGAGTTTAAAAGGCGAATATAATATCACTGAAACCGTAGGTTTCAATATCACTTTCACGTAGTGAAAATATCACTCTATGCGTAGCATAGAATATCACTTTAACCATTCCTCTTTCAAAATCGCATACAATCTTTTATCCCCAATACTACCGTCTTTTTGATGATAGAAACGGCGGAGGGTGCCTTCGTGTTTCATACCTATCTTTTCCATAACTCTATATGAGCCGATATTTCGTTCATCACAACCTGATGAGATACGATCAAAACATACTTTATTAAAAAGATAATCAACAACAGCCTTTGCTGCTTCGGTCATAATACCTTTGTTCCAATACGGAATGTTAAGCTGCCAACCTAAATGGCAACTAAAACAACGATTATCAATTTCAACAACGCTGATACTACCGACAAGTTTTCCCTCACACTCAATTGCCCAGTTGTATGTTTGATTAGATTTATATCCCTTTACCCAATTTTCAAGCAAGGCTCGAGTGTGTTCGGGCGATTCGTGTGGCTTATATGAAAGATATTTAACAACTTCTGGATTGCTTGTAAAGGTAAACATATCTTTATAATCGTCTATGACAAACCTTCTTAATGTTAAGCGTTCCGTAACGATAGGTTCGGTTCCTATATGATTTAATGGTTCCATAGATTCGTGTTCAGTCACAATTATCACCTAGTTTATAATTTTTACTAATTATATCACAATTATAATAACAATTCAATAAAGTTTAAAATAGATTGATTTAAAAATAATTTGTTGAATTTTTTATTAATATAGGTTAATATTAAATGAAACAAATAACAGTGAGGAGATTTGTTATGATAAATTTAATACCAAAACCACAAAAAGCAGTTGAACTAAATAAAAAAAATTATTTTTCAACTAACACACAATTATATGGTGAGTTTTTAGATACAATAAATCTTTTTTCGCATTTAATCCCTAAAGCAAATGAAGCGTTAGAAAACAAATTAACCTTTATTAAGGACAAAAGTATTGACTCTGACGGATACAAACTCACATATAGCGAGGGTAATATTGAAATTTTTTGCTCTGACAAGGGTGGCGCGCTTTACGGATTTATGACACTTGTTCAGCTTGCGGCAGGTAATGAGCAGTTTGACGCTGTTGAGGTTTGTGATAAACCTGAATTCCGTTGGCGCAGCTTTATGCTTGACTGCGCACGTCAATTTTGGTCGGTTGAGCACATAAAGACAACACTTGATATATTGGCAAGTCTTAAAATGAACGTTTTTCATTGGCATCTTTGCGATGACCAAGGCTGGCGCGTTGAAATTAAAAAATACCCAATTCTTACCGAAAAGGGTACGGCACGTAGGGGTTCTTCAAAGTGTCCAAATCAAACTATTGACCCTGTAAAGCAGTATGAGGACGCACCCTACGGCGAGGGACTTTACTATACACAAGACGACGTTCGCGACATTGTTGCATATGCAGCAGCTCGTAATATTACCGTTATTCCCGAAATTGATGTACCGGGACACGCATCGGCAATTCTAGCTTGTATGCCCGAGCTTTCTTGCGACGGTAAAGAACGCGAGGTAGAGCCGCGTTTTGGTATACTTGATAATATTCTTTGCTGTGCAAAACCGCAGGTCTATGAGGTATTAAAAAATATTTTTGATGAGTTGTGTGAGCTTTTCCCGGCGCCTTATTTCCATATAGGCGGTGACGAGGTTGTGCCTACTGCGTGGGATAATTGCGATGCCTGTCAAGCACTTATGAAAGAACATAATCTTAAAGACCACGTAGAATTACACGGTTATTTTAACAATATTCTTATCGCTCATCTAAAAACACGTGGCAAACGCGCTATTGGGTGGAACGATATGCTAAATCCAGCTTTAGATAATACCGCAATCGGTCAGTTCTGGACTGGTGAGCGAAAGTTAGAAGAAGCACTCGATTGGGTCAACAATCACGGTGAAGTTATAATTTCATCGCAAATTTACCTTTACGGTGATTATCCGTATTCGCGTCTTTCACTCTCCAATACATACAATTTTAACTGCGAATACCTTGGTATAGAGCGTATGGATCGTGTTTTGGGTTATGAAATTCCTCTTTGGACAGAGTATGTTAAAGATGCAGATAAATTTGGTTTTCAGATTCATACTCGCTTACTTGCTGTTGCAGAGACCTGTTGGACTAAGCCTATACTAAAAAATTATGATAATTTTGAATATCGACTTGAAAATATGCGCCCTTATTTTGAAAGTCGCGGTATGGTTATTCCACCACGTAAGATTTACAATGGTTATAGCTTTGAAGGCGCTGAAAATATGACTTTCTTTGAACGCAAAGAGGTTGGTTTTCGTAAAAATTGGTTCTTTGACGTTGATTATGAATATAATCTTTTTAAGGACTTGACAAAATAAAAAAATTGGTGTATAACATTACACGTAACGTTACAAAGAAAATTTAACAAAAGGGAGCTGGATGAAACTCTGGCTGAGAGGGGACCCGCGTGTTGTACGCTATGGTCTCGACCTATAACCTGATGCGGATAATGCCGCCGTAGGAGAATAAAAAACACCTATGCCGCATTGCCTGTTTGGTAGTGCGGTTTTTGTTTTTTGTTTTCGTCAGAGACGAAAGGAAAATGAAAAAATGGAAAACACAAAAAAATTAAACATTAAAAAAATTACACTTTGCGGTGTAATGATAGCGCTTGGTACTGTTCTAAGCTTTTTAAAACCCTATGAACCACCACTTGGTGGCGGCGTTACCATACTGTCGATGGTACCGGTAGCATTTTTGTCATGTATGTTAGGTCTAAAATGGGGCTTTGGTGCAGCGTTTGCCTACTCGCTTATACAGCTGTTTATAAGTATGGGTGAGGTAATGAGCTGGGGGCTTACAGCCGGTGCAGTTATAGCAACATTTTTACTTGATTATATAATTGCATACACTATATTAGGCATAAGCGGTATTTTCAGAAAAAAAGGTATATGGGGAATTGTTGTTGGTGTTGCGCTTGCAACATTTATAAGATTTTTATGTCATTTTGTTACGGGCGTCTATATCTTTGATATCTGGATGCCTGATGATTGGAACAATGTATGGATTTATTCATTGTGTTACAATGGTGGATATATGTTACCTGAAATTATACTTACTTGTGTAGGTACAGCATTGCTTGTAAAAACAAAGGCAATACAAAGAATGTTGAAAATATAAAATAAAATGAGTTACCGATTTGGTAACTCATTTTTTAATTAAAATTTATATGCATCTAAAAGCTCAAATTCATAATTTGGATTTCTGGACCATATATATCTGCCTTTTTCTTTGCGAACAGCCTCGGTCATATTTTCGGCACCTGTAACTGTATTACCGCAATAAATATATTTTGGCGCAAGATTTATGCCAATGCTTTTGAAATAAGGGCGCATTGCTTCAACACGGGATTCGAAATTTTCATAATGTTTGTTTCTTACGTCGGTCCAACCAATTTCACTTACAGCAAGTAAGCGGACAAAAGTTTGAAAATCAAACTTGTTATCATTTGGTATGTACTCGCACCATTGCGGCATTTCAACACCCAAGATGTTCTCATCCTCAAAGCCTTCAAAATAAGAGCTGTAGTTATACATCTTTGAAAGAGGAATAACCGAGTACGCCATATCAGAATAAAAATACTCATATTGTGTAAGAATTACAGGACCGCGAGTTTGTGACCATTCAATAGCTTTATCGGCGCCACGCGTAGTCCAAACTTGAGGAATTGCAGACTGGTCCATATTATCGCTAATAATTTCGTTCCAACCAATCGCGCGTTTGCCCTTTTCTTTTAAGTGGGCAACAAGAATATTGTTAAAATATCCGTGAAGCGCCACGTGATCGTCAAGCCCTTCCTTTTTCATAAGAGCTTGACAGTCGGGGCAGTTGTCCCAAGGCTCTGATTCAACCTCGTCACCGCCAATGTGGAAATAGGGTGCAGGAAAAATCTCACAAAGCTCATCAATTACAGTTTTTATAAAGGTATATGACGCTTCCTTTGCACAGCAAAGATTGTTTTTAAATATGCCAAAGTGTGGCTCAACCTCAACCTCCTTACCCGAACAAGAAATTTCGGGGTAGCATGCAATTGCGGCAGTTGCGTGACCGGGAACATCAATTTCGGGAATAACCATAATATTGCGCTCGGCAGCATAGGCAACAATCTCTCGAGCATCATCTTGCGTGTAGAAAAGACCGCGACCATATTCGCCCTTGTCATATGTATATCCTTCGTAATATTTGTGCACAACCGAAAATTGTGTGCCGCGTCTTATAGCGCCTTTTTCGGTAAGAAGCGGATATTTCTTGATTTCAATTCTCCAACCCTGGTCGTCTGCCAAGTGCCAATGAAAAACATTCATTTTTATACTTGCCATATAATCTAAAATTTGTTTCAGCTTATCCATACTCCAAAAATGACGGCTGCAGTCAAGCATAAAGCCGCGCCACGCATACTTTGGAGCATCGTTAATAACAACCGAATTAAAGCTGTCATTACCTGCGGCAAGCTGAACAAGTGTCATAAATCCGTAAAGCGCACCGGCCTTGTCTGAGCAAAAAATATTTATATCGCCGTTTTCACAAATGATTTTGTAACCCTCTTCGGCAATATCTTTATCAATAATAAAAGTAAGATTGTTAGCTTCGGCGTTTTGCGCCTCGGGAATAAGATTTTCAAATAGTCTTGCTACCTCGGAAAACTCACCCGAGATAACTGTTTTTTTAGAGAACCATATTTTTTTGTCCTCTTCTTTGCAAAAAGCGGGACGTGGAATGATGTTTGCCATAAATTTTGCCTCCTGAAACAAAATGTTTAACTATATAATAACTTAATTTAAAAATTTTTTCAACATAAAAATACAAATATAACACAACATATTGTGACCATATATTATGTTAACCTCTACATAAAATGTTTTTAAAAAATTATAGGCAAATTTGCAAAAAAATGTAAAGAAAATTAGTGAAAAAATATCAAAAAAATGCTTGACTTTTATGGTACAGTTGTGTTATTATTCTATGGCACGCTGCGAGAATGCGGCGTAAAACATGCGTTGATGCGGGAGGTGGCCCATCTTGAATGGGGAAATTTCCGCGGAGTATGTCCGATTTTAAACCGGGCGAAAGAACTTGGAGGCACTAACGGTTACTTGCGAAACCGAAGGTGTCGCGGCGATGCGAGTCGCTGCTCCGGATTTGCGTTAACCCCAGCAAATGCCGGTTTTATGTTGTGTTGTGATGAAACGCACGGCACGGTGTAAGTTTTGCCCGCCAACTAAACAAGGAGGCGAATTTTCACATGGCAGTGAAAGAAAAAATCCGAATTCGTATTAAAGGTTACGACCACGCACTTGTAGACCAGTCCGCTGAAAAGATAGTGGAAACCGCTAAACGTACAGGCGCTAGGGTTTCAGGTCCAGTACCGCTACCCACCGAAAAAGAAATCGTAACAATTCTTCGTGCTGTTCACAAATATAAAGACAGCCGTGAGCAATTCGAAATGAGGACACACAAAAGGCTCATCGATGTAATCAGACCTTCAAACAAAACTGTTGAAGCTCTTACAGGTCTTGAGCTCCCCGCCGGTGTAGAAATCGAAATTAAGCTCTGATATATATATTATATATGTATTAGTAATTAAGTTTCATTTTAATTACACCCTCGGTCATGTCAGCGAAGGTTGACCAATAACCAAAATGGAGGAAAAAACGATGAAAAAGGCAATCATTGGCAAAAAGCTTGGTATGACTCAGCTTTTTGATGCAAATGGTAATGTTGTTCCGGTTACTGTTATCGAAGCAGGTCCATGTGTAGTATCACAGAAGAAAACAACCGAGAACGACGGTTATGAAGCAGTACAAATAGGCTTCGGCGATTTGAAGGCTTCTAAAGTAAACAAGCCTATGAAGGGCCACTTCGCAAAAGGCGACGTTGCTCCTAAGAAGGTTCTTCGTGAATTCAGATTTGAAGACACAAGCGCTGTTAACGTAGGCGACATCATCAAGGCAGACGTTTTCGCAGAAGGCGATGCTGTTGATGTAAGAGGTACATCTAAAGGTAAAGGCTATGCCGGCGTAATTAAGCGTTGGAACTTCAGCCGCCTTAAAGAAAGCCACGGTACAGGCCCTGTTCACCGTCACGGCGGTTCACTCGGCGTTATCGACCCTGCTCGCGTATTCAAGGGCAAGAAAATGGCTGGTCACCTCGGTAATGAAAGAGTTACAGTTCAAAACCTTAGCGTAGTTAAGGTTGACGCAGAAAAGAATATCATCGCTGTTAAGGGCGCAGTTCCCGGTCCTAAGGGCGGTATCGTGGTTCTTTTCGATAGCGTGAAAGCTTAAGGATGGAGTGTTCAGTTATGCCAAATATCGCAGTTGTTGATATGACAGGTAACAAGGTTGGTACAATCGACCTTAGCGATGCAATTTTCGGTATCGCACCAAATGCAGTAGTTATGCACGCAGCAGTTGTTAACTATCTTGCAAATCAGCGTCAGGGCACACAGTCCACTCTGACTCGTACGGAAGTTTCCGGTGGCGGTAAAAAGCCATGGAGACAAAAAGGAACCGGTCACGCTCGTCAGGGCTCAACAAGAGCTCCACAGTGGAGACATGGTGGTATCGTACACGCACCGAAGCCAAGAGATTATTCATACTCTCTTAACAAGAAGGTTCGCAAGCTTGCTCTTAAGTCTGCACTTTCTGATAAAGCACTCGGTGGAAATCTTATCGTTCTTGACGAATTTAAGATGGACGAATACAAAACAAAGACTGCAGCTGCTTGCCTTAGTGCTATCGGCGCAGGTAAGAAAGCATTGGTTGTTCTTGACAGCAACAATCCTTTTGCAGTAAAGAGTATTGCAAACATCAAGGGTGCTAAGGCTGCTCAGGTTAACACAATCAATACCTACGACATCATTAACGCTGACACACTTGTTATCGTTAAGGGTGCAGTAGCAAAAATTGAGGAGGTGTACGCATAATGAAAGCTCCACAGGACATCATTATTGCTCCGGTAATTACCGAAAAGAGTATGTCAGGCATCGCCGACAAAAAATACACCTTCAAGGTCGCTAAGGACGCTAATAAACTTGAAATTGCAGATGCAGTTGAAAAGTTGTTCAAGGTAGACGTTGCCAAGGTAAACACCATAAATGTGCGCGGCCAGAAAAGAAGAATGGGTCGCTACGAGGGTTATACTCCTTCTTGGAAGAAGGCAATCGTTACCCTTAAAGCAAACTCAAAGACAATTGAATTCTTTGACGGTTTAATGTAATTCGCACACAGTACAGGAAATCACAGATATTTCCGGTGATGTATGAAGTAAAAACGTACTTCGCTAAGCCAAAATAGGAGAGTGAAACAAATGGCAATAAAGCATTATAAGCCGACTACTAACGGTTTGCGTAATATGACAACAATGGATTATTCAGAGTTGTCAAAGGTTGCGCCCGAAAGAAGCTTGTTGGCTCCAATTAAGAAAAATGCAGGTCGTAACAGCTATGGCCGCATTACCGTACGCCACAGAGGCGGCGGTAACCGCAGAAAGTACAGAATCATCGATTTCAAGAGAGAGCGTTTTGGTATTCCAGCAACTGTTCTTACACTTGAATACGATCCTAACCGTTCTGCATTTATCGCCCTTGTTCAGTATGAAGACGGCGAAAAAAGATACATCATCGCTCCACAAGACCTTAAGGTTGGCGATGTTGTAGTAAGTGGTCCCGATGCCGACATTAAACCCGGTAACGCACTTCCGCTTATAAATATCCCTGTAGGTACATTCCTTCATAATATTGAGCTTTACCCAGGCAAGGGCGCACAGCTCGCTCGTAGTGCCGGTAATATGGCTCAGCTTATGGCTAAGGAAAACGGTATGGCACTTCTTCGTTTGCCTTCAGGCGAACTTCGTAACGTACCTGAAAAATGTATGGCTACTGTTGGTACTGTATCAAATCCTGAGCATGCCAACATTAACTACGGTAAAGCAGGCCGTAAGCGTCACATGGGTTGGAGACCTACCGTACGCGGTTCTGTAATGAACCCTTGCGATCACCCCCACGGTGGTGGTGAAGGTAAATCACCTATCGGTCGTCCTGGCCCTGTAACACCTTGGGGTAAACCCACCTTGGGCTACAAGACCCGTAAGAAGAATAAGGCTAGCGATAAGTATATCGTAAAACGCCGTAAGTAATGCGACGAAAGGAGAATTCATAATGGGAAGAAGCGTTAAAAAAGGACCTTATGTGCAACCTGTGTTGCTAAAAAGAGTTCAAGAAATGAATGAAGCCGGTGAAAAGCGCGTGCTTAAAACTTGGAGCCGTTCATCCACCATATTCCCCGATTTCGTCGGTCATACTTTTGCAGTGCATGACGGTCGCAAGCATGTGCCCGTATATGTAACTGAGGATATGGTTGGTCACAAGCTCGGTGAGTTTGCACCTACAAGAACATACAGAGGTCACGCCGGTTCTAAAACTACCGGTAAGTAAGCGGCCGAAAGGAGAGTTAACTATGGAAGCAAGGGCAACACTTAAATACGCCCGTATTTCACCCCGTAAGGTGAAGATTGTTTTGGATCTTATCCGCAATCAAGATGCTGAAAAAGCTATGGCTATACTCAAATTCACTCCTAAATCCGCTTGTGAATATTTAGAGAAGCTGCTCCATTCAGCAATGGCAAATGCCGAAATGAAAAATATGGATATGGCAAGACTTTACGTAGCAGAGTGCCTCGTATGCCCAGGACCAATTCTTAAGAGAATTCGTCCAAAGGATCACGGCCGTGCACACCGCATCTTAAAGAGAACAAGCCATATGACAATCGTTCTTAAAGAACGTGAGAATTAAGAAAGGGAGGTTAAAGTTATGGGTCAGAAGGTTAATCCACACGGTTACCGTGTAGGTATAATCAAAAACTGGGACTCACGTTGGTTTGCCAATGACAGCACCTTTGGTGATACATTGGTTGAGGACTACAACCTCCGTAAATACCTCAAGAAAACACTTTTCACAGCAGGTATTGCAAAAATCGAAATCGAACGTGACGAAAAGCGTGTAAGATTGCACATTCACTGCGCAAAGCCTGGTATGGTTATCGGTCGTAACGGTGCCGAAATCGAAAAGCTTAAGGCTACTTGCGAGAAAAAGCTTGGCAAGCCCGTTATCGTAAACATCGTTGAGATAAAGAGCCCCGATGCTAACGCACAATTGGTTGCAGAGAATATTGCAGCACAGCTTGAAAAACGTGTATCCTTCCGCCGCGCTATGAAGCTCTCAATCGGTAGAGCAATGCGCCTTGGTGTAAAGGGTATCAAAACAATGGTTTCGGGTCGTCTTGGCGGCGCTGAAATCGCAAGAAGCGAACAGTACCACGAAGGTACAATTCCGCTTCAGACACTTAGAGCAGACATTGACTACGGTTTTGCTGAGGCTAATACAACCTACGGTATTATCGGTGTTAAGGTTTGGATCTATAAGGGCGAGGTTCTTAACGAAAATCGTCGCACAAATAAAAGACAAGGAGGTTCACGCTAATGTTAATGCCTAAGCGTGTTAAATACCGTCGTGTTCAGCGCGGTCGTTTGACTGGTGCTGCATCTCGCGGTACAACCGTAACACATGGTGATTTCGGTCTTAAGGCTTTAGAGCCTGCGTGGATCACCTCTAACCAAATAGAAGCTGCCCGTATTGCTATGACACGTTATATCAAGCGTGGCGGTAAGGTTTGGATCAAGATTTTCCCTGATAAGCCAATTACTGAAAAGCCTGCAGAAACTCGAATGGGTTCTGGTAAAGGTTCACCTGAATATTGGGTAGCAGTAGTTAAGCCCGGTCGCGTAATGTTTGAAATCGGCGGCGTATCTGAGGAACTCGCTCGCGAGGCTATGCGTCTTGCAGCAAACAAGCTTCCTATTAAATGTAAGTTTGTAACCAAAGAGATGGGTGGTGAGCAGTAATGAATGCAAAGGAAATCAGAGATTTAACAGTTGCAGAGCTTAACGAAAAGCTTGCTGACTTGAAAGACGAACTTTACAAGCTCCGTTTCCAGCACGCCATTAACCAGCTCGACAACCCCATGCGCATAACAGCTGTCAAGAAAGACATTGCTCGCGTACAGACAGTTCTTCGCGAAGCTGAGCTTAAAGACAGCGCTAACGCTTAAGGGAGGTAAACTGGAATGAGCGAAAGAAACCTTCGTAAAACAAGAGTAGGTCGTGTTGTTAGCGATAAGATGGATAAAACCGTTGTAGTTGCTATTGAAGACAACATTAAGCACCCACTTTATAAGAAGATTATCAAAAACACTATCAGATTAAAGGCTCATGATGAGAACAACTCTTGTGGCGTTGGCGACAGAGTACTCATTATGGAAACCCGTCCTCTCTCTAAGGATAAGAGATGGCGCGTTGCCGAAATAATCGAAAAGGCTAAGTAGTCAAAAAGGGAGGAAACCACTGTGATACAACAACAGAGTTACCTCAAGGTAGCCGACAACACTGGCGCTAAAGAAATTATGTGCATCCGTGTTCTTGGAGGCTCCAAAAGGAGGTATGCCAACATCGGTGATGTTATCGTTGCTTCTGTAAAAAAGGCTGCACCCGGCGGTACAGTTAAGAAGGGCGACGTTGTAAAGGCTGTTGTAGTTCGTTCTGCAAAAGGTCTTCGCCGTAATGATGGCACTTACATTAGATTTGACGAAAATGCGGCTGTAATTATCCGTGAGGACAAAAATCCTCGTGGTACCCGTATTTTTGGACCGGTAGCCCGTGAGCTTCGTGAGAAAGATTATACAAAGATCTTGTCTCTTGCTCCGGAAGTACTTTAATGGGAGGTAAATTGAATATGAGTAAGCTTCACATTAAAACCGGCGATACTGTAGTTCTCCTTACAGGAGACGCAAAAGACCGCAAGAAGTCCGGTAAGGTTCTTGAGGTTAGCCCAAAAGAGGGCAAGGTAATCGTTGAAGGTCTTAACAAGGTTAAGAAACACGTTAAGCCACGCAAGGCTGGCGATCCTTCAGGCATTATCGAAACAGAGAGCGCAATCTACGCTTGCAAATTGCAGGTAGTTTGCCCTAAATGTAACAAGCCCACTCGCGTTGGTGCAAAAATCAACGAAGATGGTTCAAAAGATCGCGTTTGTAAAAAATGCGGCGCAACTTTTTAAGAGATAAGGAGGACATGACATATGTCAACGCTTGGAAATGAATATAAAAATTCAGTAGCTCCTGCATTGATGACCAAATTTGGCTATAAGAGCGTCATGCAGATTCCGAAGCTCGATAAGGTTGTAATCAATGTAGGCTGTGGTGAAGCAATCACTAACTCAAAGGTTATTGATTCTATCATCTCAGATTTAGGACTTATCACCGGACAGAAGGCAGTTCCTTGCCGCGCTAAGAAGTCTGTTGCGAACTTTAAGCTTCGTGCAGGTATGGTAATCGGTGCAAAGGTAACCCTTCGTGGTGAAAGAATGTATGAATTCGTTGATCGTCTTTTCAACGCTGCACTTCCACGTGTACGTGACTTCAGAGGTATCAACCCCAACGCTTTTGACGGCCGTGGCAACTATGCTATGGGTGTTAAAGAGCAGTTGATCTTCCCTGAAATTGAATATGACAAGATTGACAAGGTACGTGGTATGGACATTATGTTCGTAACTACCGCCAAGACAGATGAAGAGGCTCGTGAGCTTTTAACACTTATGGGCGCTCCGTTTGCGAAGTAAGGAGTAAGGAATTATGGCAAAAACAGCTATGAAAGTTAAGCAGGCTCGTCCCGCTAAGTTTTCTACAAGAGAATATAACAGATGCAAAATCTGTGGCCGCCCACACGCTTATCTTCGCAAGTACGGCATCTGCCGTATATGCTTCAGAGAACTCGCTTACAAGGGCGAGATCCCCGGAGTTAAGAAGGCAAGCTGGTAAGGCGAGAATAGCTTAAGGAGGTTTACGGTATGCAAATCACCGATACAATAGCTGATATGCTTACGAGAATTCGTAATGCATCTGCAGCAAAACACGATTCGGTAGATGTACCGGCGTCCAAAGTAAAAAAGGCAATTGCCCAGATTTTGCTTGACGAGGGTTACATCAGCAGCTACACCGTCATTGAAGACGGTAAGCAGGGCGTAATTCACATTGTGTTGAAGTACGGCCAAAACAAATCACAGACCATCACAGGCATTCGCCGTGTATCAAAACCTGGTCTGCGTATCTACACAAATGTAGAGGAAATGCCAAAGGTTATGAAGGGCCTTGGTATCGCAATCCTTTCCACCTCTAAAGGAATTATGACAGACAAAGAAGCACGCAAGGCCAACGTTGGCGGCGAAGTGCTTGCATTTGTTTGGTAAGGGAGGTGCAGGGATATGTCACGTATAGGTAAAAAGCCTATTACTATACCTGCAGGCGTTGAGGTTAAACTTGATGGTAATAATGTTACTGTTAAGGGCGCAAAGGGTGAGCTTAGCTACACTCATAACGCAGATATCTCTGTTGCAGTTGAGGGTAATGAGGTTATCGTTACTCGTCCCAGTGATGTAAAAGAGCATCGCTCTTTACACGGTCTTACACGTACACTTATCGCTAATATGATTACAGGTGTATCTGAGGGTTACTCAAAAACACTTGATATCAACGGCGTAGGTTACCGTGCACAAAAACAGGGTAATAACCTTGTTATGAACCTGGGTTATTCACATCAGGTAATTATGCCTGAGGTTGAAGGTATTCACATTGAAGTACCGTCTGCTAACCAAATAGTTATCAGCGGTGCAGATAAGCAGTTGGTTGGCCAGTTCGCAGCCGATGTTCGTAGTAAGAGACCACCCGAACCATACAAGGGCAAGGGTATCAAGTACTCTGACGAGCACATCCGCCGCAAAGAAGGTAAGGCCGCTAAGGGCTCTAAGAAGTAATAAAGGAGTGTATGAAAAATGGTTAGTAAACCTAATAGTAATCAGGCAAGACTTAAGCGCCATGCCCGCGTTCGTGCAAAGATCAGCGGTACAGCTGCTTGCCCTCGCCTTGATGTATTCCGCTCCAACAGCAATATATATGCCCAGCTTATCGATGACGTAAACGGTGTGACTCTCGCGGCCGCTGCTTCAAACGAAAAGGATTTTGATGCAAACGGCGGTAATTGCGAAGGCGCACGCAAGGTTGGACAGTTAATCGCTGAACGCGCTGCTGCTAAAGGTATCACAGAGGTTGTTTTCGACCGCGGTGGTTACATTTATCACGGCCGTGTCAAGGAGCTTGCCGAAGGTGCCCGTGAGGGCGGCCTCAAGTTCTAAGTAAGAAGAAGGAGGAAATACTTTTGGCTACAAATATTGACGCATCAACATTGGATTTACAGGAACGCGTAGTTGCTATAAATCGTGTATCTAAGACCGTTAAGGGCGGCCGTATTATGAAGTTTTCTGCTTTGGTAGTTGTTGGCGACGGCAACGGTATCGTAGGCTTTGGCCTTGGTAAAGCAGGTGAAGTTCCGGACGCTATCCGCAAGGGTATCGAGGATGCAAAGAAAAATCTTATTAAGGTTTCACTTAAGGGTACTACTATCCCTCACGAAATTATTGGTGAATTTGGCGCAGGCCGAGTGCTTTTAAAACCCGCTGGCCCTGGTACCGGTGTTATTGCCGGCGGCGCTGTTCGTGCTGTTGTTGAAATGGTTGGTATTAAAGACATTCGTACAAAAGCACTTCGCTCAAATAATCCGTGCAATGTAGTTCGTGCAACAGTTGCAGGCCTTGCAGCTCTTCGTGACGCTAGCCAGGTTGCTGCAGTTCGTGGCAAAGACGTTAAGGAAATTATAGGTTAAGGAGGAGCAGCACTATGGCAACAAAGAAAAAGGCTGCTGGCCTTACTGTAAAACTCGTAAAGAGCACAATTGGTTCTAAAAAGGACCAGATCGCAACCGTAGAATCTTTGGGTCTTCACAAGCTCGGTGACGTTAAGGTTCAACCTGATAACGCACAGACCAGAGGTAAAATCAACAAGGTATCACACCTTGTAAAGATTATTGAAGGCTAATAGGTTTTACACGCGGTTTAATCGCCGCAATTAAGCAAGGAGGTGCGAACAATGAAATTGCATGAATTATCTCCCGCAGTAGGCTCAACAAAAGAGTCAAAGCGTATAGGTAGAGGTCATGGTTCCGGCAATGGTAAAACTGCCGGTAAAGGTCACAAGGGTCAAAAGGCTCGTGCCGGTCACGGTATGAGAATTGGCTTTGAAGGCGGTCAGATGCCTCTTCAAAGACGTGTACCAAAGCGTGGCTTTAACAATATTTTCGCTGAAGAATGGATTGCAATCAACGTAGCAGCCCTCGAGGTATTTGAGGATGGCGCTACTGTTGACGCAGCTGCTTTAGTAGAAAAGAATATCATTAAAAAGGCTGATAAGCCTGTAAAGGTTTTGGGCAACGGCAAGCTTACAAAGAAGCTTACAGTTAACCTTAACGCATTCTCTGCATCGGCTGCAGAAAAAATTAACGCTGCAGGCGGAAAGGCAGAGGTGATCTGAGAATGTTGGAAACAATAAGAAACGCTTGGAAGGTTAAGGAAATCCGCAACAAGATTCTTTATACACTTCTTATAATTGTAATTTTCCGCATTGGCTCAGTTATTCCTGTTCCTTATATCGATCCTGATATGATTGCTTCTGCAACAAGTGATAATAGTTTCTTTAGCTACTTGTCAATTCTTACAGGTGGCGGTCTTGAGTACGGTGCTATATTTGCTATGTCAATTACACCATACATCAATGCTTCAATTATTATCCAGTTGCTTTGCGTAGCAATCCCTTACCTTGAAAACCTTTCTAAAGAAGGCGAAGAGGGCCAGAAAAAACTCGCTACAATTACACGTTACACAACAGTAATACTTGCTCTTATACAGGGTATTGCATACTTCTTCTATTTGAAGGCAAGTCATTGCTTAAGCGTAACTAAAGGTGTTTGGTTTGCAGCAATCGTTATTGTATTAACCTTTACTGCCGGCTCCGCTATAGTAATGTGGCTTGGTGAGCAGATCGACGTTAAGGGCATCGGCAACGGTATTTCAATACTGCTTTTCGCAGGTATTTTGTCACGTGGTCCTAATGCTTTTGCAGCACTTTTGACCTACTGGACAGAGTACAAGCAGTATTTTGCAGTAATTGGTATTTTAGTTGCTTTCTTAGCGGTTATCGCATTCATCGTATGGATGACACATGCAGAACGCCGCATCCCTGTACAGTATGCTAAGCGTGTTGTAGGCAACAAGATGTACGGCGGTCAAAACACACATATTCCGATCAAGGTTAATATGTCTGGTGTTATGCCTGTAATCTTCGCTTCATCAATTTTGATGTTACCAACAATGGTTCTTAGTTTTATGAGAGACACAACAACTTCATTTGCTAAGTTCTTGTCACTCTTTAGCACACAGGGTGTATTTTACGCAGTGATTTACTTTATTATGATTATTGCATTTGCTTATTTCTATGCAACAATCCAGTTTAATCCTGTGGAAATGGCTAACAATCTTCGTAAAAACGGTGGTGCAATCCCAGGTATTCGTCCTGGTAAATCTACTTCCGATTTTATTTCAAAAATTTTGTCAAGAATAACATTGATGGGCGCTCTTTTCTTGAGCGTAATTGCTATCCTTCCTATAATCGTAGGTAATGTTGGCCAGATCAACATTTCTCTCGGTGGTACATCTGTACTTATTATGGTTGGTGTTGCGCTTGACACAGTTAACAATCTTGAATCTCAGATGATGATGCGTCATTATAAGGGATTCTTAGATTAAGGAGTATTAAGATGAAGCTCATTTTACTTGGAGCACCTGGTGCTGGCAAAGGTACACAGGCAGAGATAATCTCTGAAAAATACAATATTCCTACCATCTCAACCGGCAACATAATTCGTGCTGCTCTTAAAAACGGTACAGAGATGGGACTTAAGGCTAAGGCTTATATCGATAGTGGCAGACTTGTTCCCGATGATGTTGTAATAGGCATCATCAAGGAACGGCTCGCCCAAAGCGATTGTCAGGGCGGATTTATACTTGACGGTTTTCCGCGTACAATTCCACAGGCCGAAGCGCTTGATAATATGGGCATTGCTGTTGATGCGGCGCTATCTATTGAGGTAGCAGACCGTGAAATAGTAAAGCGTATGTCAGGTAGACGAGTTTGTGAAAAGTGTGGGGCAAGCTATCACATTGAGTTTAAAAAGCCCGATGTTGAAGGTATTTGTAATGTTTGCGGTGGCGCGCTTGTTATTCGTAAGGATGATGAGCCTGATACTGTTATTGATAGACTTGATATATATCACAAACAGACCGAGCCACTTAAGGACTACTACAAAAAACAAGACAAGTTGATTATCGCACATGGACAACAGGCGGTTTCAGATACCACAAAAATGGTTCTTAAAGCTCTTTCGGAGATATAAGCTATGATAGTCCTTAAAACCGGCCGCGAGCTTAAAATAATGCGAGAAGCTTGCAGAATATCGGCCGAAGCATTAAAATTAGCAGGCAGTGCGGTAGAGCCGGGTGTTACAACAGCCGAGCTCGACAAGATAGCCGAAAAGTATATTTTAAGTCAAGGCGCAACGCCAAACTTTAAAAACTACAACGGCTATCCTGCAACCGCATGTATATCAATCAACAACGAGGTAATTCACGGCATACCTTCAAAAAAACGTGTTATCAAGGCGGGCGACATAGTTTCAATCGACTTGGGAGCAAAATTTGAAGGATATCACGGTGATAATGCCGCCACTTTTGCCTGCGGAGACATTTCCGCAGAAGCAAAGCGGCTGATGGATACCACTCGCGAAAGCCTTTATGAAGGCATTGCGGCGGCGGTATCGGGCGGCAGATTAGGGGATATCGGCGCTGCAGTGCAGCAGTATGTCGAGAAAAGGGGTTATTCAGTAGTGCGCGAATTTGTCGGTCACGGCATAGGAACGCAGTTACACGAAGCTCCTGAAGTACCTAATTTTGGCACTCAAGGACGAGGTATTCGTCTAATGCCTGGTATGACACTTGCAATAGAACCTATGATTAACATGGGTTTATCGGACGTAAAGGTTATGCCTGACGGCTGGACAGTGCTCACAAAAGACGGTTCTTTATCTGCCCACTTTGAGCATACTATAGTAATTACCCCAGACGGACCTAAGATTTTAACAAAACTCTGAGGTGTGTTATGGTAGGTAGGGTAGTAATATCAAGCGCGGGTAGAGACAAGTCAAAAGCGATGGTAATAGTTAAAGAGACCGAAAACTATCTGTTAGTGTGTGATGGAAAAGAGCGGCCGGTCGAGCGTCCAAAGCGCAAAAACCCGAAGCATCTTAAACTTACCACCTTTAAACTTGAAGCACAACAGCTTGAAACCAATCGAGCGCTACGCAAAGCGTTAAAGCAAATTGGTAGCGTATATGAGGAGGAAATGTAATGTCAAAATCAGATATGATTGAACTTGAAGGCACCGTTGTTGAAGCAATGCCTAACGCAATGTTCAAGGTAGAAATCCAAGGCGGACATCAAATACTTGCTCACATCTCGGGCAAATTGCGTATGAACTTTATACGTATTCTTCCCGGTGATAAGGTAACTGTTGAAATGTCGCCGTATGACCTGTCAAAAGGACGCATAACTTGGCGTTCAAAATAAGACAGAAAAGATAGTATGATTTAAAATCATACCCCTAAATTTTAAGGAGGTAAAATCCAAATGAAAGTCAGACCTTCTGTAAAAAAGATTTGCGAAAAATGCAAAATCATTAAGCGCAAGGGTAAAATCATGGTTATCTGTGAAAATCCCAAGCACAAGCAGCGTCAGGGTTAATTTCCCCGACCGTCGCAACAACAAATATGGAGGTGCTTTGATAAATGGCACGTATTGCTGGTGTTGACCTTCCAAATAATAAGCGAGTTGAAATTGGACTTACTTATATTTATGGTATCGGTCTTACTACATCTAAAAAGATTCTTGCAGACACAGGCATAAATCCTGATGTACGCGTTAAGGATCTTACAGAAGAAGATATTTCCAAGCTTCGTGAGTATATCGACCACAACCTTCAGGTAGAGGGTGACCGTCGTCGTACAGTTGCATTGGATATTAAAAGACTTATTGAAATTGGTAGCTATCGTGGTCTTCGTCACCGTAAGGGCTTGCCTGTAAGAGGTCAGCGTTCTAAAACAAACGCTCGTACTCGTAAGGGTCCGAAGAGAACTGTAGCAAACAAGAAGAAATAAGTAGGAGGTAAACTTTAATGGCTACTGCTAAAAGAGCAACGACTCGTCGTCGTCGCGAAAAGAAAAACATTGAACGTGGTGCAGCCCATATCCAGTCAACCTTCAACAACACAATAGTTACAATTACCGACACACAGGGCAACGCTCTTTCATGGGCTTCAGCCGGTGAGCTTGGTTTCCGTGGTTCTAAAAAGTCTACTCCTTTTGCTGCGCAAAGCGCTGCTGAAAAGGCTGCTAAGGCTGCTATGGAACACGGTCTTAAGACTGTTGAGGTTTATGTTAAAGGACCGGGTGCAGGTCGTGAAGCTGCTATCCGCGCATTGCAGTCAGTAGGTCTTGAGGTTTCTATGATTAAAGACGTAACCCCAATTCCACACAACGGCTGCCGTCCTCCCAAGAGAAGACGTGTATAATAAAAAACCAATTGCAACTTTTATGTTGCTGACTATTTTGGAGGTGTAACAGATGGCAAGATATACCGGTGCAGTTTGCAGACTTTGCCGCCGTGAAGGACAAAAATTGTTCCTTAAAGGTGAGCGCTGCTATTCTGAAAAATGTTCTATCGGCATCCGTGGCTATGCGCCAGGACAGCATGGACAGGGTAGAAAGAAGTCATCCGAATATGGTTTGCAGCTTCGCGCTAAGCAGACCGCAAGACGTTTTTATGGCGTTCAAGAAGGTCAGTTCCGTCATTATTTTGAGGTTGCTGAAAGAAAACCCGGCGTTACCGGTGACAACCTTTTAAAAATTCTTGAAAGCCGTCTTGACAATGTAGTTTACAGAGTAGGCTTTGCTTCTTCAAGAGCAGAAGCACGTCAGCTCGTAGGCCACGGTCATTTTGAAGTTAACGGTAAGCGTGTTGATATCGCTTCTTACTTGCTTAAAGCAGGCGACGAAATCGCTATTTGCGAAAAGGCAAAGGCAAGCGACAAAATCAAGGCTGTTGTAGAGGCTAACAGCGCTCGTCCTGTTCCAGAATGGATCAGTGTTGACCGCACAAACCTTACAGCTAAGGTTGTTGTTCTCCCTAACCGTGAGCAGATTGAAGCTCCTGTTGAAGAGCAGCTTATCGTCGAATTCTATTCAAGATAATAAAAGTTATATTATTATCTTATGTTTTGTCCACCGCATCGGGACACAGTATTTCAAAATTTGCGATGCGGAGAAACGGAGCTTTTAAATGATAGAGATTGAAAAGCCCAGAATTGAAACACTCGAACTTTCAGCAGATGGTAAATACGGTAAGTTCGTTATGGAACCGCTCGAGCGCGGTTATGCTACAACACTTGGCAACAGCCTTAGAAGAGTTCTTCTTTCTACTTTGCAGGGTTCGGCAATAACCAACGTTAAAATCGACGGCGTAGTACACGAATTTTCTACAATACCTGGCGTTAAGGAAGATGTTACTGAAATAGTTCTTAACCTTAAAGGACTTATTGCAAAACTTAATTCCGATACTGCTAAAAAGATTTATATCGAAGCAGAAGGCCCCTGTGTTGTAACCGCAGCATCAATTAAGGCTGATTTTGAGGTAGAAATTCTTAATCCTGATATGTATATTGCTACTCTTGATGAGGGTGCAAAGCTCAATATGGAGATGACTCTTGACAAAGGTAGAGGTTACGTATCTGCAGAGCAGAATAAGCCGGCCCAGAATATAATCGACGTAATTCCGATTGATTCTATTTACACTCCGGTTTTGAAGGCAAACTTTAATGTTGACAACACCCGTGTTGGTAACGTTGTTGACAAAAACAAGCTTACTCTTGAAGTTTGGACCAACGGTTCTATCAAGGCTGATGAAGCAGTTTCTATGTCTGCTAAAATCCTTATCGAACATTTTGAGTTGTTCCTCAATCTTTCAGAGAGCATTAGTGAATCACAAAGCATCATGGCAGAAACAAAAGACACAGCCGCTTCAAAGGTTCTTGATCTTACTATTGACGAACTTGACCTTTCGGTACGTAGCTTTAACTGCCTTAAGCGTGCTGGTATTAACACTGTTGAAGACCTCATCAATAAGTCTGAAATGGATATGATGAAGGTTAGAAACTTAGGCCGCAAATCTTTGGAAGAGGTTATTGCAAAATTGGCATCTTTCGGCTTTGCGCTTAAGAAAGACGACGAATAAAAGGAGTGAATATTCATGCCGGGTACTCGTAAACTTGGAAGAGCCAGCGATCACAGAACAGCAATGCTTCGCGCAATGGTTACTTTCCTTTTAGAAAACGGAAAGATCGAAACAACCGTTACACGCGCAAAAGAAGTTCGTTCAATGGCAGAGAAGTATATTACACTCGCTAAGACTAACACACTTCACAGCAAACGTCAGGCAATGGCATTCATTACTAAGGAAGACGTAGTTGCAAAGCTTTACAACGAAATCGCTCCAAAGTATGCAGATGTAAACGGTGGTTACACACGTATTACAAAGACAGGCCCACGTCGTGGCGATGCTGCTGAAATGGCAATTATCGAGTTAATCTAATTTCTCACAATAGAATTTTAGTGGTCACATTTTCGCAAAAATGACGGCAACTCTTTCCCGTCAGACCCGCCGAAAAGCCCGTCGCATTCTGCGCTCGCTAATTCGGGATGATGTGGGTACTAAAGCAAAAACTACAAGCAGACTCTACGGAGTCTGCTTTTTCTTTTTAACAATATAATTTGTTGAATTTCAAAAAAATATGTGATATTATGAAAATATAAAGCATATACGGAGAGTGGCTATGTTAAACGAAAAAACAAGACAGGATTTTCTTTGTATTTTAAAAGAGGAGTTAATACCCGCTATGGGCTGTACAGAGCCTATTGCTTTGGCGTTTGCCTCGGCGCGCGCGCGTGAGGTGTTGGGTTGCCCACCCGAGAAGATTACAGCCTATTGCAGCGGCAACATAATTAAAAATGTGCGATGCGTAGCAATACCAAATTCTGACGGACTTACGGGAATTGAACCTGCTTGCGCTTTGGGCGCTTTTGGCGGTGATGCCCATAGATTAATGGAGGTGTTAGAGGCCGTAACACCCGATACTCGCGCACAAGCAAACGCTTTTTTAAATGATGGAAACTGCAAGGTAGAATACCTTGATTCTGAAATACCGTTACATTTTATAATTGAAGTAAAAGCACAAGAAAATGTTGTTTCTGTTGAGGTAAGATATGACCACATAAACATTGTAAGAATTACTCAAAACGGCAACGAAATTTTTAAAAGCGACGCTATAGACGGCGAGCCTACTGTTGCGGACCGCTCTGCTCTTAGCATTGAAAACATAAAGGAATTTGCCGATACGGTGGATATTTCGCTTATAAAACCAATAATCGAGCGCGTTATACAGTATAATATGGATATCGCTTATGAGGGTATGGCAGGAGATTACGGCGTTGGCATTGGCAGGGTAATTCGCGATGCATATCCCGAGGACGTTGTAACCCGTATGCGCGCATATGCCGCAGCGGCAAGCGAAGCTCGAATGGACGGATGCGATATGCCTGTTATTATTAATTCAGGCTCTGGCAATCAGGGTATAGCATCAAGCGTACCTGTTATAGTGTACGCGCGCGAAAAATCCATACCACAAGAAAAACTTTATCGCGCACTCGTTTTTTCGGGATTAATGACGGTTTATCAAAAAGAATTTATTGGCAAGTTGTCTGCGTTTTGCGGCGCAATATCCGCATCCTGTGCGGCGGGCGCATCTATTACATACATTGTAGGCGGAAGTGTTACACAAATAAAAAATACGATAGATAATACGCTCGCCAATATACCGGGTGTTATATGTGACGGCGCAAAAACGTCCTGCGCGGCTAAAATAGCTTCGGCGCTCGATGCCGCAATGCTTGCTCATGCGCTTGCAATGCGTGACAAAACCTATGAAGCATTTACAGGTGTCTTAAAGGAAGATGCGGGTGAAACCATAAGCTGTGTAGGTTATATAGGAAAGGTCGGTATGAAACAAACCGACAAGGAAATAGTGCGGCTTATGCTGCAAGAAAAACAAATTTAAAAAAATCACGAGATTGCTATTGACAATCACGTGACCGTGTGATATAATAATGGTGCAAACACCAAAAGAGGTGATGATATGTCTACATATCCGGGTACCACCATAGAGGTGCTTGATTTAAAAAAAGGAAGTTCAAAAATATTGTTTGATGGCATTTTTGCCGCAGGGGGAATAACACTATCGCAACTTTCTACAATGACAGGATTAGAGCCCTACATTATACAAAACTGGGTAAAACGCAAATTTGTGACATCTCCTGTCAAAAAACTTTATTCAAAACAACAGTTTGCAAGAATAGTAATTATTAATATGCTGCGCGAGACGTTGCAGATAGATGCAATCTGCAACCTTATAAGCGTTATAGGTGGCGATATCGAAGATACAACCGATGATCTTATTGGTGACGACGAGCTGTATCATAGATATGTAGATATGATTGCCGAGGAAAATATAGATATTTCTAATGAAAATTCGGTAAATGATATTGTAAAAAAAGCCACCGAAAATTTTGAAGCTCGTACCACGGGTGATAAAATCAAAATAGAACGTATTTTAAAGGTTATGCTGTATGCGCACATAGCTTCAAAGCTTCGCGACAAAGCAAAAGAGGTTTTGGCGCAGCTTGATTAAAAGGAGAGAGAATAATGTTCTTTGTTGAATGGTGGAACGCATTGGGTCTTGCAGCTCAGATATTTTATTGTATAGCAATTCCTGCAACATTAATACTGCTTATTCAAACCGTTCTTATGTTTTTTGGCTTTGATAACGGAGATGCCGATGCAGATTTTGATGTCGATTTAGATGCCGATGCAGATATCGATTTTGATGCTGATTTCGATACCGATTTCGATACTGATTTTGACGCCGACGTTACAGACGGTGTATACGGTGACGAAATTGCTGATGCAACCGAGCTTGCTGATGCGGCGGGCTTTGACAGCTTGCGCATATTTACCGTGCGCGGTATTGTCGCGTTTTTGGTTATGTTTGGCTGGGTTGGTGTTGTTATGACCGAGGCCAATATTAATCTTGTTATAACACTTCTTACCTCTACGTTGTGCGGCTTTGCGATTATGGTGCTTGTAGCTTACATTTTTAAAGCGGTAATGAAATTGCGAAGCGACGGTACTGCAGACAACCGCAATGCACTTGGTAGCGCGGGCAAGGTGTATCTTACTATACCGCCGTTACGTCAGGGTGAAGGTAAGGTAAATGTTATGTTACAGGGCTCTTATGTAGAGCGAAATGCCGTTACCGATGAGGGTGAAGCTATTCCTACAGGAAGCGAGATAATTGTTGTAGGTGTCAGCGGACAGACTACCCTCGTCGTTAAACGTAAATAAAAACTTAAATTGGAGGAAAAATTTATGCAACCAGGAATCATCTTTTTAATTTGTGTGGCAGTGATTATTCTTATATCCTTCTTTATTTGGATATGTTCACGCTACAAAAAATGTCCGTCAGATAAAATTATGGTAGTTTACGGTTCTATTGGTAAAAATAATGACGGCTCTAACCGAAGCGCAAAGTGTATTCACGGTGGTGCGGAATTTGTAATTCCGGTATTTCAATCGTATGCGTATCTTGATTTGACACCTATTTCAATTCAGGTCGACCTTAAAAGCGCGCTTTCTCGTCAAAATATCCGTATTAACGTTCCTTCAAGTTTTACAGTAGGTATTTCTACCGAGCAAGGCGTTATGCAAAATGCGGCTGAACGTCTTTTGGGATTACAGCGCAATGAAATTCAAGAGCTTTCAAAAGATATTATATTTGGTCAGTTGCGTCTTATTATCGCTACAATGGATATCGAAGAAATTAACACCAACCGCGATAAATTCTTGGCGGCTGTAAGTGATAACGTTGAAACCGAGCTTAAAAAGATTGGTCTTCGTCTTATCAACGTAAACGTAACCGATATCAGCGATGAATCGGGCTACATAGAAGCGCTTGGTAAAGAGGCTGCCGCAAAGGCTATCAACGATGCAAAGCGCAACGTTGCCGAGCAGGATAGAGAAGGTTCTATCGGTCAGGCAAACGCACAAAAAGAGCAAAGAATTGAAGTATCAAAGGCCGACTCACTTGCAATCGAGGGTGAAAACGAAGCCAAGATGAAGATTGCTATGAGTGAGGCTGCTCTTAAAGAAAAAGAGGCCGAAGCATTAAAGATAGCTACAACCGCCGAAAAAACCCAGGCCGCAAAGGCTTTGGAAGAATCATACGCTGCAGAGCAGGCCGCTGAAGAAGCGCGCCGCAACAAAGAGCAGGCAACCCTTGAAGCTGACGTTATCGTTCGCGCCGAGGCTAAAAAGAAGGAAATGGAGCTTGCTGCTGAAGCCGAGGCCGAGCAAATTCGCCGCAAGGCAAAGGGTGAAGCAGATGCTATATTTGCAAAAATGCAGGCAGAAGCTCGCGGTGCCGAAGAAATACTCAAAAAGCAGGCTGCCGGTTTTGCCGAGATTGTTAAATCGGCAGGCGGCGATCCCGAAGCGGCTCTCAAGCTTCTTATTGCCGACAAGCTTGAAGACCTTATGCGTGTTCAGGTTGATGCAGTTAAAAATATCAAGATTGACAAGGTTACTGTTTGGGATGGCGGACAAAACGGCGACGGCAAAACATCTACCGCAAACTTTATTTCAGGTATGATGAAGTCGGTACCTCCTCTTGATGAGGTGTTTGCAATGGCAGGTATGGAGCTTCCGTCACTTCTTGGTAAAAAGGTTGAAGAAAACAGTGCTACGGTTGAGCCTGAAACCGAACAGGTAGAAACGGTAGAGGCCGAAAAGGTTAACCAAGAATAATCATAATTTTAAAAAGTCAAAACACATCCGTCTATAGTGGCGGGTGTGTTTTGGAATATAAATATAATTATAAATTGAAAAGACGTGATTAAATGCCCCACAATGACAAAAGTATTAAGATAAAAGATATTAATGGCGAAAAGTATATACGCGCAAGATTTAGCATTACAATCTTTGTTGCTATTATAATGTTGGCAATAGTGTTTTTGTCTTTTATTAAAAATGACATAGAATCAGTAATTTATCTTGCGCCGCTTTCAATTATTGTATTTCCGATAATTGTTTTTGATATATTAAGGGGACTTGGTGTAATTGGTCCATGCTGTGTGTTGTGTGACGATAGATTATATTATTTTAGGGCAATGACTTTTATAGATGACAAGAGCGAAAAATCCAACGGATATGTGCTATACAATGATATTAAAAATGTTACTGCCGCGCATCACAGTCGAGGCGGGTTTGACCTTGTTATACAAGGTGACAAATTTAAGATTATTATAGCGAATGCGACTCATAAAACAATAGATGCGGTAAAACAAATGGCGCATATTGATGAAAACAATCGCGAGTTGTATGATAGCAAGGGAATACTCTACCAAAAATATTCTGATATTGTCTTTTATGATAAAAATGGTGTAACATATAAAAAATACGGTGATGTAATAATTGACGAAAACGGCAAAAATTACGATGTAGATTACTGCTATATTGACAGTTGTGGATGTTTTTACTACACCGAAGAGGAAATGGATTTTTACGACAGTCTTGACAAAGATTTTGTAGAGTATTATACCGACAAAAAAGAGATATATGTTTCTTTGCGATACTTTGTGTATTGGGATAAGGATGAAAAAATGTACTGCTATGATGGTACATACTATTATGAATTAACCGAATTTAATAAAAATTAAAATTCTTTAACGTGTTGCAGATTGCGATTTTGTGTCTGCGACACGTTCTTTTTAGGTTGACTATTAAATTATGCTATGTTATAATCATTATGAATAATAAACAGGCGATATTAATGGTATCGTTTGGGAATATTATCCAAAAACAGTATGAAAGAGGAATTGTTATGGACGAAAAGAAAGCATTGTTCAAACAAACAAAAAAAGCGTACAAAAAAGCAAAACGTAAGGCGTTAGGGCTTTGGAAAACACTGGCTATTATTTGCTTGGTGCTTACAATTATTTTAGTTCCGGCAAACGTTGCGCTTGGTATGTTCGATAACACTATCGTAGCTCTTGCGGGCGGTAGCTTCTGGGAGCTTCAAAACGAAGATAAAGATGCCAAGTATTTTGAAGGCGATTTTTCTTCCGATGAAGAAATGTATAAAAAGGGCGACGAAATTTGCTATCGGGTAGAGGCCGAGGGTGCCGCATTGCTTGTTAACAAAGACAACGCTTTGCCACTTAGCGAGGGCGATAAGGTAAGCACACTTTCTTCAAGCTCTGTAAATCTTGTTTACGGTGGTACAGGTTCGGGTAACGTAGACGCTTCTAAAGCAGATGATTTTAAAACAGCGCTTGAAAAATCAGGTCTTAAGGTAAACCCAACCCTTTGGGATTTTTATAAAACGGGCGCAGGCGCTGCTTACGACCGTAGCGCATCAGCAGGCGAAAGCGCTGTACTTGCAGGTCAGGCTTCTATTGCCGAAGTGCCAATGAATGTTTATACCGATGACGTTAAAAATTCTATTACCGAATACGGCGATGCCGCAATTATTACCTTCTCACGTGTTGGTGGCGAGGGTTATGACCTTGCGTTTAAAGAGTATAATTATCTTGCGCTTGATGAAAATGAAAAAGCGCTACTTAAATATGCATCCGACCTTAAAAAAGACGGTAAAATCAAAAAGGTAATCGTTCTTATCAACACTTCAAACGCATTGCAGGTTGATTTTCTAAAGGATGAAGCCTACGATATTGACGCTTGCCTTTGGATTGGCGGCGTAGGTATCAGCGGTACAAATGCTGTTACCGATATATTGGCAGGTAAGATTAACCCATCGGGTAGTCTTGTAGATACATACTGCTACGACAACTATTCTTCACCCGCAATGCAAAATTTTGTTCCTACCACATATGAAGGCTTTGATGGCGTAAATATTCCCCAAAATGCCAGCACCTATATGATTTATCAAGAGGGTATTTACGTAGGTTATAAATATTATGAAACCCATTACGAAGACTATGTTATGGGTACAGGCAATGCAGGCGAATATAAGTACGGCGATAAGGTTGCATTCCCATTTGGATACGGTCTTAGCTATACAAAATTCGACTATTCTAATATGGATGTAAAATACAATGCTGAAACCGATCAGTTTGAAGTAAGTGTAAACGTTACCAACATTGGTGATGTAGCAGGTAAAGAAACCGTACAGATTTATTCACAATCTCCATATACTGAGTATGACAAGGAAAATCTTGTTGAAAAACCATCGGTTGCGCTTTGTGGATTTACAAAAACCAAGGTGCTTGAACCCGGTCATAGTGAAATAGTTACTGTTTATGTAGATAAGCGCGATTTGGCTTCTTATGATACATATGGCGCAAAAACATATATTTTAGATGCAGGCGATTATTATCTTACTGCCGCTACAGATGCTCATAATGCTGTTAACAATGTGCTTGCCGCTAAGGGCTATACAGTTGAAAGCACAAACGGTAAAATGGATGCCGACGGTAACACAGCGCTTGCTTACAAGTGGACTCAGGAAGCATTTGATGCCGAAACATACTCAACATCTCTTAACGGCACCGAGATTACCAATCAGTTGTCAAGTGCTGATCTCAATCTTTATGAAGGCAATAACGACAAGATAACCTATCTTTCACGTTCTGATTGGCAGGCAACATGGCCTTCTAAAGAGATTTACAAAATTGCTCTTACCAAGCAGATGATAGCAGAGCTTCAAGATGTTCAGTATGATGAAAAAAATTATGACAAGGTGGCTATGCCCACTCTTGGTGCTGATAACGGACTTACCCTATATGATATGATAGGTAAAGATTATGACGATCCTGATTGGGATAAATTGTTAGATCAGCTCACATTTGATGAAATGGTATCAATGATAGGTGACTCATTCCACTGGAGAATGCCTGCTGAATCTGTAAATGCTCCGGGCGCTCGTGACGAGAACGGTCCTCAGGGCCTTACCGCAGCTATATTTGGCGCAGGTCTTGGAGATATCGATCCTACCGCATTTACTTCTGAAGACGTAATGGCGGCAACCTTTAACGTAGAGCTTATGGCCGAGGTTGGTAACATTATTGGTAACAACTGTTTGGCAGCCGACGTTGTATGCTTGTATGGTCCCGGTAGTAATACCCACCGTACCCCATACGGCGGCAGAAACTTTGAATACTATTCAGAAGATGGCTTCTTAGCAGGAGAAATCGGCGGCGCCGAGATTAAGGCTATTCAGGAAAAGGGCGTAGACGTTGTTATAAAGCACTTTGCTCTTAACGACTGCGAGCAAGATCGTTTAGGTCAAGCGGCTTGGGTAGGTGAACAGGCTGCGCGTGAAATTTACCTCAAGGCGTTCCAAAAGCCTCTTGAAGAATGTAACGCAAACGGCGTTATGACCGCATACACCCGTTGGGGCACAAGATGGTCAGGTAGCTACAAAAACCTTATGACAGGTATTATGCGTAATGAATGGGGTAATAAAGGTATGTCAATTACCGACAACGTGCTCGTTAATTACTGCAATGGCGTAGATGCGTTGATGGCAGGCGGTGTTACTACATTTGATGCAATGCTTCCATTTATAGTAAATCAATTGCCTAATTACGAAAATGATCCTGTTATAGTTACTGCTATGAAGGAGGCTTGCCACCACAACCTTTACGCTATGGCTAATTCATCAGGTATGAACGGCGTAGGCAAGGATACTGTGGTTAAGGCTATTACACCACAAATTTTAGTAACAATAAAAACTGTAACAATTGTTATTGCTGTTGCTTTGGTGGGATTTGTTGTGCTTTGGATTTTTGGAAGTAAAAAATTACAAAAAACCGAAGAATATGCAAGCTATAAGCAGGCCAAAAAGGATAAAAAAGCAAAAGCCTAATATTTAATTAAAGCAGGAGGCGTCCGTAAGGGCGCTTCCTAAACATAGTTTTAAAGGATAAGACGTTTATGAGAAAAATACACCTGTTAAATGAAAATTGGGTCTTCACATATTTTGACGGCGAAAAAAGCACTGTGAATATCCCACATACGTGGAATAATATTGATGGGCAAGACGGCGGTAACGACTACCGTCGCGGCACCTGTATTTATGAAAAGGAGTTTTCGGCTCCCGAACATACAGATAACTCGTGTGTGTATTTGGAATTTGCGGGTGTAAATGCCTCGGCAAAGGTGATTTTAAACGATAATATTATTATGGAGCACGACGGAGGATATTCTACCTTCAGATGCGATATAACCGATTACTTAAAGGCGCAAAATCACCTTAAGGTTGAGGTTGACAATTCGGTAAATGACCGCGTTTATCCGCAAAAAGCCGACTTTACTTTTTACGGCGGCATCTATCGAGACGTAAAACTTGTTGTGCTTAATAAACAGCACTTTGATATGGATTATTTTAGCGGCAGCGGGTTGGCTGTAAGCGCCACTCCTAACGATGCAAATGCTGATGTTTGGGTTCGCACCTGGAGTAACACCGAAAACGCTACCGTTAATATAAAAATTCTTGATGATTTGGGTGTAGAGATTGCATCAGGCGAAGGCACCGATACACATTTAACTATATTTGATGCTCATTTGTGGCAGGGCATAGAAGATCCATATCTTTACACCTGTATTGCAGAGCTTTTGGTTGATAATGTGGTTGTTGACAAGGTTTCAACTACCTTTGGTGTCAGAAGCTTTTATGTAGACTCGCAAAAAGGCTTTTTCTTAAACGGAAAACCCTATGCGCTTCGTGGCGTTTGTCGTCATCAGGACCGTAAGGGATTGGGCAACGCGTTAAAACCCGAACATCACGAGCAAGATATTGAAATGATACGTGAAATAGGCGCCAACACTATTCGCTTGGCACACTATCAGCACGATCAGTATTTTTATGACCTGTGCGATAAATATGGTTTTGTTGTGTGGGCGGAAATACCCTACATTTCAGAGCATATGGTAAACGGCCGCGAAAACACAATTTCACAAATGAAGGAGCTTATTGTTCAAAATTACAATCACGCATCAATTTGTTTTTGGGGACTTAGTAACGAGATTACCATTTCTACAAAGAATAAAAAGGATATGCTCGATAACCACCGAGTGCTTAACGAATTGGTACACGAGATGGACCCAAGTAGACCTACAACACTTGCGTGTTATGCGGTGTGCGGGCCCTTTAATCCCGTGGCACATATTTCTGATATAGTTAGCTGGAATTTGTATCTTGGTTGGTACACGCCGTTTTTGTGGCTTAATGATTTATGGGTGGACTTTTTCCATTTGGTTTATCCCAACCGAGCGCTCGGTTATTCGGAATACGGTTGTGAGGCTATGACAAATTTGCACTCAAGCCACCCATACCGTGGCGACCAAACCGAAGAATACCAATGTGTTTATCACGAATATATGCTGCGCTTTTTTGAAAAGCGTCCGTTTATGTGGGCGACACATTTGTGGAATATGTTTGACTTTGCCGCCGATGCGCGTAATCAGGGCGGTGAGCCGGGAATGAATCACAAGGGTCTTGTAACCTTTGACCGCGAGATAAAGAAGGATAGCTTTTATCTTTATAAAGCCTATTGGTCTAATGAAAAATTTGTGCATATTTGCGGTAGCCGATATGTTGACAGAATAGAAACCGTTCACACTATTAAGGTATATTCAAACTGCGACGAGGTAACGCTTTATGCAAACGGCGAAAAGGTCGCTACAAAAAAAGGCAACAAGGTGTTTAAGTTCAAGGTCACTTGTCTTAAAGACGTTGAATTAAAAGCCGTATCAGGCGATTGCGAGGATACAGCTTTCATTCGTAAAGTTCATAAGCCGAATTTAAGTTATAAGCTAAAAAAAGATGGCGGCAAGGGCGAAAATTGGGTATAATACGAGGTAATAAAAATGAGTGAAAAAGGTACTAATCGCGCAAAATTTTATCAGCTTGCGCTGTTTCCTATGAACAATGGCGCAACAAATGTATATTTTGTGCTTATTTTAAGCTACATTGCAACCTTTGGTAACAAGGTTTTAGGTCTTGCGATGGTGTTTGCATCCTTTATGGTAACGGGTATGCGCGTGTTCGATGCTATTACTGACCCCATAATCGGTGCGCTTATGGACAAGACCAACGGCAAGTTTGGTAAATTTAGACCGTTTATGGTTATTGGTAACGTTACAATGGCGGTATCGGTAATACTGCTTTATATGGTTACACCTATAATTCCAAAGGATGTAATGTGGTTGCGTTATACCGTGTTTATCGCGCTTTATGCAATATGGGTTTTGGGATATACCTTCCAGACATCTGTTACCCGTTCGGCACAGCCTGTGCTTACTAACGACCCCAAGCAAAGACCGCTGTTTACTGTTTTTAATACTATAGGCTCTCTTGTTGGTATGGGCGTTATGCAGTTTGTAGGCCCTATTCTTGCGGGCGACGGCTTTGCGGGTGATTATAATACAAGCTGGTTCCGTATAATGACACCCATCGGTGTAGTTGTATCGATTTTACTTACCGTTCTTGCAATTGTCGGCATATGGGAAAAGGATAACGAAAAATATTTTGGACTTGGTGGCAAACAAGAAAGGGTTAAAGTTTCTGAATATATTTCAATTATTAAAGCAAACAAACCGCTTCAGCGCCTTATGGTAGCAGGTGGTGGATGCAAGTTGGCACTTGCAATTGCGACAAATGTAACCGTGCTTATAATGCTGTATTCTTGTCTTATGGGCAACTATGACGGTTTATATTTGCCTATGATGGTATTGGGTTATGTGTTCTCGGCACCGTTCTTCCTACTTACTGTTCGTACCTCACAAAAACATGGTCAAAAACGTTCTCTTATGACCTATGTTGCGGTAGCGCTTATCTGCTATATTGGCGTACTTGCTCTCTTACTTATGTGGAAACAGGGCAACCCCGCATTCAACTTAACACTTATGGCTGATGGTAAACTGTCGATAAACCTTTACACAATTTTGTTTATACTGTTCTTTGGCGTGGGCTACGGTGCATATTACTCGACTGCCGATATGCCGATTCCTATGGTTGCTGACTGCGCAGACTATGAAACCTATCGTTCGGGTAAGTTTATACCGGGTATTATGGGTACGCTCTTTAGTCTTGTGGATAAACTTGTTTCATCACTTTCGGCTACTGTTGTAAGTCTGGCGTTGCTGTTTATAAATGTTCGCGATTTACCCACAAAGGAAACCGCTTATGTTGACGGTATGAACTGGGTGGTAATAGCTCTGTTTTGTATAGTACCAATGGTGGCGTGGTTGCTCACTCTTCTCGCTATGAAGGGCTACGAGCTTGACGGTAAACGAGTAAAAACCATTCAGAAGGTAAACGCCGCAAGAAAACAGGCAATTGCCAACGGTATGAGCCTTGAAGAAGCAATGGCAACAATAACTGACCAAACCGTAAATATTTGAACCTAAAAAGCCGCAGTTTTTAAGCTACGGCTTTTTGTAATGTTTTGATAACTTTTGTCGAAAGTCTTGACGGTAAAATTTATTTATGATAATATGATAGTGCCAAATTAGTTTACAAAAAATGAATACACTTGCGTAGGGCGAATTGTACCCAATTATGCTCTCATACTATGCATCGATAAAAATGCAAAATCCGTCAGTATGAGAGTGTGAGAGCATTTTTTGTATTGAACTAGTTTGGCGACTATCGGAGTTTGCGTTTTTTGTGCGTCTGCTTCGGTGGGCGCACTTTTTGTTTTTCGGCCGTTATAACAAAACAACATTGTTATATAAGGAGGGTAGCGTTATGCCTGATTACAAGCAGATGTATTTAACATTGCTTGACGGTGTCGAAAAAGCAATAAATTTGTTGGTTGATACACAAAGAGCGTGTGAGGAAACATACGTTAACACCGATGAAACAAGTGATAACTAATTAAAAAATCCGTCGTTTTTCGGCGGATTTTTTGTTGCAATATTGATAAAATGTGTTAAAATGGACTAAAGCAATTTTTTGTGGGTGATAATATGACCGAAAAGCAAAAGCGCGACGCAGGACAAATTTATAACCCTAATTACGATAAAGAGTTAGGTCTTGAATTGGTATCGTGTAAGGATAAATGTCACAAGTATAATCAGCTTTTACTTGCCGATTCCGACAAAAGAGCAAAACTGCTTGATGAAATTTTAGGCTCTCACGGAAAAAACACAATAATTTTATCACCTTTTTTGTGCGATTACGGTTATAACGTAGAGGTGGGTGAAAACTTTTTTGCCAACCATAACTGTGTGATACTCGACGGCGCAAAGGTGCGTTTTGGAGATAATGTTTTCATAGCACCCAACTGTAGCTTTTATACGGCGGGCCATCCCGTAAGTGTTACCGAGCGCAACAAGGGGCTTGAATATGCATATCCCATTACGGTTGGCAACAATGTTTGGATAGGCGGCAATGTTACGGTGTTGCCGGGCGTTACAATAGGTGATAACGTTATAATCGGAGCAGGTAGCGTGGTAACAAAAGACATACCAAGCGGTGTTATGGCTTTTGGTAATCCGTGTAAGGTTTATAGAGAATTAACAGAAGAAGAGATGAAATAAAGGTGTCTAAGGGGACAATATCAAAGGACTTTACCACAGGTCCAATAGCACGGCAAATGTTCTTTTTTATGCTGCCGTTTATGCTTTCAAATGCAATGCAGGTGCTTTACAGTACAATAGATATGATTATTGTTGGTAAATTTGTGGGCACTGCGGGCATATCGGCCGTGGGGCAAAGCAGCCAGATAGTAAATTTTGCTACAATGGTTTGTCTTGGTTTTTCAAACGCAGGGCAGGTGCTTTTGGCACAAGCCTTGGGTGCCAACAAACGCAAAGAAATGAACAACATTATGGGCACGCTGTTTAGCCTAATTCTCATTTTAGCGGCAGTATTGTCGGTTGTAATTCTTTTTTGTAAAAATATTATATTAGACGTTATGAACATACCAACCGAATCTTACGGTATGGCGATGGAGTATATGGTAATCTGCGCGGCAGGGTTAATGTTTACTGCGGGCTATAATATGGTGTCGGCGGTTCTTCGCGGTATGGGAGACTCAAAAAGACCGTTTTTGTTTATAGCTATAGCATCGGTAACAAATCTTGTGCTTGACCTGTTGTTTACGGGGCTTTTTAAATGGGGTGTTGCAGGCGCCGCCTATGCTACCATTATAGGACAGGCAGTATCGTTTGTATTCTCAATTTATTATCTTGTAAAGCATAAAACGGAATTTGGCTTTGATTTCCAGAAACAAAGCTTTAAAATAACCCCACAATATGCAAAAATGATTGCCTCAATCGGTACACCAATGGCAATACAGTCGGGCTGTATAAACATATCTATGCTATTCGTAAATTCAATGATAAACGATGTTGGTGTTGTGGCATCTGCTACATTTAGCGCGGGTGTAAAAATAGACGATATTATAAACAAAATCTCACAAGGCATACATCACGCGGCAATGCCGATGATAAGTCAAAATATCGGTGCCGAAAGGCAAGACCGCGCAAAGCGTGTTGTATACACTGCGTGGATCTTTTCTGTGGTGTGGACAGTTGTGTTTATGGCATTGTACATATTTTTTGGCAAGCAGATGTTTATGCTGTTTTCTTCTGACACTGCCGTTCACGAAATGTCGATAACCTTTATAAGAGCAATTTTGTGGATGTTCCCGGCATTAGCTTTGATGAGGGGAACCGGTGCGCTAATACAGGGCATAGGTAATTCAAAGCTTAGTATGGTGTTGGCGCTTTTAGACGGTGTAATACTGAGAATAGGTCTTAGTTGGTTGTTTGGTGTATATTTAGATTGGGGATTTTACGGATTTGTATTGGGCTATGGACTTGCGCCCTACGGATTTGCAATTCCCGGTGTTATATACTTTTTGTCAGGCAAGTGGCAAGGATACAAAGTTTTAGCAAAAGAATTATAATAAAAGGAGAATATTTATGCCAAAGGTTTTTCCCGAACTTAAATCATCACCTGTTATCAAAAGATACGAGGGTAATCCCATTCTTTCTATGAAGGATATTCCCTACGAAGCTACTTGTATTTACAATGCAGGCATTACAAAGTGGGGCGGCAAATACGTTATGGTTTTCCGTAACGATGTGCGAACACACGGCTACGGTACTATGCCACTAAGTCGCATAGATTTAGGTCTTGCAACTAGTGATGATGGTATTCATTGGACGGTAAGCGATAAACCGTTTATACCGCAGTCGGCAATCGAAACCGATGAGATTTTACGCATATACGATCCTCGTCTTACTGTAATTGACGGCGTGCTACATATGTGCTTTGCAGTAGACACCAAGCACGGTGTTCACGGCGGCGTTGGTATAATACACGATCTCGAGCGTTTAGAGATTATGAGCATCTCGGCACCTGACAATCGCAATATGGTGCTTTTCCCCGAAAAAATAAACGGGCTTTATACCCGTCTTGAGCGTCCGTTCCCTGTGTATTCGCGCGGTGGTGTAGACCGTTTTGATATATGGTATGCGCAATCACCAGACCTTAAATTTTGGGGTAATAACAAGCTTGTTATGGGTGTAGAGCACGTACCATACGCAAATGATAAAATTGGTCCTGCCGCACCTCCTGTAAAAACTGAAAAGGGTTGGCTTACAACCTTCCACACGGTAGATATAGACCACACACGCGGCAAAAACGGTTGGGAAGACACTTGGAAAAAACGTTACTGCGCGGGAATTATGTTGCTTGATTTAGAGGACCCATCTAAAGTTATCGGTATGAGCAAGCTGCCACTTATAGCCCCCGAAACCGATTACGAGGTTGACGAAGGTTTAAGACAGAATGTTATATTCCCGGGTGGTATGATACTTGAAGAAGACGGAGAGGTAAAAATTTACTACGGCGCATCCGACACAGTAGAGTGCCTTGCAACCGCAAATGTAAATGACCTCATCGCCCTTTGTACAGAAGAAAAATAACAAAAAAGCCCGTGCAATTTTGCACGGGCTTTTGCTTAACAATTTTAATTATGCGATAGTATCTGTTTCGCTGTTGTCAATTACAACTGTATCACCCTTGATAGTATCATAGAATTTAGCAGTTGCTGCTGATACATATGGTCCTACATAAAGAAATGCTATGCCAAATGTTATACCACAAAGTAAATACCACCAGAAGAAGCTGAGCTGTAACACGAAGAGGTCCATTTTGTGTCCGTCCATCATTTTGCGACTAGCATCAATAGCCTCTTGGGCAGTCATTTCGGGATGATCAGCCAAAATGTATGATGTCATTGCGTATGAATATGATTTTACAATACCTGGTATAACAAAAAGTAATGACCAAAGGAATGTGAAAACGCTTACCAATATACCGGCAATGCAGGTTGTGCCAAAATTGTTAAATCCGCCAAACAAATCCTTAAATTCAACAGCGGTGCCACGAACTATACCAAGCATTACTATCGCAAGGCCAACACTAAGAACGCCGGTTAAAATTAAAGAGCCAAATGGTATGTAGCTTGATGCGACGATAATGAGTGACAGTACCAAAAGTACGCCTATTGCAAGACCTAAATTGCCTTTTAGGCTTTCTTTTGCAGATAATTTAACTTGTTTTCTGTTGTACATAAAAATCCCCCTAAAAGTTTTATGTTATAATTATAAAAAAACAAAAAAGATATGTCAAGCAAAATGTTTGTTTTGTTCTTTACAATGGTAAAATTGAATGATATAATTTTAAAACAAGAGGTGAGTATATGAAGATTATATTTGTCCGTCACGGACATCCCGATTATAAAAAAGACTGCCTTACCGAGCGCGGTCATCCACAAGCAGAGGCGGCAGCCGAGCGACTAAAAGATGAAAAAGTTGATAAAATCTTTTCGTCTACTTGCGGCCGTGCTTATGAAACGGCTCAGCATATAGCCGCGCATCATAATATGGACATAACGCAACTCGAGTTTATGCGTGAAATTGATTGGGGAATTAGAGGCAGTGACGATTTTGTTCACCCGTGGGATTGTGCTGATGAGTGGGTATTGCACGGCAATAGCGTTGTGAATTCGGACTGGCGTAATACACCCGAATACAAGGACAAAACCTTTTTAGAAAATTACGATAAGGTTTTAAATGGCTTTGACAAATGGGTTGAAGCATTCGGTCTTCAACGAGAGGGCGATTATTACCGCATTACTAAAGAAAACGATGATACTATAATGATGGTTAGCCACGGCGGCTCGTCAAGCGCGGTGCTATCGCATATATTAAACGTTCCGTTTCCATTTGTTTGTCAGACTATAAGACCATACTTTACCGCTATAACGGTAGTAAGCTTTTACGGAAAAATCGGTGAGCTTACAGCGCCAAAGCTTGAGCTGGTTAATGATGCTCGCCATACAGAAGGTCTTGACAAAGAAAACTCTTTTGGTAAATAGGAGATTAAAATGCTTAATAAAAATGCAAAATGGATATGGATAAACAATAATCCCAGCGATAACGAATATGCCGTTTTTGAGCAAAAGTTTGAGTTTTTAGGTAAAAGGGTAATCTTTACTGTTTGTGCTGAAATTGACTATGTTTTGTATGTCAATGGAAAACAGGCGGCTTTTGGTCAATTTGCAGGATACCCACAGCATAAATATTATGACGAGCTTGATATAACCGATTTGTGCATAAAGGGCGAAAACGTTTTCACCCTTACCGTGCGCTATGAGGGAATTAATTCTCATATACATATTGCCGACGGCGCAGGTGTTATATACTCTCTTGATATTGACGAGAAAAACATATTGTATAGTCACGAGGGCACTTTGGGCGGATACGATAACCGATATGTTCAACATATAACGCGTAAAATCACGGGACAGATAGGTTATGCTACAGATATGAGGATAGGAGAATATGTTTGCGATATTCCTTGCGTAGAGGTAGAAAAATCATACAACATAAAACCCCGTCCTGTAAAAAAGACGTTGGCACAGGCTTTTGTAAAGGGCAAGCCTATTGATAAAGTTAAAAATCTTTATGACATAGGTCGCGAAACAGCGGGCTATCTATATATTAAATTTAAAGCGGAAAAAGCGAGCACGGCAAAAATTGTCTACGGTCAGCATATCGTTGACGGTGGCGTTCGTTATCTTGTGGGTGGTAGAGATTTTTCAATAAATTTTGAAATGCCCGAAGGAACATATGAATTTACAAATTATTTTACAAGAATTTCGGGTAGATATTTGCAAGCATTTTTACCTGAGGGTGTGAAGATAGAAAAAATCGGTATAATCCCATATATTTATCCTGTCACTGAAACACCCTTAAAATTAGATAATAATTTAGATCAAAAAATTTATGACACCTGTGTTCGCACACTTCGTCTTTGTATGAATATGCACTACGAGGACACCCCCTGGCGCGAGCAGGCGCTTTATGTGCTTGATTCCCGCAATCAGATGCTTTGTGGGTATTATGCTTTCCAAGAAACCGAATTTCAGCGCGCAAACCTTGAGCTTATAGCCAAAGGTACAAAAGCCGATGGATTTTTAGAGCTTACCTATCCCGCCAAAGATGGTCCTGCAATTCCGTTTTTCTCGGTTATGTATCCTGTTGAGGTTTATGAATACATAAAGCACACGGGCGATAAATCTATACTTGACACCACAATGCCTACAATGCTTAAAATAATGCAGAGCTTTAAGGATAGAATAGAAAAAAACAATCTCATCCGTCAATTTGATGCTCCTTATTGGAACTTTTATGAGTGGGCTGACGGTAGTGTTGATAAAATTCCAACACAGAACGGCTATGAGTATAAAGATTGCTTTCATCTTATTCTTAATTGCGCGTTTGTATATTCGGGCAAAATGTTTCAAGAAATGTGCAATATGGCAGGTGTAGAGTTTGATTGCGATTTCGAAAGCATTAAAGCCGCAATTGTTAATGAGTTTTTTGATGATAGCGACGGTAACTTTATACTTCGTACCGATGACCGCAGTTTTAAATCACAGCTTGGCAATTCCTTTGCGTTGCTTATAGGTCTTGGTGACGAGCGAACTGTAAAAGCAATAAAGGAAGACAATTCGCTTATAGAAACCTCGCTTTCGATGCTCATATACAAGTACGATGCGTTGCTTGAATTTGACGAGGGAAATAAAGAATTTATTTTAAATGAAATCAGAGAGCTTTATGGATATATGTTAGAAAATGGTGCAACAAGCTTTTGGGAAACGATAAAGGGAGAAGCCGATTTCGGCAATGCGGGTTCACTTTGTCACGGTTGGAGCGCGCTACCGCTATATTATTATCATTTGTTCAACAAATAAATAAAAACGGTGAACAGGGTTTTTACCTATTCACCGTTTTTATCTTTTTTATTATTAAAACAATCAACCAAATCAATGCTGTTAGCGACAATGACGGGAACAATATATCGCCTGTCTTGGTGTAAAACGTTTGCTTATCGGTAAAATAAACCGTATCAGTTATTACACCTTGTTTGTTTATAGGGAGTGTAGATTTTATGTTGCCGCGATTATCAATTACCGCCGATATTCCGGAATTTGCGCTACGGATTAGGTATCTTCCGTTTTCTATACTTCTAAAAACACCGTGTGCCAAATGTTGATACATAGCAGGCGAGGTCTCAAGCCACGAATCATTTGTTACCTCAACCATCAGCTCGGCGCCGTCAAGAACACTTTGCCTTGTAAGGTCGGGATAAATGCTTTCAAAGCAAATAATATTCCCGAGCTTGCCGCCTTTTACCGACATAATTTTGCTGTCGCCACCTGAAACATAATCGTCTTCGACTATGTTAAGCTCGGTAAGCATTGGAAACAACTTTGACAGTACGCTTTTATATGGCATATATTCACCAAAAGGCACCATTTGTCTTTTTGTGTATATGCAGTTTACCGCATTTTTATCTATCAACACGGCATTGTTGGTGTTGCCTTCGGCGGTTCGTAATATTATTCCTGCAAGCAATGGTGTGTCCAGTTCTTTAGATAAATTTTTATATTGCTTTAATGCTCCCGCGTTTTTATATATTTTAGGTACTGCGCTTTCGGGCCATAAAATCAGGTCAACATTATCTTTCATATTTTCTTTTGTAAGGGATGAATACTTTTCAAAGCAAATGGCATCACCCTTGCTTGACCATTTCTCGTTTTGTTCAACACTTGCCTGAACGGTCATTATAGTAAGCGAATCGCTTTTTTCGGTAGTGTTAAGTCTTATTAAACCAAAACCTAAATTTACAGCAAAAATAGCCGCAGCCGTGCAAAATGCGGCAATACGCCTTTTGTTGTTCGAAATTACAGCTAAAGTAACCAATGCGTTTACGGCAAGTATTATTATGTCGATACCGTCAGTGCCAAAAATAGCTACTGATTGTATAAGTGCGGTAGCCTTGTATTGACCAAGTGACACTCTTGTCCACGGGAAAGAAAGCTCACCAAACCCTGTTATTTTTTGCGCGGCAATAACCCCCAAGATTGTAAGCAAGGATAAAAAGCATTTGTTGTTGGTAATCTTTTTTGCAAAATGACAGCAAACAAACGGTATGCACCACAGTGCGCCATGTACCAAGCTTATTCCCAACCACGCAAGCACCACCACCGCCACAGATGCATCTTTTGTAAGGCTTGCATAATCAAGGGGATAAAACCATAAAAACCAGTAATAAATGCACACGTGATAAATAAATCCAAATAAAAAGCCTCGCCCTACGGCATAGCGTAATTTGTCATCGTTATTGTTAGTTATTACATAAAAAAGCGGCACAAATGATATCCACGAAAGCAAAAATAAACCTGAAAAGGTTAACGGCAAAGCCGATAAAACAGCGCTGAAAAACAATAAAACAAACGGTTTAGTTAAAAACTTTTTAACCCACATTTTGCCGCCTCCTTTTAAAAATTTGATATATTATATCATATAAATTTAACATTTTCCACCTATTTTGATTTTGTACCGATTTTTACGGTTTATTTAATTGACTTTTAAAAAAATATATATTATATTTAACGTGATATATAATTCTAAAGCGGAGGGACAATTATGAATTTTTACAAAGAACTTACAGCCAATTATCCAAGAAATAACACCGATAAATTTTTTGACGTTATAACCACAAGAAAGTTTGACGGCTGGCTTGACGAAAGCCTTAATCTTATTACCGATATGCAGCTTCGTGACAGTAAAATGTGGCAGCTTTTTGTAGAGCAGTTTCGCACAAATCCCGATATTGTTGATGCGGGTTGGCGAGGCGAATTTTGGGGTAAGATGATGCGAGGAGCTTGCTTTGTATATTCTTATTCAAAGGACAAAGAGCTTTTTGACGTGCTTAAAGCATCGGTACAAGACCTTGTTAATGCTCAGGACGAGCTTGGACGAATCAGCACCTACACCGTAGAAAAAGAATTTGACGGCTGGGACCTTTGGAGTCGTAAGTACGTGCTTCTTGGTATGCAGTATTTTGTAGAAATTTGTGATGATAAAGAGTTTAACGCTATGGTAATCGACTGTATGAAGCGTCAGGTCGATTATCTATGCTCTAAAATTGGTTGGTTAAACGAGGGTAAACTACTTATTACTCGTCTTACACGTCATTGGCGTGGACTTAACTCTTCTTCTATTCTTGAGCCAATTGTTCGACTTTATTCACTTACCGGTGAAGCAAAATATCTCGACTTTGCCGATTATATAGTTGCGTGTGGCGGTATGGACGTTGAAAACGTGTTTGAACTTGCATACCGCAACGAATTGCATCCATATCAGTACCCTGTTACCAAGGCTTATGAAATGACCTCTTGCTTTGTCGGCCTTTTAGAGTACTATCGTATTCGTAAAAACGAAAGACACTTAACTGCCATAATCAATTTTGCAAATCGCATTTTAGAGGATGACTTTACGGTTATCGGCTCTGCCGGCTGTACTCATGAGCTGTTTGACCACTCTACCGTGCGTCAGGCAAATCCCGACAAAGAAGATCCTCGCGCACAAGAAACCTGTGTTACGGTAACGCTTATGCAGTTTTTCTATCAGCTTAACCTTATTACAGGCGACCCTAAATACATAGATGCGTTTGAGCGCTCACTTTATAACGGATATTTAGGTGCCGTTAATACCGACGGTGCTATTGACACAACAGCGGCTAAAATGTACCCCGAGCTTACTATGGTGCCAATGCCGTTTGACAGCTACAGCCCGCTTACTGCAGGTATTCGCGGTAACGGTACGGGCGGACTTAAGCCGTTCGTTGACGGCAGATACTACGGATGTTGCATTTGTATAGGCGCCGCAGGTATTGGTGTTGCTATGAAGACTGCCGTGCTTACGAGCCGTTCGGGTGTTGTTATAAACCTTTTTGAAAAAGGAGAGGTTACACAACCGATTACAAACGGCGATAACGTAACCCTTAAGTTTGACACCGTTTATCCAGTAGACAGCAAAGTTAAAATTACAGTTGATACCGATTGTGATAAGGAATTTGAAATTCTTATAAGAAACCCCGAGTGGAGCAAAAACACAACAGCGACCGTCAACGGAAAAGAAATTACTGTAACAAAAGGTTATATTTCTATATATCGCAAATGGAACACGGGTGACGTAATTGACATTAATTTTGAAATGCGCGCTCGCGCGATATTCCCAATTCCTTACGGCAGTCAAATTTTGATGAACAAGGTTGTTTGGGGTGTTAACTATATGGTTCCAACGTTCGATAAGGAACACCCATCCACTCAAAAACATATCGCTGTTCAGTACGGTCCTTTAATGCTCGCACAGGAAAATCGTTTGGGCTACAGCGTTGATGATGCTGTAAGCGTAAAGGTAAACGATGACGGATACATTGATATTGTTATTCCCGAAACAAAAACCGCGCCTTACAACTGTGTAGTTGAAGCAAAAATACCCACAACAGATGGCGACTATTTTACCGTTACCGACTACGCATCTGCCGGAAAACTATGGACAAACACAAGCAAAATGGCAGTTTGGTTCAATACAAAGTGAGGTTTTAAACATGGAAGTGAGATGGGACTATTTAACACCACCCGATTTTGAGAAACTTGTCAAAGAAGAGCAACTTTGCATTTTGCCGATAGGTTGCCTTGAGAGACATGGCGACCATTTGCCTTTTGGCACAGATGGTCTTGTGTGTCACGATATATGCGTGCGTGCGGCGCAAAAAGAAAAGTGTGTTGTGTTTCCTACCTATTGGTTCGGTCAAATTCACGAGGCCGCATGTTTTACGGGTGCTATTAATTTTCAAACCGATCTGCTTTGCAAAATGCTTGAACAACTTTTAGATCAAATTGCAAGCAACGGTTTTAAAAAGATTCTTGTTGTAAGCGGTCACGGTGGCAATACCAACTTTTTGCAGTATTTTGCAATGTCACAGTTAGACCGAGAGGTAGATTACACCTTGTATAGTTGTTTTGCTTACGGCGACGGACGATTTACAAATCTTGATATTTGGGATACCGAAAGAGGCGGACACGCCGACGAGCGCGAAACAAGTTTGGTAATGGCAGTGGCGCAAGATAGCGTAAAATTAGACTACCACACAACAAACGAAAGAATGCAACCAAAGCACGACTTGGTGGGTTTGGGTAGCCGTGTTTATACGGGCCTTTGGTGGTATGATAAATGGCCCCAAAACGTTACAGGCGAGCCTAAAGCCGCAACAAAAGAGAAGGGTGAAATTGCGATTGCGGCGGCAGTAGACGACCTTGCAGAAATAATTGCTAATGTAAAGCGTGATACCGTTGCTCCAAAATTACAACAAGATTTTTACGGCAAGATAAAAGCAAAGGCAAAATAATATGATATATACTTTAACATTAAACCCCGCGGTAGATTATTACATTACGGTTGACAATTTTGCAAGTGGTACCGTAAACCGCACAACAAGTGAAAACATACGTTTTGGTGGCAAGGGTATAAATGTATCGTTGGTGTTAAAAGAGTTGGGGTGTTGTTCGACTTGCTTGGGATTTGTTGGCGGTTTTACGGGCGATGCGCTTCAGGATTATTTAATACAAAAAGGTATTAACTGTGATTTTGTAAAGGTGAAGGGCAACACTCGTATAAACGTTAAACTAAACGATACCGATATAAATTCCGCAGGACCCGATATATCTGACAAAGAGTTACAGCAGCTTTATAAAAAGTTAGATAATCTAAAAAAATATGACTGGTTGGTGTTATCGGGCTCTGTGCCCAACACACTACCGAAAAACATTTATGAAACAATACTTGAACGCCTGAAAAACAAAGGTATAGAGTTTATCGTAGATGCTGAAAAAGATTTGCTTTTAAACACTTTAAAGTATAAACCCTTTTTGATAAAGCCCAATCATCATGAGCTTGGACAAATTTTTGGCGTAGAAATAAGCGACTTTGATACTGCATTAACGTATGCCAAAAAGTTACAGGACATGGGAGCTCAAAACGTAATGGTAACACTGGGCGAATTAGGTGCCGTTTTGGTTTGTAAAAATGGCGAAACATACACCCAAGCAGCACCAAAAGGTAACGTTATAAGTGCTGTCGGCGCAGGAGATAGCACCATAGCGGCGTTTTTATACTATTTTTTATACGACCAAGGATATAAATACAGCTTAGAATTTGCGGTTGCTGCAGGTAGCGCCACGGCATTTAGTGATGGGCTTGCAACAAAAAACGATATTTTAAAGCTAAAGGGAGAAATGATATGAGATATGTTTTTATGAGATTTCCCGAAGGGAAGGGAAAGTGTGTAACACTTAGCTACGACGATGCCAGAAAAAGTGATATTCGTTTTTCTGATATGCTCCAAAAATACGGTCTTAAATGCACTTTTAACGTAACGGGCGAAAAATTTAGATCTCCAAAGGACAATCTTACTGCCGACGAGATAAAAAAATATATCATTGACCGCGGCCACGAGGTAGCGTTACATAACTACAACCATCGTGCATCGGGTTATTTGCGTTCTATCGAAGGCATACGCGAAGTGCTTGACAACCGTACCGAGCTTGAGCAGGAATTTGATATGATAATTCGTGGTATGGCTTATCCCGACAGTGGCATACACATTTTTTCAAATCCCGATTACACATACGAAAAGATTAAAAACTATTTAACCGAGCTTGATGTTGCTTATGCCCGTAACACAGCAACCGATAACGGTTTTGATCTTCCAAACGATTGGCACAACTGGAAGCCTACCGCTCACCACGACCGTGAAAATGTGTTTGAGCTTATTGACCAGTTCTTAAAAATAGACCTTTCCGAAAATATGTATATAGCATCTCGCCGTTCAAGACTATTTTACCTATGGGGTCACAGCTTTGAGTTTGACAACAAGAACAACTGGGACCACGGCGAAGAGGTTATGAAAAAACTATCGGGTCACGACGATATATGGTACGCAACCAACATTGAAATTTATGATTACGTACAGGCGTATAACTCACTTATTTACAGCGCCGACGGCACAAGAATTTATAATCCAACGCTTAAAACCATATGGCTTGATATAGATAAAAAGGTTTATGAAATCAAATCGGGAGAAACATTAAAACTATAAAAGTAAAAATGCGAGGAATTTTTCCTCGCATTTTTTATAAATTTTTATAAAACGCAACAGCCAGCTCGTCGCAACGTTCATTTTCGGGGTGGCCCGCATGACCCTTTACCCAATTTATTGTAACATTGTGAATTTTAAGCAGCTCTAAAAGTCTTTCCCACAAATCAGGGTTAAGGGCGGGCTTTTTGTCAGCCTTGCGCCAACCGTTTTTTTGCCAAGACTCTGCCCAACCTTTGCCTATGCCGTCCGATACGTATTTTGAATCGGTGGTAAGTGTTACCTTGCAGGGTTCTTTTAATTGTTCGAGTGCTTTTATTACGGCTGTCAGTTCCATTCGGTTGTTGGTGGTATTCTTTTCTCCGCCCGAAAGCTCTTTTTCGCGCCCGTTATAGCGAAGCACCGCGCCCCAACCACCAGGCCCCGGGTTACCCGAGCAGGCGCCATCGGTAAAAATTTCTACTTGCTTCATTATTTTCACCTTAATACTTTCTAAAACTGCCTACCACTTTACCTAGCACCATAGGCTTTTCGGGATAAATGGGTGAAAAATCAGGGTTTTCGGGCATAAATATTACTTGGTCGCCCTTTATAAGCAAGCGTTTTACAGTTGCTTCATCGCCGTCCATACCTATAATTATGTCTCCGCTGCGGCAGGGAGCGTTTTTGTCGGCGATTACAATATCGTCAGGCAGTATACCCGCATCGCGCATACTAAAGCCCACAACCTTTAATGCAAAAAGACCTTCCGCGTTTTTGGTGGGGTAAGGAATATAATCTTCAATATGTTCAACCGCTAAAATCGGCTGACCTGCGGTAACGCGGCCTACAAGCGGTACCATTGAAGCATCAAAGTCATTTTCAAGTCTTATTGCGCGACTGTATTTTGCATCACGCAAAATATAACCGTATTCTTCAAGCGTATTTAGTATAGCGTGAACCGTAGAGGTTGATTTAATTCCTGTTGCATTACAAATCTCGCGTACAGTAGGTGGTATGCCGTTTTGCAGCTTTTGAACCAAAAACTTATAAACCTTTTCTTGATTTGTGCTAAGTGGGGCCTTATCCATAAAAACACCTCGCCGAACATTTATTCGATTAATTATAGCATAGGTGTATATGCTTTTTCAAGTACCTTTTTTAGATTTTGTAAAAAGCTCTTTAATCCCCAAAAAAATTAAAAATCCGCCAAACAGCTTTGAAGTAAAATTGCCGCCTAAAATGTCAGTAAGAAAAAAGCCACCAATAGCACCTATAAGACCGCCGATAGCCAGAGGCAACGTAACTCGCCATTTAATTTGTTTTTTAAAAGAGTAAATAATTACGGCAAGGGTTGCTATTGGTACAAAAAACAAAAGATTTATACCTTGTGCGCGCAGCTGTTCAACATTTTTAAAAACGGTAAGATATATTATAAGCACGGCTCCGCCACCAAGCCCCATACCGCCTATAATTCCAGACATTAGCCCTGCTAAAAGGGCGCCGATATTCATCTTGTCAGCAGGCGAATGCCTGCGTAAATCATAAATGCGGCAAATGCTTTTTGTAAAAATGCGTTAGAAAATTTTTGCAATAAAAATGTAGCGGCTAACGAACCTACAAGACCTGAGGGTATATATGCAAAGCTTTCACGTAGTGTAACACTACCTTTTACAAGATACAAGACCGCGCTTACAATAGTAATCGGCAATATAACGGCTATTGCGTTAGCGTGCGATTGCTTTTGATTAAGTCCTTTCTTTTTAAGAATGGGTACCGCAAGCATACCTCCGCCCGCGCCAAAAATTCCGTTTACAAGCCCAACGGATATTCCAAAAGTAATAGATTTTAAATTCTTTTTAATTTTCATACAATAATCACCGAAAATATTTTGCCCGATATACACAAAAAATGCTATTGTAATATATAAAATTAAATGATATAATAATTGTGTATACAAAAATTTTGTGCGGCGAGTCTTTTGACTTAAAGGGTATCAAGGGAGCAAATTTTTAATGACGTCATTGCTTATTAAATTGTTCATAAAAAACCACAACGATGTTAAATCGCCCGTTATACGTAACCAATACGGTAATCTTGGCAGCGTGGTTGGTATTTGCGCAAATGTTTTACTTAGTCTTGTAAAAATAGCTGTGGGACTTATAGGTGGCGTATTGTCGGTAACCGCTGACGGCTTTAACAATCTTGCCGATGCAGGATCATCGGTGGTAACGCTTATCGGTTTTAAACTGGCGAATAAACCCGCCGACCGTGATCACCCATTCGGTCACGGCAGAATGGAGTATATATCGGCATTTATAGTATCGTTTCTCATATTGCTTGTAGGCTTCGAGCTTCTTAAAGACTCGGTTGCAACACTTGCAAGTGGCGAAGCATCTCCCATATTCTCGGGTGTTTCAATTATAATTCTTGTAATATCTATCGCGGTTAAATGCTGGCTATATTTCTTTAACCGAAAAATTGGTAAAATTATAGATTCGTCTGCGCTTGTTGCAACAGCAAAGGACAGTCTTAACGACTGTATTGCCACCGCGACAATTTTAATATCGGCAATAATAACCAAGTTTTTTGTTTTGCCCTTTAATCTTGATGCGGTAATGGCGCTGTTGGTAGCGTTGTTTATAATGTGGGCAGGCTTTTGCTCGGCAAGGGATACCCTTAACGAAATTTTGGGCGGGCCGCCCGAACCAAAGCTTATAACAGATATTAACGATACCATTTTAAGCTTTGATGAATTTCACGGTATACACGACCTTATTGTTCACAACTATGGTCCGGGCCGTCAGTTTGCTTCGGTTCACGTAGAGGTGCCGGTGGGTGTAGACATAGTCGCCTGTCACGAAAAGATAGACATTTGCGAAAAGCTTATAGCCGAAAAATTAGGTGTTAACCTTGTTATACATATGGATCCGATTGATACCAATGACAAAACAGTTACCGCCGCGCGTGAGAGTATGACAAATATTGTAAAATCTATAGACGAACGGTTAACTCTTCATGATTTTCGTATGACTCCTGCAGGGGATACACGTACAAATCTGATTTTTGATGTGGTTGTTCCGTCTGATTTTAAAATAAGTGAGAATCAATTGAACGACATAATTTGTCAAAAAGCGCGCCAATACAACAAAACTTATGTATGCGTAATAACATTTGACCGTGATTTTACAGGTCAATAAAAATATAAAGGATTAAAACTTATGAACTTTACACCAGTTGACAACACAGGCCGTGTAGACGGCTACTGCCTTGTAAAAAGCGTTGAAACAAAAACATCTTCAAAGGGAGATACCTATCTTGATTTTACTCTTGGCGACAGCACAGGGGAAATAAACGGTAAGCTTTGGCGTTATAGTGTGGTAGAGCACGGCGAATACAAGGCAAACGATATTGTAAAAATCCGTGGTACAATTTCACAATATAACGGAGCCGACCAGTTGCGAATAGAAAGAATAAGGCACACAATAGAGTCCGATAATGTGAGGATAGAAGATTTTGTGCGCACTACCGGCTATGACTCTGAGCAGATGTACAACGAGCTTATGAATATTGCAAACGGTTTTACCGATAATAATTTAAAGCTTATAGTTTCTACAATGCTTGCCGACAACCGCGAAAATTTATTGTTCTGGCCTGCGGCATTCAAGCTTCATCACGCTCTTCGCGGCGGATTGCTTATGCACACGCTTTCAATCGTTCGTCTTTGCGAGGGAGTTTGTAACGTTTATCCGTTTGTGGACCGCGAACTGTTGCTTGCGGGCGCAATATTGCACGATATATCAAAGCTTCAGGAATTTGATGTTAACGATGCAGGCATTGCCGACGGATATACTGTTGAAGGCAATCTGCTTGGCCATATTGCAATGGGCGCTACCAAGATAGATAAATATGCCGAAAAATTAGGTATAGAACGTAGGGTATCGGTATTGCTGCAGCACATGATTCTTTCTCACCACGGCGAGCCCGAATTTGGCGCGGCGGTAAGACCAATGTTTATCGAGGCAGAAATTCTTTCCGAGCTTGACCTTATGGATGCGCGTATATACGAAATGCGTGAGGCGGTAGCGGCGGCTACACCTAACGATTTTTCAGGTCGTGTATGGGCGCTTGACAACCGTAAGCTTTTTAACCACACAAGAAGTAATTTAGAACAAAATCCAAAATTGTTTTAAAAGTTATAAATAGAAAGGAAGTAAATATTATGAAAATCACAAAGGATATGATAGTAGGCGAGGTTCTTGATATCGATTCAGGCGCTGCTCAATACTTTTTTGAAATTGGTATGCATTGCCTTGGTTGTCCTGCTTCACGCGGTGAAACTATTGAACAAGCATGTTCAGTTCACGGCGCAGATGTAGAGGCATTGCTTGCAAAGCTTAACGCTTATTTTGAAAACAAATAATGTTAGAGTTAAGTAAGCGTCTATCTATCATTGCAGGTCTTATAAAAGAGGGCAGTGGCGTTTGTGATGTGGGAACAGATCACGGTTATCTGCCCGCGTTTTTATATCTATCGGGCAAAGCAAAAAAGGTTATAGCAACCGATATAAATGAAAAACCCTTGCTTTCGGCTCGCAAAAATCTTGATAGATTAGGCGCAAGTGGTGTAAAACTGTTTTTGTGCGACGGCTTAGCCGATGTTGAAGACCAAAATGTTGATACGGTAGTAATTGCCGGTATGGGCGGCGAGGTTATAAGCGGCATAATAAATCGCGCTCGTTTTTTGCGTGATAGCGCTGTAACACTTATACTACAGCCCACCACCGCCGCAAAGGAGCTTCGATTGTTTTTGGCAAAAAACGGTTTTACTGTAGAAAGCGAAACAGCCCTTGCCGAAAATAATAAAATTTACTCTATAATGTGCGCTCGATTCGACGGCGATACATATAGCATTGATGATGTTCGTTCGGTGATAGGACTTTTAAAGCCTGATAATGATGCGGCAATAGCATATATACAAAAGCAATACAAAATAGCGCAAAAATGTGCCGAACAATTAAAATCTGCAAACAACAAAAAAGAAGAGTATAGCTATTATTTAAAATTAAGCGATAAATTAAAAGAAATTTTAGGAGGGTAAAATGGCTTTTGACGGAGGATTTTTATATACCGTGACACGTGAACTGCAAGAGGCGGTAGATTGTCACGTAGAAAAAATCTATCAACCGGCGCGTGATGTGCTGGTGCTTTCGCTTCGCAAAAAAGGTTTTGCAAAAAAGCTGGTGCTTAGCGCCGCCTCGGGTACTGCGCGAGTGCATTTTACCGAGCAAAAATACGACAATCCCGACACGCCGCCTATGTTTTGTATGCTGGCAAGAAAAATATTTTCTTCTGCCAAAATTGTCGAGGTTGCTCAAAAAGGACTTGAACGTGTTTTAGAATTTACCTTTGATGCTACAAATGAAATGGGCGACCGAATATCACCCAAAATAGTTTGCGAGCTTATAACGGGCAGCAGTAATATAATTCTTGTTTCACAAGACGGTAAAATTTATGATGCCGTTCACCGTAGCGATATAGAAGCCGATCGACTTATTGTGTCGGGAGCTACCTATAAATATCCTGATTCACAAAATAAAGTTAATATTATCAGCGCGGATATAGAAGCCGCCTTAAATAAAATTTCAATCGTTAAAAAAGAGGATTTATCACAAGCACTTTTGCAAAGCTTAGAGGGTGTATCACCACTTGTTTGCCGCGAGCTTGCTTTAATAGAGGATAGCGTAGAAAACATCTTGCAAAAATTAAAGCACAGCTTACACCAAAGCGAATATATTATGCTTTGCAAACATGACGGCGCACCTGTAGACTTTTGCTATATGCCTGTTACTCAATATAGTGGCTTGTATAATACAAAAAAATATGATTCTCCCTCAAAGCTTTTAGATGCTTTTTATTTCGAGCGTGAAAATGCCGCTCGCATACATAAAGCGTCAACCAATATAACCAAGCTTTTGTCAAATCTAATATCTCGTGCTAATCGCAGAATGGCAGTTCGACAAAAAGAGCTTGCCGAAAACAGCAATCGCGAGGATTTGCGTATAAACGGCGAGCTTTTAAAAGCGAATCTTTATGCCATTAAACAAGGAAGCTCTGTTGCGCGAGTTCAAAATTACTATGACGAAAATCTTAGTCTTATAGAAATACCGCTTGATGTTGCACTTACACCCGCGCAAAACGCGGCAAAGTACTTTAAAGATTATAAAAAAAGCTGTGCAGCAGTTCAATCGCTGGGTACACTCATAGAAAACGACAAGCAAGAAATACAGTATCTTGAATCGGTGCAAGAAAGCTTGACGCGCTGCAAAACAATTGCCGATATTGCAGAAATACGCGAAGAGCTTTCGTCGGGCGGATATATCAAACAAACGGCAAAAAAACAACCCCGAAAAAAACAACAAGCTAATTTTGAAGAATATACATCGCGTGAAGGTTATCGAATACTTGTTGGAAAAAATAACACGCAAAATGATTATATTACCTGTTGCCTTGCTTCAAAAGGAGATATGTGGTTTCACACCAAAAACATACACGGCTCACACGTTGTGGTGCTTTGTGGCGGCGAAGAATTAAGCGACGAAACTGTCGTTTTTGCGGCTTCCCTTGCGGCAAAAAATTCCAAGGCGGCAAATTCCGCTAATGTGCCGGTAGACTACACACCCATTAAATATGTAAAAAAGCCCAATGGCGCAAAAGCGGGTATGGTAATATATACAACCAATAAAACCGTTTTTGTAGACCCATATAACAAGGAGGAAGACAAATGAAAATAGGAATATCCACATCCTGTCTTTATCCTATGTATACCGAAGAGTCTTTTGAAATGCTCGGCAAAAACGGCATACAGCTTACCGAAATATTTTTTAATGCAAATTGCGAGCTGCAACCGCAATTTATAAAACAACTGTGTGAAATAAAAAATGAATACGGCATCACCGTATCCAGCATACATCCTACAATGTCGCTTGCCGAGTCGTTTATGCTTTTTTCAAACTATGACCGTCGATTTTACGAGGGGCTTGAAATATATAAGCGATATGGTGAAATAGCGGCCGAGCTTGGCGCTAAATATGTAATTATGCACGGCGGCAAGCCAAACGGTACAATGGATAACTACGGCTATTTTGACCGCTTTGCCGCGGTTAGTGAGGTTGTAAAACAAAACGGCGCTACTCTTTTGCAAGAAAACGTTGTAAAGTTTAGAGCAGGGGATATCGAGGCGCTACGCAATATGTCGGACTATCTTGGTGACAGCGTTAACTTTTGTCTTGATGTTAAGCAAAGCATACGCGGTGGATATTCACCGTTTGATGTTTTACACATTTTAAAGGATAAAATAAAGCATTTACATTTAAGTGACAGCAACGAAAATTATGACTGTATGTTGCCGCTTGAAGGTGATTTTAATTTTAAACATTTTTTAGATATCGCAAAGCAATGCGGATACACGGGAGATGCCGTTATAGAGGTTTATCGTAACGCGTTTGGCGAGCCGCAGGAATTATTTGCATCGCACAAAAAATTGTTAAAACAAATTTTTTAATCTTTACAAAAACGATATGCACATATATAATATAAATACATTATAGAGAATCAAGCAAAACAAATCACCTTTTTCGTGATTTGTTTTGTTATCTAAAAAAGGGGGACAAACAGTGAATTACACCATTAATCCTGCAATGCTTGGTAACACCTTTGTTGTGCCGAGTGTTGTCGTAGATAAATTTATTAAAATCGCTACAGCCACACAGCTTAAGGTTTTGCTTTATCTTATGCGTAATATTTCCGACGGCATCAACCCCAAAAAAATATCCAAAGCACTATCACTGCCCGAAAGTGAGGTAGATGATGCGCTGCTTTTTTGGTCGCAAAGCGAGGTTTTAAATTCGGAGCAACCTAAAGAGAACGAAAACAAACCCGTTATTATAAACACAACGCTTCCAACACGCGCAGACGTAATAAAGCGTGGACTCGAAGATGAAAACCTGATGTTTTTGTTGCGTGAAGCGCAGTTAAGGTTTGGCAGAAATCTCAAGCAAAATGAAAGTCAGTTACTGGTATCACTTTATGATGATTACGGAATGAGTGGGCCGCTTATACTTTTGCTTTTAGGCTATGCAGTAAAGTCGGGCAAGTGCAACCTGTCTTTTATTAAAACAACGGCTACATACTGGCTTAGTCAGGGTGTTGAAACGGTGGAGGATGCCGACGCGCTTATAAGCGAACAAGCAGAGCAAGAGCTTGCGTGGAATATGGTTCGCAAAGCATTTGGTATCGCACCGCGAAAGCCCAGCACAAAAGAGGTTGAGCTAAGCAACCTTTGGATTAACGAGTGGAAGTTAAGCGAAGATTTGCTCAAAGCGGCATATGATGTATGTATAGATACAAAATCAAAGTTTAGTATGGCTTATATTGCCAAAATTTTAGAAAACTGGCATAAGGACAAAACAACCGAACCGGTTGCGGCTGCTCCAAAAAAGAAAACAACAGATTCGCCGCAGGGTAAAAAGCCAACTTCACCATACGCGGGCTACGATTTAAAACAATATGAAAAAATGTTAAAGAAAAAGCTTGAAGGAAGGGGAGACGAAAATGACTCGTGAGCAAAGCTATGAAATAGCCTTTGAAAAGCAAAAAGAAGTTTTGACCTATAAAAAAGCAGTATTTGAAATGGCTATTGCCAATCTTTCAAAACAAAACCCCGAGTTTGCCGATATCAATAACCGTCTTGCGCAGTTGGGTTCGTCTATTGCCATTACCGTAATTTCGGGTGATACCGCATCGCTTGATGAAATGCAGAGCGAAATGACCGCGCTTTCAAGCCGCCGCGACGAGATTTTAAAGCAGGCGGGTATTACCGATATAAAATATGATTGTTCCGTTTGTCGCGATACGGGCTACGTAAACGGTAAAATTTGCAACTGCATACATAACAGCGCAAAAAAACTCGTTATTGAAAGTCTTTCAAGCGCTCTTCCGCTTGAAGACTGCCGTTTTGATAATTTTGATCTTAATTACTATCCTCAAAAATCAGATGACGGTACAAGCCCACGCAAAAATATGACCGCCGTACTTAAAATGTGTCGAGAATACGTTACAAATTTTGATCCGTGCAAAAGTGAAAGCCTTCTTTTTATGGGTAATACAGGTCTTGGCAAAACCCATTTAACTATTGCGATTGTTTACGAGCTTTTAAATCGCGGATTTAATGTAATTTACGGCGCGGCATATAATTTGTTCAGCGAGATGGAAAGCGAGCATTTTGACCGTCACACTAACACGGCTTATAAAGCCGCAATTGATTGCGATTTGCTTGTTATTGACGATTTAGGCGGAGAGTTTGTATCGCCATACATACAAAGCCTGTTTTACAATATTGTAAACACACGTGACCTTGCAAACAAGCCCACAATCATAAACACCAATCTTGCAATGGGCGATATCGCGGCGCGTTATACACCGCGCGTGGCTTCAAGATTGTTTAATTATAACAACGAGGTCTTTACAGGCGACGATATTCGCTTGCAAAAAGCGATACAAAAAAACAATTAGAAAATAGAGAGCATTTAACAAATGCTCTCTATTTTTTGTGCGGCATTATTTTTGGTTTAAAACAAACATAAATTTTAAATCTAACAACAATTTAATTATTATTGTTGACAAAATAGCATTTTTGTTGTATTATAAAATAGTATATTAGCCTATTGCGCCTATATTGTGGTTATGTAATTTTAGACCACAATATATAGCAAAAAGATGGGCGTATCATAATTCCTTTCTGCGCGGTCGTAGAAAAAATTAGGTGTAAAACACCAAAAGGAGATTGAGAGATCATGAGAAAAAGACTTTCAAGCAAAGTGCTCGCAGTAATACTTACTCTTGCAATTTGCGCAACCACAGTCTTAGGTTGTCTTATGACAGTCAGCGCGGCTGAATCTTGCTATAGCTTTGGCGAAGCAAAGTTCCCCTCTGCTGAGGATTTGTCAGAGGCTTCCATAGACGTAACCTTTGCACACGCTAACTTGCCAAACGGCATTGCTGCGGGTGGCTTTACATGGACCGAGGTAGATGCGGATGCATCCGATTACTTGGTTCTTAAAGAGGTTACAGCAAAAACAGCAGGTTTTAACGTAACTGTTGAAGAGGACTATGTTCTTTTTGATAGCGAAAACGCTAAGAACCCTGTTGTACTTACCTTGACTTTTGAGTTCTCAAATGGCTCAGCCGACAAGGACAAAACCTATAAAATAAGACTCGACGATGTAGAACTCGCTTACAATAGCGACGAGTACTATACTGAGCCTACAGGTCTTGCTATAGGCGAAATCGCCGCTGAGTGTCAACACACTCTTACAGTAACGGGCACTCCACTTGTTACAGATGACGTAAACCGTTATGCCGTTTACGAAAATGCTGTATGCTCAAAGTGCGGTGAAACCTTTGGCTATCAGTTGGTTCCTACAAGTGACAAATTAAGCGAAGAAACCGTTTCAGAGGGTACAATCGACCTTCTCGAGTTTGGTTCTTATCTTACCGATGCAGGTTCTACCAGCACTTACTATGACACCAACGTTGCCGACAACGGTGAAGCTGGTACCGAGGATGACCCAATTATAATCGACTCTGCCGAAGAGTTTGTTTACCTTTGTAAAGGTGACTCTACCGGCTATACAGCAGGCAAATACTTTAAGGTTGCCGACGGCATCAAAGGTTTCGACCTTTCAAAAAACGGCGACCTCGACTATGACGGCACCTTAGCTGACAATATTGACAAGGTTAAAGCATCCGGTGGTAAAAACCACGCAGGCGGCACAAGCGTTCCTTTCCAGGGAACGTTTGACGGTAACGGCGTTACAGTTTACGGCGCATGGACCAACCACGAATCTATTTCCGGCTACGTTGGTCTTTTCAGCTGCACAAAGGGCGACGTTACAATTAAAAACGTTAACGTTAAACTTGCATCATTCACAGGTACAACCGCAGTTGGCGGTATCGTAGGTTACCACTCAGGTGACGGTACCAACACCCTTACTATCGAAAACTGCTCTGTAACCGAATCTAACCTCGAACTTACCGGCACAGGTTACGGTCGCGGTGTTGCAGGTATCGTTGGTTATTCGGCAAACCTTTCTTCTTGGAAGGAAGCTGACAAGCAGGTTGACGGTAACGGCGACGGCGATATGGTGGATACCATTTACGTAAACGGTAAATGTATCGTTAACAACTGTTTTGTAAACATTGATCCTACCTACTTTATCGGTGCAACCGACCCAGACGTTTTGACCGACACATCAGTACGCGGTACATTCGGCGGTCTCGTTGGCTTTATGACAAGTAACGGTCTTGCAGTTGACAAGTGCATTTCAATCGGTGTTACTCCTTATGCCGTTCAGGTATATACCGGCGGTAACGACGTTCAGCACTCAGGTCTTGAAAGTCACTTTACCAACACCTATACCGACCAGCTTTCAGGCAGTGCAGTTAGTATCGGTGGTAGTTCACTCGGTGCACGTAACTTTACAGGCCGCGTAACCCAGCTTGACGTTGCTGATATGCAGGGTTCAGCCGGTGTTGTTAATATGCCTGCTCTTGATTGGGGCACAACCTGGGTTATGGACGGTACAGATACATATCCACGTTTAGCTCTCCCGGGCGAAACATTTGACACAATCTACTGGGATGGCGCAAACACCAAAACTGCTCCAACAGTAGGTAGCGGTACAAAGACCGATCCTTACATCATCAGCACAGTAGCCGAGCTTGCTTACATTAGTGGTCAGACTCGTGATAACTATGCAATTACTGACAGCAAGTACTATAAGATTGCCGACGGTATTAAGAGCATCGTAATGCAGCCATATGCTTACGGTAATGATATTAAGGCGCTTGACTCTGCCGCAGCAACCAAGGCTTACTTTGAAGCAAACGCTTCAAATATGAAGCAGTGGCTCTACTACGGTTGGGAAGGCTCAACCTTCTGCGGTAAAATCGACTTTAACGGCGCTACAGTTTACGGTATCTATCAGGTATCGTCTTCTAACGCAGGTCTTTTCTCAAATATAGATGCAGGGGCCGAGTTCCACAACCTTGCAATTAAAAACTCATATATGGTAAGCCAGTCCAGTGGCGCTAACTACCAGTGCGGCGCTCTTGCTGCTGTTACTAACGGTGGTACTTACGGTAAATCTGTAAATGGCTTTATCTGGGCAAAGAATATCGAAATTGCCAACAACTATTTGTATGGCAACTCTACGTCACATGACCGTAACGGTATAATGTTTGGCGCATCAAGTGATATTATGTATGTTGACAATGCACTTGTTTACGGCAACGATGCAACATACGGCGATGGCGTACCAATGCCACTTTACTCTTCTGCTAACAACAGCGTTCTTGTAAGCAGTGCTCCTGCAATTCCCGAAGGTCTTGTTGTAGTAGATGACGGTGCTGAAACAGATCCACGTTACTACAATATGGTTCGCAACAGTATCTTCTTGGGCTTTAACCCATTCGATTTACCACAGGGCTATGGTTCACGCTTTAACGACCTTAAGGGTTACCAAAACTGCTATACTGATGCTAATGTAGAGACCGATACCGATAAAAACGGTAAAACTCTTCTTCAGTATTTCTATGTAACGACAACTACACCATACATTACCCGAATTAATGCAGCCGATGCTTTGGGCACAGGTGCTCAGACAGCAATGCCAAATCTTACCTGGGGTACCGATTGGTACTGTGGTGCAATGGGTAAATACCCTGTTCTTGCCCCATTTGCAACATTTGGCACAAGCAAATACTCTAATCCGGATCTTACACTTGTTGGTACTAACGTTGGTTATAACGAAGACGGTAGCTTCGACTTTAACCTGCACTATGTTCCTGAAACAGCAGGCTTTGCTCCAACACTTTACGTTGGTACAACCGATAAGTCTAAGTTTATAAAGCTTGATACTGCAACAGAATCTTGCTATACAAGTACACTTGGCGCAAATGCCATTATGTACACAATTCCAAACCTTTCTGCTCGTGATATCGACCTTGTTTGGTTACCAACACTTGTAACCGCGGAATCAACAATACTCGAGTGGGGTAAATCACAGCAAATTGCAATTGCCGACAACGCAAAGGCAATTCTTGAAGGCAACTATGACATCGCTGACAAAAACGTTGCAGCAGCACTTCTAAACTACGGTGAAAAGGCTGACGCAGTAAGCAACGAGGCGTATAATGCCGGCACAATCGACCTTCTCGAATTTGGCGATTATCTTATCAACGACCTCGGCAGCACAAGCAAGTGGTACGACACCAAGCTTGCTGACAACGGCGAAACAGGTGCTGACTGGGATAATGCTATTATAATTGACTCTGCTGAAGAACTTGTATATCTTGCAAAGGCTTCAGGCAATGATACTGACGGCAAATACTACAAGGTGGCCGATAATATTGCAGGCTTTAACCTTGCAACTAACGCTCTTGATGTTGATGGCACTTTGGCTGACAACATTGACATAATCAAGGGTTCAGGTAAAAACCACGCTGGTGGCACACCCGGTTTCCAGGGTTACTTTGATGGTAACGGCGCTACAGTTTACGGCGCTTGGACCAACCACACATCAATTTCCGCTTACGCAGGTCTTTTCACCTGCACACAGGGTGACGTAACCATTAAAAACATTAACGTTAATAAGGCTCACTTTACTGCAACAACTGCAGCAGGTGGTATTGTTGGTTACTATAAAGGTGAGGGCACTAATACTAACAACACAACCCTTACAATCGAAAACTGTTCTGTAACCGATTCTTATCTTGAAGTTACAAAAACAGGCTACGGCTATGGTGTAGGTGCTGTATTAGGTAGAGTTGATTGCCCATCAAGTTACGTTGACGCAAACGATGAAGACGGTGACGGTAACACAACCGAAACACTTTACGTAAACAACAAGGTAATAGTTAAAAACTGCTATGTAAATCTTGATGAAGATAACTTTGTTTCTGTAAACGAGGGTACCAGTGTAGCAGGCCAACAGGTATCTCACGGTGGTGTAGTAGGCCACATGGGTTCAAATGCACTTGACGTAAACCACTGTATCGTTATTGGTATTAAGCCTTATGCAACAAGCATAAGCACCGACAACAACGCTGTTCAGCACTCAGGTCTTGAAAGCCACTTTACCAACGTTTATACAACAAGTGATGTTCCTGTTACCGGTGTTTACCTTGGTGGTACATTAACAAACCGTAACTTTACAGGTAAAGTGTTCCCACTTACCGAAGAACAGCTTACAGGCTTAAACGCTAAAGACAATATGACAGCGCTTGATTGGAATAATGTTTGGACAACAACAAGCACCTATCCAACCTTTATAAACAAAGATTACAAGGCTCCTGCTTCCGGCATTGTTGCTACTTGGGACGGTACGGTTGCAACAGGTTTTGCAAGCGGTACCGGTACAAAAGAAGATCCATATATCATCAGCACAGGCGCTGAATTCGCATATATGGTAAAAGAAAAGATGGTAGATCAGGCCGCAACAATTTCACCTGACAAGTACTTTAAGGTGGCTGACGGCATCAGCGCATTCGTAATGCAAAAGCCAGAATACGCATCAGAAATTATGGCTCTTAGTTCAGCTGCCGATACAAAGGCTTACTTTGAAGAGAATGCCGCTAATATGCTCAAGTGGCCTAACTACGGTTGGGAAGGTTCATCCTTCTGCGGTCACTTTGACGGTAACGGTGCTACGGTTTACGGTTTGTATCAGACATCTACTAATAACGCAGGCTTGTTCTCTACAGTAGATGCAGGTGCTGTAATTCAGAACATTGGTGTTAAGAACTCTTACCTTACATCCAGCGCTACCAATTACCAGGTAGCAGCTATAGCTCCTGTTGCTAACAGTAGTAGCTACGGTGCAAAACAAGAAGGTATAGTTTGGGTTAACGGCTGTACAGTTGCTAACAACTATATGTACAACGCTTGCACATCTTGGGAACGTTCCGGTGTGATAGCAGGCGGTTTCTCTAACGATATTATAATGATTGACAACTGCTTGGTTTACGGCAATGACGCTACATACGGCGACGGTGTTAAAATGGCACTTACCGGTGTAGGTAACAACGACGTTGAAACAACTGCTAAAAAGCCTGCCGAGCTTCCAAGCTTTGTTGAAAACGGTGGCTTCTACTGCAACACAGTTCGTAACTCTATCATTCTTGACTGTGACGCTTTGAACACTAAAGGCGGCAGAAGCTATAGAAGAAATGCTCAAAACTGCGTTAGCGGGGTTTATACCAACGGCGTATCGGGCACAGTAACATTCTCAAACGGTGAATGGACATACGAAGACGCTCAGATTAAGGCAATTACTACCAATGACGTTATCGGCAGCAATGCTACATCAATTGTTAACGCTCTTAACGCTGCACCAATTGGTGAAACCGTTTGGTACGTAGGTGCCGCAGGCGATATGCCAGGCTTTAAAGAAGCAGGCAGTATGCCATTAAGTGCTCAGACACTTTACAACGGTATAATTCTTGACACACCTGACACCGTAGGCGCAGGTACCGTGTATAATGCAAACGGTTCTATGGTATTTGGTATGTATGGCTCCAGCCTTAACATCAAGGCAAATCCATATATGATATTTACATTTGCATTTTCTGGTGAATATAAAGAAAATCGTGAAAACATTAAGATTAGATTTACCTACACCAAAGATGGTGAAAGTGTAACAAGCGAAGAAATCGCAGTTCCTGCATTTACAGGTGAAAACGTAGAAAATGTAAATGGTTGGACCCATATAGAAAAAGATGAAAACGGAAAAACAGCAGGTAGATACCACACCTACAGAGCAACAAACCTCCCTGTAGAAGCTTTGGCTAGTGGTATCAAGGTAGAAGCTTCATATAATGGTGGTGCGTGGGCTGACTTTGGTTCATACTCAGTAGAGGGCTTTGCACTTATGGCAGATAACGCTAACAAGATTGAACCTTGCGGCCAGTATGCATCATATTATGAAGTATCAAAAGCGCTTTTGTTCTACGTTCAAATGATTCAAGCGCGTTACGGTAAATAATAAACGATAATATAAATAGGCTCCCCTACATTGTAAAAATGGCATTGTAGGGACCGACCTCCCGGACGGTCCGCAAAGTAACGGACGGTCGAGGACGCCCGTCCCTACAAAGTAGGATAAAGCCTAATAGAAAAGGAGAAAAAGATTATGTTTGAAAAATCAAAAATCGAAATCTATGAATTAGACCTTACAGATATTATCGTTACAAGTGACCCTAACGCTAACTTTGGCGATGACGACGATGATATCGTAATCTGGCCTAAATAATTAACAAGAACAAAAGAAACTAACCTATTAATTCACACATAGTGGAAAGAAAAGAGAGGTTTTTTATGAAAATCGAAATAAACAAAAGCGCTAAAAGAGTTTTAAGTATCGCATTGTCACTTGCAATGGTTATAGGTACACTCTTTACCGCTAATGTTGGCACAAATATTATTGCCAACGCTGAGACTCCAATTGCAGAGGGTACTATTGACCTTTTGGAATTTGGTACTTACCTTACCGATATGGGCAGTACAAGCACGTTTTATGACACCAAGCTTGCCGATAACGGCGAAACAGGTGCCGATTGGGAAAACGCTATTATAATTGACTCTGCCGAAGAGCTTGTTTACCTTTGTAAAGGATCAGGCGACGATACTGACGGCAAATACTACAAGGTTGCTGACGGTCTTGCCGGATTTAACCTTGCAAGCAATAACCTTGATATTGACGGCACATTGGCTGATAACCTTGCAGCTATCCAAGCAGCCGGCAAAAACCACGCCGGTGGCACACCCGGTTTTCAGGGTTACTTTGATGGTAACGGCGCCACAGTTTACGGCGCTTGGACCAACCACGAGTCAGTTTCTACCTACGCAGGTCTTTTCACCTGCACAAAGGGCGACGTAACCATTAAAAACATCAACGTTAACAAAGCTTCTTTCACCGCTACAACTGCAGCCGGCGGTATTGTTGGTTACTATTTGGGTGAAGGCAATTACACCAACAACACAACCCTTACTATCGAAAACTGCTCGGTAACCGATTCTCATATCGAGGTAACCAGTTCAGCTTGGGGTAGAGGCTTAGGTGCTATAGTAGGTAGCGTTACGTGTCCTTCAGGTTACACGGACGCAAACGATGAAGACGGTGACGGTAGCACAACCGACTACGTTTATGTAAACAACAAGATTAACATTACCAGCTGTTTTGTAGACCTTGACGAAGAATACTTTATTTCTTTGAATGAAGGCACCAGCGCAACAGGTGACCAGGTTTGTCACGGTGGTGTGGTAGGTGTTGCAGGTTCAAACGCACTTACAGTTAGCGACTGTATAGTACTTGGTGTTACACCATATGCAACAACCATTAGTACCGATAAAAACAATGTTCAGCACTCTGGTCTTGAAAGCCACTTTACCAACGTTTACACCGACACAGGCTCTTTACAGGCTGCAATCGGCGGTACACTTGGCACACGTAACTTTACAAACAAAATCTTTATTCTCACACCCGAGCAGATGCAGGGTGCAGCCGCAGTTAGCAATATGAACCTTGCTTGGTTCTCCGGTTGGATTCCCGGTGAAGAAGGCGAATACCCAACAATTAACCAAACAGGCGAAGAGTCTAACGTATCTTTCTGGACAGGCGCAGCAGCAAGTGAGTTTGCAGGCGGTACAGGTACAAAGGATGATCCTTTCATTATCAAAACTGCCGATCAGCTTTATCGCGCACTTTCTACAGTAACATATACCACTTCAACAAGCGGCGACTTGGCAGTTGAAACTGCTGAAAGCGTAGCAGGTGGTACACAAACAGACAGAATATTTAAACAGGGCTCAACCACCGTTTACGCTCCTGTTTACACACCATATTACTACAAGGTAGATGACACAGTTGACGCATTCTACCTTAACAACGTTTACGGCAATGAAACACTTGCAGGCGCTAAGGCAATGGTTGCTGCAGGCACTGCAAAAGACTGGAAACCCGGCAAGAGCTTCGTAGGCCATCTTGACGGTAACGGTGTTACCATTTATGGTATGTACAGTTCAACCGGTCAGGGTCTTGTTTACAAGCTTGACGGTGCTTCAACAGTTAAGAACATTAACTTTAACGCTTGCTATGCAAGTGGTTCGGGTAACAGCGCTTTGGTTACCACAAACTTGGGTTCATACACAAATGACTCAACTCGCATTAAGATTTCTAACATCAGTGTAAGAAATTCTTACATTGCTACTACCAGGGCTATAACCCTTACTGCAAGAACCGACTCTTCAGGTTGTTATGACCACGCTGCTGGTCCTGCAGGTATTATTTCTACAAATAGTACTCCTGAAAACCTTACAATTTCTAACTGTTTCTACGACGGTGATACATGTGAACGTGCTATAGGCGCAAGCTCTGAGGCTACCATTGATATGATGGGTGCTATCCACAGCGGTACAAGTAGCGCTAACAACCTTACTGTTTCAGGTTGTGTATCATTCGGCGCACCCGCAGTAAACGAAGTTTACGTTAGTGGTAAAGAGGTATTCTATAACCGTTATGACAAGAATCAGGGCTTTGAGGTATTTTTCTATAACAGCTATACAGATATGTCTCTTAACGAGATTACTACCGTATATCCTGATAAGTATGACAAACTTAAGGATATTACACGTATCGAAACAAAATCTGAGTATACTATGTACGATATGCCTAAGCTTTCTTGGGGTAACTGGACAATCGTAACCGAAGGCGACCGTACATTCCCAATACCTACAGTTAACACAGCAGAGCAAACAAATGCTTCTTACGTTGAGCTTGTAGGTAAAGGTCAAAACAACTATGCAGGTGTTGGTCCATATGCTTACGGCTCTAACCCATACACCTATTTGCTTAAGGGCGCAGGTACCGAAGAGGATCCATACATTATTGAAACCGACATACAGCTTGCTCGCGCAATTGCAACAGGTGGTATGAACCTTTACGACAAGCTTTACTATAAGCTTGGTTGCGATATTGACCTTTCGGCTGCTCCTTGGATTACTCAAGAGACAAGATCAGAGGGTGGCATTTACTACACCTATACACCATTTGGCGGCACATTAGACGGCGATGGCCATACCATTACAGGCCTTTCTGCAGGCGACAGCGCATCTGCCGGTCTTATCCCTGTTCTTGAAGGCGGTACTGTAAAGAACCTTCACCTTCGCGATGTAGCTGTTGTATCAGGCGAGTATGCAGGTGCGTTGGTAGGTTGGATGTACGGCGGATCAGTTACAAACTGTTCTGTAGAAGATGCTGTAATAAGCTCTGCAGGCGGTTATAATGACGGCCTTTACATTGTTTACAACGACGATGCAACGTCAATTGATGACTACGGTACTATTACAAATAGTTACTACGTTGGTAAAGATGGTGATGGTAACGATGTTACCGTTTACATTACCGATCACAACGAAGATGATGGCGTGGTAAAGGCAACTGCCGATGAAATCAAAGCTCAAATTACTGCCGGCGAAACTGATATCTGGTACATCGGCGGTAAAGAAGGTAGCTTGCCACGTCTTGTAGCACAGGCTGAAAAGATGGATTGTGTTGACGTTGACGGTGACGGTATCGGTAACGAATACACACCAAACGACTTATCAGCTCTTAGAAGCAAGCTTCTCCGCAAGAGCGCTTACGATAATATCTACGGTGACGTAAGCCGTGACGGTACAATCAACATTGCTGACCTTGCAGTACTACAGAGAACTATTGGCGATAACTACGGCGAAAGCATTAGCGACAGCTTCTTTGCAAACGTTCAAGCAGGCAATATCAAGATTTACTACGGCGAAAACGACAACTACGATGCAGCACGTAAGGTAGAGCTTTATCTTGAAGAGCTTGCCGGTGTTGACGTTAAAAAGGTTGTTGTAGATGATAGCGTTGCTTGGGGTAGCAGCAGCGATGCTAACGCTACATACGTTCATCAAAACGATTATGCTTGGGTAAGCGGTGCTCTCTACTATCCAATTGGTGATAGCTACGGTGAGATTACCGACAGCACCCAGAAGGCTAAATATGCCCTTGACGGTGAATTAGAAATTGTTGTTGGTAATATTGCTGGCACTGACTATGCTACCAACAATGTTGCGACCGCAGCTAACACATATGCTGTAACATACGACAAAGACAGCAAGTTTGTATGGCTACAGGGTGAAAACTTTACAGCAGTAGAGCAGGCGGCAATCAACTTTACACAAGGTTGCTCAGTTCAGGGCGATACAGTTTACACTTGCGGTTCAACAGAACTTTCTGACGAAAAGAAACCAATCACTGTAAAACTTGACACCAACTATGATGGTGTGCTTGATGCCGACACAGTTCTCTACTATGCTTGGGGTGACGAGTTTGAGGGCGACTATGCAACAGACGGTGCTACCATTAACACACATAACTGGCAGCACAACACCCAGCAGTCAGAAGCTCAAAACGGCGAACAATCTAACTACTTAAATCAGGAAGTTGCTCCTGTTAAGGATTTAAGCAAGGTTATCGTGATAGAAGACGGCAGGCTTTCTATGAAGCGTGGTTATGACAGCAGCAGTCTTGGTACCAGCACAAACGGCTACGTTGCACTTGACGTAGAACCCGGCGAATTTAACGGTTACCATCAGGACGGTGTAAACGCAATTGACGCCGACGGTTCTGATGTATATTTCTCAAGCGGTAAGGTTACTACCGAACGTGGTATGCTTTACAAACAAGGTTACCTTGAAATTGAGGGTCAGCTCCCTGCAGACGGTCACGCATTCCCTGCTTGGTGGTTAATGGGTCGCCCGGCACAATCGGCAACCAACAAGGGTTATGACAACTCACTTTACGGCAAGGTTTATAAGTATAACACTAATTGGGACGGCGTAAGCAACGCTTGGGATAAGACCAACCTTAACACCTATAAATACCAGATTCCATCAGCTATCTATGAAATAGATATGATAGAAGTTATGCAGGCTGCAAGTCGTGTATCAGGTCGACAATTTAGCTGGGAATCAGGAATTACAGACCGTGAAAAGAGTTGGAAAACAGCAGTAGGCTGGTACGGTATTAACACTACCATCCACAAGTGGTGGAACAACGGTGTTGATAGTGACGCTAACTTGCTTTACATCCATGACTGGGATAACTACCAAGTTTTGGGCGGTATCGCAAATGATGCGTTCTCTACAACGTCAAGTGAAGGCTCTTGGATTCATAATCCGGGTAGCACTTTGATGGACTTTGGTTCAACATCAAACTGTGCATCAGTTAGCACAACTGCTCGTGACGATTTGCAGAAATCACGCAGATACGGCTTTAGCTGGTACACCGATGCCGAAACCGGTTTTGAAGCAACACTTTACGTTTATAACGATGACGGTTCTGTTCGTCAGACACTTCCTATCGCTTCGGGTGCTTCAATTGGCGCAATGAAGGATGATAACGGCAATACAGAAGCTAACGGTGCAATTGGTGCAAATGCAGGTATCTACAGCGATGCTAAGGTATTTAACCAGTATATGTACGTTCTTTTGGATAACAAGTACTATTCAGCTAACGAAGCACATGATGGCGGTGCAACAGTATTCACCGACCTTCTTACAGCAGCAGGTCTTACCTCACTCGAGATTGAATACGTGCGTGTATATCAACAAGATGGTGAACGCGACATCGTAACTCAGGAAACTGAGAACTTTAACAACAATAACCACTTTGGTTATAAATAAAACAAAAAAACTCAGACCTTCGGGTCTGAGTTTTTTTATACTTAAAAATTTAATTGCCTTCTCCCTCGGGAGAAGGGGGACCGCTTGCGGTGAATGAGGGGAAAATATATTTTAATATATCCTCACATACACCGCGAAAATTTTTGTCAACGTCAAGGTTTGAATATCTTAAAACCGTAATACCGAGACTATTAAAATATTCGTCACGTTTTTGGTCTTTGATAACTCCTTGACCTTCGTAATGCTGTGAACCATCAAGTTCAATTATAAGTTTATGTTGAGCACAGTAAAAATCAACAATGTAATTGTCAATAACCTTTTGACGATGAAATGTAATAGGTAATGATTTTAAAAAATCATACCAAAGATGCCTTTCTTGACGGGTCATATTTTTGCGTAGCGTTTGTGCGTTTGGTGTAAGGTTTTTGTTTTTGAAATTGTTCATCTTTACCCCTCATCCGTTTCGCTTTGCTCAACACCTTCTCCCTCGGGAGAAGGCATATGACGTCCGTAAAGAATAGTATTTTCTTTAATTATATTCGCAAGCCAATCGTTTATACACCCGCCGTCTATACGCCAGCTCCAATTCTCGCCAAGGGTAGAGGGTGTGTTTATGCGCGCCGTGCTGTCAAGCCCCATAAAATCAGCCATAGGTATTATACAGGTGTCGGCAACCGAGCTCATAGCCGCTTTTATCATAGCCCAGTTAAAGCCGCTGTCAGTTTGATAATTAAAGTAATCCTTTGCTTGTTTTACGGTATCGGCATCGCTGTTTTCAAGCCAACCCATAATGGTGTCGTTATCGTGGGTGCCCGTATAAACGACACTGTTTTTAATAATGTTGTGAGGCATATATGAATTTTTACTGTCACCACTAAATGCAAATTGCAATACCTTCATACCGGGAAAACCCGTAAAATCAAGCAATCTACGTACAGCCGGCGTAATAACTCCGAGATCCTCTGCAATAATGGGTAAATCGCTGCCTAACTCTTGCTTAAAGGCTTTAAACAAATAGGTATCGGGGCCCTTTATCCACTTACCGCGTTTGGCATTTTTGTCGCCATAGGGAATTGAGTAATACGCCTCAAAGCCGCGGAAGTGGTCAATACGCACAACGTCATAGCGTGTGAGCGCATGACCGAGGTAACCCATCCACCAAGCGTAGTTTGTTTGTTTCATATAATCCCAATCATAAAGCGGATTACCCCAAAGCTGACCTTCTTCGCTAAAAGCATCGGGCGGTACACCTGCAACCGCACGCGGTGTGTAATCGTCATCAAGCTGAAACTGCTGTGGATTTGCCCACACGTCAGCACTATCAAGCGCTACGTAAATTGGTATATCGCCAATGATTTTTACACCGTTTTTGTTTGCGTATTCCTTAAGTAAATTCCATTGTTTGTAAAACTCAAACTGTAAAAATTTGTAAAAATTTATATCGTCTATGTAATCGCGCTCTGCTTTTAAAATGGCATCCGCATCTTTTGATATAAGCTTTTTATCCCAAGTGTACCACGCGGCACCATTATGAGCAGATTTTATCGCCATAAACAATGCAAAACTATGTAGCCAACTGTTGTTTTCTTTTATAAAAGCATCATAACTACTGTCACCTTTAAAACGACTGAATGCTGTCTTTAAAAGGGGATAGCGGTTGTTGTAAAGCCTTTCATAGTCAATTTTGGCTGTGTTGTCACCAAAATCGCAAGCCTTAACCTCGCTTTCTGCAAGTAAACCGTCTTTTATAAGCAAATCAAGGTCTATGAAATATGGGTTACCCGCAAAGGAAGAAAAAGACTGGTATGGCGAATCGCCAAAGCTTGTGGGGCCTATGGGTAGCATTTGCCAATAGCTTTGTCCTGCATTGTTTAAAAAATCTACAAAATTATAAGCTGCTTTTCCAAACGTGCCAATACCGTAAGGCGAGGGCAGAGAAAAAATGGGCATTAGTATTCCACTTGCACGCATAAACATAACTCCTAAAAATGATATATGGTATTATATCATTATATTAAATAAATGGCAAGAAAAACGGATTGCCACACGGCTGGCCGCTCTTCGCAATGACAAAATATATTTCACAATACAAACGTTTGTCATTGCGAGTAACGGAAGTCACGAAGCAATCCGCAAATATTTATTTATTAAAATCAATAAACCCGTTTGATTTAAGTGTTTTCATATAGGTTGAAAGTCGCTCGTAAAGCGGCTCAGCCTTTTCACCAAACTGTTCTTTTACCAACTTGCCAATGGTAATAATATCACGTACGCCGTCAATTGCGGTCCAGATAAAACTGCCAAATTCTTCAAGATGAATAAAACTAACCTTTGGCTTTTTTAAAAGCTTTTGAGCAAGCAAATTCGCAAATCCACGATTTTGCACTTCAAGCGTTACAAGACCGCTTTCGTCCTGACTCCACTTAATTCTCGCATTTTTGCAAGGGATTTTTTCAAGATAGTTTTCTTTAGTTTTCATTTGCTTTATCACGCTTTTTCCAAACGGTGAATTTAAGAAGTGTAAGAATAATAATTGCAAACAGCGCAAGACCACCAAGTTCTGACACTACGGGCGGAATATTGCCCGACAGGTCGATAACCTTGTCAATACCAAATATGGCGAAGAGTGCAAGTGCAATACCAACAAGTCCTTCGCCGGCAATCATACCCGAGCTAAAGAGTATGCCGTCATTTACAATTTCGTCTTTGTTGTTTTTCTTTAATTTCTCAAGTGCCAAACGAACAAGACCGCCTACCATAATACAAGCGTTAAGCTGAACAGGTAGATAAACGCCAATTGCAAACGGCAATACAGGTATGCCAATAAGCTCGATAACAATGGCTATAAATGCGCCTATAAATACGAGAGTCCAAGGCAGATCGCCGCCCATAACACCCTCAACGATAATTTTCATAAGTGTTGCTTGTGGTGCAGCAAGCTCGTCGGAACCAAAGCCCCAAGCCGAATTGAGCAGGTAAAGTGTACCGCCTATTGCAAGGGCTGATGCCACAACGCCTATAATTTCGCCAATTTGCTGTTTGCGTGGCGTAGCACCTAAGATATAGCCTGTTTTAAGGTCTTGCGATGTGTCGCCTGCAATAGCAGATACAATGCATATAATAGATCCTATTGCAATTGCGCTTGCCATTCCCGAAACACCGTCTGCGCCTGTAATTTTAAGAATAACGGTTGCAATAAGCAACGTTGCAATTGCCATACCTGAAACGGGGTTGTTGCTGCTGCCTACAAGACCAACCATACGCGATGAAACCGTCGCAAAGAAAAATCCAAAAATAACAATAATAAATGCGCCAAGCAGTGATACAGGAATTGCAGGTATCAACCAAATAAGAATGGTTAATACCAAAACGGCAATTATAACAATTTTTATGTTTATATCGCGCGCTGTGCGTTCGGTAGAATCAGAGGCTACGCCCTTCATACTTTTCATAGCGCCACCAAATGTTTTTATAATAAGAGGCAACGATTTAATAAGGCTTATAATGCCGCCTGCGGCTAATGCGCCGGCTCCAATGTAACGTATATAATTGCTCCAGATGGCACTTGCTCCACCGCTTTCGTAAAGCTCGTTTATTGATACACTTGCAGGATAAAGTATTTGGTCACCGCCAAAGAGCACAATAAGCGGAATAATAACCAGCCAGCTAAGCACACCGCCCGCAAACATATAAGAAGAAATGCGTGCGCCGCAAATGTAACCAACGCTCATTACCGCGGGGTAAATTTGTGTGCCGATTTGACCCGTAAAGCCTTTGATTTTAAGGTTAATCTCACCCGAAACCAACTTTAATCCATCAATAATAAACTTAAATAAAGCGGCAAAACCAAGTCCTGCAAAAACAGTAGATGCGCTGCTGCCACCCTTTTCACCCGCGAGCATAACCTCGGCGCAAGCAGTACCCTCGGGATAAGGTAGCGTGCCATGCTCTTTTACAATAAGCGCATTGCGAAGCGGTATCATAAAGAATACGCCAAGCAAACCACCTATAAGCGCGATGAGTGTAATTTCAATAAGGCTGGGATTTTCCATTTTTCCTTCCTTTGCCCACAAAAATAGGGCAGGAAGGGTAAAAATTGCTCCTGCGGCAAGCGACTCGCCCGCAGAGCCTATAGTTTGTACTACGTTACTTTCAAGAATTGAATTGCGACGAAGCAATATACGTATAACACCCATGGCAATAACCGCCGCAGGAATAGATGCCGATACCGTCATACCTACACGAAGGCCAAGATACGCGTTTGCCGCGCCAAAAATAACAGCAAGCAGTACACCCATTATAATAGATGTTACCGTAAGCTCCGGAGTGATTTTTTCCGACGGAACATAGGGCTTAAATTCGTTTTTGTTGTCCATATAAATCTCCTTGTTTTTAAAATTCAAGACATTTTATCACATTAAAGCACAAAAGGCAACATAAAATACCGTTTATTTTAATTTTTCCAATATTTTTATAAGTAAATTATAAACAGAAGCGGTAGAAGAAATACTTAACCTTTCGTTTACTGTATGCACGTCTTTGAGGTTAGGACCTATTGAGATGCAGTCAAAATCTTTAATGCCTGCGGCAAAAACACCACACTCAAGCCCCGCGTGAATAGCTAATATACGTGGCTTTTTGCCAAAAATACTGTTGTATACATTACAATAAAGGTCGCACATATAAGAGTCTGATTTATACTCCCAAGGCGGATAGTGACCAAAGGTTTCATATTTTAAATTAAGATTATCAAAAAATGCGGCGAGGCGCTGCTCTAAAAATATAAGAGCCGATTGCTTGTTGCTGCGAAGCGCAAAATGCAAAACAATACTATCTGTGTTTGTGATAAGCACACCAAGGTTAAGCGAGGTTTGTACAAGTCCGCTAATTTCGGCGCTCATTTCCATAACACCGTTTGGCGCGCAGAGTAGGGTGTATATAATTTTTTCTTTAATTTCGGTGTTTAATACATTGTGTTCACCTACCGCACCAACGGCTGTTGTGATTTTAAATTGGGGTTCACGATCGCTAATTTCGTTTTTAACTGTTTTGTAATAATTATCTATAAAAGAGCAAATATCATCAGGGTTATCCACACACAGAATAATTACACAGCGGTTTGGTATAGCGTTTGACTTGTCGCCGCCGTTTATACTTATAACGCTAAAATCAAAATTTGATTTTAGCTCGTTTAAAACTCTACCGGCTATCATATTAGCGTTTACGCGGTTTTTGTTTATTTCTACACCCGAGTGACCACTTTTAAGACCGGCGATTTCTATTGTAATTGTGTGTCCTGTTCTTTTTGTATATACAAGTGGAACGTTCGCCTTGAAATCACTGCCACCCGCGCAAGAAACAGTAACAATATCTTCGGTTTCCGAATCTAAGTTTATCATGCGACGGCCTTGCAAAAGCCGCATATCAAGCGCGCGAGCACCAATCATACCAACCTCTTCGTCGGTAGTAAAAACGGCTTCAATCGGTGGGTGAGATATATTGTCGCTTTCTAAAATAGCAAGCACCATTGCCACGGCAATCCCGTTGTCACCGCCAAGGGTTGTATCTTTTGCCTTTATATAATCACCGTCAACATAAAGTTGAAGTCCATCTTTTAGAAAATCTATATCACAATCGGGCGTTTTTTGGCACACCATATCAAGATGACCTTGCAAAATTATGGGCGCGCTTTGCTCGTAGCCTGCGGTTGCGTTTTTATATATAATAACATTGTTTGCCGTGTCGCGAACAAATTTAAAATTATGGTTTATTGCAAAATCAACACAATACTGCGCAATAGCACTCATATTGCCCGAACCGTGTGGAATAGCGGATAGTTGCTCAAAATAGTAAAAAACTCGTTGAGGATTTAAATTATTAATAGTAGACATATGTTTCTCCTTTGAATTACAAGAATTCAGCTATATACGTTAGTTTTACAGAATTATACCAATTTATAATATATATGTCAAATGATAGAAACAAAAAAGACACCTTAAAGGTGTCTTTTTATTGGCTGTTCCGAACCATTTAGATGCCAAGTTAATTTTTGTGATTTATGATTTTATATTCATAATTTCTGATTTTTTCTTCATTCTTTTCAACATCAATTTTAGTTTTGGGGTATTATATCTCAATGTAAGTGTTGGTAAAATGTTCAAAAATAAATTAACTACCGCAACGGGAAGCGCAATGGAAAACGCGCACACATTTGGCATAAACAACATTGGTAAAAATCCGATTGGGTATGACAGTCTATGGGTAAGCACACCTTTGTTGCATTCAATAATAAACTTCTCTATGTACTCGGGGCTATTAGGGCGCGCCAGATTCTTTTTGCTAAAGCCACCAAGACCGCCAAGTTCCCATACTTTATCCTTCCAACTGCGCACTTTTATTTTTTTGTAAAGTGTTTTTTCAAACTCCGATACGTTATACAATGGATTTTCGACACCGAAAAACTTATCCGGCATTTTATTTATAATAATTGCAATGATACCGTCAAGAGCGAATTGCAGCGCCGTACATAAAACGACTAATACGATTATGTTGTACCAAGCGGCTGTATCAAAGATTATATTTACTGCCGATATTATAAGCATTGCTACGCCGATTACAGTTAAATAAAATTTCATAATGTGCTATACTCCAAAGGCTTCCCGTAAAACTCTTCATAGGTTTTAACCCAGGCCTCGTAATTCTTTTTTTTCATATCGATTTTTGCATCACCGCGTGAAAGGTTTCCATCTGGATAGATAGCCGGCGATATATGTAACGTGTATTCCTGAACGGGAAAGCCGTCACCGTCAAGGTGGTCGCTGTCTTCCATTGTAATAAATATTGGTACAACTGGTGAGTTATTTCTCACGGCGAGCGAAAATGCGCCGTCCTGCATAGGACGAGGCTTTTTATAATTCCACCACATACCTTGCTCAGGATATATCAGTATCGTTTCGCCACGTTTCAGCAGTTCCGAAACCGCTTTCATAAATTTTACCATCGTTGTTTTTTGGCTTGATAGCGGCAGTGTATTGCAGTGCCTCATAAATAGTCCAAATGGCTTTGGTGGATTGGTATAGTTTCCCTCACGAATGACCTTGTAAAGCATTTTACCGTCCATATAATCACGGAGTGCAACCCAAACAGCATAGTTATCGGTGATGCTGAAATGATTGCAAGTAACAATTTTACCGCCTTTTACTGCTGTGAAGTTTTCAATGCCACGAACTTCTTTTATGATCAGCTGCCTATCAGCAATCATCTTATCAAAGAAGCGAGTGGCGAAAATGTTGGCGATTTTATTCTTAATCTTATTTGAAAACTTCTCGTTCAGATAGTCTATCTTATCCGGCATAAGAGGATAGGTTTCGGGATCATCCTCGACATCGAGATGCCATAATTCCTGTTTTTCAAGTTCTGCAATTCTTTTGAGCAGTTCTAATTTATGAGCCGATTTTTCCATACGTTTATCCTCTTGCACCAAGTTTTTTAGCAAAGGTATTATCGGACACAACGATTCTGTTTGCGTGTAAAAGAATCTCCCTTGCCATCGCATCGCCCGCAGCTTTCTCTTTTTCGCCGAACTTTGCTTTTCTGTCGAGTATCAATTCATAAAACGGGGAACGTTTGGCGTATTCCCAAAAACATTCTCCGTCTATCACGTCATCATACTGCCAAGGCTTTTTATAAAGATTATAGTGAACAATATTTTTATTGCCTTCGCAAGTAATTTCGGTAGGTGCCTTATTCCATCCGTTTGGCAAAATATGTGTTTTCCCAAAACAAAGATAATTTAAATATGCTTGGTCGGGGTCGAGAAGGTCAAAGTCGTGTTCTGTTATCAGACTTATAAATTTGCTTTCTATGTTGTTTTTTCTGAACTGCTCTAAACTGATAACTAAAACACCCGCATTAAAATAAGTGTCGGGATTAACGCCGATCGCTTTTTCGGCATACACTCTAAACTCTTTTGTGTTACACACATATTGGTCTGAAACCACGCCCAATATATTATCACTAAGTTCTGTGTTATATAGCTTTGATATATCCCCGAGCACAACAAGGTCACAATCAAGATATACTATTTTATCGTACTGCGGGAAAAGCGAAGCAATAAAAAGTCGATAATACGTTACGATCGAGAAGTGATATATATTCTTAAAGCGAGACTTTATGCTTTTGACGTTTTCAGAAATATCAATAAAATCAATAGCAAAACCTTCACGCTCGCTTTGCTTAACCTTAGCGATATTATCAGGACTGAGGCCTGTATTCAATACAATAATCCTGTAGCTGTAATCCTTGGATGCGTTCGCAATAAGCGAATGAACCGCAACATCCAAGTAAGGTATGTAGTTGTCATCGGTTGAAAAGAAAATTGGGATTTCTCTACTCATTTCTCTACTCCTTTGGTGTTTGCTTGAAATCATCAAGGATTATTATATCTTTATAATAATTATGAGTAAACCGATGTTTGAGGGAGGCGTGTCTACTTATTGGATTTCTTGTCGTAGAATCGGTTTTCTACGGCTCTCCGTTTCGGAGAATTGTACAAAAACGCCCTGTTTCCAATCGAAACAAGGCGTTTTAATATACTTATTTAGTCTTTGGTTTGTTTATGTAAGATGCCAACACTATTACAATTTGTCCTGCAACACCGAGCAGATAAATGAGCGAAACATTTATTTTGAAATACAAAAAAGTAATATGAATTGTTGCAAGTATTGACCACAACAGCGCCGATATGATGAGGTAATTATGTCGTGGATTAAACCAAATTGAATTAAAAACCAATTTAACTATTAACACAACCGGTAAGGCATATACAAAATACAACCATTGGAAAGTCATTTGATTTGTAATTAACGTCGTAACAATAAACGCAAAGATGGCAACAATCCATCCGCCGCCTTCGGCAATATAGGAAACGGCTCGGCGGTTAAAGGTTACTTCCTTTGTTTTACGCTCACTAACAGCTTCTTCAATGTTCTCGGTTCTCACGAGATAATCAAGCGTGACTCCAAACAGATCTGCCATCTCAACCAATACCGATATATCGGGTGAGGAGTCTGCCCGCTCCCATTTTGAAATTGTCTTATCAGAATAATTCAGTTTTTCGGCAAGTTCCATCTGTGTCATATTATTAAGAATTCGAAGCTCAGTTATATTTTTAGCAACATTGCTCTTTATGTCCTCCATAAGAAATCCTCCCATCATTCAACGAATTACTTTTTCAGCGTATCTTCCTTACCTCGATACACAACAAACTTGCAGAAGAGAAATTCTAATACAAAGTTTGCAAGCATTGTAACGATTAAAATTATAAAATCATTTACACCAAGACCTTCCGCCGCATTTCCAAGATATGTGGAAAGCGGTGTAAATACGAGATAAAACCCAAACACCTTTGCCATTGCAACAGGTACGTTTGCTGCCGATTTAAAAGTATAACGTCGATTGAGTGTGAAATTCCAAAGAATTGAAAGCACGAGAGAAATCAAATATGGAATCCAATAATCTTTAATAAATATTTCAAGCAGTGCAAAAGAGGCAATTTGAATAACGCCTGCTGAAATTGAAAACAAAGTAAACTTCACTGCTTGCCACAATTGTTTCTTATTATTTTCCATTGTACAGCAACTCCTATATACTTACTTCTTGAAGAATGCAACAACCACAGCACCGGGGCCTGCGTGTGTGCCTATAACGCTACCGACGGTTGTATAACGCACTTCATCGAGATTGCCTTCCCAAATATGACGGCTGTCTTCAATATATTTTAACAGAAGTGCATCTGAAATACCACTATAACCAAGCAACACGGGTTTGTCGAAATCTATACCGCCTGCTTTGTCAATTTCCTGAACAAGCAGATTGTTGCCCATCTTAGACCCACGTGCTTTGCCGAGCATATTAATTTCACCGTCAATAACAGAAAGAACAGGCTTGATATTAAGTACGCCACCGGCAAAAGCGACAGCTTTGGAGATGCGACCGCCCTTTTTAAGATATTCAAGGGTGTCTACTAAGGCAACAATAACAATCTTTTTCTTTTCTTCTTCCAGTGCCTTTGCAATTTCTTTTGCGCTCTTTCCTTCGTCAAGCAATCTAAACGCCAATTCTACCAAAATGCCGCTGCCCATAGCCGCACTGGCACTATCTACAACATAAATATTCTCATATTCGGCTGCTGCAATAGTAGCACTTTGGTATGTACCGGAAAACTTTGAAGCAAGAGTAATAACAACCGCGGCTTCGCCCGCCTCTTTTGCTTTTTCAAACTCTTTCATAAAAGCGTCCGGTGTTGCTTGGCTGGTAGTAGGAAGCACATCGCTTTCAATCAGCTTTTCATAAAAAGCTTTATGGTCGATGGTAACACCGTCTATGTATTCCTGATCGTCGAAACGAACCGTAAGCGGAACGGTATGCACACGGCATTTAAATTCAGGCATCAAATCTGCCGTGGAATCAACAATAATTCTTGTATTCATAAATAACTACTCCTTATTTAGCTGTTCTTTGCTACGGCATCTAAACTCCCACTGACAATGGATAGGCTACGGTAAAATGCTATTCTTTCTTCTTCTGTGAGCCCTCCGCTAATAGTATCAAGAACACCATCAATTTTATCAGCAATTTTTCTACCGATTTCATAACCTTTATCGGTCAGCAATAACGGACTTTTATATCTTTTTGTGCTTTCGACTTCACGGGTAATATATCCGTTATTATCGA
>JAFSBZ010000015.1 GCA_017437005.1 Clostridia bacterium | reverse complement strand
TGAAAAATGAAAAATGAAAAATGAAAAATTATCGTGTTCGTGCAAGGCACGAACTGATATAAATTTGTGCCATAGGCACACTGTAATTGTTCATTGTTCATTATTTACCATTCATTATTCATTTTTTCTTTTATTATAAGGAGATGAAACTTAATGGAAAATAAAACTACCGGTACAGTTTCTCAGGTTATGGGACCTGTTGTTGACGTGCGTTTCGAGGAAGGTGCGTTACCGGCTATTTATAATGCGCTTACAATGCCTATCGGTGAGCGTACACTTACCGTTGAAGTAGCGCAGCACATAGGTGATAACGTTGCACGTTGTATTGCTATGGCTTCTACCGACGGTTTACAGCGAGGCACCAATGTTACCGATACCGGCAAGGCGATAAGCGTACCTGTAGGTCGTGAAACGCTGGGTAGAATATTCAACGTTTTGGGTGAACCTGTTGATAACGAGGCGGCTCCCGAAACGGACGAGAGATGGAACATTCATAGACCCGCTCCCGAATATGACGAGCTTTCAACAAGTACCCAAATACTTGAAACAGGCATCAAGGTTATCGACCTTATTTGTCCTTATTCAAAGGGTGGTAAAATTGGCCTTTTCGGCGGCGCGGGTGTTGGTAAAACCGTTCTTATTATGGAGCTTATCAACAACATTGCTAAAGAGCACGGCGGTCTATCGGTGTTTACCGGTGTTGGTGAGCGTACCCGTGAGGGTAATGACCTTTATAACGAAATGAAAGAGTCGGGAGTTTTATCTAAAACTGCGCTTGTGTATGGCCAGATGAACGAACCCCCAGGTGCACGTATGCGTGTAGGTCTTTCGGGACTTACTATGGCGGAATATTTCCGTGACCAAGAGAATCAGGACGTGCTTCTCTTTATTGACAATATTTTCAGGTTTACTCAGGCAGGTAGTGAGGTTTCGGCACTCTTGGGCCGTATGCCGTCAGCCGTTGGTTATCAGCCAACATTGGCTACCGAGATGGGTATATTGCAAGAGCGTATCACATCAACCAAAAAGGGCTCTATAACATCTATTCAGGCAGTATACGTGCCTGCCGACGACCTTACCGACCCGGCTCCTGCAACCACATTTGCTCACTTAGATGCTACAACCGTTTTGTCACGTAATATAGCGTCACAGGGTATTTACCCTGCGGTTGACCCGCTTGAATCAACCAGCCGTATACTTTCGGCCGAGGTTGTTGGCGAAGAGCATTACAAGGTTGCTCGTGAGGTTCAAAGAATACTTCAGCGTTATAATGAGCTTATGGATATTATTGCTATTATGGGTATGGATGAGCTTTCCGACGAGGATAAATTGCTTGTTGGTCGCGCACGTAAGATTCAGCGTTTCCTTTCTCAACCGTTCCACGTATCTGAAAAGTTTATCGGTATCGAGGGTACTTACGTACCTGTTAGTGAAACCATCCGTGGCTTTAAGGAAATTATTGAAGGCAAACACGACGACTTGCCTGAATCGGCATTCCTTTTTGTAGGCACTATCGATGAGGCTGTTGCAAAAGCAAAGGGTGAGAAATAATGAACACCTATAAACTTATAATTTCTACCCCCGACGGTAGCGTGTTTGACGATGAGGCAATATCACTTATCGTGCGTGGTACCGAGGGCGAGCTTGCAATAATGGCGGGTCACATACCGTTTATTACAGCGGTAAAGCCTTGCGAATGTAAGGTAACACTTGCCGATGAAAGCGAAAAAAGCGCATCTATCGGCGGCGGAATAATTACCGTACAAAAAAACATAACAACATTGCTTTGCAGTGATTTTAATTGGAACTAAAAACAAACCCACGGTTTTTAAAACCGTGGGTTTAAATTTTATATTATCTTTTGAATGTCTTTTTCAAGCACCGTTCTAAGTGCGCTTTTATTTGAAAAAACAAGTAAAAGAACAACAAGCTCAATCGCGGCCGAAATTGCTGTGCCTAAAAGTCTTGGAACAAGCACTACAAAAAAGGCATCAATACCGCCGCGATATAAAATAGAAATCCAAAGGGTGTTTAATATCAGCGAACAAGCAACTTTGTTTATAAGTACACAAAGTACAACTTTAATAGGTGTTGCATTTTTGTATAAAAACTGGGCAAGAATGATTCCGTAAACACAGTTTGTTACCGTAAATCCGGGAAAATACGTACCAAACGGAAAAAGAAGCGAGCCCAACAAATCCCCAACTCCCGCTACGGCAACCGCATACGGCAAACCAAGAAATGCTGCGGCAAAGGCTATCGCTATAAATCCAAAGCTTATATCCTGATTCCATATTTTGTAGCTTGGTACAAGTCTTTCCAAAACCAGATTAAGTGCGATAAGCAGTGCGGTTAAAACAATTTTTAAAAGTTCTGATTGTCTTTTGCTTTTTGTCATAATAAAAAACCTCCTATCATCCTAACTAACTGATAATAGGAGGTATTTTTTTACAAATACAAAGCGGCTATTATTTGTCAGCGGGATGCGACAGCACAACCGCAGATTTTTAAAAATCCTTCGTCTGTGTGACAACTCCCCGTTCACACAACACTTAACGCTATGCCGTCTACTCTGAAATATTGTAATTTTATTATATAACTTTTTTCGCCTTTGTCAATTATATTTTACCCATATCGCGAAGGGTTTTTACCTTTAGCACGGCAATCTGGGTTTTTGCATCCTTTATTTCGCCTGACAACACCATTTCTACTGCTTTTTCAAGAGGAATGCGCAACACGTCTAAAAACTCGTCTTCATCGGGGTTTTGCTCACCAAAGGTAAGACCTGTAGCCAAAAAGCAATATATAACCTCGTTTATATAACCAGGTGTGGGATAAAGAGGCTGTAAATCAACGTAGTTTTGCGCGGTGGCACCTGTTTCTTCCTTTAACTCTCTTTTTCCGCATTCAAGTGGGTCTTCGTCCTTTTTATCGCGCTTACCTGCAGGAATTTCCAACGTTTCTTCGCCGTAAGGGTATCGCCATTGACGTACAAAAAGCAGTTCGTCATTATCGGTCAGCGCCGCTACGCATACACCACCCGGATGCTCAATAACCTCGCGTGTTGCGGTGTTGCCATTGGGCAATAAAACGGTGTCTTGCCTTAGGTTTATAATTCTACCTTTAAATTTGTAGTCAAAGCTTAATTGTTTTTCCTTAAAATTCATTATTTTATACCGCCTTTAATATATTTTTTATGAGGTGTTTATTTTGGAAAGAATTATAAAATCGGTTGAGTACGATTATTTAAAAATGAAAAGAATTATGGAGGCTTTGTGTTGTCGCAACCCAAATTTACAATCGTTTTGCATTGGAAAAAGCTGTGGCGGGCGGGATATACCCGCGCTAAAAATTCATTCCGATACAGAGTACGTGTTGCTTACTGCCGCGTTTCATGGTAGCGAGCATATAACAAGTAATGTACTGCTTATGTTTATCGAGGATTTTTGCGCCGCCTATCAAAAGGGCGGTTCGCTTTGCGATATAAACATCCGTAAAGCGCTTGGAAATCGCGGGGTTATTTTTGTGCCTCGCGTTAATCCCGACGGATGTGAAATATCCATACACGGCGCAGTAGGATGTGGCTCCGCCGCAGGAAGCATTTATAAGATGTGTCAAGGCGATTTTACCCACTTTAATGCAAATTTACGCGGAGTAGATATAAATCATAATTTTGATGCCGGCTGGGAAGAACTGCACGCGCTTGAACGAAAAGAGGGAATATTTGGCCCTGCCGCTACGCGATTTGGCGGCGAGCATCCTCACAGCGAGCCCGAAACGATGGCGCTGGTAAGTCTGTGCTGTGAAAATAACATAAATCACGCGTTGGCTATGCATACGCAAGGAGAAGTAATTTATTGGGATTATAACGGACTTGAAAGTGATAAATCAAAACGTATGGCAGAAATAATGGCAACAACCAGCGGATACGCGCTTGATGTACCGATAGCGCTTGCTTCGGGTGGAGGGTTTAAAGATTGGTTTATCGCTAAATTTGGCCGCCCCGCATTTACGGTAGAAATGGGCAAGGGCAAAAATCCATTACCAATAATCGATGCCGCAAAAATATATGTTGCACTAAAAGAAATGCTCACCATTTTTACCATAATGTAATTCTATCACCATATTATTGCTATTTCAATAAAAACTTAAATGTTAAGTGTTAAAATTTTTTATATTATAACATATAAAAAAATCTTGAAAATAGCCATACAGTAGAGTATAATTGTTCTGTTAAGGATATTATACATTACTTTGCTTAGTAATGTATAAAAAAGGGTTGTTTTTTGCGTGATTCAGCCCCCACGTCCAAAAAGAAAGGATATGTTGAAAATGAAAAAAGAACGCAGAGTAGGAACAATATCACGCGGTATTCGTTGTCCAATTATTCGCGAGGGTGATGATCTTGCGGCTATAGTAGCAGATAGTGTTATCGAAGCAGCCGAAATTGAAGGCTTTGAGCTTCGCGACCGCGACGTTATCGCAATGACCGAGTCAATTGTTGCGCGTGCGCAGGGTAATTACGCAACTGTAGACAACATTGCAACAGACATAAAATCAAAATTTGGCGATAATACAATAGGTGTTATTTTCCCAATTTTGTCAAGAAACCGTTTTGCAATATGCCTTCGCGGTATAGCAAAGGGCGCTAAAAAAATTGTGCTTATGCTAAGCTACCCATCTGACGAGGTTGGTAACTCACTCGCAACATACGATTTAATTGACGCCGCAGGCATTAATCCATATAGCGACGTTCTAACACTTGAGCGTTATCGTGAAGTATTTGGCGTTCAAAAGCTTGAATTCACGGGCGTTGACTACGTTCAGTATTACAGCGACCTTATCAAAGAAATGGGTGCCGAGGTAGAAATTATATTTGCTAATCAGCCAAAGGCAATACTCGATTATACCGATTGCGTACTCACCTGTGACATTCACACCCGCGCACGTACAAAGCGTTTACTTAAAGAGGCAGGCGCTAAGATTGTTTGCGGACTGGATGATATTATGAATGCGTCTATAGACGGTAGTGGTTATAACGAAAGATTTGGTCTTTTAGGCTCTAACAAATCCACCGAAGAAACAATTAAATTGTTCCCCAAAGAGTGTAAGGATTTAGTTCTTGATGTGCAAGCTCGCGTTCTTTCCGCTACAGGCAAGCATGTTGAGGTTATGGTTTACGGTGACGGTGCTTTTAAGGACCCACAGGGTAAAATTTGGGAGCTTGCTGACCCGGTTGTATCACCTGCATTTACCGATGGTCTTATTGGTACACCTAACGAATTAAAATTAAAATACTTGGCAGATAACGACTTTAAGGATTTAAGCGGTGATGAGCTTAAAGCGGCTATTTCTGCCAGCATCAAGGCAAAAGACGGCAGCAGCCTTGTAGGTAATATGGCAGCACAAGGTACTACACCTCGTCAGCTTACCGACCTTATAGGCTCATTGTGCGATTTAACAAGCGGCTCAGGTGACAAGGGTACACCTGTTGTTTTGGTGCAAGGTTATTTCGACAATTATACAAATTAAGACTATATAAAAAGCCCACAGCATCTGTTTTTTAGGTGCTGTGGGCGGCATTTAATTGGCTTTTATAAAAAGAAAGGAAGAAAATATATGAGTTCAAACGTAAGACCGGAATCAATGGAAAGAATTACCACTATAGAGCTTGCAAATAAGTTTATCGAGGAGCAAATTGCCGAGGTACGCGCTCAGGTAGGAGATAAGAAAGTGCTTTTGGCGCTTTCGGGCGGTGTAGACAGCTCGGTTGTAGCGGCACTGCTTATAAAGGCTATCGGCAAGCAGCTTGTTTGCGTACACGTAAATCACGGCCTTATGCGCAAGGGCGAAAGCGAAGCCGTTATAGATATGTTTGGTAAAGAGCTTGATGCAAATCTTATTTACGTTGACGCTACCGACCGCTTCCTCGATTTGCTTGCAGGTGTTAGCGAGCCCGAACGCAAAAGAAAGATTATAGGCGCCGAGTTTATAAACGTTTTTGCCGACGAGGCACGTAAGCTTGAGGGAGTTTCATATTTGGCACAGGGTACAATTTACCCCGATATACTTGAAAGCATTAAAGCGGCCGAGGGTAAAAAGGCAGTAAAATCACACCACAATGTTGGTGGCTTACCCGAGGATTTAAAGTTTGAACTTGTAGAGCCAATTAAACTTCTATTTAAAGACGAGGTTCGTGTTGTGGGCGAGGCTTTAGGATTACCGCACGCAATGGTTTACCGTCAGCCATTCCCGGGCCCAGGTCTTGGGGTAAGATGCCTTGGTGCTATTACACGCGACCGACTTCACGCCCTTCGCGAAGCTGATGCAATTTTGCGCGAAGAGTTTGACAACTGCGGTCTTGCCGAAAAGGTATGGCAGTACTTTATCGCAGTGCCCGATATAAAGAGCGTTGGTGTTAAAGACGAAAGCCGTTATGAAGGCTGGCCGGCAATAATTCGCGCAGTAAACACAAAAGACGCTATGACCGCAACAATTGAGGAAATTCCTTATGAAATTCTTCACAAAATCACATATAGAATTACTCACGAGGTAGAGGGCATAAATAGAGTTTTGCTCGATCTTACACCTAAGCCAATAGGAACGATTGAGTGGGAATGATTTTAAAATAAAAAACCCAAGCCTTCCGCGAGTAATTGCGGAAGGCTTTATTGCTAATTTATTGAATTTATGATATCATATAATTTAAGCAACATATAATGATTATTGAATGAATGTATTAGAACTGAAGGTGTCTTACTTATGAAGATTGTAGTATTGGCAGGCGGACTTAGCACAGAGCGTGACGTATCTTTGTGTTCTGGTGCCGGAATATGCAAAACCTTAAGAGAGCGTGGCCACGATGCGTTTTTGCTAGACGTATATCTTGGCTTTCCTTATGACAGCGATAAATTAGAGGATGTTTTTACACTCCCAGGGGCCGGACTTGAGATTGCAGAGGGAATAAAGACCACCGAGCCTGACCTTGCGGCTATAAAGGCATCTCGCGAGGATAAATCAGATTGCTTTTTAGGTCCTAACGTTATAGAGATATGCCGTCTTGCCGATATTGTATTTATGGGACTTCACGGTGACGTGGGTGAAAACGGAAAATTACAGGCAACCTTTGATATTTTGGGCATTCGTTACACAGGGCCAAACTATCTTGGCAGCGCTCTTGCAATGGATAAAGGAATTGCCAAAAAAATATTTAAAATGTCGGGTGTTCCAACGCCTATTGGTACAACGCTTAAAAAGAATATGAAAGACACACCATTGTCACAGCTTGGTCTTTCACTTCCTGTTGTATTAAAGCCTTGTGCCGGTGGCTCAAGTATTGGCGTGTTTATAGCACATACGCAGGAAGAATATGACGAGGCAATTCAAAAATCATTCTGCTACGAAGACGAAATTGTTATAGAACCCTACATAAAGGGACGTGAATTTGCGGTAGGCATCATTGACGGCAAGGCGCTTCCCGTTATAGAAATTATTCCAAAAACAGGCTTTTTCGATTACGCCAACAAGTATCAAAGCGGCGCTACGCAAGAGATTTGTCCCGCACCAATTGATGACGAGATTGCCGAGAAAATGCAGCGCGCTACAGAGCTTGCGTTCAAGGCACTCAAGTTGGATGTTTACTCTCGAGCAGATTTCTTGCTTGATGAAAACGGCGATATTTTTTGTCTTGAAGTAAACACACTCCCCGGTATGACGGCTACAAGCCTTTTGCCGCAAGAGGCAAAGGCCGCAGGTATTGAATACGGTGAGCTTTGTGAACTGATTATTCAAAAATCATTGGAGCGTTACAGTATATGAAAAATATGTCTTTAAAAGAAATCGCACTTGCGGTTGACGGACAATATTACGGTGATGACGTAAGACTTACACAGAGTGTTACGGGTGTTGCCATCGATAGCCGAAAGGTTGAAGCGGGTTATCTTTTTGTTGCAATTAAAGGTGAACGAGTTGACGGTCACACCTTTATTCCCACCGTTATGGAAAAGGGTGCCCTTTGCGCTTTGAGTGAGCAATCTTTAGAAAATGCCGACTACCCGTATATTTTGGTAAAGTCTTGTAAACAGGCACTAAAAAATCTTGCCGAGCATTATCGCAAGGCATTAGATATTAAGGTTGTAGGCATTACCGGCAGTGTAGGTAAAACCAGCACCAAAGAAATGATTGCGTCGGTTCTTTCGCAAAAGTATAACGTGCTTAAAACGGCAGGCAATTTCAATAACGAAATTGGTTTGCCTCTTACCATATTTAACATTCGTGATTGCCACGAGGTTGCTGTGCTTGAAATGGGAATCAGCAATTTTGGCGAAATGCACCGCCTTACAAAAATGGCAAGGCCCGACGTTTGTGTTATTACAAATATAGGTCTTTGTCACCTTGAAAACCTTGGGTGTAGAGACGGCATTTTAAAGGCAAAAACCGAAATGTTTGACTATATGCAGCCTGATGCTAAAATAATACTAAACGGTGACGATGACAAATTAATCACCGTAAAAGAGGTAAAGGGTGTTACACCAAAATATTTTGGCTTGTCATCAAAGTGGGATGCAAATGCTTACAATATTCAAAGCTTATCACTTAAAGGCACCTCGTGTGAGATTAATCTTGGTGATAAATCGTTTAGTACTACAATTAAAATCCCCGGTCATCATATGGTATACAACGCCTTAGCCGGTGCGCTTGTAGGACAAGAGTTAGGGCTTACGCCAGACGAGATTAAGGCGGGCATAGAGGCATTAATACCCGTATCGGGGCGCAACAATTTAATTGAAACCGACTCTCTTATGATTATTGATGACTGTTATAATGCAAACCCAATTTCCACTAAAGCATCACTTGACGTGCTTAGCTTGGCAGATAGCCGCAAGGTTGCAATTTTGGGTGATATGTTCGAGCTTGGTGAAAACGAAAAAGAGCTTCATTTTGGTGTGGGCGAGTATGCGGCACAAAAAAACATAGACCTTGTAATTTGCATTGGCGCACTGTCTTTAAATACTGCTCGCGGAGCCGAAAACGCGGGTGCAAATGTGTTGCATTTTAAAACAAAGGCTGACTTTTTGATAGAAGCCAAAAACATATTACAAAAAGGTGATGCAGTTCTTGTAAAGGCATCAAACGGAATGGCTTTTTCGGAAATTGTTGAAAATTTAAAACAACTAAAAATATAATCATTATAATTTTTTAAGAGGCTTAAAACTGTAAATTTAAGCCTCTTTTTTAAAAAAAGTGGGAAACATATGTACAACAAGGTTTATATAGAAATTACCAATATATGCAATATGAATTGTTCTTTTTGCCATGGGCATTCTCGTGCGCCGCGGCAAATGAGTGTGGACGAGTTTACGCTTATTCTTGAAAAGTTAAAAGAGCAGACTAAATACATATATTATCATCTTATGGGTGAGCCGACAACACACCCCAAGCTTCCCGAGTTTATAAAATTAGCGGGTAAGTACGGTTACAAATCAATCGTTACCACAAACGGCACACTTTTAAATAAGTGTGGTGACAGCCTTTTGGATTCAGGGGTGCACAAGGTGAATATATCCTTGCATAGCTTTGAAAAAGGCAGTGCCGAGGATTATGAAAAGTATGTATTAGAACTTGTAAATTTTGCAAAAAAAGCTGCTGACAAGGGTGTTGTTGTGGTTTTTCGTTTGTGGAATCGCGGCTTTGATGGCGGCAAAAACGAAAAAGCCTATAAGTTATTAAAAGAAAACATATCGGGTGAGTGGGCACAAAATACGCGGGGTATACGAATACGTAATAAAATACATATCGAATGGGGCGAGCGTTTCGAGTGGCCCGATATAAACGCCGAGATTAAAGGGGACAAATTTTCTTGCTATGCGTTAAAAGATCAATTTGGCATCCTTGTTGACGGTACGGTTGTACCGTGCTGTCTCGATAGCGACGGTGTTATAAATTTGGGTAATATATTTAATGAAGATATAGCCATTATTCTTAATTCTAAAAGAGCCAAGGATATCGCAGATGCGTTTAAATGTGGAATGGCAAGCGAACAACTTTGTAAAAAATGCGGCTACGCTCAAAGATTTATTTAAAAAGAATGTTTATAAAAAGCTTTGCATAGCAAAGCTTTTTTTGTTGCTATTGTATACTGTTTGTGGTATTATATAAACGGAGTATTATGGCATAGTGTTATTTTTTTAAAAATATGCCTTTATAATTTTAAAAAAAGGAGAAAACAAATGAAGTTTAACAAGGCTAAAAACATTATCTGCTTGATGTTAGTTATGGCGATTTTTATTGGGTCATTGTCAACAACGGGTGTTGGAGCTAACATAAAAACGCAGGCAGCAACCGCTTTAAGTAGCACGGTTGAAGAATATTCAATATGGAGCGGCAATGCGGCTCAGGATTTTGCAGGCGGCAGTGGTACAAAGGATGATCCGTACATAATTGAAACTGCCGATCAACTCTATCTTGCGCTTAGCACGGTCACCGATACAACCTCTAATGTTGAAGAGATTTCAAGTGTTGCGGGTGGTTACCAGTCGGATAGAATTTTAAAACAGGGATCTACAACTGTCTATGTTCCTGTTTATACACCTTACTATTACAAGGTTGCTGACGGTGTAAAAGCTTTTTATCTTAACAATATTGTTGGATGCGAAACGCTTAATGACATTAAGTCTGTCATTTCAAGCGGCAACGCTAAAAAATGGCAACCAGGCAGAAGCTTTGTCGGACATCTTGACGGCAACGGCGTTACCATTTACGGTATGTATAATTCGATTGGTTACGGTTTAGTACAGAAGCTTGACGGTTCATCAACTGTTAAAAACATTAACTTTGACTCGTGTTATTCAAAAGGCTCGGGTAGTGTTGCCATGGTTACTACAGCTTTAGGCTCATATTTGAACGATACTACAACTATTACTATTGCAAATATTTCTGTTTGCAATTCGTATATTGTGACAAGACGTAATATCACAGTTACAAAAAGAACCGATAATGAGTATTATCAGTATAATCCGGGCGCAGCGGCAATTGTTTCAACTACAAGCACTTGTGAAGCGCTTACCATTGCAAACTGTATGTTTGACGGTGTTTCCTGCGAAAGAGAAATCGGCAGTAATTCTGAAATTACAGTTGATATGATAGGCGGTATTGTTAGCGGCGGCCACAGTATGAATAACGTTACAGCTTCGGGTTGCGTTGCGCTGGGAGCGTCAATTACCGATGAGGTTTGTGTCAGCGGAAAAGAAGTATTTTACAACCGCTATGACGCAACGCTTGGATATCCCGTATACTTTTACGATTGCTATTCGGATATGCCTACCGTAATTCCTCAAATGTATCCCGGTAAATATGATAAGCTTAACCAAATTACTCGTGTAAGCGAAAAACAGGCTTATGAAATACTTGATATGCCAAAGCTTGATTGGTTATACAATTGGGAACTGAAAGAGATTGACGGTGCTCAAAAACGTGTAATACCTATGGTTAAGGTTAGTACAACCATATACAAAACATATTTGTCGTACGCTTCACAAATAACTGCGCAAAACAACGATGGCGGCGCACGCGATGTATGGGGCGGACCATATTATTACGGCACGTATGGTATGTACCATCAGCTTATCGGTTCCGGTACACAGGAAGATCCATATCTTATTTACAATGCGTTTGAATTAGCGCGCGCAATAGCTTCGGGCGGTGTCAATGTTTATAATAGGCTTTATTATAAATTGGCATGCGATATTGATGCTTCCGGTATGACGTGGATTTCTCAAGACAGTATACAAATCAACAACGTAGTCAGATATAAATACATCGAGTTCAATGGCGAAATTGACGGTGACGGACACGTTGTATCAGGAGTATCGGTTGGCGACGATCAATCGGTAGGACTTATACCGGTGCTTGCCGAAAACGGAACGGTTAAAAACCTGCATATCAGAAACAGTAGTATTGTGTCAGGCAACGAGTACGCAGGCGCAATAGCGGGTGAGGCCAAAGCAGGTTCGCTTATTGAAGAATGTTCGGTCGAAGACTGTCTTGTCATAAGCAGCAAAACCAACGCACACATTGTTGGGCAAAGTGACAGCACGACAATTAAAAACAGTTATTTTATATCGGACGAGAGAAATACCGTTGGTAAAGAAAACCGTTATTACGATGCAAACGGTTCTATCGCTGAAATAGACGTTGCAAGCAATCAGGACGTGTGGTATCTTGGCGGTAGAGACGGTAGCACACCAAAACTTGTCAACTACGCTGCTGCAAAACATTTTACTGACGTTGACGGTGACGGATGTGCCGAAGAGTACACAGCACGCGACCTTACAGCATTGAAACAAGCATTACTTTTTAACGAAGATTATAAGTATGTTTATGCGGACGTAGATCGCAACGGAGAAGTAAATATCCTTGACCTTGTTGTTTTGTGTAATGAAATGATAGGTGACTTCAGCAATCCTAATAATGATTTTTGGCGTAATGTAAAGCTTGGAAATTTGGCGATTTATTATGGTGAAAATGACAATTATGATGCTGCACGCAAATTAGAGCTTTATCTTGAAGCGGCGGTTCCATATATTGACATCAAAAAGGTTGTATCCGCCGATAAAACGGTTAGCGGCGAAAGCAGCAACAGCAATGCGGTTTATGTTCATTCCAACGATTTAATCGGCTCTCCAAGAGGTATGCTTGAGATTGTGGTAGGCGATGTTGACAATTACAGCCAATATTCACAGAGCAATCTTGACACCAATGATTATTTTATAAAATACGACTCAAATACAGGCGTATTATGGCTTAACGGCGGCTCGTTTACCGGCGTTGAGCAGGCGGTACTTGATTTTATTAATAATTCCGAGGTAGAAACCGGAAAAATTCATACTGTGGACAAGGCAACACTTGAAACCAGAAAACAGGCAAAACAAGTTAAAGTTGATACCGACTATGATGGAACTGCCGATACATATGTAGATATGTATTATGCGTGGGGTGATGAGTTCGACGGTGTTGAATCCGCGTCAAGTGATGAGAAGGACGGCATTTTGTTGGATGTTTGGCATCACTCAAAAATGCGAACCGAAACCGAGACTGGAAAAGGCGGCAACTATAATAATGTTGAGACTGTAAACGAAAAAGAACTTAACAAGCTTTATGTGGTAGAGGATGGCAAGTTACGTATAACGCGTGGTGTAAAAGCGGAAAAGGCTACTGCTACAACCGACAAATTGGGCTATGTACGACTCTATAATCAAGAGGGTAGCACCGCGTTTAACGATACCATTGATGACGAAGATGTAATTGCAAATCCCGGTCTTATAAAGACAAATAAATCTTTACTGTGGAAACAGGGTTATGCCGAAATGTATGGCAGTTTGCCATCCGACGGACATGTGTTTGCTTCTTGGTGGATGCTCGGCCATGGCGCTTACAGTAATAATCATATGGACGAAACCCTTTTCAGTAAGGTTTATAAGCTCAACAATAAGGGCGAATATGCTTATGACGGTACGTCCGCATGGCCTATTTCAACAGATCCGAAAACGTATAAATATCAGATTCCTACAAATTATTTTGAAATAGATATTTGGGAATTGATGCAAAATCCAAGTCTTACACATTCTACGTATAGAAAAACCAAAACTACCGGCACATATGATTATCGATTGTATCTCAATGTGCATAAATTCTATTCTGTGGGTGCAAGAAGTCAACCAACAGTTAATGTTTTAGACTGGGATAATCCAGGCACACCACGTGCTGTAATGAAAAAAGAATGGTTTGGTACACCTGCTGACGATTATTATTTTAGCACAAGTGCCAGATATCTTGATTTTACCGACGGTACAACCACTCGTCTTACTAAAGACTGGTTAGGTAGAATTACCGGCAACTACGTAGAAGCACTTCAAAAGCAAATGACCGCTCCTCGCAGATATGGATTTTATTGGAGTACAAACGGTGTCGATAAATTTAATTTGACATTATATATTTATGACATCAACGGTGACGGTGTAGAGGGCGACGATGCAATACTTGGAACAAGCGATATGACATACAATACGCAGGATAATATGAATCCTCAGGATTATGACTGTATTAGCGATGCCGAAGTAGCAAATCAGTATATGTATTTCTTGATAGATAATATACTTTACACTTCAAATCCAAATCATCAAAACTCAACAACTGATAATGCGGTTATGCATGCCGATATGCTTGCGAACAACGGTACAGCAGCAAATCCCGATAAAATAAGCCTTGATATTGATTATTTAAGAGTTTATCAATATGACGGAAGACGTGATATCATTACACGCGAAACCGAAGACTTTAACAACGGAAATCATTTTGGCTATTAAAAAAAGAATATCTTTAAGCGTTACAATATTTGGAAAACTCAAAAGAGGTTTACATAATGAAGCAGTATAGGTCTTGAGACGGGTTGTCGTGCCGGCACACCGGGTCAAAGCTGGCGCACAGCGGCAGGGCAGTGGTTGCTTTATGCTTTGGTGAGATTTATTTACGGACTAACACCAGAATTTGATGGGCTGTGTATAAAGCCCTGCTTGCCACCGTCGTGGAATGATTGTTTTATAAGCAAAAAATTCCGCGATTGCATATATAATGTGCATTTTAGTGGTAGCGGTAAGGTGAAAAGTATAACCGTAAACGGCAAAAAGCACGATGTAAAAAAGGCGATAGTACCAATCAAAAATGCCACTTTTGATATAGAAGTAATACTTGGATAAAAAATTGACACTTTCGGTTTGAAAGTGTCATAGTGGGTTACATACTTTAAAATTAACCTATCTCAGAGATAAGAATAATAAGTGATATTGTGAGACGGGTCTCACAGTGATATTCTTTTAGAATACCTCGCCAAAGGCGAGATATTTCTAAAAGAGTGATATTAAAACCTTGCGGTTTTAGTTATATTATATTCACCTTTCAAACTGTCGGAAGGACAATAACACGATGCGAAGCAATATCACTCGCCTTTGGCGAATATAACTGAGGCGCACTCCGTAAGGAAGTGCGCCTCTATGCGTGTTATTATTTTTTGTATTTTATTTTTCTTTTTCTTATACAGTCGGCGATTTCTACCGATTGCAAACCACTTGAAACGTCTTCGGTGTAATCGCCCGAACGCACCGCTTCAAAAAAATCTCGATTTTCTTGATAAAAACCGCTTTCGAGGAACATTTCGGTGCTGTCTATAAGGCTGTCACCGTAGATAGTATCGGTAACGTTATTGCCCACAAGGCGAGTGAGCTTACCTGGGGAGTCGGGATTACTCCAAAAAGGCAGTTCTACAAAGTAGGTAGCAACATCTGTGTTTACAGAAATTCTTTCAGCTACTGTACCGCCCATAGCAACAAGCGACAGTTGAGCTATTGCTCCGCTTTCAAAAATTCCGTTCATATAAATATTAGCAACGTTTTTGTTTTCGCCATCAATTTGCTGATATGTAAAATCTACCGTTTTGTAGTCGCAGTCAGCAATAAATTTTACTGCATCTATAGCGTGAATAGTGGTGGTAGAGAAATCATCGTCGCGACGGTCCTTACGGTACATCTGATATGTTATATTGCGTACTACTTCGTTTTTCGTAAACTCTTTCAAGGCTGCTAAAAGCGGGGTGTATCTGCGATTAAAGGCAACGCGAACCGTAACGCCCGATTCTTTTGCGGCACTAATTAGTTTTTTAACTTCTTTTTTGTTACGGCCGGGCGGCTTCTCTAAAATAAGGGGGTATCCCATTTCTAATATTTGTGTAGCAATAACAACTGTTTTATCAACGGGTGATATAAGACAAACCGCATCGGGCTTTATTTCGTTTAGCATTAATTTGTAGTCGGTATATGATTTTTTAAAACCAAACTGTTCCTTGAACGACTCGGCGTTTTCGATTTTTAAGTCACAACACGCGGCAAGCTGTGTATCGGGATAGGTTTCAACATATTTTTTAAAAGCAGGACCGTGTCCCGAACGTGCCATATTACCGCAACCGATACTGCAAATCTTAAACATAATCAATTCTCCTTTTGTATTCAGCAGGTGATATGCCTGTTTGTTTTTTAAAAATTTTACACAGGTAGGAGGCTGAGCAAAAACCTACAAGCTCGGCAATTTCCACCATTGTTTTTTCGGGGGCATCAAGCAGTATCTCTTTTGCCATATCAATTTTTTTGTTTAGTATGTATTCCATAGGCGGAACGCCGTAATTTTTAACAAACAGTCTGCGTAAATGCGCAGGTGAATAGCCTGATATTTGCGATAAATACTCGGGCGTGATTTTTTTATAATAGTTAATGTTTATATATTCAACGGCTGAAAAAAGCTTATAGTTGTCGGCATAGTCTTTGCTTTTTTTTAGTTTTTGTGAACATAATATGTAAATCAACCGCAGAAACAATTCGGCTACCTTGATTTTAGAAAGCGGAGCGCCCGAGCGGTGAAACTCACTTATATCTTTAAAAAGACGCAGAGAATTTGTGTCTTTGCTTATAGTGTTTATTTGAAAATCAAAATCATGCTTATTAAAAAAAGAAATAAAATAATAAGAAAGATCGTCATTTCCGCAGTTTGACAATACTACGTTTTCAAAATCCTTGATGTAAATCACGTCGCCTGCAGAGCAAACTTGTTCGACATCTTTGGTTTTAACCTTACATTTACCTGATTCTATACAATAAAACGCCGAGTGTTCGCAGGTGTGATTCCATATCCAACCCATACGGTGTTTGTAATAACCCGCATTTTTTAATGCGGTAACAGGATTTGAAGTAAAATTGTCAAAATCTTTAATGTTACTCATAGGAAGAATTCCTTTCAAATCATTAACTTTATTTTACTGAGCAAAGCAATTTTTGTCAAGGCAAATGAGCGAATTGTTATATAATTAGAGCGTGGATTGTATTGCCAAAAAAACATTCTTTTGTTATATTATAAGTATGAATAATTGCAATATTATGAGAGGTGTAGTATGAAAGCGTTAGTTGCAATAAAGAAAGATAAAACCTTTGACACTTTTTTTACTCAAGAAAACATTGAATTTGCCGAGTCATTAGGCGAGATAGTTTGGCTTGATACTGCAGTGGAAGGCATAGAGCAATTAAAAGAAAAAATCAAGGATTGTGACACCTATGTTACCTGTTGGGGTTCGCCCGCACTTACCCCCGAGATTTTAGAATGTGCTCCAAAACTAAAACTTTTGACACATTTAGGCTCTACCGTTGCTCCCGTTGTTTGTGATGAGGTTTTTGAGCGTGGCATAAAGGTAATAAGCGGATTTGACTATTTTTCAAAATCAACCGCCGAGGGCACCGTGGCATATATGCTTGCGGCTATGCGTGACATACCATTTTATAACAATCGCCTTAAAGACAAAAGAATCTGGCGCGAGATAGATGACTATACCGACAGCGTTTTATATAAAAAAGTAGGTCTTGTAGGCTACGGCGGTGTAGGTCGATATGTTGCAAAAATGCTAAGTAATTTTGATGTTGATATGAAAATAAGTGCCAGACGCGAGCTTCCTGAAGAAGATAAAAAGCTATTCGGCTTTACTCAATGCAGTATGGAAGAGATATTTGAAACCTGCGATATTATATCAATTCACTTAGCCTACAATGCAAGCACCCACCATATGATAAATGATGAACTGCTTTCAAAAATTAAACCAGGCGCACTGCTTGTTAATACTGCTCGCGGTGCAGTTATTGATGAAGAGGCAATGATCAAGCATCTTGAAAAAGGTCATTTTAAAGCGGCGCTTGACGTTTACGAAAAAGAGCCGATTGATATGGATAATCCCATGCTTGCTCTTCCTAACGTTATTATGTTTCCGCATCAAGCTGGCGTTACCGTTAATTTGCGCGCAGTGCTTACACACGATTTGCTTAAAGAGAGTGTAGATTTTATTGATAACAATATACCCGTTAAAAACGAAATACTTGCCACTAAGGCTACAAGTATGTCAAAGTTTTAAGGAGAAAAGTTATGCTTAATTCACCATATAAAAAGCCGTACATAACCCCACCTGCCGAACATCCACGCGTAATGTTCAGACAGTCTGACAAGCAAAGAATTGTCGGCAATTTCACCCACCCCGAAAATCGCCGCGCTTATGAGCTGTGGCAACGTATATGCAAAAAGGATTTTCGTGAGTTTTATGATGACATAATCGCAGGAAAATATAACCTTATGGTTTGTTTTATGATAGAATCAAAGGCTTTTGAGGCCTGGGTAGAGGATGACGAAAAAAAAGCGCGCGATATTATTGATAATACCAAAAAGATAGTAGAACGATATAGTATTGACCGCAACGTAAACCTTATGCTTTGCCGTCATACCGGCCACGTGGTTTTTGTAGTATCACTTGTTTACGATTGGCTTTATAAATACTTCACAGAAGAAGAAAAAATATTCTTTATTGCTAAATGTGAACAGTTTTTAGAAGCCAGTATGGAAGTGGGATATCCGCCAACCAAGCAACGCAACACCCACTCGCATTCACACGAGGCTCAATATCTCCGCGACATGCTGTCGTTTTCAATAGCAACCTATGATGAGCGTCCCGATATATACGATTTTGTAGTGGGTAGAATTATTAACGATTTAGTTCCGTTTTATAAATTTAGTTTTTCAACTCAGCTAAACAATCAAGGTCCGTCATACGGCAGTTACCGTCAGGTATCGGCACTTTGGGCGCAGTTGTTGTTTTACCAAATGAGCGGACAGAGAATTTTTGACGAGTGTGTTGAAAATGCTGACGGATATTATTATTTAACCCGTGCCGACGGTCAAAGTCTTAGAATAGGAAACGACTGTAATGATGACAAGGGCGGCGGTCACGTTGTAAAGCATCCGTTTACCATTGTAAACTTTTTTGCGGCATCGCTTACGGGAAATGCAAACTACAAAAAGTATTTTATTGAAAATTATCGCGATGAGGTTATGGTGCCTACGCATTACGGTATAGATTTATACAAGGATACCACCTACGGCGAGGGACTTTATTCTCCTGTAACACACCTTGTGTTTAATCTTATTACTCCCCAGTTTAATCCTAAGCCTTATGAAAAGGCAAGATATTTTAAATATCCTGCAGGCACTACCATTTATAAGGACGAAGAAAAAAACACCACAGTTTATATGAAGATAGGTGAATTGTGGTGCCAAGGACACGAGCATTACGATACTGGAGATTTTCAGATATATCATAACGGTATCCTTGTTTCAAGCTCAGGTGCATATTATTGGTACGGATGTGAGCATTTTTACAACTACGATACCGTTACGTCGTCGCACAATTGTCTTACAATACGTGATGAAAACGTTAAAAATTTAGGCTACGTTACTACGTGGTGCAAAAAACAGTTGAATCTTAATAATACTAAAGTAAAACATGACGATGTTGAAAAAGAAATGGGTGTATGGGGCGATAAGCTGTATCTCATCAACGATGGCGGTACACGCCGACCGGTACCCACCACGAATTATGATCTTGAGCCTGACCTTGCGGCAGCTTGGCAGCGTGACTGTCAAATGGCAAAGGTGCTCTCGCATACCGAAACCGAAGACAAGGTTGAAATTGTTGGTGACTTGACCACCGCTTACTCGCACACTTGCGAAAGTGTTGTTCGCAAGATGACATTTGAACCAAAGCTAAGCGAAAATGGTGTCTTCACAGTCGAAGATGAAGTAACCGCAAAAAGTGAAGAATTTATCAAATGTTTTCATATTCATATGATGGAAGAACCAAAAATTGAAGAAAACATAATAACTATCACTCACAAGGGCGGCAAATTGCGTTGCACCGTACTTGAGCCGCAAAACGCAAGCATTACGGCTATAGGTGGCGGCGATATGCGTTTTACAACAGTAGGCATTCCCGTACCCAGTGACAAAACCGAAAATCGCGAATGTGGTTGGGGTAAGGTGATAATATCACCTAAAACACAGGCAAAAACACATAAATTTAAAGTGCAAATGGAAATATTAGATAACGAAATTTAACCTATAACCTCGTAAAGAATTTTCTTTGCGAGGTTAAATTTATTCTTTATTTTTATGATGTGTTGTGATATAATTTATAGAGATATTGTTTTTGGTGAGGAGGCTATAATATGCCCAAAAAACCCAAGCAAAAAAAGTGGATTAAGTTTCGCCACCGTGTAGTGCGAAATATTTTATATGCTTTTATGTATCCGTATTCTCGTATTAAATACGGAATAACTATAGAAAAATTTAAAGATCAAAAAAAGACTCCTTATCTTGTTTTGCTAAATCATCAAACGCCGTTTGATCAGTTTTTTGTTGGGATGGCATTTAAAGGACCGCTTTATTATCTTGCAACAGAAGATATTTTTTCAATGGGATTTGTATCTTCGATTATACGATATTTGGTAGCGCCTATCCCTATAAAAAAACAAACCAGCGATGTCAAGGCGGTAAAACAATGTATACGCGTAGCGCGTGAGGGAGGTACAATTTGTATAGCGCCCGAGGGCAACCGTACATACAGCGGCAGAACCGAATATATGAGCGATGCTATAGCCTCGATGGCAAAAATGCTTAAGCTACCTATTGCGCTCTATCGCATAGAGGGCGGCTACGGCGCAGAACCCCGCTGGAGTGATGTAGTGCGCAAAGGCAAAATGCGAGGTTATGTGTCCCGTGTAATAGAGCCAGAGGAATATAACGATATGTCAAACGAAGAGTTATTTGACATTATCGAAAAAGGTCTTTACGTAGACGAGGCGATGGCCGACTGCGAATTTTATCACAAAAAGCGCGCGGAGTATCTTGAACGTGCAATGTATGTATGCCCATTTTGCGGACTTTCAAAGTTTGAAAGTGCAAACGAAATTTGCGAGTGTAAAAATTGCGGCGCAAAAATTGAATATACAACTACAAAAGAGATAAAAGGTGTAAACTGTGACTTTCCCTTTAACTTTGTAGCAGAGTGGTATGATTATCAAAAAGAATTTATAAATAAACTCGACTTAAATAATTACAAAGAAACACCGATATATCACGATGAAGCCAATGTTTTTGAGGTTATCATAAACAAGAAAAAGGTTCCGTTTAAAAAAGCGGCTCAAATTTCATTGTACGGAGATAAGATAATCTTTAACGAGGGTAGAGCCGATGAATTAAAGCTTGCTTTTGGTAATATTTCAGCACTTTCGGTTCTCGGCAGAAACAAGGCAAACATTTATTATGGTGACAAGGTTTATCAGCTAAAGGGTGATAAACGGTTTAATGCACTTAAATACGTACACATTTATTATCGACATAAAAATATTATAAAGGGCGAAAATGTTCAGTTTTTAGGCCTATAGTAGCAAACAAATTTTAAGCTTGTTTTGTAAAAAAAGGAGTGGAAATTATGAATTTCGGGCTTATCACAGCCGATGCTGTGAATTACGAATCCAGTTGGGATTTTACTATGAAAAACTACGCTTCCGTGTGGAGCTTTTTAGTGCAGCTTGGGCTGTTGTTGCTGTTTTTAATGCTTGGAAATATTCTTCGTACAAAGATTCCGTGGCTTAGAAAGTGCCTTATTCCGTCGGCGCTTTTGGGTGGTACACTGCTTCTTGTTATAAACATTATTATAAAACAATTAGGCGCCTCGCCACTTGTGGATAAACGTTTAATGCAGGTCATTACATATCATTGCTTGGCTATTGGCTTTGCGGCAATGAGCCTAAAAACCGAAAAAAGCACCCACAAAACCAAGGGTGTTCAGGTGTTAGAGTTTGGCGCACTACAGGGTGGCACCTATATGCTTCAAGCGTTTGTAGGACTTGCGATTACAATTGTTATGTTTTTAATTACTCGTTATGGAAAGCAAGTTATATCTTATGTTTGCGGTATTATTCTGCCTTTAGCGTTTGGTCAAGGCCCCGGTAATGCGCTTACTTGGGACGTTGAGTTTACTAAAGCGGCTGATGTAACACAGTTTGCCGGCAACGGCAGTTTTGGACTGTCGCTTGCGTCTATTGGTTTTGTTGTGGCATCTGTTTTTGGCGTGCTTTATATTAACATTCATAAAAAGCGTAGTGGGCTGCACATAAGAAAATCAAGACCAAATGATGAAATTGTAGACCAAAGCAATCCTACGGGCAACGAAATTCCCGATAACGAATCTATAGATAAGCTGTCACTACAGTTTGGCTTTGTAGCGCTTGCGTATGCGCTTTCGTTTGGGTTTATGTATTTACTGGGTTCGCTTTCTGATTTTACAAATAAAATTGCGTGGGGCTTTAACTTCTTATGGGCATCTTTGGCGGCTATGCTTATTAAGCTTGTTGTAAAAAGCTTGCGTAAAAGTAAACTGATGAACCGTGAGCATATCAACAATTATCAGATGGATCGTATTTCAGGCTTTATGTTTGACCTTATGATTGTTGCGGGTGTTGCGGCTATTGAAATTAACGATATAAAGAATTATATTTTACCTGTTATAATTTTAAGTGTAGTAGGCGCTGTAATTACATACGCATATATTCGTCTGGCTTCTAAAGAATGCTTTAAGGGCTTTGAACACGAAATGTTCTTAATGAGCTTTGGCACACTTACGGGCACTGCTTCTAACGGTATGATTTTGATGAAAGAGGTAGACCCCGGTCTTCGTACACCAACATCGAGCCTGTATATTCTTTCTAATTTTCCTGCTATGGTTATGATTGCGCCACTGTTACTGCTTCTTGCTTTTGCAGGAAAATCACTAACCCACACAATAATTGCTTGCGCAATTTTCTTTGTGCTGTGGCTTATCTACACCATATTCTTATTCCGCAGAAGAATCTTTAAAAAGAAATACAGAAATTCTGCTGTTGAAGAATGGGTAGACGAGGCAGAGTAAGACACATCTAAAAAATAAACATTTTTTAAACGGGAGACATAGTGTCTCCCGTTTTTCTTGCTTTTTAGGTGTATTTATATTAGAATACAAATGTAAGGAGGAGATAATGTGAAGAAAAAACTGGTTATGCTTATATCGTTTTTGTTGATTTTTATCTTATGTCTTAATCTTGTTGGTTGCGGCAATATAAAGTCACAAAATCTTATGAAAGATATAACCGCTCAAAAAATAAAGCCCATTACCGAGTTTCAAAACGGCAATATTGCTGCTATCGATTTTGCGGTGCGCCTTTTTAAAGAGTGCGAGCAAAGTGGCAAAAACACGCTTATTTCACCCCTATCGGTTATGTACTCCCTTGCAATGACGGCAAACGGCGCAGACGGTAACACCCTTGCAGAAATGGAAGATGTTTTGGGTATGCCGATTAATGATTTAAACAAATATTTATATAGTTATAAAAAATCTTTACCACAGGGCGAAAAATATAAATTAAATCTTGCAAATTCGATATGGTTTAGCAAAGCAAAAGATTTTAAAGCTAATCAAGTTTTTTTACAAACCAATGCAAACTATTACGGTGCCAATATTTATGAGGCTGATTTTTCAAAAAAGTCAACCTTGAACGATATAAACAAATGGGTAAGCCTTAAAACCGAAAAAATGATACCTGAAATTGTTGAAAAAATTGAAGATGACGATGTAATGTTTTTGATAAACGCGTTAACCTTTGATGCGGAGTGGTCGACAAAATATAAAGATGCCAACGTAAAATCGGGTGTGTTTACGCAAGAAGACGGCACAACGCAGAACGTAAAGTTTATGTACAGTACAGAAACCCTATATCACGAAGACGAAAACACAGTAGGCTTTTCAAAGTATTATTATGATTGCAAGTATGCTTTTGTGGCAATGCTTCCAAACGAAAATATTACTATTTCTAAATATGTGAATTTACTTAACGGTGAAAAAATAAGCAATCTTCTTGTAAGTAAACCCAATGTTATAGTAAACGCGGCAATACCAAAGTTTGAACATAAATACGAAATAACACTAAACGAGAATTTAAAACAAATGGGTATGCCGTTGGCATTTGATGAAGACAAAGCCGATTTATCAAAATTAGGTCGCGCAACGGGAGGTCGCCTTTATATTGGCGAAGTTCTTCACAAGACATTTATCGGTGTTAATGAAGACGGCACTAAAGCGGCAGCGGCAACCGAAACAAGAATAAAGAAAAAGGCAGCGGTTGTTAATGTGGATAAAGAAATAAAAACAGTCTACCTTGACCGACCGTTTGTTTATATGATTATCGATTGCCAAAACAATGTGCCTATATTTATGGGTACTGTTATGAGCGTGGAAAACTAAATAATATGCTGTAGGGCGCGGATTAATCCGCGCCTTTTTCTATATAGTACAAGTGCAAAAAAATGTCACTTGACAAATAATACTATGCGTTGTATAGTATTATACAAAGGGAGGTATCGTATGGATATTCAACTTAAACGTGGACTATTAGATATTTGTGTTCTTTCGGCCATAAAGGGAGAGGATTCTTACGGGTATCAAATTATAAAAGATATAAAGCCTTTTGTAGAGATTTCAGAGTCAACGCTCTATCCTATTTTACGGCGACTTGAAACGGCCGATTTACTTACCGTGCGTACTGCCGAGCACAACGGTAGACTGCGAAAATACTATCATATAACCGAATTAGGTTTAAAACGTATAGAAGATTTTAAATTTGAGTGGCAAGAGATTGTGTCGATTTATAACTTTGTGACAAGGGAGGAAGAAAAATGAATAAACGTGAGTTTTTAGAGGCGCTACAAAAATTGCTTGGCGGTTTGCCTGAAGAGGATATACAAAAATCACTTGAATTTTACAGCGAAATGATAGATGACCGCATAGAAGAAGGCTTTTCCGAGCAAGAGGCGGTAGCAGCAATAGGTGATCCCACAAAAATAGCAAAAGAAATTTTGGCGGATATTCCAATTGCAAAGCTTGTAAAACAAAAAATAAAACCCAAGCGTCGAATGAGCGCATTAGAAATAGTACTTCTTGTACTCGGCTCACCGATATGGTTATCGCTGTTTATTACGTTATTTGCCGTAGTTCTTTCAATTTATGTAGTTTTATGGTCGGTAATAATCAGCCTATACAGCGTGGCCGCCGCTTTTGTAGCGTGCGCTGTTGGTGGCGCGGTTTCGGGCATAGTGTTTATTAGTCTGGGTAAAGGCGCAGTTGGTACATTTATGCTTGGCGCCGGAATACTCTGTTTAGGACTTGGAATACTTATGTTTATTGGTTGCAATACAATTGTCAAAGGTATAGTGTGGCTAAGCCGTAAAATATGGCTTTTCATAAAATCTTGCTTTGTAAAGGGGGAAGTAAAATGAAAACTGCAAAATTGGTATGGCTGATAATAGCGATATGTTTAGTTTTAATTGGCGCAACAATTTGCTTTACATCTATAAAAAGTATAGACTTTGATTTTAAAAAATTTAATACTATGGAATATACAACAAAAACGCATACCGTAACAGAAAACTTTGCTGATATAAGTATTTTAGCTGCCGAATGTGATGTGGAATTTAAGCTATCCGATGACGGCACTTGCAAAATAGAGTGTTTAGAGGATGAAAGGTTATCGCATTTTATTGAGGTTAAAGAAAATAAATTGGTAATTGAACGAATTGACAATCGCAAGTGGTACGAGCATATCGGCATTTACAATGGGGAGATACATCTTACCGTTTATTTGCCCAACTATAGCTATAATTCGCTTATTCTTTCGACCTTAAGCGGAGATGTAAATATCACAAAAGATTTTGTTTTTGATAATGCCGAAATTATTACTACAAGTGGAGATGTCAGTTTTACTGCCAGAGTAAATGAAAAGCTAAAATTGTCAAGCAACAGCGGTGAGATTACCCTGGGTCCAATAATAACAAAGAATGTAGAGATAGACACAAGCAGTGGTGATATAACGCTTGAAAATGTTAAGTGTGATAATTTAAATCTACACTCTACCAGCGGTGAGATTGGATTAAATCAGGTTAAAGCTAACGGTGATATGCAGATTAAAACTACAAGTGGTGATATAGAGCTTGAATACTGTGATGCAAAAGAATTATATCTATACTCTACCAGCGGTGATATAGAAGGCACCTTGCTTACTCCTAAAATTTTTAGCGTTAAAACAACAAGCGGTGATGTTTCGGTACCCAACAGTAATGATGGCGGTAAATGTCAAATTAAAACAACAAGCGGCGATATTGATGTGCAAATAAAAACTGTTTGCTGGGTGAATTGATTTATGAAAAATAAAACCATTCCTTTAATATATAACCAACAGCACCGACGAAAAATAGGGGATTTTTTGGTTTGTGAAAACGTACTTAACCAAAATCATCCACTTCATCAACATGATTTTTACGAAATAGAATACATAACCGAGGGTAGCGGCATACATCTTATAAACGATAAGGCTTATACTGTTCAAAAAGGCGATTTACTCTTTATTACTCCTATGGATTTTCACGGTTTTGAAACCCAAAATATAAAAACCATAACTCTTCACTTTTTCGCAAAGGATATGTCGCCCGAAATTGCACAAATACTTAGTTATCTTAATGCCGATATCGTGCGAGCGGTAAACGAAAAAACGGTTGCCGATTTAGAGTATCTAGTACAGGTTTTTAAAGCTAACCGTAACTATGCTATTTTACAAATTAAAAATGTTATAGAAATAATTGTTCTTGACCTTTTTGGAAGCAAGGCCGTTAATTATGAAAAACAATACGTAGCAGACAGCGTTTCTCAAGCGATAGGATATATAAATATAAATTTTAGACAAGAAATATCACTTGGTGTCATACAGCAAAAATTCAATATATCTCCTGCGTATTTTAGTCGCGAATTTAAGCGTCGCACGGGTGTGTGCTTCAATGACTATTTAGCCGAAAAGCGTTTTGAATATGCTAAAAAACTACTTTTAAAGGGCAACAGAGTAATAGACGCTTGTTTTGAAAGCGGATTTGGTACTGTGCGCAACTTTAGTCGCCGCTTTAAAGAAAAGTACGGCGTTACTCCAAAAGAATTTGTGAAAGGTAAAAATAATTCTTGAATTAGTTTAAATACTTCTTGTTATTTTTTTATATAAGTGATATATTGAACTAAAATAATTAGGAGTTGATTTTATGGCAAAGGTACTTAACGGCACATCTATACCCAACATTCCTTGGGAGGAAAAACCCGAAGGTTACAAGGATGTATGTTGGCGCAGCTCACTCAATCCAATTCTTACACGCGATGATATTGAAGATGCAAACAGCCTTTTTAATAGCTCTGTTACTGCATACAAGGGCGAGTTTCGTGGTGTATTTCGTTGTGACAAAACCGATATGCTTCCGCTTCTTCACAAGGGTAAAAGTAAAGACGGTATCAATTGGGAAATAGATGACGAGCCACTCAAGTTTGAAAACGAGATAGACGGCCAGCGTTATGAATACGGATACGACCCACGTATTTGCGAGCTTGAAGGTAAGTATTATATCATCTGGTGTAGAAATGCATATAGCGGTCAGTGGGCAGAAGCACTAGGGTTAGCTTGGACCGAGGATTTTGAAAAATTCTATCTTATGGAAAATCCGTTTTTGCCATTTAACCGTAACGGTTCACTCTTTCCTCGTAAGATAAACGGTTACTATACAATGCTTACTCGCCCTATGTCACCCGGCAACCCAAGGGTTGGTAGTATTCATTGTAGCATCAGTAAAGATTTAGAATTTTGGGGACACCATCGTTTTGTTATGGGACCAAAAGGTGGCTGGCAATCTTGCAAGATAGGCTCAGGTCCTACCCCTATCGAAACCGACGAGGGTTGGCTACTTATCTACCACGGAGTTAAATCGACTTGTAACGGTCTTTGCTACTATGCGGGTATTGCTATATTAGACCTTGAGGATCCAACCAAGGTTCTTTACCGTAGCAAAAAATACATTTTAAGCCCTCGCGAAATTTACGAGTGCGCAGGTGACGTGCCGAACGTTGTGTTCCCTGTGTCTGCTTTATGTGATGCTGATACCGGTAGAATTACCATTTACTATGGCGCTGCTGATACAGTTGTCGGTATGGCGCACACTACAGTTGATGACTTAATTGAATTTGCAAAGAAAAATACGTTTTAATTTTAAATCTACCGATTTTTTGGGAGATTTTTCTTGTGTGATGTAATGCCTTTGTGTATAATAAAAATAATAAAATATTTAAGGAGATGTAATCATGGCAAAAGTAATTAATGGAAAATCAATCCCAAATATGCCTTGGCAGGATAGACCCGAGGGTTGCGACGAGGTTTTTTGGAGATATACTGAAAACCCAATACTTTCATACAAAGATATTAAAAAGGCAAATACGTTGTTTAACAGCTCGGTTATAACATTTAACGGTGAATTCCGCGGTGTGTTCCGTTGTGACCGTACCGATATGTTGCCTAAACTTCACGTTGGCAAGAGCAAGGACGGTATTCATTGGGACATAAATGATGAACCGCTTGAGTTTGAAAATAAAATTGACGGTGTTCCTTACGAATACGGTTACGACCCACGCGTTTGCGAACTCGATGGCAGATACTATATCGTTTGGTGTACTGGTATGGCTAACTGGGATCCTACAATCGGTATGGCATATACCGATGATTTTGAAAAATTTTATCATATGGAAAATGCGTTTTTGCCATACAACCGCAACGGTGTGTTGTTTCCACGTAAGATAAACGGTAAATATGTTATGTTCTCACGTCCGTCAGAAGCAGGTCATGGAACACTTGGTAACGGCAGTATTTATTATAGCGAAAGTCCCGACCTTACATATTGGGGCAAGCATCGCCTTGTTATGTCACCGGCAGGTGGTTGGCAAAGCGGAAAAATCGGCGGAGGTCCCACACCTATTGAGACTGACGAAGGTTGGCTTCTTATCTATCATGGCGTAAAGGGTACATGTAATGGACTTTGTTACTATGCGGGCGCAGCGCTTTTGGACCTTGATGATCCTACCAAGGTGCTTTATCGCACAAAGCATTACGTGTTAGGACCGCGTGAAATATATGAGCGCGCAGGCGACGTGCCAAACGTTGTGTTCCCTGTATCAACCCTATGCGATGCCGACACAGGCAGAATAGCTCTTTACTACGGTGCGGCTGACACTTACGTAAGCGTAGCCTTTACCACCGTTGACGAGCTTATTAAATTCACAAAAGAAAATTCTCTTTAAAATTTAAAAATCTCCCAAATTTTTGGGAGATTTTTCTTGTATTATATTATGTTTTGGTGTATATTAAGGTTGAATTGATTGTATATAAAAGGGCGTTGTTAAAAATGAATTTTTTAAACCAAAAGTATGAATTACAACTTGATGAGATGGGCGCTGTAATGTCGCTTAAAAGTATGGGAAAGCAGTTTATAAAGCAACGATTGCCTCTTTTTGTCTTTCAGTTGCGTGATGGTGGCAACACACAAATAATAAATTCAGATCAAGCACAAAACATTACACTTTGTGATAATGGCGATAATATAAAGATTAAATACGAATTTAATAATTTAACCTTTGATATAAAAATGGTTTTTAGTAATAGAATTGAAACAAGCTTTTCTTTTAAAAACCATACGGGAATGTATGTTGAGTGGGTATCGTTTTGCCCCCTTGCAGTACCAAACGACTTGGTAAGTACAGGCGGTAGCGGACGTGTTGTCATTGATACCAACGAGGGTATGCTTATTGAGGATATAAAGCTTAAAGAAAATTTTTACCCTTATAAATTCAGACCGCTTAATTACCCAAGCGAAGGGCTTTATGCTATGTTTCCTGCTGTGGTGCAAAGTCAGTTTTTAAGCTATTATGATGATACCGCAGGTATTTATATTGCGGCGGAAGATAGCGCTCGCAGCATAAAGGGCATAGATTTTGGTCCCTTGGACGATGCAATAAAGTTGCAGTTTAAGTTATATCCCGGTATAGAAAAAGATGTTACCGATTTTAGTCTTGGCTATAATCTCGTAATTGATTTCTTTTGTGGTGATTGGTATAACGCGGCAGAACTTTACCGTAATTGGTTTGAGAATAATTTGCCTAAAAACCTTTTATCTATAGAGGATAACACAGATTTACCTGAGTGGTACACCGATTCGCCACTTGTTGTAACCTATCCCGTACAAGGTATTCACGATATGGATTCGTCGGGACCAAATCGATTATTTCCATATAATAATGCACTTAAATTCCTTGATGAAATCGCCGCCGATACTGATAGCCGAATACTAAACGTATTGATGCATTGGGAGGGTACAGCCCCGTGGGCTCCACCTTATGTATGGCCACCTTTGGGTGGAGAAAAAATGCTTGCCGATTTTTGCAACGAACTACACAAAAGAAATTATATGTTGGGTGTTTACTGCAGCGGCATAAGCTACACTATACAAAGTAATATCAACGACTATAATATGCAAAACGAGTATGACGAAAAGGGTCTTTCTCGTTATATGTGCACGTCACCCACAGGCGAAATAATATCCAAAACCTGTCAGGCACAACGCAAGAGTTATGATATGTGTATAGCTGAAGATTTTACCAAAAACGTGCTTTTAAAAGAAGCCGAAAAAATGGCATCCTGTGGCCTTGATTACATACAAATTCTTGACCAAAACCACGGCGGCACACCATATTTTTGCTTTAGTGACAGGCATTCTCACCCCGCAGTACCTGGCAAGTGGATGGTAGAGCATATGACCGACTTTTTGGTTAAGCTGAAAGCTACAGTCGGTAAAAATGTGCTTTTAGGTTGCGAATCAGCGGCGGCTGAAAGCTATATTCCGTATATGAACCTTAGTGACAACCGTTTTAATCTTAATGGTTATGTTGGTAAGTTTGTACCGGTGTATGCGTTTATTTATCACAAATACTTGCAAAATTTTTCGGGCAATTCGGTATGCTCACAAGATATTTTTGACGAGCATCGTTCACCCGACAGCTATTTGCTTCGCACGGCACATTCTTTTCTTGCGGGTGACTTTATGACACTTGTTATTAATGAAGACGGTAAAATTGCTTGGGCGTGGGGAGAGCGTGAGTTTGATTATCTACCCAACAGAGAGGCGGTTTTAAGCTTTATAAAATCAGCCACAGCTTATAAGCGCGGCGTGGGGAAAAAATATCTAACATTTGGCGAAATGATAAAGCCTTGCCGTGTTGAATGTGACAAGGTAAAAATGTATAAAACAAATGCCGAACGCTTTACCGAATACCCATCGGTGCTTACAACCGCTTGGAAGGCGAGCGACGGCACACGCGCGCAGTTCTTGGCAAACTATTGCCTTCAAGATAAGAGTTGTGATATTGATTTAGGCAGTACAAACGGCGCAGAACTAATAGACCAAAACGGAAATATTATAAAATCACTTTCAGCCGATGTTTGCACAATTAATATACCTAAAAATTCCGTAACAATGATTCTTTTTAAATAAAGGAGAAAAGAAATGGCTTTTATTGCTGAAAAAATCAGACTCACTTTTCAAAAAGTAAATGGTATTGCTAACACAAAACTTTACAATCTTGAAAATGTCGAGTACTTAAAGTCTGATTATAAAACCGATAACGTTATGCCCGAGGGTGATTGGCAGCCGTTTACTGCAGATAGCCGAATGACCGGTCGCGATGCACACTATTGGTTGCGAGCAAGCTTTAAAACACCGCCCGCAAAGGAAAATACATCTTATTACATTAAGTGTACAACTGGCTTTGAGGGGCAGTGGGATGCCACGAATCCGCAGGGATTAATATACTTAAACGGTGAAATGGTGCAGGGTGTTGATACCAATCATACCGAAATATATCTTGAGCCCGATACTGAATACGTAATGCACAACTATTTTTACGTAGGTCTTAATCAAAGTAGTGTGCCTCTTAATATGGCGCTTTACGAGCTTGACGAAAAAAGCGAACAGCTTTATTACGATATTCGTATACCTTACGAGGTTGCTATGATGCACCACAGCAACGAAGATGCACACGAGATTATTGTGCCAATACTCGAGCAGACCTGTAATATTATCGATTTTAGAAAGCCTCGCAGTGACGAGTATAAAAATAGTGTTAATGAAGCAATAGATTTTATAAAACGGGAATTTTATGAAAAAGCTTGTACGCCCGAAGGCAAGCCGATTGTAGACTGTATAGCTCACACGCATATCGATATTGAATGGCTTTGGACACGTGCTCAAACACGTGAAAAAATTCAGCGTAGTTTTACAAATGCGTTAGCACTTATGAAAAAATATCCTGAGTTTAAGTTTATGCTTTCTCAGCCCGAGCTTTACCGCTATTTAAAAGAAGAAGCTCCCGAAAAATATGAGGAATTAAAGCGGCTTGTTGCCGAAGGTCGATGGGAACCCGAGGGCGCCATGTATGTTGAGGCTGACTGTAATCTTGCGAGCGGAGAGAGTCTTATTCGTCAAATCTATCAGGGTAAAAAATTCTTTAAAGACGAGTTTGGTGTTGATTGTAAAGTACTGTTTTTACCTGATGTTTTTGGTTATTCTGCGGCATTACCGCAAATACTTAACAAGTCGGGCATACGTCACTTTGTAACGTCAAAAATCGCTTGGAACGAAACCAACACAATGCCTGTTGACACATTTATGTGGGAAGGTCTTGACGGCAGTGAAATTTTCACCAATTTTATTACCGCGCAGGATTATAAAGGAATTAACCCCGATAGATATACCACCTACGTTGGATTTTTAACACCATCTCACGTAAAAGGTACGTGGAATAAATTTATTGAAAAGCAGTATTCTAATCACGCGCTCACTACCTATGGATATGGTGATGGTGGTGGCGGCCCTACCAAAGAAATGCTCGAAACCCAGCGCCGTTTATCACTGGGAATTCCCGGTATGCCTGTCACAAAATTGCCAACACTACTTGAACACCTTGATACAAAAAGGGAACAGTTTGACGCTTCGTGTGCGCGACTTCGTCGCACACCGCGTTGGGTGGGTGAATTGTATCTCGAATTTCATCGAGGCACGTACACTTCAATTGCAAAAAATAAGCGCGCTAACCGTATAAGCGAGTTTGCGCTTTCGCGTGCCGAGGGACTTTCATATCTTGGCTTAATGCTTGGCGGCAATTATGATGCCGACGGGCTATATTACAATTGGAACCGTGTTTTGCACAACCAGTTCCACGATATTATACCCGGTTCATCTATCAAAGAGGTTTATGACGGCACCGATATTGATTATAAGGAAATACTTGAATATACCGACTGTGTAACACAGGAAAAAATGGATACTATCGCTAAAAGTATCACTACCGATGGCGGTGTGCTTGTGTATAACCCGTCTGGCTTTAGCCGTATGGGTGTGGCCCAAGTTGACGGTAAAACCGTTGAGCTTTGCGACACAGTAGCACCATTTGGTTATAAGGTAGTAAAAGAGTTTAAGGATACAACCGACGTTAAATTAAACGGACTTACCGCCGAAAACAAGTTCTATAAGATGACGCTCGATAACGCGGGCAGAATAGTAGAACTTTATGACAAAAAGGCAGGCCGTCAGGTGTTAAAGAGTGGCGAATACGGTAACGAGTTTCAAGCCTTTGAGGATATACCACGCGTATATGAAAACTGGGAGCTTACCGATTACTACAAGCAAAAGAAATGGGTGCTCGATGATACGGCTACCATTACACCTGTTACCGATGGCTCACGTGCAGGCTTTAAGGTTGAAAAACGTTATCTTGACTCTACAATTTGTCAGAATATATGGTTGTATTCTGACACAAACCGTATTGATTTTGATACCACACTCGACTGGCACGAGCATCATCAGGTATTAAAGGTTGCATTTCCCGTAGACGTGCATACCAATACTGCAACTTATGAAACACAGTTTGGTCATATTGAGCGTCCAACACACACCAATACAAGCTGGGATGCCGCCAAGTTTGAGGTTTGCGCTCACAAGTGGATGACCGTAGCCGAAAACGGATACGGTGTGGGACTGCTCAACGATTGTAAGTACGGTTTTAATACCGAGGGTAGCACAATGAAGCTTACCGTGCTTAAGTGCAGTCAGTACCCTAATGCCGAGGCTGATCAGGGTGAGCACAAGCTTGTATATTCTATTATGGCTTACGAGGGTGATTTCCGCGAAGCAGGTCTTATAAATGAGGCTTATGCGCTTAACCAGCCACTCGTGACCCGAACAGTAGTGACAAACAATGGTGCTTTTGCCGATAACTTCTCACTTGTATCTTGTGATAAACAAAACGTTATCATTGAAACGGTTAAAAAGGCAGAGGCAGACGACGGCATGATAGTTCGTATGTATGACGCGTTTAACCGCCGCGCAAACGCTACCATTACCGTGGCAGATGGCTTTAAGGCGGCATATCTTTGCGACCTTATGGAAAATGAAATTGAAGAGCTCAAATTTGATGGCAATAAGGTCACCGTACCTGTGTCGAATTTTGAGATAGTTACAATAAAATTTGTTAAGTAGTTGAAATTTTAAAATTAATACTATATAATATACACTACAAAATTTAAAGGAGAAAAGAAATGAAAAAGATTATTTGCAAGGTAGAATACGATACCGAAACCGCAGCGCTTATTAAAAAGCATACATATGGCGCGTTTGGTGATACCGATGGTTATGAAGAAAGCCTTTACGTAACCGAAAGCGGTAAATATTTTCTTTATGTGAACGGTGGCGCCGATTCAATTTATCCCGAAGAAAATATTAAAAGAATGTCTGCCGAAAAGGCTGACGAGTGGCGCAAGGCTCACTAATTAAAGATTTTCGGCGTGGCGTTTTGCGCCGCGCCGAATTTTGTATTTGCAACGGGAGATAATAAGTTTATCTCAAAAAAGAAGGTTTTTAAAATGCTTATAGATTTTCACACCCACTGTTTTCCCGATAAAATAGCGCCTAAAGCTATCGAAAAACTAAGCTTTACCTCAGGCGGTTTAACACCTTATACCGATGGCACGGTATCAGGACTAAAAGATTCTATGAAAAAGGGTGGGGTGGATGCATCGGTAGTGTTAAATATTGCCACTAATGCACATCAGCAGCACAGTGTAAACGACTTTGCCGCGTCGATAAATGATAATAAAACTATTTTTTCGTTCGGTTCGGTTTTTCCGTTCAGCGAGGATGCGTTTTCAGAGCTTGAACGTATAAAAGAGTTGGGGCTTAAGGGTGTGAAACTTCATCCCGATTATCAGGGCTTTAATGTAGATGATATACGATTAAAACCGCTTTATCGTAAAATTTCGGAGCTTGGTCTTGTCACCGTTTTTCACGCAGGGTTTGACTACGGTTTTGCCCCGCCTTATGGCGCAACACCCGACAAAATGGCGCGTGCGCTCGAGTGGTTTAGCACGCCTGTTGTGGCGGCTCATTGGGGTGGCATTAACTGTAACGAGGATGTAATTAAATATCTTTGCGGAAAAGATATTTATTTTGATATTTCGTTTGGCTATGCAATGATGCCAAAATATTACGCCGAAAAGATTATGTCGCTTCACACACCCGACCGTATGCTTTTTGGCACCGATACTCCGTGGCATACACCCGATATGGAAAAAAGACTGCTTGGTACACTTGGGCTTACAAGCGATGATATGGATAAAATTACGCACAAAAATGCAGAGAAGCTTTTGGGGATAGAAAAATGATAAATTATAATCGTCTTAAATGGGCATCATATACTGCAAATCTTTCAATGTCGGTGGTGGCCTGTCTATCACCGCTGCTGTTTGTAACTTTTCGCACACTTTACGGCATTTCTTTTACCAAGCTTGGACTTCTTGTTTTAATAAACTTTTTAACTCAGCTTGGCATTGATTTGATGCTGTCGTTTATTCCGCATAAATTTAATATTAAAAAAACAGTGCGGTTTATTCCCGTGCTTGTGACAATAGGACTTTTAATCTATGCGGTATTTCCGTTTGTTTTTCCAAACCACGTATATACGGGGCTTTTGATAGGCACTATAATTTTTTCGGCTTCAAGCGGCTTTAACGAGGTTTTGGCAAATCCGCTAATACTGTCCATTCCGTCGGATAATCCCGATAAAGAGATTAGCAAATTACACTCTGTATACCCATGGGGAATAGTGGGCGTTATAATTTTGGGCACTGCGTTTTTGTTCGGCATAGGTAGTGAAAATTGGCAATGGCTGGCAATAATGTTTTTGTTAATACCCATAACCTCAACTGCTTTGTTTTTCTCGACTGATATGCCCGAAATTGAAACGCCTGAAAGAGCATCGGGCATTGCCGATTTGCTCAAAAACAAAATGCTTTGGCTGTGTGTTATTGCAATATTCTTTGGCGGTGCCGCCGAGATGGTAATGACACAGTGGTGTTCGGCTTATCTTGAAAAATCGATGGGGCTTCCAAAAATTTTGGGTGACCTTTTGGGCATGGCACTTTTTGCACTGTTTTTGGGACTTGGCCGTACTCTTTATACAGCAAGAGGTAAAAATATTGGCAGGGTTTTAATTTTAGGCTCAGTAGGAGCATTTTTGTGTTACATAACAGCGGCGCTTACCAATATAGCAATAATAGGGCTTTTGGCCTGCGCTTTTACGGGATTTTGTGTATCTATGCTTTGGCCGGGCAGTATACTCGCATCATCTGAGCATTTCAAAAACGGCGGTGTGTTCATTTTTGCTATGATGGCATCGGGCGGTGATTTGGGCGCAGCGCTTGGTCCACAGCTTTTAGGATCTATTACCGATAAAGCGATGACACTGCCTGTCGTTGCACAATATGCCGAGCAATTATCTATGACTGTCGAGCAGTTAAGTATGAAAATCGGTATACTTTCGGGAGCTATCTTCCCATTACTTGCTATACCCTTTATGATAGCAATTACTAAAAAGAAATGAGTTTATTATGGACATAAAACAAGAATCACTTAAAAAGCACTACGAGTGGCAAGGTAAAATCGAGGTTGTATCACGCACGCCCGTAACTGACAGCAAGGCACTGTCTCTTGCGTATACCCCAGGCGTTGCCGAGCCTTGCATTGAAATACAAAAAAATATAGATAAATCTTATGAATTAACTCGCCGCAGCAATATGGTGGCGGTTGTAACCGACGGTTCGGCTGTATTAGGTCTTGGAGATATAGGTCCCGAAGCCGGTATGCCTGTTATGGAAGGCAAGTGTGTGCTTTTCAAAGAGTTTGCCGATGTTGATGCATTCCCTCTTTGTATAAAGTCGCAGGACATAGATGAAATAGTACGCACAGTATATCTTTTATCGGGTTCGTTTGGTGGCATAAATCTTGAGGATATTGCGGCTCCCCGTTGTTTTGAAATAGAGCGCAGATTAAAACAAATTTGTGATATACCCGTTTTTCACGATGACCAACACGGTACTGCTGTGGTGGTTGCCGCGGCGCTAATAAATGCGTTAAAGGTTGTAAAAAAGGATATATCAGATATAAAATGCGTTATAAACGGCGCAGGTGCCGCGGGCACTGCTATTGGCGAGCATTTGCTTGATATGGGTGTTAAAAATCTTATTATGTGCGATAAAGCGGGTGCTATATACCGCGGTATGCCCGATTTAAGCGATGCGCATACCGAGCTTTCTAAAAAAACCAATCCAAATTGTCAAAAGGGTAGTCTTGCCGATGTTATGCGCAGTGCCGATGTGTTTATTGGTGTTTCGGCGCCTAATATTGTAACACGTGAAATGATTGCTTCTATGAACAAGGGAGCGATAGTATTCCCAATGGCAAATCCCATCCCCGAAATTATGCCTAACGAGGCCTTGGCAGGTGGAGCCGAAGTTGTGGGAACCGGCAGGTCAGATTTTGCGAACCAAATAAATAATGTGTTGGCATTCCCCGGTATTTTTCGAGGCGCACTTGATGTGCGAGCTCGCGATATAAACAAGCAAATGCTTACAGCCGCTTCGTGCGCTATAGCTTCCTTAGTAAGTGAAGAAGAGCTTACTGCCGATTATATATTGCCAAAAGCTTTTGATAAGCGTATCGCGCCTGCTGTAGCATTGGCGGTAGCCGAGGCAGCGCGTAAAAGTGGCGTAGCACAAATTTAAAGGAGAGAAACTTATGCTTTTATATTACGTTAGACACGGTGACCCTATCTACAATCCCGACAGCCTTACACCACTCGGTCACAGACAGGCGGAGGCGGTAGCCAAAAGACTTGCGCTTCACGGCATTGATGAAATATATTCTTCAAGCTCTAATCGTGCAATACTTACATCACAGCCCACCTGTGAGATACTAAATAAAGAGGCTACCATACTCGAATGGTGTCACGAGGCTGTGGCGGCAAAATATTTTTTCTTTGACAGTAAAAACGGTGAACGTGGCTGGGTTTTTGCACAGCCGAGCTATATTGAGAAATTTGCATCAAAAGAGGTTGTCGATTTAGGTGACAAGTGGTACGAGCACACTGATTTTGCCGACAAAAACTTTAAAGAGGGAATAGAGGTTACACGCAAAAAAGCCTTTGAGTTTTTGGCAGGGTTTGGTTTTACATACGATGAGCAAAAGGGAATGTATAAATGCACCGCCAAGGGTAACAAACGAGTGGCCCTTTTTGCGCATCAAGGAATGGGACTATTACTGCTTAGCATAATTTCACTAATCCCATATCCCACCTTTAGTACACGCTTTGATATGACGCATACGGGCGTGACGATTATTGAATTTCCCGAAAAAGATGGCTACGTATTACCAACAATTCTTACACTTTCAAACGATTCTCACATTTATCGTGAGGGATTACCTACAAAATATAGTAATGCTTTTTATATTTAATTTGAGGTGAAAATAGTGAAAAAACTTATTATGAGATATTTTTCTCCTGCGGAAAGTACAAACGAAGGATGGGAAAAATATTCGATGCCGATAGGCAATGGATATTTTGGCGCAAGTGTATTCGGTGGCTATGACACCGAGCGCATACAGTTTACAACCAACACCTTTGCTAATGACTATAGCAAAGGCGGTGTTTCAAATTTTGGAGAGTTTTTAATTCATTTTAACAGCCAAAATGTAAGCAGTTATGAGCGCGGACTTTTACTGGATAGTGGTGTAGCTTATTCCCAATATACCGCAAACGGTGTAAAAATTTATCGTCAGGCTATTACAAGCTATCCCGATAAGGTTTTTGCTTATAAAATTGATGCGCAAAACGGTGCGATAGATTTTGATATAGAGCTTGTAATACCATATCTTGGTGAGCGCGCGCTTGATGACGGTGGCAGAACAGGTGAGATAACAATTGAAAATAATGTTCTTGTTATGCGCGGCACATTACCCTCGCGTGAGCTTATTTACGAAGCTCGCTTAGCGGTTGATACCGATGGTGAGTTATCGCAAAAGGATAATATTCTTTGTGTAAAGAACGCTACCACAGCGACTATTTATTATACACTCGATACTTCGTATAAGCTTTGTCCTGAGGTATTTATGAATGGTTGCTTTAAAGCACTGGGCGAAGATCCGCACGAAAAGGTTGTTGCCGTTCTTGAAAACGCGGTAAAGCTTGGTTGGGATAAGCTGTATGAACGCCACATAAATGACTACGCCGAGCTTATTGGCAGGGTAGAGTTTAATTTAGGCGGCAAGGATGACGGCAGAGGCACCGAAGAACTGCTTGGATCTTATAAAAACGGAAACGAAGAGTTTTATCTTGAAGAAATATATTATGCCTACGGTAGACATTTGCTTGTGTCTTCTTCAAGAGAGGGTACTCCGCCTGCATCACTTCAGGGCGTGTGGACGGTACACGATAAATCCCCTTGGACTTGCGGCTTTTGGCACAATATAAATGTTCAAATGAACTATTGGCCGGCCTTTAGCACCAACCTTGCCGAAACCTTTAAGGCATACGCTGAATATTGGAATAACTATAAGCGCGCGGCTTCTATCAGCGCATCGAACTGGATAAAGGAAATCAACCCCGAAAGCTATGTCGAGGGTGAGGGCGAATGCGGTTGGATTATCGGTACAGGCGCTTGGATGTATCAGGTTGAGGGTATGGGTAAATATACTCACTCAGGCCCGGGCACAGGCGGTATGACAAGCAAAATGTTTTGGGATTATTATGATTTTACACGTGACAAGGATGTGCTTAAAAAATATTCGTACCCCGCAATTCACGGTATGTCGAAGTTCCTTACTAAAAACGTAAAAAACTATGATGGTAGATATCTTTGCAGTTTTTCGGCATCACCCGAGCAAATACTGTCGGGCGATTGGGTTATGGCACACAAGCACCAGCAGTATTATCAGACGGTTGGTTGCGCATTTGACCAGCAGTTTATTTATGAAAACGCATTAGATGATATTAAGTGTTCTGAAATATTAGAAGTTACCGATAATGTTACTGAGCTTGAAAAGCAACAGTTGGATGCTTACGGTCCTGTACAAATAGGTTATAGCGGTCAAATAAAAGAATATGATGAAGAGCATTTTTACGGTGAAATTGGTGAAGCAAATCATCGTCATATATCACAGCTTGTAGCACTTACTCCGGGTAGTACGGTAACTCACAGCACACCGGCATGGCTTGATGCGGCACGATTGACACTTGAGATGCGTGGCGATAAATCAACCGGTTGGGCATTGGCGCATCGACTTAATGCATGGGCGCGCGTGGGCGACGGTAATCACGCGTATATACTTTTGCAAAATTTGCTTAAAGAACGCACCCACCCAAATCTTTGGGATGTTCATCCACCGTTCCAAATTGATGGCAATTTTGGTGCTACGTCGGGCATGACCGAAATGGTGCTTCAAAGTCACGAGGGCTACGTAACGCTTTTGCCTGCGCTTCCTGATGCTTGGAAAAATGTGTCTTTTAAGGGACTTAAAGCGCGAGGCAACTTTACGGTTGATTGTATTTATGCAAACGGTATCGTCAATAGCCTACAAATAAAATCCGAGGTTGGCGGAGTTTTAAAACTGCGTTATGAGGGATTTGACAACGTAAAGGTTACCTGCGACGGCGAACAGGTTGATATTATTCGTGATGGATTTTTTGTGCAACTTGATACAGTGCTTGGCAAAACGTATGTGTTCAACGGATTTAAACCTGTACAAAAACGCGAAATTGCAAACGACTTTACAGCAACATGGCAGCAAGACGGTGTAAAGCTAAGCTGGAACGGTAGCGCAAAGAAGTATGCTGTTTGCAGAGCGGTGGGCAATGATAGTGATTATACAATTATATGCGAAACCGATAAGTGTGAATATGTTGACAAGGCATATAACACCGACAACAAAGAACGACTTACATATAAGCTTGTTTGTGTTGATGATAGCTATGACGCTGCAGTAGAAGGCGCGCTTGCAACACTGCATCCTGCAAGCCGCTTAGAAGAGGATAGATATAAACTGTTGTTTAACACCATAAATTACTTAAAAAGATAAAAGCAAAAATCCGAGATTGAAATTTCAATCTCGGATTTTAAATTTGTAAATTTTATACCGGAGCTTCGCCTTCTGCAACCTTTTTAATGTTATTAACCATTTTGTTATATACAGATGAGGTTACTCTACCCATTGCATTACCGTCAATGGAGTATTGGTATTCGGTATCGTTTATGCGATAAAATTTAATCACAGTTTCAGAATTATCAGTGAATATAAATGTAATAGTGCCGTCTGGGTCAGCGTTAGTCTTTTCGGTAGCAAAGCTATTGCACTGTATACCAACAAAATCAGCATAAAAATCTTGGAAGTTTTGTGCAACAATTTTTTTGCCATTAGCTAATATGGTGTAGGTTTTCTTTGAATTTTCATCTTCGGTATACGAAATTTCAAACTTAATTTCACCATCGGCGTTGTTGAACTTTAATTCCTTGATATCATTTATAGAATTCATAGATAAATTCTTAAAGTATAAATCCTCGGGCTTGTAATTAAGGAAAGCGTGATTGCCGGTCAAGACCTTGCGTATCATTGGCGCTCCGTCATAAACTACCGCGCTGTATTCGCTGTCTATTATTGAAAATTTAAATGTACGGGGAGTACCGTCAATCGTCATTGTAGCTATAACATCGGGATTGTCAAGACCAAACAACTTAAGGGTTTCATCATTAACCTCAAGAGCATAGTTGCCTGCAACAGCATTTTCAACAGAGAACAAAGAAACTAATGAAGAAAGACTTTCTGAATTTGCGTATCTTGGTGTGGGTGTTGTTACAATGTATGGCACCAAGTCAGCAGAATCGGTTTCGTTTTTGTTATTAATGATCGTAATTGTTTCGGGGAAGCGTTTGCCTGAAAGTGTTAATGAATCAAAAAACGCGTATGTTCCGTCAGAAACCTTGTTGTCGGCTGTATCTGTTGGGAATGTAGTAATCGGGATAGAGGTTACGTCTGTAAGGCTAAGCAGATCAAAATCAAAGCTTGTAAATTCCTCGTCAGGAGCTACATAGATTGTATCTTTACCCTCAAGCATCATATACGAACCAAGTCCGTCCGGTGAAGTATCGCCCACAAGAAAAGTGTAGGGATCGCCCTCGTTAGATGTTACCGAAATCGTATATTTCGGAGAATCAAAACCGCATTCGGAAGGGGTTTTGGTATCAATTTCACGGGTAGCAATTATTTCTGCCGCAGCCGATATAATTGTATTGGTTGTGGTACTGCTTAGCTTTGAAACATCAATACCCTCAACTGTCCAATAGGTTGTTGTGTTAGCATTGCCATTGGCATCGGTGGCGTTAATTTGCTGGGTAACAAATTTAAACTCACCGTTTTTGTTTTTTATTGTAACGGAATTAAATTTTTTTGAATCGGCGGATACAACCGTAATATCTTCAAAAACAGAGCTAATTGTTTCATCGTCGGTCATTTCGGGTATAAGCTTTATAACTGCGATTGTTCCACCCACAAGTATGGCAACTGCAAGAAAAGCCGCGATTATAGAAATCAATCGTTTTTTACCGCTGTTTTTTACCGCCTTGACCTTATGCTCTTGCGGTGCCGAAAAAACGGTGCTTTCTTCGTTGGCCGCAGATGCTTCGGCAGAAGCATCTACGGTTTCGTTTTGTTGATTTTCGAAAAGATCACTCATCGTGCGTTTCTTCTCCTTACAAATACTACAATGCCTGCGGCGATTATAACTACAGGTATTATTAACATAAATACAACAGCTACAAGCTTGGTGTTGCTTGCGTTAACCTTGGTCGCAAAGCTTTCATTTGTGATAACCTTTGAGGTAAATGTCATACTGGTATCACCAACGTGAGCTGCGCGGTCGGTACAAGCCATAACAATATCCTGATTTGAAAGCGCTTCGTATGATGCCCATTCCGACTGAACAAACTCAACACTTGCAAATGCCATAATGTAGCTCGTAATCGCATTGTTCTCACTATCGAAATCACTATCTACCGATTGAATAACGCAATCAAACTGTTTTTTGTCGGCATCGGTATATTCTGCCCATGTTTTTGATGCGCCTATAGGAGCAACAACTGCGCTTTCAAAGGTCTGCATAAGTGCGGTTGCGGTTATCTGAAGGGAAGAATCTTCACAAACCTTCATAGGTACAGTGTAGTTTGCAACAGCAATATTGAGGTTTTCTAAAATATCTTCATCTTCAACCGTAGCAGGCTGAATAATCATTGTAGATGGTTGGTCGGGAGATTGATAGTTAGGATCGGTTTCAAACAGTATACCTTCGCTTATCTCAATACCCCATTGCTTTAAGAATGCGTAGAAGTTAGGAAGTGCCGGGCAGGTAGCATCGGCAAAGAAGATAAGGCCCTTGCCCTTTTTACCATCATTTTCAAGGAAGTTAGATATTACGTCAAGCTCGCTGCCAATAAAATCGATAGATGGCGCTGAAATAATAATTGCATCATACTCGCTTGAAATTGTGGTAATAAGCTTGTCGCTAATGTTTGTTATATCATAGTTGTTTGCATCAAGCAACTCGGCGTATGCATCGGTGTAGTTGTTTTGACTATGACCCGAAAGCACCGCAACCTTTTTGCTGTCAGCGCTCGTTACATAAGCGATAGCGCTTGTAAGCGCAGATTCAAGCTTGTTTGCTGCAAGTGTATATGACTGGTAGTAAGAGTTTGAACCCGAAGTGCTTATAACATATATATCGTCAAAAGATAAAACCTTTATACGCTCTTTACCGCCGGCGCTGCTTGTTACAATCATATCACCGTATGCCAACTTATATGATGAATAGGTTGTTGTAATAGCAGTAAATTCGGTAGATTGTGGATCAACGTACTTTACAGTGATTCTATCGTTAAAATCGGTATATTTATCAATAAGATTTACCGTTTGTGAAAAATACTCGGTTTCTGAGCTTGAGCTTATTGTAACACCGTAGTAGTTTTGCGCATAATAGGTCATATATTCGGCATATTCATCCTCGTTACCGCAAATTGTTATGTTTACATCAGCATCAAGATTTTTGATGTATTCAACGTTTTCTTCGCTGATAGAGTTCTTTTTGTCGGCCGTCATATCAAATTCAAGATTAAAACGGTCACCTAAAGAAGCAACCAACCAGTTGAAAACGATAACACCGGCAAGAACAATAGCGGTAATTGCAAGAGAGTAACCGCCTCGACGAAGTAATGCCTCGTTTTTAATTTTACCACTCTTAAACTTTTTAAAGAAAGAAGCGATAGATGAAAGTAGTTTTTTAAACTTGTTTTCTTTTGTGGTTTCCTCTACGGTTTCAGAGGTTTCAATTATTTCTAAATTTTGATTGTTGTTTTCCATAATTTTACCTCCTTAAGACCATCTTCTCTTCTCGAGCGAACGCTCGGTAAGGAATATAAATGCAACGGCGATGCTAATAAAGAAAACAATATCTTTAATAACAAGCGCTTGACTGCCAAAGCTTTCAAGTACGCCTACAAAGTTCATTCCGTTAAGGAATTTCACTCCAATATTCATAAAGAACGCGCCAATCGCTTCAAAGAAATTATTGGTTGTAGATGGCACGGTAATCATATTTGCAAAGCTACCGGCAAACATAATAAACAAATTAACAATAAGAGTAAATATGATTGATATAATAGGACTTTCGGTAAGGGACGAAATAAACATACCTACTGCAATAAGCGCCGCACCGAAAAGCATAATACCCAAAAGCGCGTATAGATAATAGAAAATGTTAACCGAAACCAAGGCGGAAACAATGATCTGGAAAATAATTGTTGGAGCAAAGCCCAACGCATATAGCGCAAATGCCGCTAAAAACTTACCCATAACAATGTTGATAAGCTTAACCGGCGCGGTAAACAGCACTTGGTCAGTCTTGGTGCGTCGTTCGTCACTAAAAAGTCGCATTGTCATAACAGGAACTACAAAGAATAAAAGTCCTATCTGGGCGGGAAATACAACTGTAAACTCAACGTAAGGAGCGCCTGCGCTAAACATTTGGAAAAATCCAAGTCCCAGGAAGAAATAAAGTACCGCAAGGATTATAAAGCCTAACGGATTGGCAAAATATGCCTTAAATTCGCGTTTAAATACAGCCAACATTATTCGTTATCCTCCTTATCGCTTTGTTCATCGGGAATTCCGATGACAAGGTTTTCAAGCTCGACAACCTCGCTTGTTGGATTTGCGTCAAGGCCAAGCATTTTACGAGCCTCCTGGTTGTTTGGCGCTTGTGTAAGCTTTAAGAAAATTTGTTCAAGTGTTAAACGATTGCTTGTAAGAGAGAGGAGAGATTTTTTACGCTCGGCAATTCTGCCTGAAACATCTGCGCGCACGTCAACGCCTTCTTCGGGAATGATTTCAAAATCATAAGCGCCGCTTTCTTTTTTACCAAGCAATGTAACATCCTTTACGCCCTTAACAGCTTTAAGCGCGGCAAGCATATCACGTTCGTCGCAAATAACACGCGCTACAAGTGAATGATCAGTAGAAAGCTTTTCTGATAGGTTGTCCTGCAAATCGTCGGCAATAATTTCGCCATAATTTATAATTATAATGCGGTCACAAACAGCCTGAATTTCAGAAAGAATATGTGATGACAAAATAATTGTGTGGTTTTTACCGAGTCTTGTAATAAGATTACGGATTTCTATAATCTGTTGTGGGTCAAGACCAACTGTAGGTTCGTCAAGAATAAGAACGTCGGGGTTGCCGATTAGTGCCTGCGCAAAGCCAACACGTTGACGATAACCCTTTGATAAGTTTTTGATAAGACGGTTTTGCACGTTATCGATACGAACAAGTCGCATAATTTCGTCAATATGCGGGCCTTTTGGAAATTTAACTTTTTTAAGGTCATATACGAAGTTAAGATATTCTCTTACCTTCATATCGGTGTAAAGTGGGGGAAGCTCGGGCAAATAGCCTATACGCTTTTTGGCTTCCTCGGGGTTTTCGGCAATGTCAAAACCATCAATGGTAACCTTGCCTTGAGTCAGAGAAAGATAACCGGTAAGTATGTTCATAATTGTGGATTTACCTGCGCCGTTAGGACCAAGGAAACCTACAACTTCACCCTTGTTGATTGTAAAATTTACATTTTCAACCGCAAGGTATGTACCGTATCTTTTGCTGAGTCCGGTAACTTCAATCATTGTTATTACTCCTTTGTGATAAAGTTTCGATTAATCATAACAAACAAATTTTAAAAATTTGTAAACAAAATGTTAATCAATATTGGCTTATATATAATAATATAAACTACAATCGTGATGTATTATACATTATAACGCGCGTATATTCAAGTATAAATTTTAAGCGTTTGTTATGATGAGTGTATGCCTATAAATTTTGAGCGGATTTTGTATAAATTGAACGAAATGTTAGATTGACAAGAGAGGTGCTTTACGATAAAATAGATAATGTATAGTTATCCGTATTGTCGGAATATTTTGCGATAAATACTTCACACACAGTGAGAAAGGAAGATTTCATGAAAAACAAGCTGTTTAAAACGGTAAAGCCTATGCTTAGCATTGCGGTTGCTGTTACAATTTTAGCGGTATCGCTTTTCGTAACCGTTCCACAAATTGATTATGGCGTAAAAGCGGCTACCGTAACAGACACTTGGGACGGTACGCTGGCGACCGGTTTTGCAAGCGGTACAGGTACTAAGGATGACCCATACATAATTGCCAATGCCGAGCAGTTGGCATACGCGGTATTGGGCGCATCAAGTGTGTCTCAAGGTAAATATTTTAAGGTTGTGGCAAACGCCACATTTAATCTTAGTGGTATGAAGGACATAACGCTCGACTCAACGGTGGGCGATGTTATGGCTGCCGATATCGATAAAAACTGGAGAACATCCGGCGATGGCGCTCGAACCTTTGCGGGCTACTTTGACGGTAACGGCGTTATAATTTACAATATGTATTCAGGTGGCAACGCTCAGGGCGGTTTGTTCCCGCGTCCTACCAACGACAATGCTCAAAAAACTTCTTGGATAAAAAACATAACTCTACTTGCTTCTCGTTCTATAGGCTATCACTCAGCAGGTGGTATTGTGGGTGAATATCACGCGCCCGATACTTCAAGAACAGCATCGGTTGAAAACTGTAAAGTATTAAACTGTTGGATTACTGACAACAACAATACAAATTCAAGCGCTCAAAAAGTTAGTGGTATAATTGTTGGCAACATCACTCACAATACTGCAACAATAAAAAACTGTTTTGCTTCCGGTAACGTTACAAGCGCTACCGAAATAAGCGGCGGTATTGTTGGTCAGACGAGTATGTATTGCCCAAGTATTTCAATACAAAACTGTATTGTACTTGGTTCAAGCGCTTATCCGATTGTAAATGGCAGTAATCAAAAAATTAACAAGCACCTCAATGTTCCCGGCACTTATGCCGGTGTTTACACCACCGAGGACGTAGATGCTGCATATAACGAAACCCAAATTAAAAAGGTTTCAGAGGCTGATATGAAAGGTCCCGAGGCAAAAGAAAATATGCCTGACTTCGATTGGAACACATGGATTGCGTTTGAAGGCGAATTGCCTGATTACAGAGCAAATCACACACTCGAGCTCGAACAAAAAGATAACGCAACGCACAATATTAAGTGTACCGACTGCGGAAAGGCTATGGCTGAAACTCATACTTTTGTTGAAGATGCTACAGGTACTATTGGTGTTTGTGCGTGTGGTTATTCAACTCCAATTACCGAAAGACGTACTGACGTGTGGGACGGCTCATACGACGGCGTATTCCCCGCAGGTGACGGTTCTAAAGATAATCCCTATATAGTAAAAACCGCCGAAAATATGGCATATGTAGCACTTAAAACTACTCCTGCAGAATCAGCAGGTAAGTATTACAAGGTTGCTCCTAACATGATATTCAATATGAACGGTATGGCAGGAATAACACTTGATTCAACGGCAGAAGACGTTAAAAACGCTACCGAAAGCAAGAATTGGTCAAACGACAGTAAAACATTTGCGGGTAATTTTGACGGTAACGGTGTAATAATCTATAATCTTCGTTCAGGTAACGGCAGATCATACGGTTACGGTGGTTTATTCCCACACATTGTTACCGACAATGCTGAAACAACCGTTACTATTAAAAACATTACGGTTATAGCATCACGCTTTTCGGGTTATCACTGTTCAGGCGGTATCGTAGGCGCTGCAGAATGCGCGGCAGGTGGTCAGACACTTATTGTAGAAAATTGCGCAGTAAAAAACTGCGTACTTGGCGATAATGGTAATACCAATACCGCTTGCCAAAGAACAGCGGGTGCTATCGTTGGTAACTGCGGTAACAACGTGGCTACAATCAACAACTGCCTATCTCTTAACAACAAGCTGGTAGGCACCGATATAAGCGGCGGTCTTTTAGCTAACGCGGGCGTATGGGGTGGTTATGCCACAATTACAAATTCCGTAGTGATTGGCAGTATGCCATATCCTGTGCTTATGCCAACCGCATCAGGAAAGCGATCAATACACGATCATGCTGTTAATGTAAATTGTTTTGCCAATGTTTATACCGATCAGGCAATAGACGGCTACGGTAAAACACAAATAAGAACCCTCTCTCTTGAGAATATGAGCGGTGTAAACGCTCCACAAAATATGAACCTTGACTTTGGTAATTACTGGTTCGCAAACAAAGGCATTTTGGATCTTTTGGTTTGTCACAATATTGAAGGTGATGTCAATCCCGACGACGGATATGCAGGTCATACCGCTGTTTGTAAGTCGTGCGGTCTTGCGGGCGTAGTGATTTTAAATCACCAATATACCGATGATTACAATTGTACAGTTTGTGGTTTTACTTGTGACCATAAAAACACAGAATACCACAAGGTTACTGAGTTTAAAGAAAATGATTGTATAACACCAAAACATACCAAGACCGAATGCGCTTGCGGATATGTTGAGCAGATTAATCACAGCGAAGCAGGCGGTCACGTATTTGAAAAGACCGAGGCTAAAGCACCTACCTGTGCCGTGGATGGTAATGTAGAGTATTACACTTGCGAAAACTGTGAGTGCATATTCCTAACCGACGATGTAATGGCACCTTATGAAACTGCCGTTACATCCAATGACGTTATATTGAAAGCAACTGGTCTTCACGTTGAAATTAAAGACTCCGAAGGTAAAATAGTTTACTTTATGGACCACGAAAGTCACTGGACTACTTGTGAGGTATGTTTGGCAAAGCTTTCTCGTGTAGAACATACCCTTAAGTTTACAAGCGACGGTACAGCTTCACACGATGGTTTGTGTGAAATTTGTCTTTACGAGGTTGCCGAAAATGCGGCGCATACCTTCTTGACCGATAGTGATAAATGTCGCGATTGTAAGTGGATTTGTACACATGATGGCACTATTGAAGAGGTTAAAGTTTTAGAACCTACCTGTAGTGCGGAGGGTGTAAGTACCGCTCACTACAGATGTACGGTGTGCGATGTGCGCTTTAGTGATGCCGCGGCTACTAACGAAATTGAAAAAGAAACCGTCGTAATCCAAAAGCTCGGTCACGATTATAAAGATTTTGACGTTAACGGTACCCCGGTTCACGAGTTTAATGACACACATCACTGGTACAACTGTAATGTGTGCGGTAAGGGTGATTACGCCGAACATACTATATCGGAAGACAGTGAGAATTACGAGGGTACATATAGATGGTGCGAGGATGAAACGGGTTACGGTTGTAACTATAGCACCTTTGACTACCGTATTTTAGATGATGAAAATGCATTACAGATAACAGCTCCTACCAATGCGTTTACCAAGGATGTTATTACCGATATTTTTGCAATCAAAAAAGATGACTTGGTTTATGAAGACATAAAGGCAATATTTGATAAAACAGGCCAAAAATACTTCTTCCCTTACGAAATTTCACCAAGTCAGGAGATTGCGGCAGGCAACAGCGCTACCTTGATTATGGAAATTCCAAATGATTTGGGACTTGACGCGGCGCTATATCTTATTGATATTGAAAGCGGTAAGCTTACAAAAATGCCAACATCAACAAAGACTATTTTGTTAGACAAAAACGGTAATTTAATTAATGAAAATGACCCCGAGGATGCAAAAAAGGCTGCAACACCTGTAAACATTGCAACTATTTCACTTGATAAGTTTGGTTACTTTATGTTAGCTTCGTCTAATGCAACGGTTGAGGACGGAGATGTTGGAAATATGGGCGACAATAATACCGATAACGGATTAACAAGTCCCCCAACAGGCGAAAGCTTACTTTTCCCCGTAATGATTATTGTAATTCTTGCAAGCGTAACAGTTTTGTTTGTTCGCAAAGCAAAGGTATAAAATTTTAAAAGGAGTATGAATAATATGAATACATCAAAAAGAATAATTGCTATGCTTTTGGCTCTTGTTTTGGTTTTCTCGCTTGCGGGATGCAGTAACACAGAGGATGATTACTCTGAAGGCAGCGTTATCTATCAAGATAACATCATTTATCAGGATGTTGAAAATCCAAACGGTGATGCTCAGCAGGGTGGCGACACTCAGCAGGGTGGTAACACTCAGCAGGGCGGTAATACAACACAAAGTGGTAACGCAATATACACAAACGGTGTAAACCCAGAGGATTACCGTGGTACAACCGTTGTATTTGCTACAACAATTTTGTCAGAGGCCGACGAATCAGGTCCTGTTATTGACAAGTTTGAAAAAGACTACGGCATCACAGTTAAAGAAATTCTTGTTGGTGATAATGTAAATGAAATTGCAGGTCTTTTGGCATCGGGCACAAACGTTGACGTAATGCGTGTAAACTCT
>JAFSBZ010000001.1 GCA_017437005.1 Clostridia bacterium | reverse complement strand
TTTTTGCCGGGAATTTTCCTTTGCACATCACCAACTTCACAGCAGTATCCGTCAATGCCATAGCCCACACCGTTGATAAAACGGTAGTTCTTTCCTTTGACAGTAACCTTTGGAAGATTACTGATATATTCAGTAATGGAAAACGGATTGCATTCCTTCGAGTATCCGAGATCGTGAGCAAAGTCATTGCCTGTGCCGTTGGGGAAATACAATACTTCATTATCAAAATCAATGCCTTCGATATTGTTGATAAATCGATTGAGCGTTCCGTCACCGCCGGCAAGGATAATATAGTCATCTTTTTCAAGGCCTGTTATGAATATGCGATAGTCCGAAACCTCTGTCACATCGATATATTTCATCTCATCGTTTATGATGATTTCGAGCGTTTTTGCGCTTTCCAGTGCATTTCCGTCACCCGCCTTGTTATTATAAAGTACATATGCCGTAGCCATAATTTTACCTCACTTTTTTATCCTAAATGATTTTTCATTGCTGTTTTTATATGTTCACCGATTATATCGGTTTTTGTTTCCTTAACCTGTTTCGCAGGCAAGATCTCCAAGACATCAATATAAACATCGGTATGTCTCAGCGGATAATTCTTGCTGATCTTTTCGGTTCCCGATACCGCTAAAACAACAATATCCGCTTCGGCTTTTTGCGCAATTTTAAATACACCGTTATGAAAAGGCAGTAACTTACAGGTTTTACTGCGTGTACCTTCGGGATAGATCCCGATGGACACTTCTCCTTTTTTTAGTAGCTCTGACGCTTTTTGTATCGTCTTTATAGCATTGCGAGGGTTTTCACGGTCAATCGCCATAAAACAGCACTTGCGAATAAACCGCCCGAAGATAGGGATCTTGAAATTCGACGCTTTGGATACAAAAGCCGGTTGCCAGCGTTTTAAGACGTACCATGTGAGGATAGGGTCAAAGTTGGAACGGTGATTGCTGACAAACAGCAGATTTTTGGTATCGGGCGGTATTTTTTCTATACCGTTTACATGCAACCGTATCCGCATGATTTTAATGGCGATTGACGTGGCACCATTTAGTAATACTCGGTAAAATTTGCTATGTTTTTCGTATTCTTTCTTTGAATCAACAAACAAGCTGCACACTACAAGAAAAAGAATGTACGAAAACACAAAAGCCAAAAGCAAACCTAATATTTTTAATACAGCCATACCTATAAATTCCTTCATTTGCTTTTTCCTTCTTGTATTAAAATTAAGTGTCAAACGTTTTATTCTTTATTGCTTTAACATTTTGCATTGTGTAAAGAATAAAGGACATCAGCATAATCCCAATACAAGCACCAACCATAATTAAGGATATGGTATGCGGTATGTTGTACCAAAATAAATGTATGGCCATCATTGCATAAAGCGAAACGGTTGTAAGTTTACCATGCCATACTGCACCCTTAACCGTACTTGTTCTTTTGATTGAAATCAGACTTGTAATTCCTGTGCATAATTCTTTTATTATCAAGAGCATAAGCGGATAAATCATATAATGGAACCGAGATACCAAACAAAACAGCATCGCTATTTGTGTCAGTTTATCGGCAATCGGATCAAACGCCTTTCCAAAGTCACTTATCATATTACACTTACGGGCGATAATGCCATCCACAATATCCGTTACTGCTGATAGCAGTAGAACGAGTAATGTCCAAAAATAGTCCCGTTTCCCAGTATAAAGCCAAATAATAACCGGTATCAAACACAGTCTAAAAAAGGAGAGAATATTCGGTATGGTCAATATTTTCTTTTGATATGTATTTGCATTTGTCATTTAAATTCAACCTCTATTTTCTCATTTTTCAAACAAAGTATATTCCGCAATTTACAACTCAACTTCAACTGAAAGTCAACTTTTGTTGAAAAAAGGACATCGACCGCAAATGATCGATGTCCTTTATCTATGTCGTTATTATTCATCATATAATGTAACGGTAAATCGGCAACCGCCACCGTTTACATTCTCGGCGGTAATATCTCCGCCGTCTATATCAAGAATCTGTTTTACAAGAGCAAGACCTAAGCCGTTGCCTTCCGATTTATGAGAGGTGTCCGCTTGGTAAAATTTATCAAATAAATGCTTTTGTGCCTCATCGGATAAGCCTTCACCCTGATCGGTAACGCTGAAAATGAATTTATCTTTTTGGTTTCGAAGCTGTATAGACACAGTGCTGTTTTCGGGAGTGAATTTGATAGCATTACTGATAAGATTACTCCAAATATGCCGCATCATAATTTCATTACCGTTATACTTGACACTGTCAAGCTCAACATCCAATTCAATGTTTTTCGGCGCCCATGCGGTTTCAAGTGCTACGATGGTTTCCCTTATTTGCTCATCCAAAGAAAAAACCTCTCGTTTCGCTTGTATGGATTGATTCTCAATTTTTGAAAGCAGTAATATGTTGCTGACAAGTGAGGATAAACGTCCTGTGTTAAAGAGTATTTTTTCAACATATTCCTTTTGGTCATCATCCAAATTCTCACACCCTTGCAAAAGCGTGGAATATCCCTCAATAGCATTTATGGGCGTTTTAAATTCGTGAGATACATTGGATATAAAGTCAGTTTGAAGAATTTCGGTGGCTTTTAGTTCGTTTGTCATCAAATTAAAGCCGGCATACAATTCCTTAATTTCACCCGAAGATGACTTGTCCGTATCAAGCTGTATAGTGAAATCCCCGTTTGCAACCTTATCCATTGCCTGACGCAAGTTCTTAACAGGGTTAAAAAAGGCTCTTGAAATAATGGCAGTCATCACGCCGCCGACAACTACACTGACAATAACGAGTTCTAAAAGCAGTGGAATATTCCAATTTGGATTTAACGTATGCGCAACATTATCAATTAGAAAAGCAAGCCCGACACACGCCAATAGTTCTACCTGCACCCAAATAACCATTCGTACTCTGAGTGTCAGGCGCTCTTTTTTTCGGTTGCGGATATCCTCAAAGGTTTGTCTTGTTTTCATATTTTTACCACCTTGTAACCAACGCCACGCATCGTTACAATTTTAAAATCCTTATTATTCTTAAAGCGATCTCTGAGTCTGCCGATATGAACGTCTACAGTATGGGTATCACTATCAGTATCATAACCCCATACATCATCCATCAACTGCTGACGGGTGAATATACGACCGGGGAAAGATGCCATTTTATAAAGCAGCATAAATTCCTTTTGCGGTAAAACCATACTTTCGCCGTCACAGGATACCGTAAACGTATCACATTCAAGCACAGTGCCACCAATAGTCTGTTTACGGTCATTTATCATCTGCGCACGACGAAGAAGTGCCCCGACACGCAATACCATTTCATTAACATTGATGGGTTTAACCATATAATCGTCGGTTCCCGATATAAAGCCTTTGCGCATATCATCAAAAGCATCCTTGGCAGTAATCATTAAAACGGGTGTGGTGTTGCCCGCCTCTCGAAGAAGACGCACAAACTCATAGCCATCCATCACAGGCATCATAATATCCGAAATGATGAGGTCAAAATATTCGGCATCAATAGCATCCAAGGCTTCCTTGCCGTTACCGACTTCTTTTGCGGTGTATCCGTTTTTAATGAGCACGTGAGCAAACAAGCGTCTAAGCTCACGGTCATCTTCTGCAATTAAAATTTTAAGCATTTTTCTTCATCCTTTTATCCAAGGTTTACATTTACATTCTAACATTTTACAGCATTTTTTTCAACTCACTATCAAATGAAGTTCAACAATTGTTGAACTTTAATTGAAGAATAGTTGATTTTCGGGTTTTATACTATCTTATTATGGAGTATTCTGTCGAAAGGATTTTGAATATGAGCGTTACCACCATTTTGTTTGATTTAGACGGCACCTTACTGCCAATGGATCAAGATACATTTGCAGGAGCATATGTAAAAGGCTTGGCAATGACAGCCATGCCACACGGCTATGAACCGAAGGGATTTTCAAAGGCGGTCATGGAAGGGACTGTTGCAATGGTTAAAAATGACGGTAGCAAAACAAACGAAGAAGTCTTTTGGGATAGCCTTGCCACTACTTATGATGAGAAGATAAAAAGTTATATACACATCTTTGACGAGTTTTATCAGACCGATTTTCAAAAAATTAAGGATGTTTGCGGATTTGAACCAAAAGCCGCTGAGCTGATAAAGCATCTTAAGGAAAAAGGATTCCACATGGCTTTGGCAACCAACCCACTATTTCCTGCGGTTGCGACCGAGAGCCGTATCCGTTGGGCAGAACTTCAGCCGGAGGATTTTGAAACATACACTACATATGAGACTTCTTACTACTGCAAACCGAATCTTGACTATTATCGTGAGGTTTTAGATAGATTGCAGGTGTCGCCTGAAGAATGCCTGATGGTTGGCAATGATGTTGCAGAGGATATGATCGCAGAGCAGCTCGGCATGAAGGTGTTTCTGTTAACCGATTGCCTCATAAATAAAAATAATGCGGATATTTCCCGTTATCCGCACGGTAGTTTTGATGAGTTGTTTAATTTTATTCACGCATTAGAAAGGTAGACCTACTGTGAGCGAAAACCAAAAGAAGCCTTGGCTTTTTAGAGCCATTAAATATTTAGTTAGGCTGTTTTATCCTAAAATAGAGGTTGTTGGAATGGAGAATTTACCCGATAAACCTGTAATAATTGTAGGAAACCATACACAGCTACACGGGCCAATTGCTTGTGAATTGTATTTTCCCAATAACTATTATACTTGGTGTGCGGGTCAGATGATGAAACTAAAGGAAGTACCGAAGTATGCCTATACAGATTTTTGGTCGCAGAAGCCAAAAATTATCCGACCGCTTTTCAAACTCGTATCTTACATAATACCGCCTCTGTCTGTGCTCATTTTTAACAATGCACGGACGATTGCTGTTTATAAAGATAATCGAATTTTAAGCACATTTCGGGAGTCTATCGCCAAGCTGCAGAACGGCAACAACGTAGTTATTTTTCCTGAACACGATAAAAA
>JAFSBZ010000014.1 GCA_017437005.1 Clostridia bacterium | reverse complement strand
TTTATCGGTTAATTCTATCAATTTAAATTCCATCGTATGCACCCAAGTAAACAATATTTGTTTACTTATTTTTGCGTTTTAGTATTATTCCAACGATTATCAAAATAAAATTCGCTATCATAACAGGTATATAGATAATATTAGGAATAGACACAAAAAATCTGTCAATACCGCTTAAAATAATATAAACGATAAATCCGGCGGTAATCAAAAATTCATTTTTCATAAGATATTTTTCCCTTACAAATACTATTATCTAACTGTCAATATTCAAAAACCAATGGATTATTCTTTGCTGTGAATGCGTTCTTCCTCGGTTTAACCGTCACCCGTTTTGCGCTGACTTGAATATCACCGAGATAATCCAACATCACAGTTTGGGGTAAATCGGTTTCAAAAAGCAAATTATCTTCTGTATCATACACCCTCAAGAGCGGATAAAACTTACAGGAATCCAAAAAACGCAAGAAAATTACTGCCTTACGTTTTGTGCCGACTTTTTCTTTGAATTTCACCAGCATACTTTCACTCTGCACAACGGCTTGATTAATACAGGCAAGTATATGTGCTTTATCAAAATCGTCAGAAGCAAAATGAGTAGCAAGGATAGTACCTATCCAATGGATAATATCGTTCCAAGTTTCGGGAGAACCAAGTTTTTGAAACAAGTCTTTTTCTACATGAACATTGCAATATCTATACCACGGGTGATATCTATCCTCTTTGACGGATAATTTTATATTTTCAGCAATGTCACAAGTGGTAAAATTGATATACAAATGGTCAAATTCTCCAAGAGAGAATTCGTTCTCACGCAATTTCATAACCAATCTTGTCACGATAGCATTTAACTTCTTATCACCGAAAGAGTCCGTAATGTAATCACCAAATTCATTTTGTGATTCACTCTTAAATAAGCGAATATCACTGATTATTTTCTTTTTCACATGAACCAACTCCTTCGTCAAATAAGAATTTGTTGAATAGATTATATCATAAATCCCCTTTAATATCAATGATATATAATATCCGTTCCTTTATACGCGAAGCGTATATCATCTGCGAAGCAGATATCTTTGCGCAAGCTATATCACCCGTTCTGTCAGGAACGGATATCATTGTAAAAAACCTCTTTTGTCTACCGACAAAAGAGGTTTTTACATGGTGAAGCATACCGCACAGCACCCGAACTCACGTCTCGTGGTACAAACTTTAGATTTGCACGAGCTTGGACGGATTGGGTGTGGCAGCCTGCCACTGGTGGACCCGAAGAGGATCGAACTCTCGACCTTACGGATGCGAACCGTACGCTCTCCCAGCTGAGCTACGGGCCCGTTACTTTTTGAAGTATATCACAAAAAAGCCGTAATTTCAAGAGAAATAAGAATAGATTTACTTAATTGGACTTTGTGTGGAACTATGATTTGTTTCTTATTATCCAATAGCTTATCCAATAAATTAAAACCAAGGCGCAAACCGTCGCCGAAAGAACAGTGGATAACTGAGTTTTATTAAACAATTGCAATATAATAACCGATACACACGCCAGCATAACATAAATAATAAAAGCAACGATTTTGGCTTTGTTTGCAATAGATATATTTCGCTCGTCGCTTTCGGCTATTTGATGTTTTTTAATTGTTTCTTCGTTTTTTGTTATAATAAAATGATTTCTGATGCGAACAATGCCTATTACAACGAGCGCAAAACCAAACGAAGACAAGAAGCTGTCGTCGGTTTCAATAAAGCTAAAGGCAACAATCATCGCAAGACCTAAAATGATATATCCCAAAGCGACAAAAAATCTGATTTTCAGCTTTTTCCTGTAATCCATAATTAATCCTCCTCAAAAATAAAAGTATCTTCAATCGTTACACTGAAGTATTTTGCAATTTTGAAAGCAAGCTGTAAAGAAGCGTTATATTTTCCGTTTTCCAATGAAATTATTGTCTGACGGGTTACTCCTACGGCAGCGGCCAAATCTTCTTGCGTAACATTATGCTTTTTTCTTAATTCTTTTATTTTATTGTTCAAACAATCACCTCAATTTTTTAAAAAATGTATAGCTTGCTTTACATTTTTGATTATATAATACCGAGCTTAAAATGTCAAGCGTATTTTACATTTTTTGAAAGAAGAGACAAAAGTTATTGAGAAGGGATATAAAAAAGCAACAGCTTTATTTTTTGGTAAGCACCTTTTTGTTCCAGGACATTTTATGGCATTTGGGGCATTTCATATATCTTGTTCGGTTGATGTGTGGTGCCCATAAAACACTGCCAAATGTCGGAATGTATCTGTGAGCGCATTTTGCACATTCGTAGTATCCTGCGGTTTGCTCGATTTTAAGAGCAAACACAACACCTATTATACACACAATAAATCCAACTGCTATGAGAGCTGCTCTTAACCAATCAGCCATTTGCAGAAAAGCTGCAATAAAGCAGAAGCCCAGTAGGATAGTCATAGACAATACGCCTATAAGTATTTCTAAGGACAATAGCCTTTTATCTGCCGATTCTTTTTGTTTAGCCAGCTCCAGCAACAATTGTTCTGATTTTTCTTTGTAATTATCCATAATAATTACCTCCCCATTTAATAAATCATTTACGCTGATTTCGAGCACATTACATAACTCAAGCATTATTGAGGAATCGGGCATTGACCTACCGTTCTCCCATTTTGATATAGCTCTGTCAGTGATATTCAGCTTTTCTGCTAACTGCATTTGAGTCAAATTTTGCTTTTTCCTGCACAGAGCAATAAATTTTCCGATTTTCGCTTGGTCCATCCGACCTCCTCCTTTCGTTTTTAATATAGGTTTAATCACCGTGAAAGTCTACATACCATTGGTTGAGTTGGGGAAATAACAGTCTTTATAGCAGAAATATGTGTGTTATTAAAGCTTGTTAATATATTATAACATAAAATTATTACTTTGTTCAACTAAACTTGCAATTTCTACCGAACGGAAAAGAGAGCACCGACCGTAAGGTCAGCACTCTCTATTTTGCGAAAGCTTGACTAAAAGCAATGGGTTCACACATTGGAATTCAAATACGCTTGCAACACTTCTTCCGCATCTTCTTCATAAACTTTATAATCGTCGCTTATTTCGTTACAAATCCATGCAAAATAGTCTGTGATGGCTTCAACAAATGAACCAAGGATTTCGTCTATTGTACTGTATTCGGTTCGAACAGGTAATCTGATTTCTGGAATATCCTCTTTGTTAGAGAATACAGGGTAGGCGGGGAAATCCGCCCAATAAAATAAGTAACCGACTCGTTTTCCATCTTTTCTGATAAGATAATGCTTATATTCAAAATCAACCCACAATGTAATTGGTATTATGAAATTATCTTCAACCCATTTTACAAATTTACGCAATTCGTTTTGTGTTTCCGCAGGAATTTTGTTGTCAAAACCAATATTAAAACCCGACCCAATATCTTTAGATGTTTGAATGTGAATGTTTTTGGCTCGAAGCCACAAATTACTATCTCTCATCTTGAATTCTCCTTTGCGGTGTTGATGGATGCAATTAAAATTCGTTTTATTTCCAAACAATCATCAAGCAAAGAACTACTAATTTTATCATCAATATATTCAGACATATAAAGTAATTTAATCCAATATTCCGTTTCTGCGGTTTCTTTTAAAGCAATGTGCATTTTTGAAATAAAGTCAGCTTTACTTTGACCGTAATTTGCTTCGTTTATGTTCGCACCGATACTTGTACCACTGCGAACTATCTGTTTTGAAATAACGGTTTCTTTTTTGTTTTTTATTAAATGCTGATGTAGTTTTACGATTCGTGCAGCAAAAGCAATAGATTTATCTATAAGTAAGTTTTCTTTCATATATTACACCTCGTTTTTTACATTATAGCAAAAATAAAATTATAAATCAATTATTCATCAGCGAAGCGACTTCATTATTCAATATTCATTGAAAATCCTGTCGAATGAATGATGAATATTGAATAATGAAAAATGAATAATACAAAACAAAAATCCCATCGACTTGCAGTCGACAGGATTTTCGTTTTGGCCCGCCCGAAGGGATTCGAACCCCCGTTCTTCAGAATCGGAATCTGCTGCGTTATCCAGCTGCGCCACAAGCGGAGATATATTTGAAGTAATAGGTAAGAATGAAGAGGTAATAAGTAAGGTGTTTCGCGTAGCGAAACGATATATATCGTTTTTGCTTTGCAAAAACACCGCACTTATTCACTATTACTTTTTACTTATTACTTCAAGAATAGAACCTCGGTTTATTCTTTGTATCCGTTAGGGTTGCCACTTTGCCAGCGCCATGTGTCTTCACACATTTCTTCTATGCCGCGTTCTGCCTTCCAACCAAGTAGATTATAAGCCTTATCAGCGTTTGCATAAACTTCGGCAAGGTCACCGGGACGACGTGGGTCAACAACGTAGGGTACGTCTTTGCCCGATGCTTTAACAAATGCATCACGAAGCTCAAGCACGCTTGTGCCGTTACCTGTACCAAGGTTGATTTCTTCGCAACCAAGGTTATTAAGCGCCCAATCTACAGCCTTAACGTGACCAATAGCCAAATCTACTACGTGTATGTAGTCGCGCACGCCTGTGCCATCAGGGGTGTCGTAGTCATCGCCAAACACGTGAAGCTCTTTTAACTTACCTACAGCAACCTGTGAAATATATGGCATAAGGTTGTTTGGAATACCTTTAGGGTCCTCACCAATAAGACCGCTTTTGTGAGCGCCAATTGGGTTAAAGTAACGAAGAAGCGCGATACACCACTCTTTGTCTGATACATAAAGGTCACGCAAAATTTCTTCAATAAACAACTTTGTTCTGCCGTATGGATTGGTAGCGCCAAGTGGCATACCCTCTACAAGAGGCACTTCAGTAGATGCGCCATAAACAGTAGCAGAAGAAGAGAATACTAACTTTTTAACGTTAAATTCAGTCATAACTTCAATAAGCGCATGGGTGCTTTCAAGGTTGTTTTTGTAGTACATAAGCGGTTTTTGAACCGACTCACCAACAGCCTTATGACCTGCAAAGTGAACTACAGCATCAATTTTATTTTCACTAAATATTTTACGAAGAGCATCATAATTGCAAACGTTTTCTTCATAAAATTTTACTTTTTTGCCTGTGATTTTTTCTACACGGTTTAAAGATTCAACACTGCTGTTGTTAAGATTGTCAACAACAATTACATCGTAGCCTGCATTAAGCATTTCAACGCAAGTATGACTTCCTATGTAGCCTGCGCCACCTGTAAGTAATATTGCCATAATAGGCACCCCCAATAATTAAATAAATTTGTCATATATAATTATATAACACTAAAAACATTTGTCAAGAAAATTAAAGGGCGGTTTTTGTCAAACCGCCTTTAAATTTTATATTATTGCTTTTCGTTTGCAAGCATCTTTGCATTTGCCACAGTTTATACATTTATCAGGATTAATAACCGCAACATTATTTTCAAGTGTAATTGCTTCGTGCTCGCATGCCTTTACACACATACCGCAAGCGATACAAGAAGTAGTACAAACCTTTACAACGTTTGGTCCTTTGTGACAGTTAGAACATAATACACGGGTTTTTGAAGCCCTTGGAATGATTGATATAAGTGACTTTGGACAAATTGTAGCGCACGCTCCACAACCTGTACATAGGTCTTCACAAACAACAACTTTACCGTCCTGTAACGTTATTGCGCCAAATTGACAAGCCGATACGCAATCACCAAGACCTATACAACCAAACTGACATTCCAATGGACCTGAGTGAACCAAGCTTGCCGAAAGGCAACTCTTTTTACCGGTGTATTCGTACTTTTCTTTTGAATTTCTTTGACAGGCGACAAATGCAACCTTTGGAATAGAGGAAATTTCTATACCAAGAATTTCGCCCAGTGCTTTTGAAGTAGTTTCGCCACCGGGAGCGCATTTGTCGGGTTCAGCTTCACCGCTTGCTATTGCGGCGGCATAGCCATCACAACCACTGTAACCACAAGCGCCACAGTTAGCACCTGGCAAACACTCGCGGATTTTTTCTTCGCGCTCGTCGGTAGGCACAGCCATAAATTTTGCTGCCAATGCAAGACCTAGACCCAAAACAAGACCCATAATAGTAACTATAAGTACAGGAATAAGTATATTTGACATAATCTTAACCTCCTATACCGGCAAAGCCAAGGAATGAAAGCGCAACCAAAGCAGCGGCGATAAGCGTGATTGGTAAGCCCTTTAAAAATTCAGGAACATCAGCGGTATCTAGCTTTGAACGCACACCTGCAAATAAAAGCATTGCAAGCATAAATCCAAGACCTGCGGCCAAAGCGTTAACAAGTGACAAGCCAAAGTTAAGACCGTCCGTTATGTTAAGCATGGTTATACCAAGTACTGCGCAGTTGGTTGTTATAAGTGGCAGATATATTCCCAAAGCGTTGTAAATCGGTTTGATAAACTTTTTTAGAAAAACCTCTATCAACTGAACAATAGCTGCAATAACAAGTATAAAAACTACGGTTTGCAGATATGTAAAGTTAGGATAAAGTAAATAGGTATAAATAGGCCAAGTAACAGCAGTTGCAATAACCATAACAAGTATTACGGCAATGCTCATAGAAAATGCGGTGTTAACCTTTTTAGATACGCCAAGGAAAGGGCAAATACCTAAAAATTTAGAAAGCACCATATTGTTGGTAAGAATACCGGCAAGCAATATTGCCACGATAGATGTAGTACTATTCATTGCTGCCACCTACCTTTTCGTCAGTCTCTTCGACAACTGTTTCTTCAACTGTTTCAGAAGTTTCTTCGTTTTCTTCGGCAACCTCTTGCGGAGCTTCTTCAACGATTTTTTCTTGAGCTTCTTCGGATGCTTCTTCTTGGGTTGTTTCTTTTATTTCTTCAACCTTTTCTTGTTTTGGCTCTTCGGTAGCCTTTGCAGCGCACTCTACGGGTTTTTCCTCTCCGTCAAGTACCGCATTATGACAAGCGCTACGCGAAGGACAGTTAGCACAGCCTAAATGCTCAACAACAGGCTTGCCTTGACGACGAGCCAACGCATTTGAAGCGGCAACCAAAATACCAAACACAAAGAAGCCGCCTGGTGGAAGCAGGAATATAATCATTGGATCAATAAATTCGGCAGTAACAGTCATACCAAATATTGTTCCCGCGCCTAAAAGCTCACGTATAGCACCCATTAGCGTAAGGGTTGCTGTAAAGCCTATACCCATACCCAAGCCGTCAAGAATGCTTGGTAACACAGGATTTTTAGAAGCAAACATTTCGGCGCGCGCCAAAATGATGCAGTTAACAACTATAAGAGGTAAGAATATACCAAGTGATTCGTCAATAGCGGGTGCAAAAGCCTTTACAAGCATTTGTACCACGCTTACAAAACCTGCAATAACGGTTATAAAAGCAGGAATACGAACTTTATCGGGAATAAAATTACGAAGCAGTGATATAGCCGCATTAGAGCAAACAAGCACTATAGTTGCGGCAATACCCATACCAATGCCATTTGCGGCGGCTGTAGTAACTGCGAGGGTAGGGCAGGTGCCAAGTACCAGACGTAAAACGGGATTTTCTTTAATGATACCGTTTGTCAAAATGCTTAATTTTTTTGATTTCATCAAGATTCATCCCCCTTTACTTCAGTGTTAACTATTATTTCTTTTGCGTAATCGAGCGCCTGATTTACAGCAGCAGTTACTGCTTTTGAACTAATTGTAGCGCCCGTAACAGCGTTAATTTCGTTATTTTCGGCATTTGCCGAACCACCCTTTATAACGGTTATATCGTCTTTAAGTCCTGCAAATTGACCGTACCAGTCGGGCTTTGTTACATTTTGGCCAAGACCTGGTGTTTCATCGGCTGCGGCAAGAATTTCTACAGCAATTATATTGCAGTCCATATCAACGGCGGTCATAACAGAAATTGTGCCTCCGTAACCATTTGCTTCGGTTACAAATATACAGCCGATGGTATCACCATCTTTAATAGCAGCATTATAGGTTATATCACCATAACTTGTTTTAGCAGGAAGCTCGTGATATTCGTCAGCTTCGATAAGTTTAGACATAGCCTTGTTTTGCGTTTCGATAGCCAAAGCTTTAATTTTGCCTTCAGTTAGCAGGTTTGTAGAGCTGAGCGCCAACGTTACAACTACACAAATAATCGCTAAAACTGCGGTAGGTGTTACGATGTCGCTTATTTTTTTATAGTAAGCGGCAATTTTATTAAGTAACTCTTTCACGATTTAGCCACCTCCTCAGCCCCAAAGGGTTTAGAAAGTGTTAATCGGTTTATGTGAGGGGTTAATATATTCATAAGCAGGATAGCGTATGATACACCTTCGGGCAAAGCACCGAAATATCTTATAACAAATGTAATAAGACCGCAACCTACACCAAATATCAGCTTACCAAGATTAGTGGTAGGAGTAGTTACATAATCGGTTGCCATAAATATAGCGCCAAGCATCAAGCCACCACCAAACAACGCCAACTTTAAATCAGTGCCTGCAATAAGGCTGGCAATTGCTACCGTGCCTATAAACGCTACGGGAATAATTGGTTTAATAACGCGGCGAAGCATTAAATACAATCCGCCGATAATAAGTAAGAATGCCGATGTTTCACCAATTGCGCCGCTATGCATACCAAAGAATAATTCTCTTAATGTGTAGGAACTTTCTTTTGCGAGCGGTGTAGCGGTAGCTATCGCGTCCACAGCGCCTGACGACCACCATTCAATTGGAGAAACATAACTTGACATCTGACCTGCAAAAGACACAAGAAGAACTATTCGCGCGGTCATTGCGGGATTGGCAAAGTTAAAGCCCAAACCGCCAAACATCTGCTTTACAACAATTATTGCAACAACGCTACCAATAGCGGCAATCCAGAAGGGTGTTTGACTGCTTAAGTTCATACCAAGCAACAGTCCGGTAAGAACAGCCGATAAATCGCCGATAGTTTGTTCCTTTTTAAGCACTATATTCCATACAAATTCACTTGCAACGGCTGTAACTATGGTCACAGCAAGCATTATTACTGCACGCAAGCCAAAAAGTATACAACCCCAAATGGCTGCCGGCAAAAGCGCAACAATAACATCAAACATAATGCCACGGGTAGAATCAACGTGACGTATATGCGGTGACGAGGTAACTTTTAAAAGCTTACTCATTTACTTTTGCCTCCTTATCTCTGCTTTGGCTGTGCGCATTACTTGAGTAAGCGGACGTTTTGCAGGGCACACGTAAGAGCAACAGCCACATTCCATACAGTAGTTTATATTAAGTGAATTAAGGTTTTCTTTATCTCCAAGGCGAAGCGCAGTATCTACCATAGCGGGATAAAGTGACATAGGGCAAGTGTCGGCGCAACGACCGCAACGTATACAAGCAGTTTGTGGTTGTGGCTTTGCATCATACATAACAAGAATCGCGTTGTTACGCTTTTCTAAAACCGACTCGTCACTTACTACGGGATTACCCATCATAGGACCACCCATAAGTATGCGGTCGGCATTTTGGACATCAACACCAACAAAGCTCAAAATTTCTTTTATAGGAGTACCGATTGGTGCAATTAAGTTTTTAGGCTCTGCCACCGCGGTGCCGTCTACGGTTATGCGTTTTGCAACAAGCGGCATACCCGTGGTAATAAAACGGTAAAGCGTTGCGACGCTTGTTACGTTCATTACTATACAGCCAACGTCACTTGGCAATTTTCCCGCAGGTAATTTTCTGCCTGTTGCCGAATAGATAATAACCTTTTCAGCACCCTGTGGATATTTTGACGGCAGTTTCATAATTTTTACGTTGTCGTCATTATCTCTATGGTCAGCAGCTACTTGCATAAGCAGCTCGATAGCGCGCGGCTTGTTGTTTTCAACACCAATTACTACCTTTTCAATACCTAATTTTTGCTTTATAAGGTAAACGCCTTCAATAACGTCATTAAGACCTTCCACACATTCGCGGTAGTCAGACGTTATGTATGGCTCGCATTCGGCGGCATTAATAACAAGTGTATCTATCTTTACGTCTTTAGACGGGGATAGCTTAACATGCGTTGGAAATCCTGCGCCGCCAAGACCTACAAGACCACATTGCTTTGCGGCTTCGGCGAGGTCAGAAAAGCTTTCTACCGAAAAGGGCTTAAGTTCGGGGTCGGCTTCCATTTTGCCGTCAGATTCTATAATTATATATTTTTGTAAAGTGCCGTTGCCTATTGTTAGGTCCTTTATGTCGGTTACGGTGCCCGAAACACTGGAATGTACGGGTGCGCTGACAAAACCGCCCGCTTCACCGATAAGTGTACCCACAAAAACGGTGTCACCTTTTTTAACAACGGGATTTGCAGGAGCGCCTATGTGCTGCGACAAGGGAATATACACAGTCTTTGGCGCAGGCATTACCAATGTTTCACATTCGGCAGTGTTTTTTTGATGCTCCAAATGTATACCGCCGCGTATTAGTTTTACGGGGCGTAAAATACTTTCAGGTAGTTTCATACCAAACCTCCAAATATAAGCATACGAAAAACGCAATCGCATAATTCGCCATTTTTTATATTATAATATATACACTATAAATTTACAAGCAATGTTAAAAAGTTGACAAACGTTAAATTTTGCCTCTTTACAAAAGTAAAAAAAGTTTATATAATTACGTTAGAACATTTGTTTGATAAAGGGGTGGGTTTGTGTGAAAGAGCGTATTATATTGCACTGTGATCTTAATAATTTTTTTGCTTCGGTTTCGCTTTTATCTAACCCTACTCTTTACGATATGCCTGTTGCTGTTTGCGGCAGTATTGAGGCGCGGCACGGCATTGTGCTTGCTAAAAATGAAATTGCTAAAAAATACGGTGTAAAAACCGCCGAAGCCGTGTGGGAAGCCAAGCAAAAATGCCCCGAGCTTGTAACAATTCCTCCCGATTATAAAAAATACCACGAGTATTCGCATAAAGCGAGGGAGATATATTCTCGTTATACAGATTTAATAGAACCATTTGGCATTGACGAGTGTTGGCTTGACGTTACGGGTAGTACACTGCTTTTTGGTACGGGTGAGCAGATTGCCAATAAAATAAGGTGCGACATTAAGCGAGAGTTAGGTATTACAATATCGGTGGGCGTAAGCTTTAACAAGGTTTTTGCAAAGCTGGGTTCCGATATGAAAAAGCCTGATGCAGTAACGGTAATAAGCCGCGATAATTTTAAACAAAAGGTGTGGCCGCTTCCTATAAACGACCTGCTTTTTGTGGGCAAAAAAACTGCCGAAAAATTAAATCAAAACGGAATATTCACCGTCGAAGACGTTACAAAATGTGACGATGATATGCTTGCTCATTTGCTTGGTAAAGCGGGCAAACAACTTAAGTGTTATGCTTTGGGCGAGGATACATCACCCGTGACCCCTCCGCGTGAAGACGATATGCCAAAAAGTATTGGTCGCACGACCACACCTCCAAAAGATATAACCACACGTGATGAGGTGTGGAAAATTTTTATAGGTATATCTGAAGAAATATCTCGCATTTTGCACGAAAAAAATTTATATGTATCAACCATTCAGGTGCATACGCGCGATACCAATTTAAAAACCAAGGAATATGCACACACGCTTACAAACCCACTTAACACCTCAATTCTATTGGCGCGCGAGGCAATAAAAATTTTTGAAAGCAATTATACTTGGGATTTGCCACTTCGCTCTGTAGGGTTTAGAGTAAGCAATTTAAAGGGGGACAATGTTGCTTATCAGCCTGACCTTTTTGGCAATGATAACGACGACCAAAAGCAAGAAATTATAGAAAATTCAATATTAAAGGTTCGCAAAAAATTTGGGTTTGATAGCCTAAAACGCGGAACAAATTGTGATGAATAAAATGCAACACGCCACCTGAATTTCAGGTGGCGTGTTACGTTTATTAGTATTTTGTGTCAGGATTATTATTTTGTTCTACCGAACGGTTTACGAGATCGTGCTCTACTATAAATTGCTTTGTGTTTTTAAAGTTACTACGGTACTCAAGACTAAAATTAAAATAATCTCTGCGATTGTTGTCTAACCTTTTTTCGCCGTTAAGCTCAATATAGTCATAAACTTTGTCAATGCTTAGTACAGAAGTATTGCTGTTTTGTACATCTGACCAGTATGCTTTTATAAATTCATCGGCTTCGTTTTCGGTTATATCAACATTGTAGTATTCTTCGTTAAATTTAAAGAATAAAGTTATACGGTCAGCATCCACAATTTTAATGTGTTCTTTTATCATATTAAGTCTTTCTTGACTTTTATATATACTAAGCAACTCATCAGGTATTTTTGTTGAATCTATTCTGAAATGTCTTGATAGTGTTTTGCCGTTTTCAAGTTCGTAATAAAAGTTTACGCTTCTGATAATGCCGTTAGATACTACGTCACCGTCTTGATATATAGCGTTTTTTTCGAGTATCGCCTGGTGTAAATCAAGCGCTTGCTGTGGGTTGTCAAACGGTATGTTTTCATCAAAAACAGATACCGAAACGTTTTTGATTTTTTCTTTTTCAGGTATGCGGTTGGTGTAACCAAAACCGCCTGTAATACCGCTTACAGCAACCGCTATTAAAACAACTGCCGAAATACCACCCATAATAAGCGATTTGCCAACACCCTTAAAACCGCGGTTTGTAACCGTGCCGTAAATTACTGCTGTAAGCAAAGCGCCCACTATTGCAAAGAACCAGAAGCCAAAAGAGGTTATATTGCCAATAAACATCATTCCCAAAAGGAATCCGCCACATATACCTGCAAGCAGGCTACAGCCTAAATACATAAATTTATACGCGTATGCTGTGCCGCCCTTTTCAGCTTTTCTGCGGTTATAAAGCAGTAATGTTGCTGTGGTAAATGCCGCAATATAAACAACACTTCTTATAAAGAATTCTATACTTTGACCGTTTACTTTGTTTTCAAGTATATCGTTAGCAAGTCCTAAGCCCACACCGCAAAAATATGGTGGTGACAGGTTATACATTATATCTGATGTGTGATAACCGCTAAAACCTACAAGCGTTTCTTGTAATATAGATTCAAAAATCCAGCCTACTGCAATAAGCGCCAAATTGCCGCCTATAAGCGATACGCCGAGGTCAAACATACTGCCTGCACTTACTACAAAAATCATCGAAAACGATGAGCACACAAGCATAATAATAAGATTATGAAGCAAAAAGTAAAACAGTTGCGCAAAGTTGCCCATCCAACTGTTAAATGCCATTAAAATACCAAATGACGTATAGCACAAAAGGGTAGGGATAAGCGTTGCAAAAAGGCCGGATAAAAGCCTTGACAACAATAGCTCAACTCGTGTAAGTGGAAACGCGTGAAACACGTCGCTTGAGCTTTTTTTGTAAAGAAAGCTAAAGTTAAGCATATTGAAAAGCACTGCTATTATTGTAGAGAATACAGTAACTGTTACTGCAAAATTTTCGAGCAGGTAATTGTTTATGTTGTTTTCGGTGCTTACAAGTATATTTTCGTAATCTACAATAAACGTTCCTGGGTAGTACAGTAATGAAGCAATACAAAGCACAACAATTATTCCTAAATTTTTGCGCAGCGTAAAGCCAATCATATTCCAAAACGGATTTATTTTACGAGAGGATGTTTTTAACGTCATAGCCTACTACCTCCAATTCATAAACAAATACTTCTTCCAAAGTGGGCTCTATGCACTCGGCATAAAGGGGATTAAGGGTATTTATAAACTGCATAATTTCGTCCTCGTTACCCTTTACCACCAGTGACAGCAATGAGCCTGTGCGTTCAGCCTTCATAACGTAAAGCGAGTTAAATACCGACATTTCGGGCACTTGACTAAACGCTACCTGTACTTTGTGAATATTACCCCTAAGCGATTCAATACCGCCGTTTGAAATTATATCTCCGTTGTGTATAACGCACACGTTATCACAAACGTTTTCAAGCTCGCGTAGATTGTGCGATGCAATAATTACGGTCATACCGCGTTTTTCTACACCGTCCATAACAATATTGGCAAGTACCCTACGCATAACAACGTCAAGCCCGTCAAAAGCCTCGTCCATAAGCAAATATTTTGGATTAGTAGAAAGCGCAAGTATTAAAGCCGCCTGACGTTGCATACCTTTTGAAAAGGTAGTAAGTCTAGCCTTTGGGTCAAGAGGAAAAACAGTTAATAAATGATTATAAATTTCGTAATCAAAATCGGGATACATACTGTTATACAGGTCAGCCATTTCTTTTAAATTTGATTGCGGTAAAAAGTATGGTGTATCACCTAAAAATGCGATTTTTGATTTTATTTGTGGATTGTTGAATGCGCGCTCACCGTCAACGGTGATTTCGCCGCCGTCTTCCATATATACTCCGCTTATAAGTCGCAAAAGCGTTGATTTACCCGAGCCGTTAGAGCCAACAAGACCATAAACGCAACCGTCGGGTATGGTTAGCGTTATACTGTTTAAAGCAGTTTTGCTATCAAACTTTTTAGTTAAAGCGCTTGCAATAATCATAGGTTGTTATCCTCCTTTGCGGTGGTTTCTTTGATAAGCTTTATCATATCGTCTGCGGTAAGGCCCAATTCGCTGGCGCTTCGCACAGCGGCAACAAAATCCTGACGCGCAGAATTAAGCACCGCGGACGCGGCGTTTTCGTCGTCGGATATAAACGAGCCCTTACCCTTTACCGAGTAGATAATGCCGTTTGCTTCAAGTATGGCGTACGATTTTTGAACGGTGTTGGGGTTAACTGAAAATTTAGATGCCAATGCTCGTACGCTTGGCAATTGGTCGCCACCCTTTAATATGCCCAGTGCTTTTAGCTTGATAAAGCCGTTTACAATCTGGTCGCATATAGGCGCACCGCTTTTAAAATCTAATTGAAACATACCACACCTCCTAAAGTTTACTAACTGTACTATTTCGATTAGTACAGTTAGAGTATAACACAAGCACCCTTTATTTGTCAATATGCTTTATAAAACCTTAATAATTTCTTAAAAATTTTAATTAGATGTTTTAATTGCAACCTGCAAAAATTATTTTTATGATGTAGGGACCGGCATCCTTGACGGTCCGTTAATTGCTATGCGGACTGTCCGAGAGGCCAGTCCCTACAAAACAAGATTTGTTTTTACTTGCAAAAATTTTATATGGGGTATATAATCAATATGTATTATTCTTGTATAAGGGGAATGGATATGAAAAAGTTGTTATCATTTTTATTAGCTATAATACTTATTGTCTCGGTAGTGCCAATGGGCGCGTTTTCATTTAATGCAAGCGCGGCGGATACATATACAGAGGGGTATTATACCTATACTGTAGAAAACGGCGAGGCAACTATAACTGGACGGAACGGACCTATTAGTGGCGATATAATTATTCCTGATACTTTAGGTGGGTATCCTGTTACAAGTATAGGTGAGTATGCGTTTTGTAGATGTATTAATATTACAAGTGTTATAATACCCAATAGCGTTACAAGTATAGGTGATAGTGCATTTTTTGAATGCTACAGTTTAACAAGTATAACAATTCCAGATAGCGTTATAAGTATAGCTGATGATGCGTTTTTTTGCTACGGGGAAGGTCTGACCGAAATTAATGTAAGCGAAGCTAATCAGTATTACTGTGATATAGACGGTGTATTGTTTGATAAAGCTATCACAACTATATTATTTTATCCAGGAGCTAATAAAAACACGGCATATACAATACCATATGGTGTAACTAATATAGGAGAATATGCATTTTCTTGGTGTAATAATCTTACGAGCATTACCATTCCAAACAGTGTTACGAGTATAGGGGATGGAGCATTTTATATGTGTGAAAAACTAACGAATATAACTATCCCCGATAGTGTTACAAGTATAGGGGATAATATATTATCTTATTGCAATAGTCTAACTGAAATACCGGTTGATGAAGCAAATAGGTACTACTGTTCGGTAGATGGTGTGTTGTTTGATAAAGATAAAACTACGATTATACAATATCCTATAGGCAAAACTGACTCATCGTATATTATCCCTGACAGTGTTACAAATATAGGTGATTATGAATTTGAAAGTTGCAACAACCTTACAAGTGTTGTAATTCCCGATAGTGTTACAAGTATAGGCGATTATGCATTTTATCATTGTAATAGCCTTACAAGTATTACAATCCCCGACAGTGTTACAAGTATAGGGAATAGTGCATTTTTTGGTTGCAGCAGCCTTACAAGTATCACCATCCCCGACAGTGTTACTAGCATAGGGAATATGACTTTTTACGATTGCACCAACCTTACGAGCGTATTCTATCGAGGAAGTGAAGAACAAAAGGAGAACATTGTAATTGCAGCGAATAACGAAACCTTGGCAAATGCTACATGGTACTATAATAGTTGTATAGGAAATGCGACACACACCGAAGGCGAACCGGTTATAGAAAACAATATTGATGCAACCTGCACTGAAGACGGTAGTTATGATAGTGTTGTTTACTGCAGTGTGTGTGATGATGAACTATCGAGAGAAACTGTTACAATTGATGCGTTAGGGCATGAATTTCCACCACAACCTGACGTTATATATCCTGGTTGCGGTGATGATGGTTGGGAAGTATTTGATCCAAGCAATTACTATTATACATGTATTAGATGCGGATATTTTGCCGGTATTCCATATGAACCGATAGTTCCTGCACCGGGTCATACAGAGGAGACCTATATAGAAAACCGTGTAGAAGCCACTTGTGTTACAAGCGGTAGCTATGAAGAGGTTACATATTGCACTGTCTGTAATAAAGAACTTTCACGAAACTATGTAGATACTGGCATTGATAGTGATAATCACATTAACACACAATGGTTTTCTATTGACTCTTGCACATGCAAGGGTGAATACGTAAAATGTTTGGATTGCGGAAAAATAATTAATGAAATAAGCATCCCTGTTATTAATCATCTTTATTCAGAAACTATAGTAGAGCCTACTTGCACACAAGAGGGATATACATTGTATTCTTGTGATAGATGTGGGGATAGTTATGTTGAAAGCTATTTATCACCAACAGGTCATACGTATAGTAATGAATGTGACAGAGATTGTAATGTTTGTGGTGAGTTTCGCAAGGCACCGCACAAATACGATAACGCCTGTGATGACGAGTGTGATGTGTGTGGCACACAACGTGATGTAGAAGGTCATATTTATGATAATGATTGTGACCGTGACTGTAACATATGCGGTGATACGCGTGATGTAACACACATTTATGATAATGTATGTGATGCCGACTGTAATATTTGTGGTGCAACACGTGTAAATAATCATAGTTATGGTAACAATTGCGATATTGATTGTAATATATGCGGCTTTATAAGAACTGTTGAACATGTATTTACCAATGAATGTGACGGTGAGTGCGATTTGTGTTTTGACACGCGCAAAGCTCCGCACAAATATGCAAATGCGTGCGACAGTGAATGTGATTTATGCGGTAAAACACGCTCGGTTTTAGGTCACGTTTATGATGATGAAAATGATACGGTATGTAACGTATGCGGCGTAGATGTTTCACCTTCTATATCGCCAATGTTTGTAGTGAGTAGCGCTATTGCTAGCACAGGTGAAACAATAAAAATAACAATATCTACAAAAAACAATCCGGGAATTATATTCCTATCACTTGAAATTGGATATGATGATAACGCTTTAAAGCTTTTAAATCACACCGAGGGCGATTTTAAGGGTGTTACATATGGTCCAAAAACAAAAAATCCTTTTATTGTAACATGGGGCGATCCGTTAAAGCCTGATAATAACACAAACGGAGTTATTGCTACGCTTGAATTTGAAGTGCTTGATACTGCACCGCAAGGTAAAAGTGAAATTACGGTGACTCCCAGACCTGATAATGTTTTTAATTCTGATATGGATGCTGTGCATTTTGATACAAAGAGTGGATACGTAACGATACATAAATCCGGCGATGCAAACGGTGACGGAAAAATCAATGGTAAAGACTATGCATTGTTACTACAATCTATAAACGGATGGGATGTAACGATAAATAGTGATGCCGCCGATGTTAACGGTGACGGCAAGCTAAACGGTAAAGATTATGCGCTGTTATTACAACGTCTAAACGGCTGGAATGTATAACATAAACAATGCATATTTTACGGATAACAATAAAAACGGCGAGGAAATTTCCTCGCCGTTTTTTGTTGTATAACGAAAACCACACGCTAAGCGTGTGGTTCCAAAGAGGCTTTTGCCGGTGAGCAATCCCGCCGCAGTGGTCGGCTCCACTTGTCAGGGGAGCTGTCAACGAAGTTGACTGAGGGGTAGTTTGTTAATATTATTTCTCTCCCTCCGTCTTTTTGCCTTGTGGCAAAAATCCACCTCCCTCATCAGATGGAGGCTGATTGCCGTATATACGGCAGTAGGGCGCTTTTGCAAAAGGCAGATTATTCGGTGGACTTTCAGTCCAGCCATAGTCGGTAGTTATGATTAGATTAAACCTTCCATAAGGCTGTCTTCGGTTAATTTACCGCCCGAGTATCTTATGGTTTTGATTTCGTATTTGCCAAATTGTAATTCTGTTTCGGTATCGTAAAAACTTAATTTACAGCCTTGCGCATTAGGTGTTGGGTTAAATAGTCTTATTATATATCCGTCACCGCAGTCTGCCTTTTTAAACGCGTTTATTGTAATAACGTCAGTATCATTTAATTTAAGCGGAGATTGTGGCAAGCAGCCCACACCCGTCGGGTAGAATGAAAGCGCCATCGGCTTCATATTAAAATGCTGAGCCTTTCGCGAAACAAGGGGTTTAATAACCTCGTTTTTACCAACAGTAAACAAAAAGCTAAAGTCGCGCTCGCCCTGTTCGATATATGGCATATATCGGTCTTGTGGCATAACCACACGGTCATCAACCGGATGCGCGCAGTACGATGCCGAGCGTAAAAGTGTATACTTTAGAGTGCCCGATTTACTATCAAAGCAAGAAGCATAAATACCGTTGTTAATTGCTGTAAGGCAGTCGGTATCGTTAGATACAGTGATGTATTTTTGCGATACATTTTCTTCAAAATCGTCTTTAAGCTGTTCTTCACCATAAGGCTGTTCGCCAACGCAAACGCTGTTTTTAAGTGAGGTTGGTATATTAAGGCGTAGCATTCGCTGTTTTTCGCCCCAGTTAACGCGAACGTCAATTCTAAGTTCACCGTTTTCACCCAAAATATATTTAACAATGGCATAAGAATTTTTGTAGCCAAACACAGCTTCTACAATTGTTTGTACGTCGCCGTCTTCAATGATATGTACTGATGGAATCTCGTTTTCAAGATATAAAAACTCTTTGGCTTCATTGGGGGATAAAAGCTTAAATTCGCCCAACTTTTCCTTAAACGAAGTAACATTCATACCCCATGGGTCAAAGTCGTCATTAAATACTTCAAGACCAAATGCTGAACCTTCAACATAGTTTTTACCGCCCTTGACATATTGGTCAACAAGACCTGTTGCGGTGTTGACTTTTACGGTTGTGCCGCCGCGGTTAAGTATGAAATATCCATTTTCTTCGGATGCTTTAAGTGCAGGACGTTCGGGTAATGTTTCAAATCCGCAATCAAAACGATTAAGTGTCATTGGAGCAAGCGTAGCGCGGAACACAACACGTTTTCGCCAGTTGATAGGAATAGTGCTATATTCTTTTTCGCATTGTGATGGAATGATATTTTTGTTTTTGTCATAAATTACAGGTTTCATAAAGTAGAGGTTGCGGTCTTGGTCCCAAAGGTTAAATTCACAGGTAATATCCTCGGTAATTTCGTAAGGATAAGGGTTGTAAACAAAAATCGGTATTTTGTCGGGATCCGCTTTTGTCTGTCCGCCTGCTAAAGCAAAGAATGCCTTTGCTTTAAGACGGGTTAAAATCTCGATAGCGTGATCCATCATACGAATACCCATTTCTTCGGCAGGCTGTATAGAAGAACCGGGTAAAACATCGTGAAATTCTACCGTCATAATGTCGTACATAGCATCAGCGAGCTCTTTAAACGGATATTCCATAAGACCTTCGTTTGCCGCGTGTGAACACATAATTTCGGTAAGGTAATATATATTTTCGGCCGCTCTGTGCTTTTGTTTTACACGTATTTGTGATGTATAACAACCTACTGCCCAACACCAAAGGCTATGATGCACCTCGGGTAAATCGTGGTGCTTAATTGTTTCGGCAAGGTATTGTTCGGGTGTGGAGTGTATAAGGTCAATATCCTTTTCTTTTAATTCTTTTTTAAGAACAATAAGGTCATCAAGGTCTTTTTTAGATGGGCCGCCGCCGTGGTTACCAATACCCCAAAGTCGCATATTTATATCGCCATCGGGACATTGATTAACGGTTGCGTTTATGTACTCGGCGGCATGGCCTTTTGGTGTGCTGTACCATCCGTGAGGACGCATACCCACAATTTTTGAGCCGTCATAACCTACCCAGGTGTAATCGTTGGCTGGCATTGTTAAATGCTGTGGCTGTGGGCGCATATGTACGTAACCCTTATAACCGCTTTTTGCCATAATTTGAACAAGACCGCGGCTGTGACCAAAAGAGTCAAAGTTAATGGCAACGTGCGGCACTTTATTAAACTTTTCTAAAAAATATTTTCTGCCCGAAAGCATTTGACGTACAAAGCTTTCACCCGATGGCATATTGCAGTCGGGTTGCACGTGCCAGCCGCCCATAATATGCCATTTGCCCTTTTCTACAAGCGTTTGTATACGTGCAAAAAGCTCGGGGTCGAATTGCTCTATCCAATCGTAAAGCAAAACCTCGTTATGACAAAATATGTAATCCTCGTACTGCTCGCAAAAGTCAGCCGCTATACGAAATGTCGATAGCGCTTCGGCGGCGCCTTCCTCCCATTCCCATTGCCAAATGGGGTCTAAATGCGCATTACAAATGATATAGGTTTTTTTAGCCATAGTTATTTCTCCTTACTCTAAAGTATATTCAAAAGTTAATTTGTTTATTGTCGTAATACCCTTTATCATAATAGGGTAGGTGTTGTTCGGTTTATCGCATAAATCGGACAATTTTTTGAAATTATCGTCCACCTCAATTACCGCATCGGTTATATCGCGCGTCCCGATAATTTGTTTAAACCCTGCCTGATTGTAAAAGGGTATAACGCCTTCGCTTGACGGTTTTAAAAAATAAAGTGTGTCTTTTTCAAGCTGTGTATCTTTAAAAAGCCTGCTCATAAGTCCTTTGTGACGAAAATCTTTATGGGTGGTTACTGCATAAATATAGTATGCCCTTGACCGTTTGCCTTTTTGATTTAAAACACAAGGAATTTTAAAGTACATGGCGGCAATTATGCCATCAATTTCAAGTGTTTCAATATAATCAAAAAACATGTCAAACAGCATTGTGTCAAATTCACTGTCTTCGCCAAAAGCGGAATTATAAAGCCTTTCGCATTGTTGTCTTTTTGTCATAGGTTTTCCTTTTTTGTGCAGATGTATTTTGGCAGTAATATTGCGGGCTTGTATGAAAGCTTTGAACGACGTAGTCCCTCTAACCCTAAATCATCTTCACGGTTTATATATTTGTAGCCGCTTAAATTTTTTTCGGTAAATTCACGGTTAATTACTGTGTATGCACCGTCGTATCCCGAAAGGGCTTTTTCGGCGTGAATGTTATAAATTTGAGAATTAATTTTTGAACCTAATGTAAAGGCAACAACCTTATCGTCTATGATAATTGCGCCACCCTTAATCTCAAGATACTCCATATTATCAAGCATAAGATTTACGCCCTGCATTTCGGTTTTTAGCTCGTCATCCATACGGTCAGTATTTTGTGAGTACCATATTTTTGCACATTCTTTAACGAGCTCGATATTATTGCTTGTAATATCCTCATAGCGCCAATTAAACTGTTTAGAAAAAGCGGATATATGGTTGCGCTTTGAATGGTATTTTTTGCCTGAAAGATTTATAAGGTCTAAAGAATTATAAATGTAGTCAAATTCGTTACGGCTTTCGTAAATATCGTAGTATTTACCGTAAAGCTTTTTAAATTCGTTAAAACGCTCGCCCTCCTGCGCCCATATATCAGGGTAGGGCTTGCCTGTATGCTCTACAATTTTTTTAAATCCGATTGCAATATTGCCAAAAGGCAGGCTATAGGTTACAATGTTATCGTCATACGATTTAAGGTAAAGTATGCCGTCTTCTATGCAGTAGCAATTGTTGTAAAGCGGTTGCCATAAAAGCAGATTTACAAAGCTTATCTCACAGGTGAGTTCGTTTGCGTTTTGTAAAAAAGGAGATAATATTTCTTTATCACAAAGTTCTATCTTTTTAAATTCCATTTTTCATAACCTTATTTTACGCGTTTTGTTCATCTTTAAAATAATACCATATTTTAGCTTTAATATTCAACAAAAAAATGACATAATTTATAAATATAAAACTGTGTTAAAAGCAAAAAAGTATAAAAATATGTAAAAATTGCATAAATTTACTTGATAAAAAAACATTTTTTAAAGTCTTTTTGTATAAAATGCCTAAAAAATGCCATAAATATTTACTTAAGTAACACTTGAAAATACGTTAAGAATATTGTATTATAATAATGTAAATAATAAAATAAGAAAAATATATCTTTTTATGGAGATGTTATTATGACAAAATATACCATTACAGCACTTAAAGAAATGCTTGAAAAAAAGCTTTCTCACAATTTCGGCGTAACACCCGAACAAGCATCTGACGATATTTTTTACAAGGCTACTGTTCTTGTACTGCTTGATATTATGGGTGAGCGCAAGACTCAGTTTAAAAAGGCGGTAGATGAGCAAGAAAGCAAAACCATATATTATTTGAGTATGGAATTTTTAATGGGTCGCTCTTTAAAGAATAACCTTTACAACCTTGACCTAACAGAAACTATGCGCAAGGCGCTTAAAAGCTATAAGGTAAATCTTGATAATTTGTTTGAGTTAGAGCCGGACGCAGGTCTTGGTAACGGCGGTCTTGGTCGTCTTGCGGCTTGCTTCCTTGACGGTCTTTCAAGCAGCAGTTATTCTGCTATGGGTTACTGCATCAAGTACGAGCTTGGCATCTTCCGTCAAAAGTTGGTTGACGGTTGGCAGACTGAAATGCCTGATTTTTGGCTACCCGGTGGCGAGGTTTGGCTTGAGCAACGTCCACATTCAGCGGTAGACGTTCATTTCGACGGTTATATTGATGAATGGTGGGATAACAACTACCACCATGTTGAGCACAAGGATTATCATAATGTTCGTGCTATGCCTTATGACCTTAAATGCGCGGGTAAAGACGGTAAAACCGTAAATGTATTGCGTTTGTGGAGCGCCGAGTGTCAGGATTTTGATATGTCGGCATTTAGTCAAGGTGATTTTGTACGTGCTATCGAGCAGCGCGCATCTGCCGAGGCTATTTCAAAAATACTTTACCCCGAGGATAAGCATCCCGAGGGCAAGTCACTTCGTCTTCGCCAGCAGTATTTCCTTGTATCAGCTTCGGTACAGGATATTCTTAACCGTCATATGCGCAAATACAACACCCTTGAAAATCTACCCGATAAGGTAGCAATTCATATAAACGATACCCACCCAACACTCGCTATACCCGAGCTTATGCGATTGCTTTTGGATGAATGTGGCTACTCTTGGGAAAAGGCGTGGGATTTGGTAACACGCACGGTAGCATATACCAATCACACCATTATGGCTGAGGCACTTGAATGCTGGCAGGTAAGTCTTTTTAAAGAAAGAATGCCACGTATTTTCCAAATTGTTCAGGAAATTGACCGTAGATATCGCGAAGAGGTTATTTCTAAAACGGGTGATTTTGCGCTTGCTGAGCGCACTGCAATTATTTCGGGCGGTGTAGTTCGTATGGCAAATCTTTGTGTTGCGGCATCGCACACAGTAAACGGTGTTTCAAAGCTTCATAGCGATATCATTAAAGATCAGCTATTTAATGATTATTATAAAATGACACCCGATAAGTTTACCAACGTTACAAACGGTATTGCTCATCGTAGATGGCTTTGTCAAGCAAACCCCGAGCTTACCGCATTTTTAACCGAGCTTATCGGCGACGGATTTATTAAGGATGCTTCAAAGCTTGAAAAACTTATGGCATTTGCTGATGACAAAACGGTTCTTGATAGACTTGCCGAGATTAAACACGGTAATAAAGTGCGCCTTGCAAACTATGTAAAGCAAAATATGGGCATTAGCATTAATCCTGATTCTGTAGTTGATATGCAGGTTAAACGTTTGCACGAATACAAACGTCAGCATATGAATGCTTTGCACATAATTACCGATTATTTGTATCTTAAAAATAATCCTAATGCGCCATTTACACCAAAGACATATATTTTTGGCGCAAAGGCAGCTCCCGGTTATCTTTTTGCAAAAGAGATAATTCAGATGATTTACAAATTGTCTGAAATTATTAATAATGATAGAGCAGTTAATGATAAATTAAAGGTGCTTTTCCTCGAAGACTACCGCGTAACACTTGCCGAGCTTATGATACCTGCGGCCGAAATAAGTGAACAAATTTCACTTGCTTCTACCGAGGCCAGCGGCACAGGTAATATGAAATTTATGATGAACGGCGCGGTAACACTCGGTACCGATGACGGTGCTAACGTTGAAATACATTCAGCGGTTGGTGACGACAATATAATAATTTTTGGTATGCAAACACCCGAGGTTTTAAAAATACAAAAAACGGGTTATAATCCTATGCAGTATTATAACAATAACTCTGATTTACGTCATGCGCTTGATTTTATCGGCAAAGGCATTAACGGTAAGCAGTTTGACAATATTTACAACACTCTTAAAAATGTTGACACCTATATGGCACTTGCTGATTATGCCGACTATTGCGAAGCGCATAAAAAGGCAATGGAGCTTTATACTAAACCTGAAATTTGGAATAAAATGTCACTTACTAATATTGCTGCATCAGGTATTTTTGCTGCCGACCGTTCAATAAATGACTACGCAAAGAATATCTGGCATTTGGATAAAGTGAAATAATATGAACTATTACCCATACGATTCGCGAAACAACTTATATCGTTCTCGTCTTGGAGCCGTACCCGCAGGTGAAAATCTGCGGCTACGGCTATTGTTGCATAAGGATGCACGGTGTTACGAAGTATTTTTGCGAATGAAAAATGATAATGATAGCTTTGTGTCAGAAATAAAAATGACTCCTGCCGAGTGGATAGAAGATTATCAGTTTTTTGAATGTGAAATTACCACGACAGAAGGTCTTTACTGGTATGACTTTCGTTATACCAGCGCTCACGGTCAGTTTTTTGTTATAAAAGCAGAGTGTGGGCTTGGTGTGGTGTCACAGTCAGAGGGCGAGCGCTTTCAGCTTACTGTTTATGATAAAGCCTTTACTACTCCCGATTGGTTAAAGGGTGGGCTTATATATCAGATTTTTCCCGATAGATTTTATAATTCGGGGACTCCAAAGAGCAATATTCCAACCGACCGATTCATATGCAATGACTGGGGCCGACAACCCGAATATCGCCAAAACAACGGTCCATGTTCTTTGGGCAATGATTATTACGGTGGCGATTTAAAGGGTATAGAGCAAAAGCTGACGTATCTTAATGAATTAGGAGTCACCTGTATTTATCTTAATCCTATATTTGAAGCGCACTCAAACCACCGTTATAACACGGCAAACTATGAAAAAATAGATATGCTGCTTGGGGAGAATCAAGATCTTGTAAATCTTTGTAAAGCGGCAAAAAAGCAGGGAATAAAGGTTATTCTTGACGGTGTTTTTTCACATACTGGTGATGATAGTATTTATTTTAACCGTACAGGTCGTTATGGTACGGGTGGCGCATATCAGGATTATAGTTCCCCTTACAAAGAATGGTTTAAGTTTTACGATTATCCCAATGGCTATGATGCTTGGTGGGGTGTGAAAACTTTACCCGAAACAAACGAGGACAATAATAGCTTTACCGATTATATAACCGGTGAAAATGGAATATTAAAAAAATATCTTAAGCTTGGTATCGGAGGTTGGCGTCTTGATGTTGCCGATGAATTGCCCGATAGGTTTTTAGATAAATTGCGTATAGCTGTAAAAAGCGAAAATCCCGACGCTTTTATTTTAGGCGAGGTGTGGGAGGATGCAAGCAATAAAATAAGCTATGGCGCACGTCGTAAATTTTTAAGAGGTTCACAGCTTGACAGCGTTATGAACTATCCGTTTGCAAACGCTATAATTGATTTTGTAAAGTTCGGCGGTGGTGCTGCGCTTTCTGAAACCGTGCATACCGTGTTAGAAAATTACCCTAAATGCTCGGTAGATACACTTATGAACCATCTTGGAACCCACGATACTGCCCGAGTTCTTACTATGCTTGGAAAAAATGACAGTTTTATTGGAGACCGCGCTTGGCAGTCACAGCAAAAGCTTTCTCGGTATGAATATGCCAATGGTGTAAAGCGACTAAAGGTTGCCGCGGTTATTCAGTATACATTGCCTGGCGTACCTTCGCTTTTTTACGGTGATGAAGCGGGTGTAGAGGGCTATGGCGATCCGTTTTGTCGTGCGACATATCCTTGGGGACAAGAAAATACCGAACTTTTACAGTTTTATAAAGCTTTAGGCAAAGCGCGTAAAGACTGTAAAGCGTTTACAAATGGTAATTTTTATACTGTTTTAGCAACCGATAAAGCAATTGCATATACCAGAACAAACGATAAAGGCAGAGCGTTTATTGCAGTAAATTGCGGCAATAATACCATTGATATTGACCTTCCTGTTGATTTTATAGATTGCAATAAAGTATTTGGAAAACCGTACGCTAACGGTAACTTAACGCTGGGCGAGTATGAGTACACAATTATTTACAAATAAAAAATTATTGTTTTATTGAGAGAATGGTGTTATAATACTACGGTAAGAAAAAATATGGAGGAAAATTATGGCTAAAATTATTATTTCGAGCGATAGTACTTGTGATTTAAGCGCCGAGCTTAAAGAAAGATATGACATAAGGATTATCCCTCTTGGCGTAACATTGGGTGATAAGGTTTACCGTGACGGTATTGACATTACCCCCGATGAAATTTATGCCCACCACACAAATACAGGTGAGTTACCTAAAACAACAGCCGCTAACGTTGGCGAGTGTATCGACTACTTTGCCGACCTTACAAAAAATGGGGATACTGTAATTCATTTTACAATCAGTTCTACAATGTCGTCCACATACAGCAATGCTTGTCTTGCGGCAAGTGAGTTTGAAAACGTATACGTTATAGATTCTAAAAACTTGTCTACAGGTGGCGGCTTGCAGGTTATTGCAGCGGCTGAAATGGCAAAAAGCGGTATGGTTGCCGAGGATATAGTTGCAGAACTCGAAAGGATTTCGCCCTGTGTAGATGCATCATTTGTTATTGATAGTCTTGAATATTTGCACAAGGGTGGACGTTGCTCGGCTCTTGCTATGCTTGGCGCAAATTTGCTCAAGCTTAAGCCTTGTATTGAGGTAAAAAACGGCGTTATGGGTGTTGGGAAAAAATATCGTGGCGTTTATGGCAAAGTGCTAAGTGAATATGTTGATGAACGCTTGCAAAACGTTGCTGACATTGACACAAGTCGTGTATTTGTAACTCATGCAGGCTGTGATATTGATATTGTAAATGCTGTTGTAGAGCAGGTTAAGTCGAAGGGCATCTTTAAAGAGGTGTTCTTGACACGTGCCGGCTGTACAGTATCATCACACTGCGGCGCAAATACCTTGGGTGTTTTATTTGTCCGCAAGTCACCAATCGAATAATTCGGCATAAAATAAAGCAGGGGTGCAAAAAGGATATCCTGCTTTTCGGCGGTAGCGACTTGCTATCTATAAGATTACCGATTATACCCCTTTAATATATAAAAAGTCCCTGACTGTTGTCGGGGACTTTTTATATAAGTAATAGGTAAGATGTAATAGTGAAGAAGTAATGTGTTTGCCTTACGCCAACGAATACAAGCACAAAATTATCGTTTTTCGATAATAAAATTATTGACAAACGATAATTTTTCTGTTATATTGCAGTTAGAAAATGGTTTTGGAGGTAATTTTTATGTGGAATAGAAAACGCTCGGTAACATTGTCGATAGTAGTGTGCTTTATATTTGTAGGCATACTTACAGCGGCACTGTTTTTAGGCCCTTGGTTTGTAAAGTTTTGGTTTACGGTTTATCGCGGCTGGTCAGAAAACGGTGCGGCTATGCACAATATGTCAACTCTTTTTGCGGCTTGCTTTTATCCTTGTGCCGTATTTGCATATATTACTCTTTACAGCCTTTTAAAGTTGCTTTTCAACATAAAAAAGCAAGACATTTTTATAGATAAAAATGTAAAATATCTTCGTCGCATTTCGTGGTGTTGTTTTGCGGTAGCCGCTATAACGCTTATAGGCGGCGTGTTTTACATACCGTTTTTATTTGTGGCAACAGCTGCGGCATTTGTTGGGCTTATGCTTCGCATAGTTAAAAATGTAATGCAGAATGCGGTCGAAATAAACGAAGAAAACGAACTTACTATATAAGCGGGGGTAAAAAATGATTGAAATAGATTTAGACGTAATACTCGCTATGCGTAAAATGACCTCGCTTGAGTTATCCGAAAGAATAGGTATTACGCAAGCTAACCTTTCCATACTAAAAACCGGCAAGGCAAAGGCAATTCGTTTTTCCACGCTGGACGCTATTTGTAAAGAGCTTAACTGTCAACCGGGGGATATAATCAAATATTCAAAGGAGGACTAATCTGATGGATAATATTGAAAATAAAAATGTTTTAGAAGAACAGGTCGAGCAACAAAATGAGGAAATACAGTTTAACTATGGCGATGCATTTGCACCAAAGCCGCTTTTCGAGTTGAACAAAAATGATACCCTTTTTGCGTTAGGTGCGCTTGTAAGTTGTATTTTTACAACTATATTCGGTTTTTTTGGCGGTTTTGCGTTTGGATATTTATTATCCGTGTGTATTATGATAGTAATGTTTAGCGTTTATTTTATAAAAAACAACAAAATAAACCTATCAATACTCGTTTACGGATTATTAGCTGTTGCCAATTCGGTTGTGTTTATATGCACCACTAACAGTAGCGTTCGATTTTTTGGCGTGGTTATAAGCTTTTTACTGTCACTTGTTTTCTTTGATGGAGTTGTAAATAAATCTTCGAGTGGTAATAGAGAAACAATGGGGATTTTTTATTCCGCTTTGTCAACAATCGGTAATGTTGGTGTATCGTTAAAATCGTTGTTATCAAACAAAGAAGGGGATAAAAAGACCTTTGGAAAAATATTAACAGGTCTAATTTGCGCAGTACCTGTGCTTATTGTTGTGGTGCCGCTGCTTTTAAAGTCCGATGATGCCTTTAGCGGTATGATGAGCAGTATTTTCAGTAATTCGGGCAATACATTCCTAATTGTTTTAAAAATAATATTCGGCACAATTGTTTCTATGTTTGTTATTTCGTATGGTTTTTCACTAAAGTATAACCGTGTTTCAAAGCCGCAGGAATCAAAATTTGCAGGTGTTGAAAATGCTTGTATAATTTCTTTTTTGTCAGCCATTGCAGTATGTTATGTTTTGTATTTGTTTTCACAGCTTGCATATTTTTTTAGCGCATTTAAGGGCTTTTTGCCAAATGACAAAATTACCTATTCTGAATATGCGCGTAAAGGTTTTTTTGAAATGTGTGTTATAGCCGTAATAAATTTAGGCGTTGTGTTCCTGAGCATATTACTTGCAAAAAAGCAAGAAGGCAAAATCTGTGTGGGAATTAAGATAATATCTACATTTATATCGGTTTTTACACTTATAATTATTGCTACAGCAATATCTAAAATGGTGCTTTATATAAACGAGCTTGGTATGACGGTGTTACGCATTACTACAAGCGCATTTATGATTTTTTTGAGTGTTGTGTTTATAGCGGTTATTTTGAAAATATATATCAGCAAAATCAACATTGTAAAAACGTCACTTGTTACCGCAGGAATAGTGGTTTTATTGCTTGGCACAGTAAATGTAAACGCTCTTTGCGCGCGTTATAATTACGAAAGCTATAAAAATGGTAAGCTTGAAACCATAGATATTTCAACCCTTTATCGTCTTGGTGACGAGGGTATACCGTATGTGGTTAAGCTTGCTTGCAGTAAAAATGCAAATGATGCCCACAAGGCTCAAGAATATTTGGCACAGGCATATATGCATGATTATTTTGAGAATATGCATTATGCCGAAGGCTTTGACGCAGAAACAATAAGGCAAAACAATCAACTACATAAGGGCTTTTCATATTTTAGCATACCAAAATCACGAGCTTATGATGTGCTATATAAATTTTTAGAAAAAAATCCCCAATTTAGTAACTATTGTTGCAGTAAAAAGCAAGAATATTATTGGTAGGTTTTTATATGAAAAAGAAAATTATAATCGCAATTATTTCAACATTTTCTGCTGGTGTTGTATTAATTGCGGCTTGTATAGGATGGTTTGTTTATAACGATGAATATAAGCTTACCCTTGCAGGAACAGAAAACTCTCCCGATGGCAAATATGCTGTTGTATTTCAAATGGTCGGTAGTCCTGACTGGCCCTTTGGTTCAACTGCCGTTAGAATTACAGTCAAGGACATAAATAACAAGAAAAAATTAAAGGTTATTAATACCTCAATTCATAATGATGGTGGTGTGCTTAGCAAATATAATTGGGATGTGCTTTGGCAGGATGAGTCAGTAAAAATAATTTTAAAAGGCAGTGAACAAAAAGATGCTGTTCACATTGTAATGTTATATTAGTATCAATATAAAAAACACGCCACCGCAAACGCGGTGGCGTGTTTTTAAGACTTTATCTTTTTAAGCGCGTATTTTTCAAGCCGCGATACCTGCGCTTGACTTATGCCAATTTCTTCTGAAACCTCGGTTTGTGTTTTGCCTTGCATAAAACGAAGGCTTAGTATCTTTTTTTCACGGTCAGAAAGTCCCTTTATTGCTTCTTTAATACACATTTCGTCAAGCCAATTTTTATCATCGTTTTTATCGCCGACCTGGTCAAGCACGTATATGGTATCGCCGCCTTCGGAAAAAATCGGCTCGTAAAGAGATATAGGGTCTACAATACTTTCAAGCGCTATTACAACATCCTCGCGCGGTAGTCCCAACGCTTCGGCTATTTCGCTTACGGTAGGCTCCTTTTGATGCTTGTTGATAAGCTCTTCCTTAACCTGCATTGCACGGTAGGCTGTGTCTTTTATAGAGCGACTCACTCTAATGGAATTGTTGTCACGTAGGTATCGTCGTATTTCGCCAATAATCATTGGAACGGCATAGGTAGAAAAACGAACATTCTGGGTAATATCAAAATTATCAATAGATTTTATAAGTCCTATGCAGCCTACCTGAAACAAATCGTCGGGGTTTTCTCCTCGGTTTGAAAAACGTTGTACAACGCTCAGCACCAGGCGTAAATTACCGTTTATAAGTTCTTCGCGAGCGGCCTTGTTGCCGGACTTAACCTCTTGTAACAGACGCGTTTTATCCTTTTCTTTCATTACGGGTAGTTTTGATGTGTCAACACCACAAATTTCGACCTTATTAACATACATACTTTTTTGCCCCTTTACGCTTGATTTACAAAAACAGTATTACCAAGCTATGTGTGCAAAAAACATAAAATATTTTTTTGTTTTCGACAAAAAAGGCTTGTATTTTCAGTAATTTTATTATTTTAAAAAAATACTTGATTTTTTGTTTTGTTTGTGTTATTATGTTAGACACTGTGAGTAAATATGAGGAGGTGTCACGATGCCTAATATTAAATCTGCTAAGAAGCGCGTTTTAGTTAGCGCAGCTAACGCTGAAAGAAATAAGGCTTGCCGTTCTGCACTTAGAACTTCTATTAAAAAGGCAAATGCCGCTATTGATGCTAAGGCTCCTGAAGCTGCTGAGGCTGTAAAGGTTGCTGTATCTAAAATTGATCAGGCTGCAGGTAAGGGTATTCTTCATAAGAACAATGCCGCAAGAAAGAAATCTGCTCTTGTATCAAAGCTTAACGCAAATGCGTAAGTTTAAAACTTAAATTATATTATTTTTTGCAAAGAATAATATTGCGCCGATAGTTGTTGCTATCGGCGCAGTTTTTTTGTATAATATAGGTGAAGGTGGTGACAAGTATGAGTGAAAACATAAGGCTGCGCGAGTTAAAGGTAAAAGCCAATCGACTGCCCCTAACGCCCGGAGTATATATAATGAAGGATAAAAATGGCACTATTATATATATCGGTAAAGCAAAGTCACTAAAAAATCGCGTAACGCAGTATTTTGGGGCTGGTAGCGGGCACACCGAAAAGGTGCGAAAAATGGTAAGCTTGGTAGATGATTTCGAATATGTGCTTTGTGATAGCGAGTTTGAGGCGCTCATACTTGAAAACTCACTAATAAAGCAAAATCAACCCAAATATAACATTCTTTTAAAGGACGATAAGGGTTATCACTATATAAAAATTACAAATGATAAATGGCGCAAAATTACAACAAGTATGCAGCTTGACGACAAATGTGCCGAGTATATAGGTCCATATTACTCTTCGGCTGTAGTAAAGGATACTGTATCTCAGGTGCGAAAAATATTTAAACTGCCCGATTGCAACCGTAGCTTTGATAAATATTCAAAGCCGTGTCTTAATTATCATATTGGGCTTTGCGATGCGCCCTGTCGCGCAAATATAAGTGTAGAACAGTATAACGAATCGGTAAATTCTGCTATAGCCTTTATAAAGCACGGCGGCGGAGAAAATATGATAAAGCTGTTACAAGGCGAAATGGAAACGGCGGCAGAAAAGCTTGATTTTGAATATGCAGCCAAGCTTCGTGACCGAATAAATGCCATAAAAAAACTGGATGACAGTCAAAAGGTTGTAATGTGCAGTTATAATAATCAAGATGTTTTTGCTGTGGCTTTGCTTGAAAATACAGCTTGTGTGGCTGTGCTTGTTTTTAGAAACGGCAAGCTCACCGACAAAAAGCATTTTATAATCGACACCTTTACCGACAAAAATGACCTGTACAGTCAATTTATTGAGAGATATTATGATACGGGTGATATTCCGCCCAGAGTAGTGTGTGACAGCGATTTTGAGGGCCGTAATTTATTGGAAAAATGGCTTTGTGAAAAGGCGGGGAAAAGGGTAGAAATTATATTACCGCAACGCGGCGAGCAAAAAAACCTTGTAAATATGTGTCGCAACAATGCTGCCGATAATCTGTCGCAGAAAACCGAAATTCAGGGCCGCGAAATGACGGCGCTTAACGAGCTTGCGCGACTTTTAGGACTACAAAATGTACCCCGTATTATAGAGTCTTACGATATTTCTAATACCGCGGGTGACGAAAACGTAGCAGGTATGGTTGTGTTCCGCGACGGTAAGCCATATAAACCACATTACCGTATGTTTAAAATTAAGGGTTTTACAGGGCAAGACGATTATCGCTCTATGGCTGAGGTGCTTGACCGTCGCTTTACCGAATATGAAAATGGGGAGAACGAGGGCTTTGCAACTCTACCTGACCTAATATTACTTGACGGCGGCAAAGGGCAAATATCGGCTGTCGAACCTATACTAAAAAAACACAATATAAATGTAGCGCTTTTTGGTATGGTAAAGGACTCAAAGCACCGCACGCGCGCTATAGCAACAGGTGGGGGCGATATTTCTATCAAGGCAAATGAATCGGCATACCGCCTTGTAACCGCTATTCAGGATGAAGTCCACCGTTTTGCAATAGGCTATCACAAAAAGCGCAGAAGCAAAAAGATGCTAAGCTCCGAACTTTTGTCGATTGATGGCATAGGAGAAGCAAAAGCAAAGGCGCTTTTAAAGCATTTTAAAACAATGAAGGCTATAAAAGCGGCAACGCCCGAAGAGCTGACTGTTGTTTCGGGTATAAATCGCGCTTTGGCGGAAAAAATATACAATGAATTTAATTCTTGACAGGTGAAAATATGAAAATAGCGTTTTTTGATACAAAACCATACGATAAGCAGTCGTTTGAAAAATATGCAAGTAGCGATATTGTTTTTAAGTTTTATGAAACCAAGCTTAATATCGATACTGCCGAGCTTGCTCGCGGTTGCGATGCGGTGTGTATATTTGTTAATGATACAGCAGATGCCGCAGTAATAGATAAATTGTACAATTTGGGTGTGCGAATTTTGGCGTTGCGTTGCGCGGGTTACAACAATGTAGACGTTAAATACGCTTACGGCAAAATCCATGTGGTACACGTGCCTGCTTATTCGCCATACGCAGTAGCTGAACACACTATGGCGATGTTGCTTACCTCAATTCGCCGCATACACAAGGCATATATACGCACAAAGGACTTTAACTTTAGTCTGTCGGGACTTACAGGCTTTGACCTTTACGGCAAAACGGTTGGTGTTATAGGTACGGGTAAAATTGGCCGCGTATTTATAGATATTTGCCGTGGCTTTGGTATGAAGGTGTTAGCTTATGATAAATTTCCCGCTGACGATGCGCCTTGCGAATACGTAGAGCTTGAGCGCCTTTTTGCAGAGAGTGATATCATATCTATGCATTGTCCGCTCACACCTGAGACATATCATATCATAGACGAGAAATCTATTAGTAAGATGAAAAAAGGCGTAGTATTACTTAATACATCGCGCGGTGCGCTCATTGATGCCGACGCGTTACTTGACGGTATAAAATCGCGTAAAATCGGCGCCGCTTGTCTTGACGTATACGAGGAAGAATCTGATATATTCTTTGAGGATTTTTCGGGTCATATTGTAGACGATGATACTTTAGCACGACTAATTTCAATGCCAAATGTTATTGTAACATCGCATCAAGCATTTTTAACCGAGGAGGCGCTTGGCAATATTGCGAAAACGACCATTGACAATATAAAAGAAATATTTGAAAACGGCGGCAGCCAAAACGAGCTTTGTTATCATTGCGGAAAAACGGCAAACTGTAAAACACAGCGACTTTGCAAGTGCTTTTAATAAAGGAGAACTTTTATGAAAAAAATATTATGTATATTGCTCACGCTTTTGATTTTCGTAGGTCTTTGTGCTTGTGGCAGTGATGCGGATACATCATCCGATGTTAAGGTGATATATGAAGAAGAGGTTGTTTACGAAGGGGGGATTCCTGTGAGTAGCGATACATCTTTAAAAGACGATACCGGCACACAAACCGATACATCAAGCGTTCAAAGTGAAACGTCATCGGTGTCAAGCGTTTCGCCCGAACAACAACAGCCTCAGGAAAATATATGTAGTCTTAATGATGCTGTAATTTTGCAAAATATTAAATTGAATGGCCGTTGCGAAAAATCGAATAACGGTATAAATCTTAATATGGCGGCAAGCGCCATTGAATTTAACACCGACAGCAGCTCGGTTTTACTTACGGTAGAGGCAAGTGCGGGTGTATATTATACCGTAATGGTAGATGGCGAAATCACAGCGCAGCATCAGGCGATAGAAAGCTCTAATGCCAGTTATATTGTTGTAGCGCGTGGACTTGAAAATGGTTCGCATAACATTAAATTTATTCGTGATTCCGAGTCGCGTGAAAATATGAATTTTACAGTTGTAAGCATACAGCTTGACGATGGCGCCAAGTTGCTTCCAAAAGATAGCGATAAAACAGTAATTGAATTTTTAGGCGACTCGCTTACAAGCGGTTACGGTAATCTTGTGCTAAACGGTGTGGCCGACCCATCGGCTCTTAAAAATCAAAGCTCAACAAAAGCATATCCATTCCTGGTTGCAAATGAATTAGGATGCGATTACAGAATAGTATCTATGAGTGGTATTGCACTTGGTAAACGTGAGGGTTACCCAACATTCCCCGAATTTTATAGCCTTGAAAGCTATCATTTAGACAAAGCAAAAAAATATGCCTCGTCTAATCCTGCAGTCGTTGATATAGTGGTTGTAAATCTTGGCACAAACGATGTCGGCGCACGATTATACGATGCAGGAAATTTTGAAAGTGTCAGCGCATACGAACAACATTTTGCTGACCTTATAACTAATATCGGATACCCCAAAGATGCAAAGATAATCTTTCTTTACGGCGTTTGGAACAACGAACCGATAACTGCAATTAACGGGGCTGTAAAAAAGCTTAATTCGTTGGGCTATAACAATGTTTATACGCTTCAACTACCTGTATGCAAATCGGGCGGTGGCTCACATCCGTCAGATAAAGAGCATCGAGAGATTGCTGACAAAGTAATTGAATTTTTTAAAGACAAAGCAATTACATAACGTTTAAAACTCCGTGCACAATATGCACGGAGTTTGCATATTTATTCAAACGGACTTGACAATGGTAAACCTATTATATATAATAGGTGAATAACAAAAATAAAAGAGGTGCCGACAATGGCAAAAATGTGGACAGGCGTTACCGACGGTGTTACCGACAGTATAGCCGATGATTTTAATTCTTCTATACATTTTGATAGTAGAATGTATGCTCACGATATAAAGGGCAGTATGGCGCATGCTTTGATGTTGTCATTATGCAATATTATCAGCGAAGACGAAGCACATTATATTATTGTAGGTCTTGAGGGTATACTTGCCGACCTTGAAAGCGGAAAATTACAGTTTGATATGTCGGCCGAAGATATACATATGTTTGTCGAGCAAGAGCTTACCAACCGTATAGGTGATGTTGGTAAAAAACTACACACAGCGCGTAGCCGTAACGATCAGGTAGCGCTTGATATAAGAATGTATCTTCGTGATGAAATAGACGAAATTACAAGCCTTTTAAAATCGCTTTTAGAGGTTTTGTGTGATAAGGCCCAGCAGCACAAGGCAAGCATTATGTCGGGTTATACCCATTTACAGCGCGCTCAACCAATAACCTTTGGTCATCATTTAATGGCATACGCTATGATGCTTCTTCGCGATATTGACCGCCTTAATGATTGCAAAAAACGTATGAATATGTCACCCATAGGTTGTTGTGCTTTGGCGGGTACTACCTACAATACTGCCCGCCGCTTTGAAGCCGAGAAATTAGGCTTTGACGGAATTTGTTTAAACTCACTTGACGGTGTGTCAGACCGTGATTTTTGCGTAGAGCTTATGTCGGCAATATCGCTTATTATGGTACATCTTTCTCGTTTTTCAGAGGAGATTATACTCTGGTCAAGCTGGGAGTTTAAGTTTATAGAGCTTTCAAGCAGCTATACAACAGGCTCATCAATTATGCCACAAAAACGCAATCCCGATATGGCAGAGTTAGTACGCGGTAAAACGGGTAGAGTATATGGCGATTTGTTAGGTTTGCTTACCACACTTAAGGGCTTGCCGCTAGCGTACAACAAGGATATGCAAGAGGACAAGGAGGGCGTGTTTGACGCGTGCGATACCGTAAAAATGTGCCTTAAGGTGTTTACACCTATGATTGATACAATGACCGTACTGACCGACAATATGAAAAAAGCGGCAGGCGAGGGCTTTATAAATGCTACCGACCTTGCCGATTACCTTGTAAAAAAGGGTATGGCTTTTAGAACTGCGTATAAAATCTCGGGACAGTTGGTAGCACTTTGTATGCAAAAAAAGACTGTGCTTGAGGATTTGCCGCTTGAAGAATATAAACAATTCAGCGAACTCTTTGACGAAAAGCTTTACGACGCAGTAAACCTTGAAAACTGTGTAAAGCGCCGCATATCCGAAGGCGGAACATCGGTTGAATCAGTCGAAAAGCAAATAGAGTTTGTAAGGGAACAAATTAAATAAAAACTTTAAATAACAAAACAAGGGAGGCGTTTCGCCTCCCTTGTTTTGTATATTTACTTTCCTACATATTTCTTTATAGCATTAAACGATTCGTCACTTATGTGATGTTCTATTTTGCAGGCATCGTCAACGGCGGTTTCTTCGCTTACACCAAGTCGCATCAGTAGTTCAGACAGTACGGTGTGGCGCTGATACATTTTCTCGGCAACCTCAACACCTTCTTTGGTAAGAGTGAGATATCCATCTTTATCCATCAAAACAAATCCGCCCTTTTTAAGCAGACTCATAGCACGGCTAACGCTCGGCTTTGAATAGCCTAAATGTTCACATACATCTATTGAGCGCACATTGCCCATTTTTTTATTTAATACGTAAATGGATTCGATATACATCTCGCCCGATTCTTGCAAACGCATAAAAACACCTCATTTGCATATATTTTAACACATACAAAATAAAAAAGCAAGTAGGGGCGATTCACGAATCGCCCGTTAAAAATATTGTTGAATATAATTTTTTGGTTATTAGTGAATGACACGTACATAAAAGTTTAAAAAAATCATAAAAAACTCTTGACAAATAGTGGTAATAGTTGTATTATATCAATTGGTTAGCAGTGACTAACCAATATTTTATGTGATTTAGTTAGCGAAGACTAACCGAGGTGAAATTTAATGAATCTTACAACTGCGATTGAGGGTAAAGAATACATAATTAAAAACATTGTTACCGATGACGAAGAGTTAGATGCGTTTTTATTTTCACTCGGTTGCTACAGTGGTGAGCCTATAACTGTAGTATCACACAAAAAAAAGACCTGCGTTGTTTCTATAAAGGACAGTAGATATAGTATTGATAGCGCACTTGCGGCTGCAATCGAGGTTTTTGAATAATAATCAAGGTGTCGAGCGCAGCGGCTTAATTTTTGGCTTTGAGTTAGCGGTAGCTAACTGTAGACAATAAAAATTTGTTTGTGTATTTAAGGAGGAAGCAAAAATGAGAATTGCTTTAACCGGCAATCCCAACAGCGGTAAAACCACAATGTACAACGCTCTTACCGGCCGTAATGAAAAGGTTGGCAACTGGGCGGGTGTTACCGTTGACAAAAAGGAAAGTCCAATCAAAAAGGCATACTATAGTGGGGAAGAAAAACTGATTGCAGTTGACCTTCCGGGCGCGTACTCAATGTCACCTTTTACAAGTGAAGAAAGTATTACAAGCGCTTACGTTAAAAACGAAAATCCCGATGTTATTATCAACATTGTGGATGCTACAAATCTAAGCCGTAGTCTTTTCTTTACAACTCAGCTTTTAGAGCTTGGTGGTCCGGTAGTTGTTGCGCTTAATAAGAGCGATATTAACGAAAAGAAAGAAACTGTAATTGACGAAAAGTTGTTGTCTTCAAAACTTGGTTGTCCAGTAGTAGAAACCGTTTCTACATCGGCTGACGGCTTGAAAGCGGTGGTTGAATCCGCTGTAGCGGCAGCAGGCAAAGAGCAGGCAGCGCCCTATGTTCAAGACGATATTGACCTTACCGATAAAAAGGCGGTGGTTGCTGCTGACCGTAAGCGTTTTGAATTTGTTAATAAGATAGTAAAGGATGTTGAGACCCGTAAGGTTCTTACCAAGGATAAAAACATCGGTGACAAGATAGATGCGGTTCTTACAAACAAATGGCTCGGTATTCCAATTTTTGCTGTTGTTATGTGGCTTGTATTTCAAATTTCACAGGCTTGGGTTGGTCCTTGGATTGCAGAGGGCTATGCGTTTGAAGAGGGTGTAGGACTTGCAAAACTTATACCCGGTCTTGCCGGTGTTGAAATTCCTGGTCTTGTAACCTTGCTTGAAATGTTTCAGGGCTTTGTAGGCGGATTTATCGAAAATCCGCTCGTATCAGCGCTTGTTGTTGACGGTGTAATCGGTGGTGTTATTGCAGTTGTTGGTTTCTTACCACTTGTTATGGTAATGTACTTCCTTATAGCGCTGTTGGAAGACTGTGGTTATATGTCACGTGTGGCGGTAGTTTTGGACCCAATATTTAAAAGAGTGGGTCTTTCGGGCAAGTCGGTAATTCCTTTTGTTATTACAATCGGTTGCGCAGTACCGGGTGTTATGGCAAGCCGTACAATCCGCAACGAACGTGAGCGCAGAGCCACCGCAATGCTTGCTCCATTTATGCCTTGCGGCGCAAAAATACCTGTAATTGCGCTCTTTGCGGGCGCATTCTTTGATAACGCAGGCTGGGTAAGTACAGTTTGTTATCTTTCGGGTATTGCCCTTATCTTCTTGGGCGCGCTCCTTGTAAATAAAATTGCAGGCCATAAGGCGCGCAAATCATTCTTTATTATTGAGCTTCCGGAATATAAGGCGCCTTCCATTTGGGGTGCATTTAAGTCAATGTGCTCTCGCGGTTGGGCATATATTGTAAAGGCTGCAACAATTATCCTTCTTTGTAACACAGCAGTTCAGCTTATGCAAACATTTACTTGGAAATTCACCGCGGCAAATGAAACCGCAAGCGATTCAATTCTTGCCTCCATTGCAGGTCCGTTTGCTTATCTCTTAATACCAATTGTTGGTATTCTTTCTTGGCAGTTGGCAGCCGCCGCTGTTACAGGCTTTATTGCTAAAGAAAACGTTGTTGGTACACTGGCTGTTTGCTTCTCGGTTACAAACTTTATCGATACCGAAGAGTTGGCGCTCGTAGGCGGTGCAGGCGAGGTTGCTACAATAATGGGTCTTACCAAGGCTGCGGCGTTGGCATACTTAATGTTTAACCTTTACACTCCACCTTGCTTTGCGGCAATTGGCGCTATGAACGCCGAAATGAAGAGCGCAAAATGGCTCTGGGGCGGTATTGGTTTACAGCTTGCGGTTGGATACACAGTTGCATTTTTAATCTATCAGATTGGCACACTTATCGTATCGGGCACTTTGGGTGCGGCATTTGTACCGGGCCTTATATCAGTACTTTGTATGGTAGGCATAGTAGTGGCCCTCATAATTAACACTGACAAAAAGCTTAAGGCAGAATACGCCTTAAAGAAACAAGAAAAAGCAACTGTTGTTAAATGAAGGTGATGCTATGGGCGATTATATAGTATTGGGTATAGTTGCAGTCGTATTGATTGCCGTAATAATTTACATTGTAAAGCAAAAGAAAAATGGTACTAAATGCATCGGTTGTCCGTCGGGCAAAAAATGTGGTTCTTGTAGCGGCTGTTGCGATTTGAATAGTAAAACAAAATAACATACATACACTCAAAAATCTCTTGCGGCTTAATTGTCGTGGGGGATTTTTGGGTTTTGTGTTTGATTTGTTCATAAATTTATGATAAAATCAGTATAATAAATGTGTTGCAAAAAAGGAGGTGCCGGAATGAAAACAAGGCTCAAACACAAGCGTGGTATACCGTTTCCTACGCATATTGTATTTTCAGCGCTTTCACTTATAGTGCAAATTGTGTTTTTTATAGTTATGATAATGGGGTTATCCGAGCATTATTTGTTTGTAAACACACTTTGCACCATACTTGCTGTCATAACTGTTTTTTATATAACCAACCGTAGCGGAAAATCAAGCTATAAAATTTTATGGATAATCTTTATTCTGGCGGTTCCGATTTTTGGTGTTACCGCATATATGTTGTTGGGCGGAGGACGTGTTTTTCCGCACGTTAAACGTAAGATGCAGCAATGTGAACAAAAATATCTAAAACAGCTATCAGGTGATGAAAAAGCACACGAAACATTACGCTACAGCGACGGCTTGCATTCCCGACAGGCAGATTATTTAACGCTTGAATCGGGGTATCCTCTTTATAAAAATTCTTCATCAGAATTTTTAGCTCCGGGCGAAGTGTTTTTGCCTCGCTTTTTGGAAGAACTTGAAATGGCACAAAGATATATTTATATTGAATTTTTTATAGTTGCAGAAGGAAATATGTGGACGTCGGTATGCGATATATTAGAACGCAAAGTACAAGAGGGTGTTGAAGTAAAACTGTTGTTTGACGATTTTGGGTCAATAAAACGACAAAACAAAACCTTTATAAAACGACTTCGTAAAAAAGGTATCGAGGTAGCAGTTTTTAATAAAATAAGACCTTCAATAGATATTTTTATGAACAATCGAAACCATCGTAAAATTGTAGTCATTGACGGTAAAGTAGCTGTAACGGGCGGACTTAATCTTGCTGATGAATATATAAACAAGCTTGAACGCTTTGGTTATTGGATGGATTGTGCCGTAATAATAAAAGGTGATGCAGTCAAAAGCTTTTTGGCTATGTTTTGCAGCACGTGGGAGTTTACTACAGGTAAGGCGATTGATTATAAAGGTCATATTTCAAATGAAAAAGTATTAGAAAAAGGCTTTTTGTTGCCATATGCTGATGGCCCGCTTGATAATCGTAATCCGGCAGAGGGCATTTATATGCAAATATTAAATTCCGCACAACGATATGTTTATATTGCAACACCATATCTTATTATAGATAATTCTATGAAAGAGTGTTTGCGCCTTGCCGCAAAATCTGGCATAGATGTTCGTATTATTACTCCGCATATTCCTGACAAATGGTATGTGCATCCTGTGACACAGTATAACTATTATGATTTGCTTGAAGCGGGAGTTAAGATATACGAATATACACCTGGATTTATTCATTCCAAATTATTTGTATCTGACGATTCGGTTGCAACCGTTGGCACAGTCAATATGGATTATCGCAGTTTTATAATGCATTTTGAATGTGGCGTATGGATGTGCGACAACAAAACAGTGTTTGATATAAAGGACCATTTCAATTCACTTTTATTACAATGTGAAGAAATCACGCTTAAAAAGATGAAAAAATCAACGCTTTTTGTTCGTATTAAACGCGCGGTATTACATCTTTTTGCACCTTTTATGTAAAAAAGTCTTGACTTTTGGCTCAAAAAAGTGGATTATAAAAGAGAAGAGAAAAGTAAATAAGGAGGTATTTCATAATGAAAGGATTTTTTAAATTTTTAGGCACGGTAGTAGCGATTTTTTCGGCGGTTATAGGTGCTCTTGCTGTTTTTGACCATTTTACACAAAAAAACAAAATTAAGGATGGCTATCTCGTATGTGAGGTACCTGATAACGATACCGAGCAATAGGGTTTTAAACGGCTGAGTTTCAGCCGTTTTTTTCTTTTTGTCATAATACATACCCATAGCTAATATAATTAATTAAAAAGAATTTTGGAGTGTGTATATTAATGGAACAAAAAAATCTTAAAACAAGTGTATTTAGTCTTGATACAGTATTTTGTGAGTCGGCAGAACAGGGGATTGATGTTGATTTTACACTTCCGGATTACTATGCCGATATATCTAAAATTTTAAAATGTAAGGCTGTATCGCGCATTTCCTCCAAAAGCATAAGCGGTAATCGTATTTCGGTAGAGGGGTGCGTTACTGTAACGGTTATTTATTGCGGAAGTGACAATTGCATCAGCTCTTACGAATGTCAATATCCTTTTACCAAAAATTTTGACACCGAGATTGACACAAATGGATGTATGTTGAGTGCAAGAACAAAATGCGAATACATAAACTGTCGCGCTGTAACCAGCAGAAAAATTGACGTTCATGGCGCGGCGGGCATATATGTAACCCTTACGCGCCGTAAATTTACTGATGTAATATCGGATTGCGACGATTGTAACGTAGAACTTCTTCGAGGTAGTGTTCCCGCAACACTACCTATGGGAACAAATGATAAATACTTATTTATTGAGGAAGAGATCGAGCTGGGGTCTGGGCAACCTGATATTCGTTGCATCATACGGTATGATGCCGATGCCGTAGTTTCAGAAAACAAAATTATGGCAGGTAAGCTGGTAGTTAAAGGTGAAATGATTGTAAAGCTTTTATATGCGCCGCAGGGTAACGGCTTGCCTCAAACGGTACGATATCAGTTGCCGTTTAGTCAGCTTATTGAAATTGAGGGTATAACTGATAGCTGCGATTGCGAATCAAAAGTAGATATTGTTCAGCTTGAAATAAAGCCGCGAGTTTCGGCTTCGGGAGAATGTCGACAATTTATGCTTACTGCAAAATTATTAACTACAAGTGAGTGCTGCTGTAACAATGATGTTGCCGTAATTCTTGATGCTTATTCGCGCAAATATGAAGCGGTTATCGATAAAAACAATATTTCCTTCAGTAAAATATGCGAAAATATCAATCAAAATTTCACTTGCAAAAAAAACTTGGAGTTTTCGGAGGCTTCTCTTGCTACAGTTGCAGATATGTGGTGCGAATCGCGTACCGATTCGGTAAAATTTGATGATGGTGCAATGCATATACACGGTAGTGTTATCGTGTATATAATAGCGTTGGATTGCGATAAAATCCCCATCTTTTATGAAAAGGCAATAGATTTTGAGTTTACTCATCCAATAAACGCTATAGGTGAATTAAAGTGTTCGCCACAAATTTCGGTCACAAGCGCAAACTATACACTAACAGGCGACGGAAATATGGAGATTCGTGTTGAACTGAACATTTGCGCTGCGATATATAAATGTAGTAGTGTTCCGCTCATTACACATATAAATATTAACAATGAAAAGCCGGTTGCTAAAAATACTAAAACGGCTATGACGTTATATTATGCCGCGGCAGGAGAAAAAATATGGGATATAGCAAGAAAATTTTATGCCGACGTTGATGAGATAAAACAAATAAACGAAATAGATGGTGATATATTAACGGATGATAAAATGATTTTAATATCAAATAACTAGTTTAAACTTAACAGCGAGCGCCTGATTGTATTAAAGTCAGGCGCTTTTGCTTTGTCTTGACATTTTTTTTAAAATAGTGTAAAATTAGTATGTATGTTTATGTTAAAGAGGGATATTATGTTCAAAATTAGTAATTGTCGTTTTAAAATAAAACGCGATAACGTGGCAAAAATTTTATTATTCCTATATGATGCAATTGCAGTTAATGTATCTTATTTTTTAGCGCTTTGGTTAAGATTTGATTGCGAAATAAACACATTGATTGATACCGAACCTGAATTTATAGAGGCGTGGGCTAAATTTATACCCATAAATACGGTTGTTTGTTTGATTGTTTTTTCGATTTTTAAGCTTTATCGAAGTATTTGGACGTTTGCTTCTTACCGTGAATTTTTTAATGTTGCATATTCCAGTATCTGTACCTTTGTTTTGCACGCTATAGGTATAACCGCATTGATAAATATGCTTGATATAAAAGCGTTTGCTTTTGAAAACCTGCGCCGAATGCCGTTTACTTACTATATTTTTGGCGCAATGCTTCAGTTTATGCTGGTGTTGGCGGTTCGTTTTTCTTATAGATTTATATTGCTTGAACGCAGTCGCCGTGCTGTTTCACGCTCTAAAAACGCGTCACGCGTTATGTTAGTTGGAGCAGGTGCCGCAGGCAGAATGGTTTTGCACGATATGAACCTTGCGACCGATTCAAACGATAAGGTTGTTTGCCTTGTTGATGATAATCCACATAAAATTGGTAAATTTATAGATGGATTATGCATTTCTGGTAATCGGTATGATATTCCCGATTTGGTTGAAAAATTTAATGTTGACAAAATATATATAACCATTCCAACCATTTCTCCAGTCGATAAAAAAGAAATACTTGATATTTGTAAAGAAACAAATTGCGAACTAAAGATACTGCCCGATATATACGAGCTTAGAGACGAAAAAATCGGCAAGAGCACATTGGTTGACGTTGATATTGAGGATCTTTTAGGGCGCGACCCCATAGTTGTTGATATGGGCGAGATTTTTGATTTTTTACAAGATAAGACCATCCTTGTAACAGGTGGCGGTGGTTCAATAGGAAGTGAGTTATGTCGCCAAATTGCCGACCACAATCCTAAAAAGCTTATAATCTTTGATATTTATGAAAATAATGCTTACGATATTCAGCAGGAGCTACGCGAGGAACATCCCGAGCTTGACTTGGTTGTTCTTATCGGTTCGGTGCGTGATAGTCGTAAAATCTTTGATGTTTTTGCTAAATATAAGCCGCAGGTGGTATACCATGCAGCAGCACATAAACACGTTCCATTAATGGAACACAGTCCTCAGGAGGCTATAAAAAACAATGTGCTTGGAACATATAAAACAGCATATGCTGCGGCACTAAACGGGTGCGAGCGTTTTGTTCTTATCAGTACAGATAAGGCTGTTAATCCAACTAATATAATGGGCGCAAGTAAACGTCTTTGTGAAATGGTTGTTCAGTCCTTTGACAAGCTCATTAAAGAAGGCAAGTTTGATAAAATGCGACCTCTTTATGAGCACGACGACAGCGAGGTAGCAAACAGGTTTGTAAAAGGAAATGATAAGATCATTACCGATTTTGTGGCTGTGCGCTTTGGTAATGTGCTTGGTTCTAACGGTTCGGTTGTACCTGTGTTTAAAAAGCAAATTGCAAAGGGTGGACCTGTACGTGTGACCCATCCCGACATAATCCGTTACTTTATGACCATACCCGAGGCTGTAAGTCTTGTGCTTCAGGCGGGTACTTATGCCGCTGGCGGAGAAATTTTTGTGCTCGATATGGGAGCGCCTGTTAAAATTGATACATTGGCGCGAAATCTAATAAGGCTTTCTGGATTAAAACCTGACGTAGATATAAAGATTGAATATACAGGTCTTAGACCCGGTGAAAAGCTTTATGAAGAACGTCTTATGGAAACCGAAGGATTACGTACCACACCAAACAAGCTTATAAGCATATGTAATCCAGTTGATTTTGATGCGGACAAACTGTTCCATAACGTTGAAAAGCTTATGCATATATGTTATGAAAATCCCGAAGATGTTAAGGAATTTGTAGAATCAATGGTGCCTACATATCATCCCGCGGGAGAAAACGGCACCGAGGCAAAACCACAGGCATATCAGGAACAGCTTAAGGCAATGACAACAAAATAATAAATTAAACCCCACATTACGCAAGCATTTGCGCTAATGTGGGGTTATTTTTAATCAAAAAAGTCCTTGATTTTTTCAAAAAATGTTTTTTGTTTTTTGTAATTTGATTCGTTGGTTGACTTGTCAAATTCTTTAAGCTTTTCTTTTTGTGATTTTGACAAATCGCGTGGAACTTCGACTGCTATTTTAACATATTGATCGCCGCGGCCAACGTAATTAAGTCGTTGAATGCCTTTACCTTTAAGCTTGAACTCGTCACCGGGTTGTGTACCCTCATGAATGGTGAATTTAACCTTACCGTCGAGTGTCGGAACTATTATTTCATCGCCCAACGCTGCTTGCGCAAAGGTAATTGGAATTTCACAAAAAACGTCAAATCCGTCACGTTCAAAAATCGGGTGGGGGCGAACGTTTACGCTAACTCGCAAATTACCCGAAGGTCCGCCGTTTACACCTGCGTCACCGCCACCGCGAACTGATATAACCTGACCGTCATCGATACCCGCAGGTATTTCAATGGTTTTTTCTACGGTGTGACGTATTCTGCCTTTGCCTGCACAAGTGTGACAAGGCTTTTCAATAACTTTACCGGAACCATGACAATGATTACAAACGGTTTGAGTTTGAATTTGACCGAAAGGTGTGCGTTGTACGCTGCTTACCTGACCGCTTCCGTGACACACGGGACAGGTTTTTGCGCTACTTCCTTTTTCGCAACCTGTACCACCGCAATCTGTGCAGTTGTCAATTTTGGTTACTTTAATGGTTTTTTTACAGCCCTTAGCCGCTTCTTCAAACGAAATATTAACAGATGCCGATGCATCGTTTCCTCTGCGTGGTGCATTTGGGTTTGCCTGTCGGCCACCACCAAAGCCGCCACCAAATATACTACCGAATATATCGCCAAGGTCACCAAAATCTCCAAATCCACCAAAACCGCCACCATAGGAGCCGCCTCCTGCATTAAAGTTAGGATCTACTCCTGCGTGACCAAACTGGTCATAACGAGCGCGCTTTTCTTGATTGGAAAGGATTTCGTAAGCTTCGTTTACCTCTTTAAAATTCTTTTCAGCAACCTTGTCATCTGGATTTAGGTCAGGATGATATTTTTTGGCGAGTTTACGGTATGCTTTCTTTAATTCATCATCGGATGCTGACTTGTCAACACCCAATACTTCGTAATAATCTCTTTTATCTTCTGCCACAAGAATTCTCCTATGTAGAGCAAAATTTGATTCTGCTCTAATGAATAATGAAGAACGAAAAATGAATAATTGATGTGTTTTTGCGCAGCAAAAACTTTACATATCCGTTTCGCTGCGCGAAACACCAAAATTATTCATTATTCATTATTATTTATTAATTTTTGTTTTCGTCAACGTCGGTGAAATCTGCTTCGTAAACGTTGTCGTCAGGCTGTTGTGTGCCTGCGGCATCTGCGCCACCTGCTGCCTGCTGTGCTTCAGCGGCTGCCTTGTAAACCTTTTCGCTTATAGCGAATATTTCTTTTTGTAGTTCTTCCTGACGTGCCTTTATAGCATCAATATCTTCGCCGCCTAAGGCTTCCTTAAGGGCTTCTTTTGCTGTTTCAATCTTTGATTTTTCTTCATCTGAAAGCTTGTCGCCAAATTCAGCAACGGTTTTTTCTGTTTGGTAAATCATCTGGTCAGCATTGTTACGAACATCAACTGCTTCGCGACGTTTTTTGTCTTCGGCAGCATATTCTTCAGCCTCTTTTACAGCCTTATCAATATCTTCTTTAGACATATTGGTGTTAGAAGTGATAGTAATATCGTTTTCTTTACCTGTGCCTAAGTCTTTAGCTGAAACGTGGACAATACCGTTAGCGTCGATATCAAATGTAACTTCAATCTGGGGGATGCCGCGTGGAGCAGGAGCAATGCCGTCGAGGTGGAACACACCAAGAGTTTTGTTATCACGCGCAAATTCGCGTTCACCCTGAAGTACGTGTACTTCTACAGAGGTCTGACCGTCTGCTGCGGTTGAGAAAATTTGACTCTTCTTGGTTGGAATGGTAGTGTTGCGTTCTATAACCTTTGTTGATACGCCACCCATTGTTTCAATACCGAGTGAAAGTGGAGCAACGTCGAGAAGTAAAAGACCTTTAACATCGCCGCCCAAAACACCTGCCTGAAGAGCAGCGCCAAGCGCTACACATTCGTCAGGGTTGATGCCTTTGAAGGGTTCTTTGCCCATAAAGTTTTTAACAGCTTCTTGTACGGCTGGAATTCTTGAAGAACCACCAACCATAAGAACCTTGTGAATTTCTGACTTATCAAGACCAGAGTCGGCTATAGCCTGACGTACAGGTCCCATAGTAGCTTCTACCAAATCAGCTGTAAGCTCATTGAATTTTGCGCGTGTAATGGTTGCTTCAAAGTGCTTTGGTCCGTTTGAATCAGCAGAAATAAAGGGGAGATTGATGTCAGCAGTTGTCATACCTGACAAATCAATCTTGGCTTTTTCGGCAGCCTCTTTAACACGCTGCATAGCCATTTTATCGCCTGAAAGGTCAACACCTTGCTCTGCTTTAAATGTGCTTACTATAAAGTCCATAATGCGCTTGTCAAAGTCGTCGCCACCAAGCTTGTTGTTACCTGCAGTTGCAAGAACCTCTTGTACGCCGTCGCCCATTTCTATAATAGATACGTCAAACGTACCGCCGCCAAGGTCATATACCATAACCTTTTGGTCTTCTTCCTTGTCAATGCTGTAAGCCAATGCTGCAGCGGTAGGCTCGTTTATAATACGCTTAACCTCAAGACCTGCGATTTTACCTGCATCCTTTGTTGCCTGACGCTGAGCATCGGTAAAGTAAGCAGGAACTGTGATAACAGCCTCGGTAACAGGATGACCGAGATAGCTTTCGGCATCAGCCTTAAGCTTTTGTAAAATAATTGCAGAAACCTCTTGTGGTGTGTATTTTTTGTCATCAATAGCAACTGTATAGTTGGTGCCCATTTCACGCTTGATAGAGCTGATGGTTCTGTCGGGGTTGGTGATAGCCTGACGCTTTGCAACCTGACCTACCATACGTTCGCCTGTTTTTGAAAATGCAACGACTGAAGGGGTAGTACGTGCGCCTTCTGCATTTGCAATTACTACTGCTTCGCCGCCTTCCATAACGGCAACGCAAGAGTTTGTTGTACCTAAGTCAATACCAATAATTTTTCCCATTGTAAAATCCTCCTAAAGATTTATATGTGTTTTGTTTTATTTTTAATTTGCAACCTTTACCATAGCGGCGCGGATTACAGTGTCACCAATTTTATAACCTTTTTGTAAAACGTCGGTTATTACGTTTTCGCCAAGAGATTCATCGTCGATATGCATTACGGCTTCGTGGAAGTTTGGATCAAATTGATCGCCCGCCTGGGCTATTTCCTCTATACCAAGATTTGACACGATAGACTCAAACTGCTTTACAATCATTTCAATGCCTTTTATATAGTCGGCACTGTCGTGGTCGGCAGAAGAAGCGCGGTCTATATTATCAAGAATTGGCAAAAGCTGTTTAATTAATCCTGCTTTGGCAAATTCCGCAATAGATGCCTTTTCGCGCTCGGTGCGTTTTTTAAAGTTGTCAAATTCGGCAGCCGTGCGTAAAAGCTGATCGTTTTTGTTGTCAAGCTCTGCCTTTAACGCTTCGAGTTCAGAATCTTTTTTTGATTTCTTTTTTTCTTTTTTTGGTGTTTCAACCGTTTCTTCCTCGTTTGGAATTTTGTTTTCCTCGCTCATTTTAAAACCTCCTAAACCAAAGTTTGACTTTCCCTTACCTTTGTAACGTAATGTTATTATAACCTATTTTTTTGAAATGTCAATAGTTTTTACAAAAAAAGTTTGACTTTTCCTGACTTTTTACAATTTGTTAATATTTCCCGCTAAATATATTTGACATTAACGGTTATAAATGATAGAATACGTATATCAAATAAGTTGTGAGGTCTATTTATATGAAAAGAATATTTACATTAATGCTTGCGTTTGTTATGCTTTTTAGCATATGCGGCTGCAAGGGTGATGTCAATGACAACTCGAGTCAAGAGGTAGTGTACGAGCATCAGCAAATTATTGTCGATGCAGACGGTAATACCGTTACGTCGTTGCCGGAAAACACAACTTCATCAAATGGGGAAGAAACAAATAATTCAATACCCGACACCTCTTCGGATGTAACGGGCAATAAAAAACCGATAAATATTGATTACAATAAAACGGTAGAGGTAGATATCTGCGATGATATTATACGAGGATATTTAGATGCCGATACCGTTGCCAAACAGTTTGACTGGCTTAATCAGTATAGCGGCACAAGACACGACAGTCAGGGCATAAGCCTTGATTGGCATTTAGATGCAAGCTTTACATATACAGTAACCTTTTCAGAAAATGCCGATTTTAGCAACGCTCACACAATTGAGGCTAAATTTACCGATGTAAAAAATACAATTTTAATACCCGGAAAAACATATTATTGGAAGGTTACAGGTACTTGGAGTGATGAGGTTTTAGGTGGCGGCAAAATCCACGTTAAAGATGCTCCTGTGCGTTGGGTAGGTATTGACGGTGTAGGTAACGTGCGTGATATGGGCGGCTGGAAGGCAGAAAACGGTAAAACAGTTAAATACGGAATGCTTTATCGCGGTCAAAAGCTTGAGAGTGTTACCGAAAAAGGCATTGCAACAATAAAACAATTAGGTCTTAAAACCGAACTTGACATCCGTTATGCGAGCCAAAAATTTCAAACACCTGGCACAGGTATGAATTATGAATTTATTGAATCACCGGGACAGTACGATGCTGTAATGAAAAATGATCCCGAAGTGTTTAAGGCGAGCTACAAAAGAATATTTGAACTACTTGCCGATAAAAATAATTATCCATTCTACGCACATTGTAATGCAGGCGCTGACCGTACAGGTACGTATGCATTTATTGTAAACGGAGTTTTGGGTGTATCTTACGAAGATTTAACACGCGATTTCGAGCTTACTTCTTTCTCATCAAGCGGTAAGCGTTGGCGCGGTGCAGGAATAGGGAACACATTCGGCGAAAATGACCTCGTTATGCAAGAGGATAGCAGTAACACTGTTGCTTGGGGAAGACTTTATAAAGAAATGATGGCTTTTGGCGCTAAAAACGGCTGTACAACACTTCAAGAAAGTATAGAGTATTGGCTAACAAGCTATATCGGCGTACCCAAAGAACACATTGATAGTTTTAAAAGTATAGTACTTGAGTAAAATGTTTCATAAAAAATGCAAGCACCAATAATATATTAGGTGCTTGCTGTGTTTTTAAAACAAAAAAATTACCGAACCGAACCTAAAGGTCCAATTCGGTAATTGGTGCGGGTGACAGGACTTGAACCTGCACATCGGTGACACTAGCTCCTAAGGCTAGCGCGTCTGCCAATTCCGCCACACCCGCAAATTGCTTTTGTTATTTTACTTTATCAAATTCAAAAAGTCAAGTTAAATATTTATTTTATGGGAGAAAATTTATGGCTGTTGTAAAATTTGTAAAACTTAATCCTAATGCAAGTGTGCCAACTTATGGCACGGAGTATGCCGCAGGCGCCGATATATATACGCTTTCGGATGATGTGATAACAATCAATCCCGGTGAAACGGTTATGATACATACAGGTATTGCAATGCAAATACCCGAGGGAACCGCGGCATTTATTTTTGCGCGTAGCGGCACTGCCACCAAACGAGGATTGGCTCCCGCAAATAAGGTTGGTGTTATCGACAGCGATTATCGTGGTGAGGTTATGGTGCCGATACATAATCATTCAAACACGGTTCAGCAGATAGAAAGCGGCGAACGTATAGCTCAAATGGTAATAATGCCATATGTTAAGGCGGAATTTATTGAAAGTGACATTCTTGACCAAACCGACCGAGATACAAAAGGCTTTGGTTCTACCGGTACAAATTGATATCGTTGTAAAATTATAGGACTTTTACTATTGACACTCAAAAGGACCTAAGATATAATGTATATTAGCGATTTGGGGACATTTTATATTCCTCTTAAAAAATAAACTTAAAAAAGGAGTTAATCGCAATGAAAAAAATTATTTCAATTCTTGCTTGCGTATGCGTGCTTTTATCAGCAATGGTAATTCCTGTATCCGCAGCAGAAACAAGTGTAACCTACACTTTCTCTGATTATAAAGAGAGTGCAGCGGTTACTGACTATTCAAAGGCATTGGATGATATCATAACAATTGGTCTTTATGGTACAACCAATAATGGTTCTGGATTTTTTCATGACCAATTAAGAATTTATCAGGGCGCGTATGCTACAATTACATCTACCAATGATATTAGTTCATTTGTAATTAATGCAGGTTCTAAAGATGGTACATATGACATTTCTACTTCTACAGACGGTGTAGATTGGACAGTAGTTGTTGATGATGCTGCTTATACGACTGCCTATGCGGATTATACAATTACGCTAACAACACCTGCTAAGTATATTAAAATAGAAGCTACAAAGCAGATGCGAATTAAGACTATGACCGTTAATTTTGCGGCTGAAAGCGGTTCAGGCGGCTGTACTCACGCAGAGACTACTATCGTAATCAATGGTGACGAAACACATAGTTTTGTGTGTGATAGTTGCGGCGAAACAATCAGAACATCAGATTGTGAGGACGTTGATTTAGACTGCGCTTGTGACACTTGCGCAGGTGATGTTGCTTTACCGGATACTCTTACAATTACTGAGGCAATTGCACTTGGCGAAGAGCAAGGAACTAGTGCTTATACTGCAGATAAGTATTTAATAACAGGCAAGATTACTGCCATTGCAGCTACTAATTATGGTAATATGTACATTGCTGATGAAGAAGGCAATGAAATTTACATTTATGGTATGTATAGCGCAGACGGTTCAGTTCGTTATGATGGTTTAAGTGAAAAACCTGACGAAGGCGACACTGTTACTGTTCTCAGTGTTGTAGGTAACTACAACGGTACAGCTCAGTTAAAGAATGTTTGGCTTATTAGTTTTACAGAAGGCGAGCTTGAGCCTACAGTTCCAGACCCAGAAGCAGACAGCACTCTTACTATTGAAGAAGCTAACGCTCTTGGTGAATCAAAGAAGAGCAACATATATACTGAAAATAAGTACTATGTAACAGGTACAATTACTGAAGTTTACAATGATCAATACGGTAATATGTACATAGCTGACGAAAATGGGAATACTCTTACCATTTATGGTACATATAGCGCAGACGGCGAGATTCGTTATGATGCTATGGAAACTAAGCCTGTAGCAGGAGACACCATTACTGTTTACGGTGTTATAGGTAACTACAACGGCACAGCTCAAATGAAGAATGGTTGGATAACTGAAATCACTTCTGCAGACGAAGAAACCTTTGAGGGCACTGATCCTGATGCTCCAATCGAGCTTGCAGTAGATTTATCAACTCTTAAAGAAATAAAGGTTCCGGCTGGCGGCACAGTATTCGTACAGGCTGCTGATGCTAACGGCATATTCCACGTTACAAGCGCAACAGGCAGCTATATGCTTATCAATGGCAGACAAAATCAACTTGAAGCTGATGGTGAAGCAGACCTTACACTCTGCGGTTATGAAATGGTTAACATTTACAACCCAAGTGAAACCGATACAATCACGCTTTACGTATGCCTTGAGGCAGGCGAGGGCGAAGTATTTGGTACATGGGATAATCCAGAAATTCTTGAGCTTATGGAAAACCCAATGATGCCAAGCTTCCCACCAAGTGCACAGGCTACTACTGAACTTGAAGCAGGCAATCAGGGTTACTTCTACAAGATAGTTGCTACAGAAGATGGTGCTTTCACAATAACTGTTTCTGCATATGATGTTGAAACATTTGAAGCATTAGGTTATCAGTTAAGTGTTACCAACAACACAACAAGCTGGCAGTCTGATTATATTGCAAGAGCAGCTGATGCCGAAGATTACTATGATCAGCTTATAGTTCCTGTAACTGTAGGTGATGAAATTCTTATTAATGCAGGCACATTCGATGCAAACGATACATGGAACGCTCCTGCAGGCGCTATTAATGTAACCGTAGGTTTTATGGCAAATGGTTCACAAAATTTACCATTTGTACTTGAAGACACAGGCGCTCAGGAGACAACCATTAACGAAGGTTCACAGGGTACTTATTACGAGTGGGTTGCTACCGCTGATGGCACAGTAACCGTTACTATGAACGATGAAGCAGGCTGGCAGTATAATGTTAACAAAACTCCTGTAGATGTAGACGATTATGCTAACTACTATAGTGGTGATACACACTGGTATAATGACGATCCTATTGTTGCTACCGAAACTGTAGAGGTAGTTGCAGGCGAAACCGTTAAGGTTTGGGTTAACACTTATGACCCTGCAAATGAGTATGATGCTCCCGCAGGCACAGTTAATTGGACATTTGACTTTGCAGAAAAGGTTGAAGGTGCCAAGATTTCTGTTTCAGATGCTGACGCAGTAGTAGGTAAAACATTTACTGTTACAATCGACATAAGCAACAACCCAGGTATTATAGGCGCAAAGCTTAATGTTAATTATGATACCGAGGTGCTTGAGCTTGTAAGCGCTGTAGCAGGTGATTTCGCAAACGGTTCTGTAAATGCAGGCGACGAGGTTATTCCTAACTATAACTTTAGCGAAAACATTACAGATTATCCATATGTAATTAACTGGACCGATCCGTTGGCAACCGAAAACACCACTACAAACGGCACATTCGCTGTTCTTACCTTTAAGGTTAAGGGTACTGCAGCCGAAGGCACAACCGAAATCTCCGTTACATTTGACGAGGGCGACATTGTTGATGCCCAACTTAACGATGTAGCTTTTGAAACTGTAGCTTCAACTGTTACTATTACTGTTGAAGATTCAGTTTCAGGTGATGCAAACGGTGACGGTAGTGTTAACGGTCGTGACTATGCATTGATGCTACAGTCAATAAACGGCTGGGAAGTTAACATTGACAAGGATGCTGCTGATGTTACAGGTGACGGCGCTGTTAACGGTAGAGACTATGCGTTGTTGTTACAGTACATCAATGGTTGGGATGTTACACTTAAATAATTTAGTTTGAATTTATTGGTCTTGTGCGAAGTAAAATTCGCGCAAGACCTTTTAAATTTATATATGGTATAATATGCGGCGTCGATAAGGAGAAAAGCTACCAATAAAAAGTTTTGTTAAAATTTTAAATTTACTTATTGAAAAAAATATACTCTTGTGCTATAATTTGTATAATAAGTCTTTAAAAGGCAAAAATTTTTGTATTTTAAGGCAAAAAAATTCCTATGGCGATTTGGGGATCACAATCCCCTTAAAAATAAAACTAAATAAAAAGGAGTTAATCGCAATGAAAAAAATTATTTCAATTCTTGCTTGCGTATGCTTGTTATTATCAGTAATGATAATTCCTGTATCCGCAGCATCCGACAGCGTAACCTACACTTTTTCTGATTATAAAGAAAATGTAGCCGTTACAGACTATTCAAAGGCATTGGATGATATCATAACAGTTGGTCTTTATGGTACAACCAATAGTGGTTCTGGTAATTTTCATGACCAATTAAGAATTTATCAGGGTGCATACGCTGTTATTTCTTCCACCAAGGACATAGAGTCTATCGTTATTAATCTTGGCTATAAAAATTCTACTTACGATGTTTTCACATCTGACGATGGTACTACTTGGAATTCGCTTTCCAGCAGTGTTGCGTACACCCAGGCATACGCAGATCACACTATTACACTTACAACACCTGCAAAGTATATTAAATTAGCAGGTGGAGCGCAGATGCGAATTAAGACTATGACCGTTAATTTTGCGGCTGCAGAGGAAGAAGTATTTGTAGGTACCGATCCTGAAGCTCCAATTGAGCTTGCAGTAAACGAAGCAACACCAGCAATTCTTACTGAAATTAAGGTTCCTGCAGAAGGCACCGTATACGTAAAAGCTGCTGATGCTAACGGTATATTCCACGTAACAAGCACAACAGGTGCTTGCACACTTATCAACGGTATGACCAATCAGGTAGAAATTTCTGATGCATACGACCTTACCTTGTGCGGCTATGAGATGGTTAACATCTACAATGCCGGTGCAGAAACAGTTACACTTTATGTATTCCTCGAAGCAGGCGCAGGCGAAGTTGCAGGCACATGGGAAAATCCTGAAGTTCTTGAACTTCAGGCAAACCCAATGATGCCACAGTTCCCACCCAGCGCAAATGCTGAAACAGCACTTGAAGAAGGCAACCAGGGTTACTTCTACAAGATAGTTGCTACAGAAGACGGCGCATTCGCAGTAAACGTTTCAGCAGTTGATGCTGAATATAGCAGCATTGGTTATCAGTTTAACGTAACTAATAATACAACAAGCTGGCAGTCAGATTTAATTGCAAGAGCAGTTGATGCAGATGACTACTATGATACATTGTTGGTTCCTGTTGCTGCAGGCGATGAAATAATCATTAACGCAGGTACATACAATCCAGAGGATGTTTGGAATGCTCCTGCAGGTACACTTAACGTACGCGTAGGCTTTACAGCAGTTGGCTCATACGAGTATCCAGAAGTTCTTGAGCTTCAGGCAAACCCAATGATGCCACAGTTCCCACCCAGCGCAAACGCTGAAACAGCACTTGAAGAAGGCAACCAGGGTTACTTCTACAAGATAGTTGCTACAGAAGATGGCGCATTCGCAGTAAACGTTTCAGCAATTGATGCTGAATATAACAGCGTTGGTTATCAGTTTAACGTAACAAACAATACAACAAGCTGGCAGTCAGATTTAATTGCAAGAGCCGCTGACGCAGAGGACTATTATGACACATTAATGGTTCCTGTTGCTGCAGGCGATGAAGTAATCATTAACGCAGGCACATACAATCCAGAAGATGCTTGGAATGCTCCTGAAGGTACACTTAACGTACGCGTAGGCTTTGCAACAGTTGGCTCATACGAGTATCCAGAAGTTCTTGAACTCGAAGAAAATCCATGGATGCCACAGTTCCCACCCAGCGCAAATGCAGAAACAGTACTTGAAGAAGGCAACCAGGGTTACTACTATGAAATCGTTGCTACAGAAGATGGTGCTTTCATAGTAAATGTTTCTGCTCATGATGGTGAATGGAACAGCATTGGTTATCAGTTCAACGTAACAAACAGCACAACATACTGGCAGTCAGATTATGTTGCAAGAGCTGTTGATGCAGACGACTACTACGATTCATTGTTGGTTCCTGTAAACGCAGGCGATGTTATCGTAATTAATGCAGGTACATTCGATCCTGAAAATCCATGGACAGCTCCTGCAGGTATACTTAACGTAAGTATTAACTTTGCTTCTGTTGGTTCATACGAATATCCTGTAATTCTTGAAACATCAACCGAACTTGAAGAAGAAATAGAGGAAGGTTCACAGGGTTATTATTATCAGTGGGTTGCTACTGAAGATAGCATTGTAACTGTTACTATGAATGATGAAGCAGGCTGGATGTACGGTGTAAACAAGATTCCTGTAGATACAGAAGATTACGATGCATACTACTATGGTGATACACACTGGTACGATGATGAAACAGTAGTTTCTTCTGAAGCTATTAAGGTATATGCTGGCGAAACAGTTACTGTTTTTGTAAACACATATGATCCTGAAAATCCATGGACAGCTCCTGCAGGCACAGTTAACTGGTCATTTGATGTTGAAGCAATCACTTTAGGTGATGCTGATGGCGACGGCGAATTTAACGCTAAAGACTATACAACACTTATGCAGTATCTTAATGAATGGGACGGCGTTGTAGTTGACGAGCTCGCTGCTGATGTAAACGGCGACGGCAAGCTCAACGGTCGTGACTGCGCATTAATGTTACAGTACTTTAATGACTGGGATGTTGAAATTAAATAATTTCGATTAAAGTTAATAAAGACCTTGTGAAAGCAAGGTCTTTATTTTTTGTTGGGCTAATTTGTTGAAAAAGCGACACATTTGTGGTATAATTTAAATAACAAATTCTTGAAAGGTAAATCATATGAAACGGACCAAACTTATAGATAGATTACTTCCCGATTATACAAACGGTGAAGAGGTTTTTAATATGGTAACTCATATCGTTGGCGGTGGACTTGGCATTGTGTATCTTGTGCTTTGTGTTATAGTATCGGCACTGCATCGTAATGTGTGGGGTGTTGTGTCATCGGCTATTTATGGCGCATCGGTAATATCACTGTTCACTATGTCAAGCGTATATCACGGACTAAAACCCGGCATTGCCAAAAAGGTGTTGCAGGTGCTTGACCATTGCACCATTTATTTTATGATAGCGGGGACATACACCCCCATAATGCTCTCCTTACTTAGAAAAACCAATCCCGTTATTGCTTGGGCTATTTTTGGTATAGTGTGGGGTATAGCGGCGCTTGCGATTACACTTACCGCAATTGACCTAAAAAAATATAATATTTTTTCGATGATTTGTTATATCGGTATGGGTTGGTGTGTTATACTAACAATAGTTCCTGTGTACAAGGCGCTTACTTTTTGGGGATTTATGTGGTTGTTGGGTGGCGGTATAATGTACACCATAGGCGCAGTTCTTTTTGGCATAGGCGCAAAGGTTCGTTATATACATTCAATATTCCATATTTTTGTGGTATTGGCTAGTGTTATGCACTTTATTTGTATATTGTTTTTTGTTATATAATCCTCACAAAACTTTCACTTGTTCGTAGAATAAAGTGGGGGTGCGATAATGAAAAAAATTGCAAAAAAACAAACCTTTTCGATTGTAAAACGGTGGATATATTTGTGTTTGTGTTTGTGCGTTGTTTTTGTCGGTTGTTTTTTTAGCGTTAAACCATTTATTTTTGTATATGCAAAAAGCACAGCAGAAACTATAATTCTAAATGCCGCCAATGAGGCGGTTTTGAATGTGCTTCAAAAAAACAATATTACGTATAACCAATTATCAAACGTATCGCGGGATTTATCCGGCTTGATAACGGGAGTAGAAATCGACACAAATATGGTTAATCGGTTAAAGAGCGAGATTTCAAGCGAAATGAGTAAAATTATCGCGCGTAAAAACAAGTACGATTTAAATATACCCATTGGTACGCTTTTGGGTAACGAATATACAACGGGTTACGGACCTAAAATAAAATTTAAAATGCAGTTGACCGAAACAGCAATTCTTGATTTTGAAAGCAAGTTTACATCGGCGGGAATAAATAATGTGTTGCACCAAATAATTATTAAAATAGACGTCAATGCCAGTGTGCTTTTGGTGGGTTGTACTGACGGCTTTAGCGTATCAACAACAGCGCTCGCTTGCCAAACGGTAATTGCAGGTGCGGTTCCTGACTCTTTCACAAATGTAATCGAATATCCCGAAAATGATTTAGCAGACGAAGTATTCAACTTCGGAGATTTAGAATAAGAGGAGAAAATTATGAATTTTAAAGAAGCAAAGAAAAGAGCAGCTCAGCTCACAAAGGAAATAAGGTATCATAACGAGCTTTACTATAACCAAGATGCTCCCGAAATTTCCGATTTTGAGTATGACGCATTGACGCGCGAGCTCAAAGCAATAGAAAAAGAATACCCCGAGCTTATAACTCCCGACTCTCCTACACAAAAGGTAGGAGGAGTAGCTTTAAAATTGTTCTCTCCTGTTTCGCATACTGTAAAAATGGAAAGCTTGCAAGACGTTTTCAGCATACAAGAATTACGAGAATTTGGTGACAAAATAAATACTTCTATAACTGCATTTTCGGTAGAACCAAAAATTGACGGACTTTCGGTGTCGCTTGAATATGATGGCGGAAAATTTGTTCGCGGTTCAACCCGTGGCGACGGAACAACGGGTGAGGACGTTACAGCAAACCTTTTACAGATAGAGTCAATTCCCAAAACTATTGAATTTGAGCATGCATTAGAGGTAAGAGGCGAAGTGTATATGCCCAAAAAGTCGTTTTTAAAGCTGATTGAAAGACAAGAGCTTTTGGGCGAACAACCGGCAAAAAACCCACGCAATGCGGCGGCAGGCTCACTTAGACAAAAAAACAGCGCTGTTACAGCCAGCCGCGGTCTTGACATATTTGTATTTAACGTTCAAGCAATTGAGGGTAAAAAGTTTAATTCTCATATAGAAACACTTGATTATTTGAAGAGTTTAGGATTTAACGTTTTGCCGTTTTATACAAAATGTAACACCATTGATGAGGCAATTGCCGAGGTTCAAAAAATAGGCGAAAACCGCGGCAGTTATGAATTTGATATAGATGGCGCAGTTATTAAGGCTGATAATTTAACCTATCGTGAAGAGCTTGGCAGTACGGCGAAATATCCGCGTTGGGCGGTTGCTTTTAAATATCCCCCCGAAGAAAAGGAAACGGTACTTAAAAGTATAGAAATTAACGTAGGTCGTACAGGTGCTCTTACCCCTACAGCCGAATTTGAACCAATTCAGCTTGCGGGTACTACCGTTAGTCGCGCGGTACTGCATAACGAGGACTTCATAAACGAAAAGCAAATCGGTATTGGTGATACGATTGTTGTGCGTAAGGCGGGTGAAATTATACCCGAGGTTTTAGCAGTAAGTAAGCATTGTGAAGGTTCTCAGGTGTTTAAAATGCCAACGCACTGTCCATCCTGTGGAGCTAAAGTATCACGATCCGAGGGTGAGGCGGTAATTCGTTGTACTAATTCGGATTGTCCCGCCCAGCTACTTCGCAATCTTATTCACTTTACCTCGCGCGATGCGATGGATATTGAAGGTCTTGGCCCCGCTGTTCTTGAACAACTTGTAGATGCCGGCCTTGTGCATAATATAGTAGACCTTTACATGCTTGATTTTGATAAGGTAAAGGCTCTTGATCGCATCGGTGAAAAATCCACGCAAAATATGTTTGCGGCAATTGAAAAATCAAAGGGTAATGATTTGTCAAAATTTATAACTGCTTTGGGTATCAGACACATCGGCGCAAAGGCGGCAAAATTACTTTCGGAGCGTTTTTGCGATATTGATGTTATAATGTCGGCTACTCGCGAAGATATGCTCGGCATAGAAGGCTTTGGCGAAATACTTGCTAATTCAGCGGTAGAATATTTTTCGGTAGAGGATAACCGCGATATGATACATCGACTTAAAGAGCTTGGTGTTAACACTGTTTCTACCAAAACCGTAGCAGGAGATAAATTTGCAGGTATGACATTTGTTCTTACGGGTACGCTACCCACTTATACGCGTTCTGCCGCGGCAGAAATTATCGAGTCGTTTGGCGGTAAGGTATCGGGCTCGGTGTCAAAAAAGACCACCTACGTGCTTGCAGGAGAAGAAGCAGGCAGTAAACTTGACAAGGCAAATGCCTTGGGTGTTACCGTTATTGATGAAGAAGAATTCAATAATATGATTTCTTAATAAAATATTTTAAATATCTTCTTGACATTCTATATACACTTGTAGTATAATGGCTTTTGTAAGTTTATACCCCTGCACTATTGCGGAGGGAGGGAATGTCAATGAGTCAGGTAAAAGTAAAAGAAAATGAATCACTCGATAACGCACTTCGTCGCTTTAAGCGTCAGACTGCTAAAGATGGCGTTATTCAGGAAGTTCGTAAGAGAGAGCACTATGAAAAGCCCTCTGTAAAGCGTAAGAAGAAGTCGGAAGCTGCTCGTAAGAGAAAGTTCCGCTAATTTACGGCACTTAAAAGGCGATTAGGGAACTACCCTTATCGCCTTTTTAATTTTTTAACAAGGTGGTTGTTTTATGCTGCTTAAACCCGATATTAAGCTTCGCGGTATAACTGATATTACTGTAGAGCTTTTAAATAAATATGATATCAAAGCCTTGCTTTTAGATGTCGATAATACTATGTCTACTCACCACGGCACAATTCTTACCGAGGGGCTTATGGAATGGATTAAAAAAATGCAGGATAGCGGCATTAAGTTAATGGTGCTTTCTAATTCCAAAAAATTTAGAATCGAGCCGTTTGCTGCACGTATTGGACTGCCCTATATAAGTCTTGGTTGCAAACCACTTCCAACAGGGTATTTGCGCGGTGTTAGAAAGCTTAAAGAAAAAAGAAAAAATGTAGCCATTGTGGGCGATCAAATTTTTACCGATGTATTAGGCGGCAATGCAGTAGGTGTAAAAACAATATTACTTACCCCAATAAAGCTTGAGGATGGTTGGTCCTTTAAAGTTCGTAGAAAACTCGAAAAGAAGCTTTATAAAAAATATAATTTAACGGATGAGGTATAACAATGTCAGCAAAATTTGGACCTGCGGGAAATTCCAACAGTTTTTTTGAAATGGGATATAAGGGTAGCTTGCACATACCCGAATATGTTGAGCGTATGGGGCTTGATGCTTTTGAATATCAATGCGGCAGAGGTGTAAATATCGGCGAAGATAAATCTCGTGAGTTAGGAAAGTTAGCCGCAGAAAAGGGGATAACTTTATCTCTTCACGCGCCATATTATATCTCTATGTCATCTCTCGAAGAAGAGAAGCGTCTTAATTCCATAAATTATATTATGTCTTCCGCTAAAGCCGTAGACTATATGGGCGGTAATCGTATTGTGGTACACACAGGCTCTTGCAGTAAAATAAGTCGTGAGTCTGCGCTCGAGTTGGCAATTGACACTATGAAAAAAGCGCTTGCGGCGCTTGATGCCGAAAATTTGGGCCATATACACATATGCCCCGAAACAATGGGTAAGGTAAATCAACTTGGCACTTTAGACGAAGTTTTAGAATTGTGTAGAATAGACGAACGTCTTATTCCTTGTATAGATTTTGGGCATCTTAATGCGCGTGATTTGGGTTACTTTAAAACTAAAGAGGATTACAAAACAGTATTTGACAAAATAGAAAATGCCTTGGGCTATGAGCGACTTAAGGTTTTTCACTCTCATTTTTCTAAAATTGAATACACAACGGGCGGAGAGAAAAAGCATCTTACTTTTGCCGACACCGTTTACGGCCCTGATTTTGAGCCTGTGCTTGATTTAGTTGTGCAAAAAAACTGTAGTCCAACCTTTATTTGTGAATCGGACGGCACACAAGCAGAGGATGTTAAACAAATGAAAAATTATTACAATTCTATAAGATAGTTTTGTGTATTTTTGGGCACTTTTTAACTTGTTTTTATATTTTTAGTGTGCTATACTTTTTTGCGTACGATTTTTTTACAATTAAGAGGGGATTTTTGTGGAAATTTTATTAACGTTATCGGTTGCGATTTTTGCCGGTCTTATGCTTTCGCGCCTTGCTAAAAAGCTAAAGCTTCCTGCCGTTACTGCGTATCTTGTGGCGGGTGTAATTATAGGACCTTATGTGCTTGGCGCTTTGGGTATTAAGGGCCTTGGTTTTATAAACCACGCCGATGTAAAAAGCTATAGTCTTTTAAGTGATATTGCGCTTGGCTTTATTGCCTTTGCTATCGGTAATGAGTTTAGATTAGCCCAGCTTAAAAAGATAGGTAAGCAAGCTACTGTAATCGGTATTTTACAAGCCGTATTTACAACAATAGTTGTTGATGCCGTACTTATTGGTGTACATTTTATAATTCCCGATAGATTTCCCTTAGAAGCGGCAGTAGTTCTCGGAGCGGTAGCAGCTGCTACGGCACCTGCGGCTACACTTATGGTAGTACGTCAGTACAAGGCAAAAGGACCTGTTACCGATGTTTTGCTACCCGTTGTAGCGCTTGATGATGCGGTTGGTCTTGTGTTGTTTGCAATATCGTTTGGTGTTGCAAAGGCAATAAGCAGCGGCTCGGTTGATATAGTATCTGTAATTGTAGAGCCTATTGCAGAGGTTACAATATCGCTGGCGCTTGGCTTTGCTATGGGTGCCATATTCACTTTCTTTGAAAGATTTTTCCATTCACGCTCAAAGCGACTCGCAATGTCGGTGGCATTTGTGCTTGCAACAGTGGGCCTTTCAAAGCTGAATTTTGAGATATGCGGTGTTCACATTGCGTTTTCGTCACTTCTTGTATGTATGATGCTTGGAACAGTATTTTGCAATATGTGTGATTTTTCTGAAAATCTTATGGATCGACTTGACCGTTGGACCGCACCGTTGTTTATACTTTTCTTTGTAATAAGCGGCGCAGAATTTGAGTTGTCTATTTTTAAGGATATTACCATTGTTATTATAGGTGTTGTTTACATACTTTCACGTTGCTTTGGTAAATACTATGGTGCGCGTTTAAGCTCACAAATGGTAAAATGTGATCCCAACATAATCAAGTATTTGGGTATTACATTATTCCCACAAGCAGGTGTGGCGCTCGGTATGGCAATCAAGGCTGAAGAGTTAGGCTCAGTAGGTATAATGGTTGCAAACATAACATTATTTGCAGTCCTTGTTTACGAGCTTGTAGGTCCTGCTCTTACAAAGATGTCATTATTAAAGGCCGGAGAAATTGACCCCGAGGGTGCAGTAAGCGCGCGACAAAAGGATACAAAGTAAGAATATTTACAGCACCCGATTAATGGGTGCTGTTTTTAAAATTAATGTAAAAAATTTCAATTATAAAGGTATTGCACATATCGAATAAATATGATAAAATCAATATACAAAAAAATTATTAAGGAGAAAATGTATGAAAAAAATAGTTTCATTTTTGTTGGCGATAGTGTTAATTATACTTGCCATGCCTATAGGCGTAGTTCCTGCAAGTGCAGAAACAGAAAGTTATAATGAAATAAGTCCTATCGATGATGCATTTGGCAATGTTTTTAATAAATTAAGTTGGATGTATTATGGATATTACGATGGCGGGTATTTTTTTACTCAAGCTGACGGTCCACGTGCGGTTTTTGTAAATGAATACCTTCTTCACTCGGGTGAACTTGAAAAGTTTGCACCTGATGATAGCAGCTATGAATTTACCGTAAGCGAATCCGATTATGAGGAGATTGCTTTTAAATATTTTGAAAAGACTGAAAAACTTATATCTGACCTTCATTCACAAAGTTTTTATGATAACGGTGTGTATAACAGTTATGTCGGTGGATGGGGAGGTCCATCGGTGGTGTTTAGGTATGAAAGTTATAAACAATTAGACAACAATTGTTATGAAGTTTTGTCATATATTGTATGGCCGTACGATAGCGAATCAGACGATCTAATCGATGGAGATTATATTCCTTCGGAAAATGAGATAGAAGGCAAGGATTATATTGTATATCAGTATGATTGGGATCCAGAAACCGACGTTTGTGCTAAAATTGTTGGTGGAGTAAAAAGCAAAGTATATTATGACGGAACTAACGCTGTAAAGTTTTTAGCCATTGAGCAGGTGGATAAAGAACAGATTGTTGATTTAATTCAGAAAAACCAGACACCGGTTGACGAAAAAATTGAATTTACCTATAAATCTACCGAAGTTAGTACGGGCGATGTTGAACTACAGGTGTATATGAATGTTAAAACCGATGTAGCAAGACTTTGGGGATTTGATTGTGCAATTGCCTATAGTAAAGGTCTTGCACTCAACAGTATTGTTTTTGGCGATTTGTTCCCCAGCTATATGAACACACCATACGATAGCGCAAACCAAATAAACGAAGTAGTTTTAATGCAAGACAACGGTTTGATGGGTTCGGACAAAACGTTTGACGGCGGCGAGCATCTGGTTGCTACACTTACTTTTAGTGCAGAGGAGAATTTTGACGTTAAGGATGCAAGATTTGCCTTTGTTTCTAACACAGGAAGTGTTGCGCGTATGGGTACATATGAAAACGAATTGATTGCAGATTTTATTTCTGATATAACACCCGGTGATGCAAACGGCGACGAAAAGGTCAACGGTAAAGACTATGCAATGCTGTTGCAATCTATTAACGGTTGGAATAATGCAATTGACAAAACAGCATCCGACGTTACGGGCGATGGCAAAATTAACGGTAAAGACTATGCATTGTTGTTGCAGTATATTAACGGATGGGATGTAACACTTAAATTTAAGTTATAATACTTATAGGATTTTACTATGTAAACACTCACCGCTTTTGCGGTGGGTGTTTTAAGTTATAATTCAAACCGATTATTAAGTCGCTGCTTCTCACATTGGGATATTCATCTTCATAAAATAATTATGAGCGACAATTTTATTGGCTCACAGTGATTATTTTTCTGCAAAAAGGTAAAAATATCTAATGCAAAAACTTTTGGAGTGTGAAGCAGAAATGAATATTAAACGAGGAGAAATATATTACGCCGATTTAAGTCCCGTTGTTGGCTCCGAGCAGGGCGGAATGAGACCGGTTTTAATAGTTCAGAATGATGTTGGCAATCGTTATAGTCCAACGGTTATTGCGGCGGCAATAACAAGTCAGCACGAAAAATCAAATTTACCAACCCATATAAATTTAAGCGCGCAATGCTGTGGGCTTAGTAAAGATAGCGTTGTTTTACTTGAGCAGGTACGCACCATAGATAAGCAACGTTTAAAGGAAAAAATGGGTTCTATAGACGGTAGCGTTATGAATCGTGTGGACAAGGCCTTGTCCGTCAGTTTTGGCCTTGGAACGTATAGTTGATTAATTTTGTCGAAACCTCTCTTTAAATTTTGGTTGACAAGTGTATATTTTAATTATAAAATTAAAATATAGAAATTTAGGGAGGTTTTGGCAATGGTAAATGAACAATATAAACTTTGGTGCGAACGCGCTACGATTGATGGTGATTTAATAGCTGAGCTTAAAAGCATAGAGGGTAATGAAGAAGCCATAAGTGATGCTTTTTATAAGGATCTTGAATTTGGTACCGGTGGTCTTCGCGGTGTTATAGGCGCGGGTACCAACCGTATGAATGTTTACACAGTTGGTAAGGCAACACAGGGTCTTGCTGATTATGTTAATTCAGTAACTCAAACCGGTAAGGTTGCAATCGCTTACGATAGCCGTATTAAATCTGACGTTTTTGCTCGTGATGCGGCGGCTATTCTTGCGGCAAACGGAATAAAGGTATATATTTACAAAGAGCTTATGCCCACGCCCATGCTTTCGTTTGCGGTGCGTCACCTTAAGTGTGATGCAGGTATTGTTGTAACTGCAAGCCACAATCCTTCAAAATATAACGGCTACAAGGCTTACGGTAATGATGGTTGTCAGTTAGGTCTTGAAGCTGCGGATTATGTGCTTTCGGTTATGAATAGCGTCGATATTTTTGACGGCGTTAAGCGTATTGATTTTGATACAGCCGTAAGCCAAGGAAAGATAGAATTTATTGGCGATGATGTTATCGAGGCTTATCTTGCCGCTGTAGAGGATAGACGTGTAAATCGTGACGTGGATATGTCCAAGCTTAATGTGGTTTATACACCGCTTCACGGTTCGGGTAACAAGCCTGTTCGCGCTATTCTTTCTAAAATAGGCGCTACTAATGTAACAGTAGTGCCCGAGCAAGAATTACCAAACGGCAACTTCCCGACAGCGCCGTATCCCAATCCTGAAATCCGTCAGGCATTTGAGTGTGCTTTAAAGCTTGCGGAAACGGTTAAGCCTGATTTACTTCTTGCTACTGACCCCGATGCTGACCGCGTGGGTATTGCTGTACCAAACGGTGACGAATACCGTTTATTTAGCGGCAATGAGGTTGGAGCACTTTTGCTTGAATATATTTTAAAATGCCGCAAGGCAAACGGCACATTACCACAAAATCCTGTTGCGGTAAAAACAATTGTTACAAGCGATATTTGTCTTAAAATTGCCAAGGATTACGGCTGTGAGCTTCGTGATGTACTTACAGGCTTTAAGTTTATTGGTGAGCAGATTGCAAACTTAGAGGCCGTTGGTGAAGAAGAGCGTTATGTCTTTGGCTTTGAAGAAAGCTACGGTTATCTTGCAGGTACATATGTTCGTGATAAAGACGCTGTTATAGCATCTATGCTTATATGCGAAATGGTGGCTTATTATAAAGCACAGGGTAAAAATCTTATTGAGGTACTGTCTGAACTTTATGATAAATACGGATACTACTATTGTTCTCAAAAGAGCTTTACCTGTGAAGGTCAGGCAGGAATGAAGCAAATAGCAGGCATTATGGAAAAATTGGCCACAAATCCACCCGCAGAGGTTGACGGTATCAAAGTATCACGTTTTGACAACCTCAACAAGAGTGAGAGCCTTGACATAGCAAGTGGTAAAATCACAGCTATAGATTTACCAAAATCAAATGTTTTAGGTTTTTATCTTGAAGATGGCAGTTCACTTATCGTTCGTCCATCAGGTACTGAGCCTAAGATTAAGCTATACATTAGCGCTGTAGGTGATACCGATGGTAATGCAGTTGAAAAACGCACAATGCTTGAAACTGCAGGTACCAAGCTTTTAGGATTTTAATAATTAAAATTATACGGCAACTGAAAAATTTTTTCAGTTGTCGTATTTATTTGCTTGAAAAAAGTTTCTATGAGTTGTATAATGTACATAGTTAGCACACGGTAACTGAGGTGATAAAATGCAAAAATTTAAGGTAACGGGTATGAGCTGCGCGGCTTGTAGCGCTCGTGTTGAAAAGGCGGTATCAAGCGTTGAAAGTGTTAGCGAATGTAATGTTAATTTGCTTACGGGCGATATGACCGTAAATGATAGCGCTAATACGCAAGAGGTAATCAGCGCTGTACTTGGCGCAGGCTATGGCATCGAGCAAAGCGAAGCGAAAAAGACAACTCATAAAGCTACACCAGAAAAGAACGATAATAAAAATATAATGCTTCGACTTTTATGTTCGTGCATTTTGTTAGTGATTTTAATGTATTTTTCAATGTTCCATTCTATGTGGGGCGCACCGCTGCCTGATGTTATTTCTAAAAATTATTTATTACAGGCGCTTATACAATTGCTGCTTACTACAGCTGTTATGGTTATAAATCAAAGTTTTTTTATAAATGGCTTTAAAGGTATTATAAACCGTGCGCCTAATATGGATACGTTGGTGGCATTGGGTTCCGCCGCGGCTTATGGGTATAGCGTTGCTAATGTGTTTAAAATGACCGTGGTAGCGGGTGATGAATTACGGCATATGCTTCACGGTTTATATTTTGAGTCCGCTGCTATGATTTTAACCCTTATAACAGTAGGTAAATTGCTTGAAGCTTACGCTAAAGGCAAGACCACCAATGCCATAAAATCGCTTTTGGAATTGGCACCTAAAACAGTAACCGTTATTAAAGATGGCAAAGAAATCACAGTAGATGCGGATGAAGTGTTGAAGGGCGATATCTTCGTGGTCCTTCCTGGTCAAAGCTTTGCTGTAGACGGTGTGGTACTTGAGGGCAGTAGCGCAGTAGACGAATCGGCGCTTACCGGAGAAAGTATACCCGTAGACAAAAAGATAGATAGTAGGGTGTCGAGCGGCACCATAAACAAAACGGGTAGACTTGTTTGTAAAGCTACTGCCGTAGGTGAGGATAGTACTCTTGCAAAAATTATAAAAATGGTAAGTGATGCCGCTTCTTCAAAAGCTCCTATTGCACGCATTGCCGATAAAGTGTCGGCGGTATTTGTACCTGTGGTGCTGATTATTGCAGTCATAACACTTGTTGTATGGCTGTTAATAGGCGAGGGCTTTGGTTTTGCCATAGCGCGCGCAATATCGGTGCTTGTAATAAGCTGCCCTTGTGCTTTAGGGCTTGCAACTCCTGTTGCAATTATGGTTGGTAGTGGTGTTGGCGCGCGTCGCGGCATACTTTTTAAAACGGCATCTGCGCTTGAAATGTGCGGTAAATGTAATATTGCTGTGCTTGATAAAACGGGAACTGTAACGTGTGGAAAACCCACCGTTGTAGATGTAATATCCGTTGGCAAAACAACAAAGCAAGAACTGCTAAAAATTGCATATAGTCTTGAAAGTCGTAGTGCTCATCCACTGGCAATTGCCGTAAATGAATATGCAAGGGAGCAGGGTATTACGCCGCTTGAAGTGATGAATTTTAATGAAACCGCAGGCTTTGGGGTAAGCGGTATTGTTGATGGCGTTAATTGCTTTGGTTGTAGTGTGTCGTCTGCAAAAGATAAAAACATCGATATAAATGGTATAGCTCCAGTAACCGATAAGCTTTCAAACGAAGGTAAAACACCCCTTTTATTTATAAAAGATAATATTTTGGCAGGTGTTATCGCCGTTGCGGATGGGGTAAAAGCCGATGCAAAAGCGGCTATATCTACCCTGAAAAATATGGGTGCTCGCGTTATAATGCTTACGGGCGACAACCTTAAAACTGCAAGTGCTGTTGCAAAAACCGTTGGTATTGACGAGGTAAAGGCAGGCGTTAAGCCCGACGGTAAGGCAGCTGTTATAAGTGAGTTAAAAAAACAGGGTAAGGTTATTATGGTAGGTGACGGCATAAATGATGCTGTAGCGCTTACTACTGCAGATATTGGTATGGCAATCGGTAGCGGTATGGATATTGCGATAGAATCAGCCGATGTTGTGCTTATGAATAGCAATCTTGCCGATGTGGTAGATGCTACGCATCTAAGCCGTAAAACGCTTAATAATATAAAACAAAATTTATTTTGGGCGTTTATCTACAATACAATTGGCATACCTTTGGCGGCAGGCGCATTTATTTCTTTGCTTGGATGGGAAATGAATCCAATGTTTGGTGCGGCAGCTATGAGCTTATCAAGCTTTTGTGTTGTAACAAACGCGTTAAGGCTTAACTTTTTTAAATCAAAAAATAAACCTAAAAAGGAGAATAAAAAAATGAAAAAGGTTATCAAAATAGAAGGACTTATGTGCCCGCATTGCGAGGCGCACGCAAAAACAGCACTTGAGAATATTGCTGGTGTAACAGTTTTAGATATAAGCCATAAAACAGGTGTTGCAAACGTAGAATTAAGCGAAAACGTCGCTGATGAATCACTTAAAAATGCTGTGGAGTCTCAGGGCTACAAGGTGATTTCGGTTGAATAAATCTATTAAAGCTGTTCGATAATTTCGGACAGCTTTAATGTTTGACAACTGCAAGTTGCAAAATTAGCAATTCCGAGTTTATTGCGTTTTTTAAAATAGGTTGATATAATAAACAAAAACAAATAGGAGTGGTGATTGTGGCGGTTAATAATGTTATATGTAAATTACGTGAAAAGTCTAATATGTCGCAAGAGCAGTTTGCAGAGCTTTTTGGTGTTTCGCGCCAGTCGGTTCAAAAATGGGAGAGTGGTGTTTCACTTCCCGATATTGACAAGCTTATTAAAATTTCAAAACGTTTTGATATTTCGCTTGATGCTCTTATTTTTGATAGTGATACCAGAATAACCGAAGAACTTAAAACCACAAAAGAATTAAAACCCCAATATGCCAATATTCACGTTTGGGAATCATATTATTCAACGTTAGGCCTTACTACCGAATATCAGCAGTCGATAGAAGAGGGCCTTGATATCGCGCAGTATAAGGACTTGTTTGACGTTGTTACACGATTGCCGCAGGATGAAATAAAAAAGAAGCTCGGCGACGTTTTATTCCATATTGTTCATAATGCAAAAACTGTTGAAGGTTATAAATATAATGAACCCTCAACCCTTGAAGAAATAAAAAAATTTAGAAAAGCGTTCAAATTCAAAGGTGTTGTAGATAGCAGTACACTTAAAGATAAAATTCACGGAGCGTGGATGGGTAGAATTTGCGGTTGTCTTTTAGGAAAAACTGTTGAAGGTATAAAAACCGATGAGCTTATACCGTTTTTGAATGAAACCAATAACTACCCAATGCATAGATATATCCGTCGCAGTGATTTAAACGACGATATATTAAATAAATATAAATACCGCTTTGAAAATCGTTGCTATGCCGATACTGCAGACGGTATGCCTGTGGATGATGATACAAATTATGTGGTGCTTGCCCAAAAGGTTATCGAAAAGTATGGCAGATATTTTACTTCTTACGATATGTCGAGGTCGTGGCTTAGCCTGCAATCCAAAGACGCATACTGTACCGCAGAGCGTGTGGCATTTTGTAACTTTGTAAATGGTTATGAGCCGCCCGAATCAGCAGCATATAAAAATCCGTACCGCGAGTGGATAGGCGCACAGATACGCGGCGACTATTTTGGTTACATAAATCCAGGCAATCCCGAGCTTGCAGCAGAAATGGCTTTTCGTGATGCATCAATTTCGCATACAAAAAACGGTATATATGGCGAAATGTTTGTGGCAGCTATGCTGGCAATAGCGGCAACCACCAATGATATAAAAACCATAATATTAGGTGGTCTTGCCCAGATACCTCATACATCAAGACTCTATGAGGCAATTTGTGATGTTATAAACCAATATGAAAACGGCATTTCACAAGAAGATTGTTTTGCCGAAATTCACAATCGTTATAATGAGTACACCTCTCACGGCTGGTGTCATACAATATCCAATGCTATGATAGTTGTCGCATCTTTACTTTACGGCAAGGGTGACTATGGTAAATCTATATGTATGTCGGTTCAAACGGGCTTTGATACTGACTGTAACGGTGCGACGGTGGGCTCAATACTTGGTTTGGCATTTGGAACAAAATGCATTGACGAGGTCTGGACAAAACCTATAAACAACAAACTGCATACGTCTATTTTTGGTGTGGGTACAATAAAAATTACCGATGCAGTAGAGACTACTATGAAACATATAAAGCTGTAATGTTATGAAAATTTATAATTTAGGTTCACTTAATATCGACTATGTTTACAATGTTGACCATTTTGTATCTGCGGGTGAAACGTTAGCGTCTGATAATATGCAAACATTTGCGGGTGGTAAAGGACTTAACCAATCGATTGCGCTTTCCCGTGCGGGAGCCAAGGTTATTCACGGCGCAATATTAGGTCGCGACGGCGAATTTTTAAAGCAAATTATGTCCGAGAGTGGTGTAGACGTAAGCCGCATTAAGACTTTAAACCAAAGTAGTGGCCACGCAATTATTCAACTTGACAAAAATGGACAAAACAGTATTTTGTTGTATGGCGGTACAAATCGGCTTATTGATAGGGAATATATAGAACAATTTCTTTTCGATGCAGGTGAAAACGATATACTGCTGCTTCAAAACGAAACAAGTAATCTTGCCGTGGCTTTTGAGATAGCCGCTTCTAAAAAGATGCAGATTGCCTTTAACCCGTCACCGTTTGATAATTCAATCCAAAATTTACCGCTAAGTCAGGTTAAATGGTGGTTTTGCAACGAGATTGAGGGCGAGGCGCTTTTTGGCGAAAACATGGTTGAAAATTTTACACAAAATTATCCCGATAGTAATCTTATACTTACTTTGGGTGATAAGGGTTGTGTATTTAAAAATTGTGATATAACTTTCAAACAACCTATATATAAAACACGAGTTGTTGACACAACAGCCGCAGGAGATACTTTTACGGGCTATTTTATAAGCGCTATAGCAGAAGGTAGAGGTATTGATTACGCGCTAAAACTCGCTTCTAAAGCGGCGTCGATTACTGTATCGAGATTTGGTGCGGCACCATCTATACCGTATATAAATGAGTTTACAATAGATAATTAAATTGGGTTATTGCCTGTGGCAATAACCCAATTTAATTTGTATAATACTTGAAATATAGTTGATTATTTAATATAATAAATGTATGTGTATATAAACGAAAGGCAGGTGGTAAGGTTGGGAAGAATTATATCGCGTATAGCAGACTTTATTCGTGAAACAGACAAGCTTATGGTAATGCTTTGTATAATTGCTACAAGTTATGGTTGTGTGGCGGTTTACTCTGCAACAACGCATCTCAATTCTTTAAGACCGCTATTTGTTCAAATTATAGGTATGGTTGTGGGCCTTGCGGCTGCTATAGTTGTGTCAAGCTTTGATTTTGAACGCTATTCTAAATATTGGTATTTATTGGCGGCTTTGGGTGTAATTCCGGTAATACTTACATTTTTTATCGGTTGGGCACCCGAGGGCACAGATGACAAGGCGTGGCTTGATTTAGGTTTTACCACCTTTCAGCCATCAGAGCTTTTAAAAATATGCTTTATAGTTACATTTGCTACTCACTTAAGCAGAGTTAAAAATAATATAAACAAAATAAAAACGTTGGTTCCAATATGCTTGCACGGTGCGTTTCCTGTGTTGTTGATACATTTTCAGGGTGATGACGGTACGGCGCTTGTTTTTGCAGTTATGGTGCTTTGTATGATGTGTGCGGCTGGTGTTTCGTGGAAATATTTTGTACTTGCATTTACTGCTTTAATAGCTTGTTCTCCGATTATTTATTTTATAATAATGAATGACGAACAGCGCGCTCGACTGATAAATATGTTTGATATCGAATCCGATATTATGGGAGCAACCTATCAACAGTATCGAGGCCGTATGGCGCTTGCTAATGGTGGATTTTGGGGGCAAGGCTTATTAAAAGGCAGTCTTACTCAATCTGCCGGTGTGCCCGAAGGACAAAACGACTTTATATTTGTTAGTATTGGTGAAGAATTAGGCTTTGTAGGCTGTATGGCAGTGTTGATACTCTTGGCGGCAATAAGTTTCCGCGCTATCCATATTGCTCGTAATTGTAATAAACAAAGCGGTAAAATAATGTGTGTTGGTTTTTTTGGTATGATGCTTGCACAAATTATAATTAATATTGGTATGTGTGTTGCATTGCTTCCTGTTATAGGTGTAACATTGCCGTTCTTTAGTGCGGGCGGTACATCGCTTATTTGTATGTATTTGGGTGTTGGTCTGGTATTAAGCGTATATAAGCATCGCAATGCGAGAACGCTTTATTTGAGAGATAAGGGATGAAAAAATGAGAATTTATGAAAATCCATTTAAAACAAGTGAAAACCGTTGCGCGCCACGTAGTTATTATATACCAAGCGGTATATCGCAGTATAATCTTTTAAACGGTATCTGGAATTTTAAATATTTTGAACGCGAATTTGACGTGCCCGAAAAAATAGATAATTGGGACACTATACCCGTGCCGTCTTGCTGGCAAACCGAGGGATACGATATAGTTAACTATACAAATCAAGAGTATCCGTATCCTGTCGATATGCCCTATGTACCCGACGATAACCCTTGCGGTGTTTACAACCGTGAGTTTACTATCGAAAAGCTTTGGGGCAAGGTATATTTTGTGCTTGAGGGTGTGTCATCTTGCGCATTTCTTTACATAAACGGAAAGTATGTAGGTTTTACACAGGGTAGTCATCTGCAAGCCGAATTTGATATTACCGAGTTTGTGTGTGAGGGAAGTAACGATATTACCGTTAAGGTGCTTAAATGGTGCTGCGGCAGTTATCTTGAAGACCAAGACTTTTTTAGAATGAACGGTATTTTTCGTGATTGCTATATATTACAGCGTCCTATAAATCATATAACCGATGTATCGGTTACCACTATTGGTAGTGAAATAAGTGTTGACGTTGGCAAGCTTGCTACGATTTCTCTTTATGATGTAAATGGTGATTTGCTTGCCAAACAAGATGGCGCGGTGGTAGAATTTAGGGTTGAAAACTCTATTTTCTGGAATGCTGAAAAACCACAGCTTTATACAGTCAAAATTGAGCGAGATGGTGAAGAAATTGTACAAAAAACCGCATTCAGAACCATTGAAATTTCAAAGGATAATGAATTGCTCATAAACGGTGTACCTGTAAAGCTTTATGGTGTAAATCATCACGATACAAGCGCTACGGGAGGTTGGTATCAGACCGATGAAGAGTTGCTACGTGATGTTAAACTCATGAAAAAGCTTAATATAAACTGTGTGCGCACATCACACTATCCGCCACCACCAAGGTTTGTAGAGCTTTGTGACGAATACGGTCTTTACGTTATACTTGAATGTGATATAGAAACGCACGGATTTATTTGTCGTTATGCTTCCCAGCCCTACAATTATACCGAGCCTGCAGGCAACTGGCCCGGTACTCATCCCGATTGGAAACGGGAGCACCTTGACCGTATGGTGCGCACTGTACAGCGTGACAAAAACCACGTTAGCATTATTATGTGGTCGCTTGGTAACGAGTCTGGTCACGGGGATAATTTTGTTGCTATGGCGGATTACGTGAAGGCACTTAATGATGGGCGCCTTTGCCATTGGGAATGTTCTTGCCGTGAAGGATTTCCGAGTGTATCACAGGTTTACTCTCGTATGTATTCTGCGTTTTCAGACCTTGAAGGATTTATCGCAAATCCTGATATTACAGAGCCTATATTCCTTTGTGAGTATGCTCACGCTATGGGTAATGGGCCGGGTGACGTGTACGAATACGTAGAATTGTTTAACAAACACAAATCCCTTATAGGTGGTTGCGTTTGGGAGTGGGCTGACCATACTGTGCTTAAAAACGGTGTGCCTTGCTATGGCGGCGATTTCCCTGGCGAGCTTGTAAACTTTGGAGAGTTTTGCTGTGATGGTGTGGTATTTTATGATCGCACATTAAAGGCCGGTTCGCTTGAGGTAAAGGCTGCATATCAGCCGATGGCAACAAGCTTTGAAAACGGTGTGTTAACCGTTAAAAATCGCTATAGCTTTACAAATCTTAATGAATTTAATTTTGTATATAGTATTTTCGTTGATGGAAAAGTCTTAAAAGAAAATGCTATTATTTTAGATGCCCAACCGCTTTGTGAAGCTACAGTTGAAATTGGGAATTTAGACCTTTATTGCCAGTATGGTGCATATCTTAATTGTGAGCTTTTAAAGGGTGATGAGGTTATTGCCCACACCCAACATCAATTACCGTTTGAAACGGTAAAAGAGGAAGTATTACCTTTAGCTAAAGTGAAAGAGGACGGCAATGATTATATTATTGAGGGCAATAATTTCCGTTACGTGTTCTCACGTTACTATGGCAATTTTACCGAAATTGTAATTGATGGCGAAAAACAAATTTGCGACGCAATAAAATTAACGAATTGGCGCGCGCCTACCGATAATGATCGCAAGGAAAAGTCACATTGGGGTATCACTTGGGTAGGTGAATTTTACCATACACGTTTTGGTAAGGTTTATGATTGTGAATGCAACGATAACGTGATTACCGTAAAGGGCAGCGTTGCCGCAGTAAGCCGTATGCCTTGGATTATATACACGCTCACGGTAAGCGTTGATGCTTTAGGTAAAATAAACGTATCGCTCGATGGCGATATTCGTGAAAACGCATATTGGTTGCCGCGTTTGGGATTTGAAGTAACCTTGCCACAGGAAAATGCTGATTTTAAATACTATGCAAACGGTCCTTACGAAAGCTACCAAGATATGTGCCACGCAGGTAGTGTGGGTGAGTATGTAAGTGCGGCAGATCACGAATACGTAAACTATATTCGTCCTCAAGAGCACGGCAATCATACGGCGGCTAAGATGCTAAAAATTGGTAAAATGTGCATAGAGGCTGATAATTTTGAATTTAACGTATCGTCATACAGCACCGATGCACTTACCAAAGCGCAGCATATAAACGAGCTTGTGCGTGATGGTAAAACCCATTTGCGTATAGATTATAAGGTTTCGGGTTTGGGCTCAAACTCATGTGGCCCACAGTTAGCAGAGCAATACAGGGTTAATGAAAAGAAGATTAACTTTAGTTTTACAATTAAACCAATGTAACAAAAACCCTCGTCAAAGTTTTTCTTTGACGAGGGTTTTGTTACACTATAATAATTTTATTTTCTATATCTAGAAAGTCTCTTACTATGGGTGAATCGGTAATGACATAATCGACCTCTTTAATTGATATTAAATTATACGGAGTTGACAGAGAAAATTTTGACTCATCGCAAAGAAAAACGGTTTTTTTAGATTGATTTATGGCGGCCTTTCTAACCTGTGTTTCGGGTAGTGAAGGGTCGGTAAGCATACCCGAGTTATTTACACCGTGACACGAAAAAAACATAGTGTCTATATTAAATCTTCTAATAAAATCTTCGGCAAAGCTGCCAAAATGCGCTAACGAATTTTGAAAAATTTCGCCGCCTGTACAATAGGTTTTAATATCTTTTTGTACAAGTAACGTAGCAAGAGAAATACCGTTTGTGATTACGGTTATATTCTTTTTTTCAACCAAAAAATCAGCCATTTGTAGTGTGGTAGTTGATGAATCAATAAAAATTATTTCGTTATCACTTACCAAATTGGCGGCCGCCTGACAAAGAGTTCGCTTTTGTAACGAATTAACGGTTTTTCTAAAATTAAGCGGTGTTACAATATGCTCGGGTTCTATTGCTTTTGCGCCACCGTGACTGCGTATTATTTGATTTCTGCGGTCAAGCTCTGCAAGATCACGTCTTATTGTTGGCAAACTTACAAAAAGCATTTCACTTAATTTATGTGCCGAAATATATTTTTCCTTATCCAAAATAGAAAGTATTTTATCGTATCTTTCTTCTTTTAACATTTTAAACACCTCACTTTGAGCGTTTTTGATTGTTTATCGTTGTTTTGGTCACTCATTGACACGCGTTTTTGATTGTTTTATTATAATATATATGATTTTACCTTGTCAATAGGAGGTTTTACTAATGTACGATATAGCGATTATTGGAGCAGGTATTATTGGCGGTATGACCGCTCGTGCATTATCAAAATACAATTTAAAAATATGTATTTTGGAAAGAGAAAACGATGTTGCCATGGGTGCAACCAAGGCGAATTCAGCAATAGTTCATGCAGGATTTGATGCCAAAGAGGGTAGCTTAAAGGCTCGGCTTAACGTGCAAGGCTCTAAAATGATGCCTACGATTTGCAAAGAGCTTGGAGTTAAATATAAAAATAATGGTTCCTTAGTAATAGGCTTTGATAATGAGGACCGCGATACTTTAAACGAACTTTTAAAAAGAGGAATAAAAAACGGTGTAGAAGGGTTGCGTATCATTGGAAAACAAGAATTAAAACAAATAGAACCCAACCTATCAAACGATGTGCTATGCGCTTTATATGCTCCAACGGGAGCTATAATTTGCCCGTATGATCTAACTATTGCCGCTATTGGTAATGCGATGGATAACGGTGCCGAATTGAAGCGTAATTTTGCTGTTGAAAGTATTGATGAAACTTCAAACGGATATACAATTAAATCTCTAAATGATAGTGTCGAAGCACGTTTTGTAATAAATTGCGCCGGTATTTATAGCGATAAAATAGCAAAACTCATAGGAGATAATAGTTTTGATGTTCACGCCCGTCGAGGAGAGTACATTTTGCTTGATAAAGAGTGTGGCGATATGGTAGCTCACACCATTTTTAGAACTCCTACCAAGATGGGTAAGGGTATTTTGGTATCGCCTACGGTTGACGGTAATTTGCTGTTAGGTCCTACGTCGGTAGATATAATTGAAAAGGAAAACAAAGCCACTACTCAAGATGGTATTAACGAAGTAATAAAAAAAGCAAAAGAAAATTTGAGCGCCTTACCGCTTGCAAAAACAATAACATCTTTTTGCGGGTTAAGAGCTGTGGGCAGTATCGGAGATTTTATAATAAATTCACCCAAAAAGCATTTTATAAACGCCGCAGGTATAGAGTCACCGGGGTTATCGGCTTCTCCTGCTATAGCTGAATATATTGTAGAACTTTTAAGCAAACAAGGCTTAAAGCTTGTTGAAAACCAAAACTATAATCCTATAAGAACGTCAAGCCATACGTTTTTTGAAGCATCTATAGAAGAAAAAAACCAAATGATAAAAAAGAATTCCGCTTACGGAAGAATAGTCTGTCGCTGTGAAGGTATAACCGAGGGTGAAATTATCGATGCTATTCATCGTAATCCCGGCGCGCGTGATTTAGACGGCATCAAGCGCAGAACACGCGCTCAAATGGGGCGCTGTCAGGGTGGATTTTGCGGCGTTTATATAACCGAGATTTTATCGCGAGAGCTTGAAATTTCTTTTGAAAAGGTTACAAAATTTGGCGGACAATCAGTAATAAACGTAGCAAAAACAAAGGGAGGTACACCCCAATGAGAGATTTGGTTATTATTGGCGGCGGCCCTGCAGGAATGAGCGCGGCAATAGCCGCGCGTGAAAGCGGCATACAAGATATACTTATTTTAGAGCGTGACGGTCAGCTTGGCGGCATTTTACAACAATGCATACACAACGGTTTTGGACTACATATGTTTGGAGAGGAATTAACAGGCCCCGAGTACGCGTGGAAATACGAAAAAAAGGTAAATGAATTAGGTATAGAGTACAAGCTAAACACTATGGTGCTTGATATTACGGAAGATAAAGTAATAACAGCTACCAATTCAAACGATGGAGTATTTCAAATTAAAGCGAAGGCAATAATTCTTGCCATGGGTTGTCGCGAGCGCTCTAAGGGCGCGCTTAATATTGCGGGCACTCGTCCGGCAGGTATTTACAGCGCCGGTACGGCGCAAAAATACGTAAATACTTTTGGTTATCTACCGGGGAAAAATGTAGTAATTTTAGGTAGCGGCGACATAGGACTCATTATGGCAAGACGAATGACGTTAGAGGGTTCAAAGGTTCACGCCGTTTGTGAGATTATGTCATATTCGGGAGGGCTTGCCCGAAATATAGAGCAGTGCCTTAACGATTTTAATATACCGCTGCGGCTTGAGCACACCGTTGTTGAAATACACGGCAAAGATCGTTTAGAGGGCGTAACCATTGCAAAGGTTGACCAAAACCGAAAACCGATTCTTGATACGCGCGAATATATTCCGTGTGATACGCTTTTGTTATCTGTGGGACTTATCCCCGAAAACGAGCTTTCCAAAAATGCCAACATTAAGTTAAGTAATATAACAAACGGCGCCGTTGTAGACCAGGACCGTCAAACCTCTGTGGGCGGAATATTTGCTTGCGGCAATGTTTTACATGTACACGATTTGGTGGATTTTGTGTCTAAAGAGGCAGAAATTGCCGGAAAAGCCGCTGCCGAATATATAAAAAGCGGCAAAAAGCAATCATTTGTCATTCCAATTAAAACCGATGGTAAAATCAGATATACCGTGCCGCAAATTATAACCGAGGCAAAGGATGTAACGGTCTATTTTAGGGTAAGTGACGTCTATAAAAACGCAAAAATAATTATAACCGACGGTGACAAAGCTATTTTATCAAAAAGCAAAGCAAAGCTGGCACCCGGCGAGATGGAAAAAATAATGTTAAAAACCGAGCAAATAAAAAATGTAAAAGAGTTGCATTTTTCTTTGGAGGTGTAGTAATATGATAGAAAGAAAGCTTACCTGCATAGTGTGTCCGCTTGGTTGTGAGCTTGCTGTAACTTTAGAAGAAAACCGTGTGCTTGAGGTACGCGGTAATACCTGTAAGCGCGGTGAGGCTTATGCACAAAACGAGTGTACTAACCCCAAAAGAACGGTGACTTCAACCGTAATGTGTGAAGATGGAGGTTTAGTTTCAGTAAAGACCGACGAGCCCATACCCAAAGAAAAAATATTTGAGTGTATGGAAATTATAAACGCTACAACGGCGCGCTTGCCCATAAAAATAGGCGATGTAATTATAAAAAACGCGTGTGGCAGTAATATTGTTGCCACACAAAACAGGAGTAAGTAATGCAAACTTTAAAAAACATAAAGCTATATCTATTAGATATGGACGGAACAATCTACCTTGACGAGTGTTTGTTTGATGGTGTCATAGAATTTTTAGAACACGTTAAAGCGGTGGGTGGCAAATATATGTTTCTTACCAATAATTCGTCAAAAAGTGTAGATAAGTATATCGAAAAATTAAAATCACTTGGCATTACTGCTACTGCCGATGATTTTTTGACCTCTGTTGATGCAACCGTTTTTTATCTTAAACCAAAAAAATATAAAAAGATATATGCCTTGGGTACTGAGTCTTTTAAACAGCAACTTAAACAAGAAGGACTTCCCATAACCGATAAGATAGAGGACGGTATCGACTGTCTTTGTATGGGCTTTGATACCGAACTGTCTTTTAAAAAACTTGAGGATGCGTGCATACTGCTGCAAGAAGATATAGACTATATTGCTACCAATCCTGACCTTGTGTGTCCTACGTGGTATGGCTCGGTGCCCGATTGCGGTTCAGTCAGCGAAATGATATATAACGCTACAGGTAAAAGACCGTTTTTTATTGGTAAGCCTAACTCACTTATGGTGGATTTAGCGGTAGAAAAAACAGGCTTTTCTCGCGAGCAAACCGCACTTATAGGCGATAGGCTTTATACCGATATTGCTTGTGCTGTAAACGCAGGTATTACAGGAATTTTTGTGCTTTCGGGTGAAGGAACTGTTGATGATATACAGCGTTATGGTGTAAACCCTAATTATACCTATAATGATATAAAAACACTGCTAAAAGATTTAATATAAAATCAATATAGTATGTTTTGTTCATAATTTACACTTTATTTCACAGCATAAATGTGATAAAATAAGGAAAAGAATATTTAGTGTTGGGAGTGTATATAAATGAAACTTACTTTTTTAGGCGCGGCGCACGAGGTTACAGGCTCTTGCGCGTTGCTTGAGGCTAATGGTAAAAACATACTTATTGACTGTGGTTTGGAGCAGGGTGCGGATATTTACGAAAACTGTGATATACCCGTTGCGGCTTGCGATATTGATGCAGTTTGTCTTACCCACGCTCACATTGACCATTCGGGTAAAATTCCAATGCTTACAGCACAGGGTTTTAAGGGCGAAATATACTCAACAATGGCGACCTACAAGCTTTGTAACATTATGCTTCGCGATTCGGCGCATATACAAGAATTTGAAGCCGAATGGCGCAACCGTAAGGCAAAGCGCGCAGGTGGGGAGGAGTACGTTCCGCTTTACACTCTTAAGGATGCCGAAAATGCATTAAAGCAGTTTAAATACTATGATTATAATGAGCCTGCGCAAATTTTTGATGGAATAAGAATTACATTTGTTGATGCAGGTCATTTACTGGGTTCGGCAAGTATTTTGTTTGAAATTACCGAAAACGGTAAAACCGAACGCGTTATTTTTTCGGGTGACCTTGGTAACGTAAGTCGTCCGCTTATAAACGATCCTGCTGTACCGCCTGTTGCTGATTACGTTGTAATAGAGTCAACCTACGGTGATCGTACCCACGGTGCGCGCCCCGATTATACCGCGCAGCTTACCGAAATTTTACAAGAAACCTTTGACCGCGGCGGCAACGTGGTGATTCCGTCCTTTGCTATTGGCAGAACACAAGAGATGCTTTACCTTATTCGCAATATAAAAGAGCAGGGACTTATAAAAAATCACGCTAATTTTCAAGTGTATGTAGATAGTCCTTTAGCGGTTGAGGCAACAAATATTTATTCATCCGGACTTACCGATTATTATGACACCGAAACGCTTGATTTATTGGAACAAGGTATAGACCCAATACGTTTTAACGGTCTTAAACTTTCGGTAACGTCAGACGATTCTAAAATGATAAACTTTGACGAAAGCCCAAAGGTTATTTTATCGGCCTCAGGTATGTGTGAGGCAGGACGAATTCGCCATCACCTCAAGCATAATTTGTGGCGCGCTGACAGTACAATACTTTTTGTTGGATATCAGTCAGAGGGTACTGTTGGTCGCAAGCTTGTTGACGGTGAAACTACCGTTAAGCTTTTTGGCGAAGAGATAAACGTAAATGCGCGCATTGCTACACTTGCGGGTATTAGCGGTCACGCTGACCGAGATATGCTGCTTGGTTGGCTTTCTAATATAAAAACTTCGGTTAAAACCGTATTTGTAAATCACGGTGACGACATCGTTTGCGATAGTTTTGCAAAAGATATTGAACAAAAGCTTGGTGTAAATGCTATAGCGCCGTTTAGTGGAGATAAATATGACCTGTTTACAGGCGAGTGTATAGAAAAGGGAAGAATAGTTCGTGTTGAACGCAAAAGCGAGGGCAGACATCGTGCTGATACGGTATTTTCTCGTCTTTATGCCGCAGGTCAGCGATTGCTTTCTGTTATTAATAAAAATAAGGACAGCTCTAACAAAGAGATTGCAAAGTTTGCCGATCAAATAACGGCTTTGTGTGATAAATACGATAAATAAGGATAAAAATTATGAATGTTAAAGATTTATGTGAACTTGCTATTACGGCTACCGACAAATCATATTCGCCATATTCGGGCTGTAAGGTGGGTGCCGCCTTGCTTACCAAAGGTGGAAAAATTTATACAGGCTGTAATATTGAAAATTCCAGCTTTTCGCCTACTATTTGTGCTGAACGAGTGGCTTTTGCAAAAGCAGTAAGCGAGGGTGAAAGAGAGTTTAAAGCCATAGCCATTGCGGCTAAAAAAGATGGTAAACTTGCCACCTTTACCCCATGTGGTGTGTGCCGTCAGGTTATGTCAGAATTTTGTGATGATGATTTTACCGTTTTGGTTGTGACCAGTGATGGTATATATAAAGAATATGTTCTTGCGGAGCTTCTTCCTGCATCGTTTAAATTAGATTAGGTGCTTTATGGAAAATCAATACACACGTTCTATTGCTGTTTTAGGCGAGGATGCTATAACTAAACTAAAAAACTGCCGCGTTGCTGTTTTTGGTGTGGGCGGAGTAGGTAGCTATACTGTCGAGGCGCTTGCGCGCGCAGGTGTTGGCGCGCTTGACCTTATTGATAACGATACATTTAACGTTACAAATATAAACCGCCAATTATATGCTACACACAAAACAATAGGGCAGTACAAGGTTGACGTTGCCCGTGAAAGAATACTTGACATAAACCCCGAGTGCAAGGTAACGGCGCACAAAATGTTTTATCTGCCCGAAAATGCCGACGGGCTTGATTTATCACAGTATGATTATATTGTTGATGCTATTGATACGGTTGCCGCCAAGGTAGAGCTTATAGTTCGTGCCGATAAGGTTGGCACCAAAATCATTAGCAGTATGGGAACGGGTAATAAACTGCACCCTGAATTATTTGAGATAGCCGATATATATAAAACAAGCGTTTGTCCGCTTGCAAAGGTTATGCGCACGCGTCTTAAAAAAGAGGGTGTCAAAAAACTGAAGGTTGTATATTCTAAAGAAGAGCCTATTACAAACCCCGATAATATAATTGGCTCGGTGCCTTTTGTACCAAGTGTAGCAGGACTTATAATAGCGGGCGAAGTGGTAAAGGAGATGGTTAACAATGCCAAACACAATTAAAATTGAAAACAAAAACGGAACAAAATTTGTAGCGCACAGAGGTCTTTCGGGCCTTGAGCTTGAAAACACAATCTCTGCCTTTGTTGCGGCAGGTAACCGTAGCTACATAGGTATTGAAACCGATGTTCACGTGACACGTGACGGCAAGTTTGTGGTGTATCACGATGGCACTACCGAGCGCCTTTGCAACGAGGATGTAAAAATTGGTGACACCGATTACAAAAAGCTTAAATCGCTGACATTAAAGCCGCAAAAAAATCGCACCGTAGGCAGTGATTTTGTAATTCCCGATTTAAAGGATTATCTTTCTATTTGCCAGTTTTATGATAAGGTTGCCGTACTTGAACTAAAAGAGCGAATGGCACCCGAACACATCGCACAAATTTATGCTGAGGTTAAAAAATATTACGCCCCAGAAAAGCTAATATTTATTTCTTTTTCTCTTGAAAATCTAAAGGATTTAAGAGCGCAGCAACCAAACGCCAATATACAATATCTTGTTCAGCGCTTTGATGACGAGATTTTAGGCTATTTAAAAGAGTATAAGCTTGACTTAGATATCGGCTATTGGGTATGCTCGAAAGAGGTTATTGACACCTGTCACGAAAACGGTATAAAGGTAAACTGCTGGACAGTAGATAACCCCGGCGATGCCGAGCGACTAATAGACTACGGCGTAGATTATATAACAAGTAATATATTGGAATAAAACGAAACGGACGAGTTGTACTCGTCCGTTTCGTTTTGCACTATCAATAAAAAAGTCATTGCGAGCAACCTTGTTGATCGCAATGACTTTAATTGTGTTGTAGGGACCGACATCCTTGACGGTCCGTTAATTTTAGCCATAAAAAATAGGCTTACAAAGTTGCTGGCAATGAATACCACTTTATGCTTGTGGGTACGCTTAAAGAATCAAATTCTTCTTTTGTAGCAGTCTTTCCGTTTATATAGTATGTAGTGGAACCTGATTCGTTGTTTTCAACCCGCCATAGTTCAATAGTCTTATATGTTTTACCCGTAAATTCAAGCCTTGAACAGCCGTATGTATTTCCGGAGTTTTGATTCCAAAGGAAAGAACCGTCGGTAAAAATTGTGGACATTGCTCTATGACCAAATTCAAAACCTATTACCGATTCGCCATCAATTCTTAATATCAATACATTGCCGTCTTCAAGCTCAATTGCAAGTTCATCAACATTGTCGCTATCCATATCTACATACGAATACTTCCGTGCCTTTTTATTATAGTCTGATAGAAAAATATTGGTTTTATCATAAGTTAGGTAAAAATCTTGTTCATTGTTTAAAATTTTCTCAAAATATTCGTTTGCGATGGTAGTATTTGAATTGGCATCGGTCCAGAGTACTATCGCTTCACCGTTATGATTAGCGTAAAGCAACAAATTTTTGGTACGCTTTTTAAACTCGGCTTTAGATATTTCTTCATCCTCAAACATATAAAGAGCGTTCTTGGGGTCCTCGGAGGCATCTTCACCGTCAAAAAAGTCAACTATAGTAACGTTTAAGTCCTTATCAATCGTTACGTGCTCGTAGGTTATACCTGTTGAATCTCTATACCAAATTAAAGAGTTGTCGCACATAAGAAATGCTGAACCCTCAAAAAATGCAGTAGGCGAACTGTAAAGCCACAAAACCTCACCGTCTTTAAACGAAAAGATATCATAACAAGAACCCGTGGTAAGCAGTTCGGGTGTACCGTCTAAGTTGATATCGTAAAATGAGTATTTATTTATGCCCGGCTCCGAAATCAAATTGTATAAATCAGAAATGGAAATATACTCTTTATTACGTGAAAACGAAAGACCGTCAAAGCCAATGTTACGAGCGCGGGTTTTACCATTTAAAAAATCGTAATACGCATTTATGGCATCGGTGCATTGCTCGGTACGGTTTGGTAGATAAGCAATATAATTATCAAGATTGATTTTACTAACACTTTCTTCAACCGAGTTTGCAAGCCGCCAACCATTTTCGGTATTTTGCATTATAAATATAGATTTTTCGGGCGGGTCAGCTTCTTCAAAACCAAATCCAAAATAATTATCAATGCTTAAAATAACAGTATTATCAAACTGGGTTACAATTTGCAAGCTGTCAAAATCAAAATCCGTGCTATATCCGTGACCGCCTTTATAATAATAAAGCTTTCCGTCACGCTCTAAAAATCGCGGACTACCCGATTGCTCAAGATGGTCAGTAAAAAGCCTGTATGCCGCTTCGTGTGTGTATGCCGAATATGCAAATTGCCATACGTCATCAAGCGTTTTGAAGTTTTCATCGGTTATAAGCTGATAATTATACTCATAACCACCGTTTTCTAAAGTGAAAGCAATTTTGTCTTTCATTTCAATATCGGCAAGGTCGTTGTTGATAGATTCATGTACGCTTTCGCCCTTTTGAATAAGCGGTTCAAAAACCTCTTTAACCTCATCTAAACTTAGATTTACAGGATGTGTGTCACGCGTGTCGGGCAGATACACTTTACCGTTTTTTAATTTGAAAACGCAATCCCATTTGTCAGAATACAAATCCCAAAAGCTGCCCTGCTGATAATAGGGAAGAATATCGGGGTATGCCACAGGGTAAAGATGAAATTCGTGTAGCGGTATATTAAATTCATTTACAATAATTTCTTTGCCGTCTTGGTAGCGGCGCTCTTTAAAATGATATTCAGCAAATTCGGTTGTGCCGCCCGTGTAGTTTGGTTCAATTAAAATCGAATTTGTAGTAACAAAATCTTTTTTATCTTTATCATAACAGGCCATACCGTATTTAAACATACTGTCGCCGCCACTATAGTAAAGAATTTGTTTGTTCTGGGTGTCTAATGCAAAATTTGGTATGTTTTTAAAGGATGGTGCTTCTACAAATTTTTGTTGTGCGCTGTCATAAATGTATGCGTTAAAGAATATTGCGCGCGCAGGGTGCATATCGGGAATAAGCAGATCAAGATACCCGTCAAAATTAACGTCAAGCGCATATATATTTTTGTCGGTTGTGGTTACTTCTTCAGAGCGACTGAGTTCGATTGTTTGAACATCTTCAAATGTTTTAGCGTTGTGTATAACAATAATTCCTGCTGACGAGTTTTTACCAAACAAAACCATTGCGGTGTATTCAGTAGCACCGTTTACAAAAGTAACTGAATTTTTGTCAGAGCTGGTAGGTTCAAATTTTACAAACTCAATATCACGGTTCTCGTTATAAAGTGCCTTTGCCTCGGCTATTATTTCTTTGTCGTCGCTTACATCCACCCAATATGGCTCGTCGGCAGAATAGTAATATTCACAAAGCTTGGTTTGGTTAAGATAACCGTTATTTAACGTCATATAGCTATAATGGTCACAGCCGCCACCTACGGTAAAGTAAAAGATGCCAGGGTATTTTGGGTTTTCGGATGAAAACATACGTACTGTTCCGGTTACAAAATCATAACTATCAAGCTGTTTTACGCCGTTTTCATTGGTATAAACGGTTATGGTAGTATTTGACATTATAATCAATTCCTTAATACCGTTTCCGTCAATATCTTTGATAGCATAATAAAAGTCGGGATTTTGATTATAAAAACTGTTCATCAAATTATTATAATCACTTATAATTTGAGATTCATTTTCATTTAAAATTTCTTTTGAAAACAAACTACGGTTTGTTTTAGAAGTATACAATATATAGCAAGAAAGCGTTTTGCCGTTTTTATTGTATGGATAATCAATTAAAGCGGATTGATCGATAGAACTTATCGGAGTTTCGGGTTTATAAAGCAAAAGCTTCTCGCCCTCGGCAAAATCTTCTAAAGAATCGGTAGCAATATATTTTGTTTCGTCTTCAATCCATTCTTCTTTATCTTTATACTTACTTTCAAATTTTTCGACTGTCAACGAATAGCTATGTTTATCGTTTTCTTTAATATCTTTAAATTTACCGTTAAATTCACAAATATGATACAAACCGGCATAGCCTTCGCCGGATTCGGCATCCCAATCGGTATATTTGCCAGTAAATGTGCCATCGGGATTTATGGTGATTGATTCGTGCTGTGCGCCGTTGCGCGATGCTGTAAATTCAAGCGGTAAGAAAGAAAGTTTAACCTTTTCTTTTGGATTTGTGAGGAAGCAAACTGCTACAGCAATGCTTGTAACTATTGCTACTGCAATAACCCAAAAAGCAGGCTTTTTGTAATTAAGTACCGATTTTATACGCTCTTTTACACCCACTTCACCAAAAGCTACGGGGCAGGCGGAAATCATTCTGCGATGAACGCTACAATTAAGCAATGCCGTTGAATAGCCCTTTTTGTCTTCGTTTGACATATTTTTTATAACCTTTTCATCACAAGCGCTTTCAATATCACGGCATAGCAAAATATAAGAAAGCCAAATAAAAGGATTAAACCAATAGATTGAAAGCAGTAAAAATCCAAACGGCTTCCAAAGATGGTCGCGACGCTTTAGATGAGCTTTTTCGTGCTCTATTACAAAGTTGAGCTCGTCACCATTCAAATTAGAGGGAACGTAAATTTTAGGTCTTATGATACCTAAAATAAATGGTGAATCAATAGTATCACAATAATAAATATTATCACGGTATATAATTGACGCTCTAACGTTTTTGTAAATTCGTATATATGATACTGCGCTAAAGATAAGCATAGATGCAATACCCACTACCCAAACTATAAAAAGTATATCAAACAGTGATGTTTTTTCATTGTTTTGCTGAGGTGTAGCAGGAGCATTACTAACATTATTATTTGTTACTTGATCGTTTGTAACAGGTGGCGTAGTATTGTTTGGATTTTGAATTATAATTTGATTGATTGTGTTATCAAAGGCATCAATGCCAGTGTTTATTTCATAGTGTGAATTTTCGGATTGAGTGGTTGTTATGGTTTGACTGCTCGGAACAAGACTTATCTCACTTTCAATAGAAAATGGCATAATAAGGCGCAGTGCTACAAGTCCCCAAAGCAGACAGTTTATCCATCGGGGAGCCCATTTGAGTATTAGACGTAATAACAGTACTGCCAGTATTAAATATGTAGCTGTAATGCTAATATTGAGTACTGTTAAGAAAATAGCATCCATTGATTAGTCCCCCTTAAATGAATCTATCATTTGTTTTATTTCGTCGATTTCTTTTTTAGTTAGATTTTTACGTTTGGTAAATGCGGCAATAAATGCCGGTAAAGAACCCTTAAAGGTTTCGTCAACAAACTGCTCGCTTTGAATAGAGTAAAATTCATCTTTTGATATTTTTGAGGTGACAATACTGTTTTCGGTTTTAAAAATACCACGTTCACATAATTTCTTTAAAACTGTGTATGTGGTTGTACGTTTCCAATTAAGTTGCTTTTCGCAAAGCAATACTAAATCCTTTGTTGTTAAAGGTTCGTTTTCCCAAACGATTTCGGCAAAACGTGATTCTACTAATCCTAATTTTATATCTGCCATAACAGTAACCTCCTAAAGTTGTCTACCAACGATAGACTCTATTATTAGTCTATTGTTAATAGACACAAAAATCAAGTTACAAGTTTGTAATAGACGGTAACAAAAATGTCATCACAAATTTTGCGATGACATTTACTTTATATTTTATTGTACTCCTTTTTCGGTGCTTTGCCGTATTCTTTGTAAAAAGCACGATAAAATACCGAATAATCATTAAATCCGCAAAGCGTTGCGGCACGTGTGGGGGAGATGCCCTCTGATAACATTCGTTTAGCGTTTACAAGTCGCTTGGCGTTTATATAATTTTGTACGGTAGAGCCGGTAGCCGCCTTAAAGCTGCGACACAGCTGCGCTTTACTTATATAAAACTTATTGCATATAGAATCAAGGGTTAGGTTATCATTTATGTGGTTGTTTATATACCTTACTATTCGTTGTATGGGGGATTCACCCTGTGTTTCGGTATCGCGGCGAGATTTATATACCGTATATATTTCGTTAAGTAGTGACAGCATATTACAGCTAACCTGCAGGTGTCGGTTTTGTGATTCGCTTAGCAAATTATTTACAAGTAGGTTGTATATTTCGGGTTTAAAATCGTCACGGGTATATCGGTTAAAACTGCCCGGCTCATGATTTAAAAATGCTTCAAGCAGCACGCCGTCTTTATCAAATGGCTTGAAAAAATCTTTGCTAAAGTGCGCCGAAAAACGCTCGTAGGGACGTGAGGCATCAATATCTATATAATGCGCTTCAGTAGGGCGCATCAGTATAATATCGCCGTGAGATAGGGGGTATTCATTACCCTCTATCAAAAATTTACCGCGCCCGTGCACAAAGATATATAGCTCAAACGTGTCGTGCGTATGTAGTTTAAAAGACTCTTTGTCGGGGTGCTCGTCACAGTAGTAATGACAGTTAAGCCCGTCTTGTTTATGCGTAAAATACTTGCTCATATATTTTATCAACCTTTTTATAAAAATTATTGCCTCCCTTGCCTAAAGGGTAGACTCCCTCACAGTGTGAGGGAGATGTCCGAAGGACAGAGGGAGACCGCTCCTGTTAGGAGGGGGACCGCGTTAGCGGTGGAGGGATTTTTGAACACACAAATCTATATATTCACAAACACCCTTAAAATTTTTATTTATTTCATTATTTGGAATTCTAATTACCGTGAGATTTCTATTTTCAATTTCTTCGGTACGAATTTTATCTTTTAGAAATCCTTTTTCCTCATAGTGTTGCGAACCGTCAAGTTCAATGATTAACTTTGCTTCATGACAGTAAAAATCAACAACGTAATTATCAATTACTTTTTGCCTTAGAAAACGAACGGGGTATGAACGTAAAAAATCATACCATAAATGCCGTTCTTCTTTAGTCATATTCTTTCTTAAAATTTTGGCGATGCTGGTTAAATTGCTATTATGTTTTCGTTGCATTGTATCCCTCCGTCTTTTGCTCCGCAAAATCCACCTCCCTTTAGGCAAGGGAGGCTTTAAGTTTTATAAAAATCTCAAACATTGGTTGTTTTTTATCAAATACGCCTATGTTGAACTCAACCATAAGTTTATGTATAATAATGATGTAAGGTCTTACAAAGAAAAATGGAGGTAAAATATATGAACAATATAGGTACAAATATAGCAAAGTTTCGCAAAGAAAAGAAAATAACTCAAGAGCAGTTAGCATCATTTGTAAGCGTATCGGCACAGGCTGTTTCTAAATGGGAAAACGGCGGCACGCCTGATTGCGAGCTATTGCCTAAAATTGCCGATTGCTTACAGGTTTCTATCGATGCATTATTTAGCAGAAAGTGCGAAGATAATATTTCAATAAAACAAGAACTTGCTAAAAGAATATTAGAATTACCTGTTGCTGAACGATTTAATGAGGTTATGGAGTACTTATGGGTGTTGCAACTTGCGTTAGCAGGTAACAACGGTCATTTTTCAGATGGTAATTATAAAAAAACAATAAAAGAGACCGGAGACGAATATCGACATTCACAAAACATTTTTGACGAAGGTATCATTATGATGTCACTAAAAGAAAAGCTGCAATACTTTTTGTGTATGCCGGAACCAGATGACGGTTGGCTTAAAAATCTAAATAACATCGATGATTATTGCAAGCTGTTTGCATTTTTAGGTGAAAAGGATTTTTTAAATGCTGCAATTTTACTTGAAAGTATAGAGCCATACCTTTTCAATATCAGTCTTTTAAAATCTAATCTTAATATCACAGAAGAAAGGGCCGAAGAGATAATTTCAAAATTAAAAGAATATAAATTTATTACGGAAGCAAGCATAGAAACCGAAAACGGTAAGGAGAAGGTTTATCATATTCACTCAAATCCTGCACTTGTAGCAGTTTTGGCTCTTGCTACTGAACTTATGAAAAAGCCCACTAACTTTACACATTATCATAATTCTAGAAATTTGAGAAAAACTTTTAAAGTATTATAAAAAGCAATAAAACCGTATTTTATTAGGATAAACAGGCAGGGGTCAAGTACCTCTGCCTATTGTTTTGATTGATTATACCACACTTTGATACAATTTGCAATGTTTAAAGATAATATTTGCAATTCCATTGTTAAAAGTAATTGGGTATAATGTATTTAACAATGGTGTACTATGCCTATAAAATTGTTGAAAAAATTTTAAAAACGGATGGTGTAAACGTATGCAAATGACATTTCGTTGGTACGGCGAGGGTAATGACAAAATCTCGCTGCAAGACATAAAGCAAATCCCCGGCGTTTCGGGAATTGTTTGGGCTCTTCACGACAAAATGCCCGGTGAAATCTGGAGCGAAGAAGAAATCGCAAAGGTAAAGGCACAGTGTGACGAATACGGCTTTAACATTGACGTTGTTGAGTCGGTTAACGTTCACGATGATATTAAAATCGGTTTGCCTTCACGTGATAAGTACATTGAAAACTATATTCAAACAATACGTAATCTTGCAAAGTTTGGTGTAAAGGTTATTTGCTATAACTTTATGCCGATATTTGACTGGACACGTTCAGATTTGTTCCACCCCGTAGGAGACGGTTCTACCGCGCTTTTCTATGAAAAGGGTATGATTCAGGACGACTATAATGCAATGGCAAACTACATTCTTGAATTTACCGAAAAATATAATATGTCATTTCCGGGTTGGGAGCCTGAAAGAATGGCAAAGCTTGACGAGCTGTTTAAGGCTTATGAGGGCGTTGACCACGAAAAGCTTTGGGCAAACCTCAAGTACTTCCTCGAAAAACTTATGCCCGTTTGTGAAGAAACAGGCATTAAAATGGCAATACATATGGATGATCCACCATGGGATATATTTGGTCTGCCACGTCTTCTTATTGACGAGCCAAGTATTGACCGCTTCTTAAAGATGGTTGACAGTCCTTACAACTGCTTGACACTTTGTTCGGGTAGCCTTAACGCTAACCCCGATAATAACGTTGCTGACATCGTTAGAAAGCACTGTGACCGCATTGCGTTTGCTCACGTTCGTAACGTTAAGCACTTCGAGAATGGCGATTTCTCAGAAGCCAGCCACCGCGACTGTGACGGTGACACAGGTATTCTTGATATACTTAAGGCTTACCACGATTGTGGCTTTGACGGATACATCCGTCCCGACCACGGCAGACACTTATGGGGCGAAAAAGCAGGTACAGTAAGACCAGGTTACGGTTTATATGACAGAGCACTCGGCATTATGTATATGCTTGGTGTTTGGGATACACTTGAAAAGGAAGGTAATAAGTAATGGAAAAAGTAATAGTTGTAACAGGAGCAGGCGGCGTGCTTTGCTCAGGTTTTGCAGAATTTTTAGCATCAAAGGGCGCAAAGGTAGCGCTTTTAGACCTTAACGAAGAGGCGGCAAAAAAGGTTGCTGACGGTATTAACGCTAAAGGCGGCATCGCAAAGGCTTATAAATGTAACTGTCTTGATAAAGCAGATATCGAAGCTGTTCACCAGCAGGTACTTGCAGATTTTGGTAAGTGCGATATTCTTGTAAACGGCGCAGGCGGCAACAACCCACGTTGTACTACAGCTCATGAAGAATATGTAAAGGGTGACGAAACAGCCGAGGATTTTCTCACATTCTTTAACATTGACGAAAAGGGCTTTGATTTTGTATTTGACCTTAATATGAAGGGCGTGCTTCTTCCAAGCCAGGTATTTATGGTAGATATGATTGGCCGTAAGGGTTGTTCAGTTCTTAACGTTTCTTCAATGAACGCTTACCGTCCTCTTACCAAAATTCCTGCATACTCTGCAGCAAAGGCGGCAGTAACCAACTTTACCTCTTGGCTTGCAGTTCACTTTGCAAAAGAGGGTATCCGTGTAAATGCAATTGCCCCTGGTTTCTTTGTATCAAACCAAAACCGTGCGTTGCTTTTCAATGAAGACGGCACACCAACACCACGTACCGACAAGATTTTACGTTCAACACCTATGGGACGTTTTGGCGAAGCAGAAGAGCTTTTGGGTACAGTAGAGTGGTTGCTTGACGAAACAAAATCTGGTTTTGTAACCGGCATTACCGTACCGGTGGATGGTGGCTTCTCCGCTTACTCGGGAGTATAAGAGGTAAAATATTATGAACAATAATGTTAAAATTTACGGCTTTGCTGATGAAGCAAGCCCAATGATAGACGAACAAATCAAGGCTATGCACCGCAATGGTCTTGCAGGTCTTGAAATTCGTAACGTTGACGGCACATGGATTGCTGGTGTTGAGGTTGATAAAATTCGTGAAGTAAAGAAAAAAATGGACGCTGCAGGCCTTGAAACCTGGGCTATCGGTTCTTCTATTGGTAAAATAGATATTGAAACAGGCGATTTTGCAGCGCACCTTGAAAATCTTAAAAAGATGATTGAGTTTGCTCATATACTTGACGCTAAAAATCTTCGCGCATTCTCATTCTTTATTCCAAAGGGCAAGGACCCCGCTGATTACAAAAACGAGGTTATGGATAGACTTGGTAAAATGCTTGACGTTATCCGCGGTAGTGGAGTTACTTTCTGCCACGAAAACGAAAAGGGCATTTACGGTGATATTGCTCCACGTTGTCTTGAAATTCTTGATACCTTCCCTGAAATTGAGGGTGTATTTGATACCGCTAATTTTGTTCAATGCGGTCAAGACACCGCTGAAGCTTGGAATATGCTAAAGCATCGCATTAAGTATGTTCACGTTAAAGATGCAAGAATGTCTGACGGTGTTGTAGTGCCTCCCGGCAAGGGTGATGGCAACTATAGCCTCATTATTCCAGAATACTTGGCTCAGGGTGGCACAGTGTTTACTATGGAACCACACCTTACCGAGTTTGTAGGCCTTGCAGGTCTTGAACGCGAAGGCGAGGAAAGCGCTGTTGGTGAAATTAAATTCAGTAGCAATGAAGAAGCATTCGATTATGCTTGCACCACATTCAAATCTTTATTGGAGGGATAAAGCATGGAAATAGGTATTCAGTTTTATACTTTACGTGACCATTGCAAAAATCTTGATGATTTTGCGGAAACACTTAAAAAGGTAGCCGACATTGGTTATAAAAATGTTCAGATAAGCGGTGTTTGTGACTACGAACCCGAATGGCTTAAAGAAAATCTTGACAAAAACGGCCTTAAGTGCGTAGTAACCCATACTCCACCCGCACAGCTTAAAGAGGATATCGTAAAGGTTTGTAAGGGCCACGACATCTTTGGTTGTGACAACATTGGTCTTGGCTATCATGACTTTTCTACCAGTCGTGAAGGTCTTACATATAAAGATTTTTATAACGAATATGTTGACATTATCAAGGCTGTTAAGGCAAACGGCAAATACTTTATGTATCACAACCACGCTAAAGAGTTTATAAAGTTTGACGGCAAAAACGTTCTTGAGCACTTGGCAGAGGATTTTGCACCGGACGAGCTCGGCTTTATACTTGATACATTCTGGGTACAAGCGGGCGGTGCTGACCCTGCAGCTTGGATTGAAAAGCTTTCAGGTAGACTTCCTGTAATTCATCTTAAAGACTATGCTTTTAGCGATACATTTAAAGAGTTTAACGACAATATTGCAGTAGTAGGTGAAGGTAACATTAACTTTGACCGCGTATTTAAGGCAGCCGAAGGTGCAGGTGTTAAGTATATGCTTGTAGAGCAGGACAACTGCCACGGCGAAAATGAGTTTGACTGCATTAAACGCAGTTATGATTACCTCAAATCTTGCGGTTTTTAAAAATTTCGTTATTCTGCTTTAGAATAGAAAGGAAAATTTATTATGGATAAAATTAAACTTGGTATTATAGGTTTTGGTAACATGGGTACAGGCCACACCTCTAACATTATGGGTGGCAACTGCCCAGAGGTAGATTTGGTTGCTATTTGCGACAAAAACCCCGACAGATGCGAATTTGGTAAGAATAAGTATCCTGATGCAAATATTACATATTTTACCGATGCTATCGAAATGCTCGACAGCGGTCTTATCAACGCTTGTCTCGTAGCAGTTCCACACTACGACCACACTAAATATTCAATCGAGTGTATGAAGCGCGGCATTCACGTTATGTGTGAAAAACCTGCAGGTGTTTATACCCGTCAGGTTCGTGAAATGATTGCCGTATCAGAGCAACACCCTGAGGTTGTATTCGGTATGATGTTCAATCAGCGTACAAACCCTGTTTACCGCAAGATGCATGAGCTTGTTCACTCGGGCAAATACGGTGAAATCCGTCGTACAAACTGGCTTATCACCAACTGGTACCGTTCACAAGCTTACTACAACTCAAGCGACTGGCGCGCTACCTGGGCAGGTGAAGGCGGCGGTGTTCTTCTTAACCAGTGTCCTCATCAGCTTGACCTTTGGCAGTGGATTTGCGGTATGCCCGTTAAGGTTCAGTCAAAGATTAAATACGGTAAATGGCACGACATTGAGGTTGACGACGACGTAACAACATTTGTTGAGTACGAAAACGGCGCAACAGGCGTATTCATTACTACAACAGGCGATGGTAAGGGCTCTAACCGTTTCGAAGTTCAGATGGACGGCGCAAAATTGGTTGTTGAAGATGACAAGCTCACCGTTACTGAATTTGAAATGAAAGAGTCTGAATTTACAAAGACCAACACCGAAGTTTTTGGTATGGTTAAGACACACAATCTTGAAGTTGAAATCGAAAGCAAAAACCCACAGCACATTGGCGTTGTAAATGCTTGGGCAGGTAAAATCCTCCACGGCACACCGCTTATCGCAGAAGGCGCAGAAGGTCTTAAGGGCGTTATCCTTTCAAACGCAATGCATCTTTCTGACTTCTTGGGTAAAGAAATCGAAATTCCATTTGACGAAGACCTTTACTATGAAGAGCTTATGAAGCGCGTTGCTACCTCTAAAAAGAAAGAAAACGTAACAGCTACTTTTGCTGATACAAACGGCACTTACGGTAGCGCAAAGGTTTAATAATTATTCTCAGTCGTAGCAAAACAAAGTTTGCTACGACTTGTGACCATCTAAAAGTAGGTGTTACTATGGATAAGGTTCGTATAGGTATTGTAGGTATCGGTAACATTGGTACCGCTCACGCTAATACGCTTTTTGGCGGTAAGGTAGAGGGCGCAGTGCTTTCGGCAGTATGCGATATTTCATCGGCCCGTCGCGAGTTTTGTAAAGAAAATTACGAGAGCGTAGAGATTTTTGACGATTACAAGGCTATGTTTGCAAGTGGTTTGATTGACGCAGTAATTGTTGCCACACCACACAAATTACACTGCGATATTGCTATGGATGCGTTAAAAAGCGGACTTAACGCCTTGGTTGAAAAACCCGTTGACATTACCGTCAGCAAGGCTCGTGCAATAAACGAACTTGTAAAAACAACCGATAAAAAATTTGTTATAATGTTTAACCAACGCACAAACGACGTGTTTGCAAAAACGCGCGAGATTGTAAAAAGCGGTGCATTGGGTGAACTAAAAAGAACGGTCTGGATAATCACCAACTGGTATCGCACACAGCGTTATTACGATTCAGCGGGTTGGCGCGCTACCTGGGCAGGTGAAGGCGGCGGCGTTATGCTTAACCAGGCGCCACACAACCTTGATTTGTGGCAATGGATTTGCGGTATGCCCGTAGAAGTACAGGCAAACTGCGAGGTAGGCAAGTACCACAATATCGAGGTTGAGGACGACGTAACCTTGCTTACCCGCTACCAAAACGGCGCAACGGGTATGTTTATCACCTCGACGGGTGAATTCCCGGGTACCAATCGTCTTGAGATTTCGGGCACCAAGGGCAAAATCGTTGTAGAAAACGGCACTATGAAATGGTGGAAATTGCCCGATGACGAGCGTCAGATTTGCTTTAATGCCGAGCAACTTTTCCCAAGCATTAAGTGTGAATATGAGGAATACGTTAGTCAGTCAAAAGACGGCGAAGCCCACATGAAGATTATTCAAAATTATGTAAATGCTATTTTAAATGGTGAAGAATTACTTTCTCCCGGTACTGACGGTATTTACGAGTTAACTCTTTCAAACGCGGCATATCTTTCTTCATGGAAGGGCGGAGTACCCATAAAACTTCCGTTTGACACACAAGAATTTGACGCAATTTTAAGCGAAAAGCAAAAAAACTCAAAAACCAATGACCCCACAGCCACAAAACACGCAAGTGGTAAATATTCAAAGCGCTGGCAGGTAAATTGGTAAAAAAGCAAAACGGAGTGTTCTATTAGAACACTCCGTTTTTATTTAGTGCTTATGTTTAATTTTACGTTTATTTATGTATAGTGCAATATTCTGACATACTTGTTTTTTGTGATGTGCAACCGCTTTTCTTACATGTATGCTCATAACAATAGTTACAATTTGTAAAAGTAGTTCCATAATAACCTTCACCTTGCTTTGCATTTTCGCAGCCGGATACCATACATTTGTGTGTAGGACAATAGTTAGAAGAAAACGATTTTTGCAGTATGCAACCATTTTTTATACAAGTATGTTCGTAACAATAAATCCCCGATTCGCTTTTAGCATTTTTACAGGTGGAGTCCATACATTTATGAGAAAAACAGTAGTTTGTAGACGATGATTTTTGTGACATGCAATTACCGTAAGTACATGTATGTACATAGCAATATTCGCCCGCTCCGTTTTTGACATTTGAACAATTAGCAGCAAAGCACTTGTGTAAAAGACAATATTCGCTTGACGATGCTTTTTGTGCTGCACAGCCGCTTTTTAAACAAGTATGTTCGTAACAGTAACTGCCTGTACCACTTATAGCATTGTTACAAAAAGCTGCGGTACATACTTTTTCAATTTTTGAAGGAGTTTCTTGCGAACTGTTTGATATGGTGGAATTATCAATGTTAACATTGGAATTTGTATTTGGTTTATATGTATCAGCATGGATACCTGAGGAATCTTCAACGTTACTTTCTATGGAATTGCCGCATTTTCTACAAAACTTATTGTTTGATGCTACTTCTTCACCGCAATTAGAGCACGTTTTATTATTAGTTGCAAAACCGCATTTTCCGCAAAATCGATCTTTTGACAGTATTATTTCATTACAATTAGCGCATAATTTCCTTTCAGTAATTGAAGAATTAGTTGCGTTACTTATGTTTGATGAGGTGCTATTGGTATTGCAAGCAACAAAAGAAAACAAAATAGCTATTGATAGAGTGAGTGATATTATATTTTTCATTATATTCTCCTATATTTCATTAAAAATCAATTAAAACAAATAAATAATTATGTCATTACGTTAATGTGACGTAATTATAGCAAAAATATATGATATTGTCAATACGTTAATATAACGTATTGGGGAATAATCAATATATGAAAAAGATTTATTTTTATGATAATAAGAATATTATTTCGGAGAAACTTAAAATATTAAGGGAAGAAAAGGGGTTATCACAAAGTAGTTTGGCGGCTAAATTGCAAACAATGAACGTTAATATTGACCAACAAATGATAAGCAAAATTGAAATGAATAAGAGACAGGTGACAGATTATGAGCTTACGTGTATTTGTAAATGCTTGAATGTTACGCCAAATGATATTTTAAATTTTGATAAAATAAATTAGATTAAAAAATACAACTGCGGACAAGAGATTTTTTAAAACGATGTGTTACCAATAAAAACCAAACGGAGTGCTCCAAGTGAACACTCCGTCATTTTTTTAAAGCAATTCAAGCTTTTCTTTTGTTAGTTGGTTTTCTTTATTCGCTGTATAAAAATCATAAGATATTTCGGGCACTTCACTATCGCCGCACATTTGTTGGATGGCAATGCTTCCGTCCTGTATAAGATAAAGATAATATTCGCCTTGGTTTTTTGTGTCAACCGTCAAACGTAAAATCGAATTTTCTTGGAGCCAGCCATCCCAATTTTCTCTTTTATCGGTACGGTAGTGGCTATAAGTATATTTTTGTAAAAAAGTCATATCCTGCTTATTGATAAGCGTGGGAAATTCAGTACTGGTTTTATCTGATACTGTTATACATTCTATAGTATTTATATCATCATTTGCGCTTATACGATGAAGCAGTGTTTTTGCGGTGGCATCATCAATCGTTTGACTATTAGTTAGGGTATTGGTGCTTTGCGTTTGTTGTGGAGTTGAAGATGTCAAATCGGACGTGTCATCTACTTTGCAAGAACAAAATGTCAGCAAGATAAGTATTGAAAACAAAACAGCGAATACTTTAACTGCGTTTTTCATAAAATCCCCCTCCTTAAGTTTATTATACGATGTGACAAAATGTTTTACAATTAACAAAAACTACAATCTTGTTGTTTGTTATTTATAAAATTTGACAAATATATAATTATAAATAATAACTATAATAATAATTCTTGACAATCAGCATATATAAATAGTAAAATAGATTAGATATTATCTTGGGGTAGTATCACTATTTAGAAATGACTTTTATTCTGTGTCGGTAGGATGCAGATTATATATTTACATAAAAAATTTAATGGAGGAAAAATTTATTTAATGAGTGAAAACAAAAAACAACAAAAAAGAAACATAAAAACTAACAACAAAAAACAACCTGAATCTAATGCTAAACGCGCAGTTCAAAATCTTGTAAGCGGTGGTAACAGTAAGCGCACTACCCAAAAAACTTCAAAACCGAATAGTGAAAAAACTCAAAAATCAACGAACAAGCCTACTCAAAAGAAAGCACCAGCCAAAAAGCAGTCTACCTCTGCGCCTAAAAAACGGACGACCGCGGCAAAAACTCCGACAAAATCCGTAAAAATTATACCTCTTGGCGGCTTGGGTGAGGTTGGCAAAAACATTACCCTTTACGAATACGATGGCGATATGTTGCTTGTTGATTGCGGAATGACCTTTCCTGATGAAGATACCCCGGGTGTTGACAGCGTAATTCCTGATTTTACCTATGTGCTTGAAAAAAAAGATAGAATTAAAGGACTTGTTGTAACACACGGCCACGAGGATCATATTGGCGCGATACCCTATCTTTTAAAACATTTTAATGTTCCAATTTATGCTACACGACTTACCATTGGCCTTATTTCAGGAAAGCTTAAAGAACATAAATTGCTAGGGGAGGCCAAGCTTAACGAGGTTAATGCAGGCGGTATAGTAGCGCTTGGTAAATTTAAGGTAGAGTTTATACACGTAAATCACTCTATACCCGATGCGGTTGCATTTGCAATTACTTGTGGCGCGGGAACTGTGGTGCATATGGGTGATTTTAAGATAGATACTACACCTATTGATGACAAGGTAATAGATATTGCCCGTTTTGCCGAGCTTGGTAAAAAAGGCGTACTTGCAATGCTTTCGGATTCTACAAACGCTGAGCGTCCCGGTTATACGTCATCAGAACGAATTGTTGGTGAATCTCTTTCAAACCTGTTTAAAAAAGCAGAGGGACATCGCATAGTTGTTGCTACTTTTTCTTCAAATATTCATCGTATACAACAAATTATTGATGAAGCGGCTCGCTGTAAGCGTAAGGTTGCGGTATCGGGCAGAAGTATGATAAATGTTGTAAACGTAGCATCAGAATTGGGATATTTAAATGTTCCAACAGGTATACTTGTAGAAATTGAAACCATTAAAAACTATGCTGCGGGTGAGCTTGTGATCATTACTACGGGCAGTCAGGGAGAGCCAATGTCGGCGTTGTCACGTATGGCATCGTCCGAGCACCGTCAGGTAGAAATTGCCCCCGGTGATATGATAATTATTTCGGCAACCCCAATTCCAGGTAACGAAAAGCTTGTAAGCCGCGTTGTAAACGAGCTTATGAAACGAGGCGCTAACGTTGTATATGAAAAAATGTACGATGTTCACGTATCGGGTCACGCTTGTCAGGAAGAACAAAAGCTTATGCTAAGCATTATAAATCCGCAGTATTTTATACCTATTCACGGTGAGCAAAAGCATCTTTACAAGCATGCACAGTTGGCATACGCTATGGGTGTTGATTATAAAAATGTTGTAATTGGCGCTAACGGTAGCGTTATTGAAGTAGCCAAAAGCGGCATAAAATCTACCGCAACAGTACCTGCAGGCCGTGTGCTTGTTGACGGTCTTGGTGTGGGCGATGTCGGTAGCATTGTGCTTCGTGACCGCAAGCATTTGGCAGAGGACGGTATAATTGTGGTTAATGTTGCAATAGACGGCATCACTCGTGAGGTAGTATCGGGTCCCGACATCGTGTCGCGCGGATTTGTTTATGTAAAGGAATCTGATGAACTGATGGCGGCTCTTGATAACGTGGTATGTACCGCGCTTGAAAATTGTTACATTTTAGGTGTTAAGGACTGGAACACCATTAAAATACGTATTAAGGATGCTGTTTCTAAGTTCTTGTACAACAAGACACATCGCAGTCCAATGGTATTGCCTATAATTTTAGAGGTATAGCGATAGGAAGGTTTGTGCCTTCCGTTACATAGATTTGCATTTTGAAAGGAAGTTGTAAATATGAAGGTTATTTTACTACAGGATGTAAAAGGAAAAGGTAAAAAGGGTGAGCTTTGTAACGTATCTGACGGATACGCTCGCAACTTTTTGTTCCCCAAAAATTTAGCAATCGAGGCAGATTCTGCTGCAATGGGCGAGCTTAAAAGCCGTGAAGCAGCCGCTGCTCATCACAAACAGGAAGAAATTGACGCCGCTAAGGCAACTGCCGCAAAGCTCGAGGGTAAAAGTGTTACTATTAAGGCAAAAGCAGGGTCTGCAGGCCGTCTTTTTGGTAGTGTAACTTCAAAAGAAATAGCAGAGGAGATTAAAAAATCCTTGGGTATTGAGGTTGATCGCAAAAAAATGAGCGTTGCAGATATAAAGAATTTTGGTGAATATACTGCTGAAATTAAGCTTTATGTAGGTATTGTTGCAAAAATTACAGTAAAGGTAACGGAGTAAGCTTGTTATGAGTGATAACAACATTATTTATGATATCGACACAGGCAGGCAGCCTTATTCTATAAGTGCCGAGCAGGCAGTTTTGGGCTCTATGATTATTGATCCTGCGTGTATTGATGAAGTAGCGGGAGCTATTAAAGAGGATTATTTTTACTTAAAACAGCATCAACAAATTTATAGTGCTATTGCGGCTATGTATCAGTTTAGTCAAGCAATTGATTTTGTATCGTTGCTTGATAAGTTAAAAAAAGATGGCGTATATGACGAAACGTCGGGTAAAGAGTATTTGACCCAGCTTGTTCAAAAGGTTCCGTCGGCGGCTAATGTGCTTACATATATAAACATTATACGTGAGCATTATTATCAGCGTGCGCTTATGCTTGCGGCGCGCGGCATAATTAAAGATGTCGATGAAAACAAAATGGACTCCGAAAAACTTTTAGCAAGCGCTGAACAACGAATTTATGAAATTCGTGACGGCAGGGAGGTAAGCGGTCTTACACATATTAAAAAGGTAATTCTTGATGAAACATACGATCGACTTACAAAAATCAATAATCCTGAAACACGCAACGATTACATAGGCATACCGTCGGGAATAAGCGAGCTTGACCGAATGATTACAGGTCTTAATAAATCCGACCTTATTATTCTTGGCGCGCGCCCAGGTATGGGTAAAACCTCTTTTGCTCTTAATATTGCGCGTAATGTTGCGGTAAATTCAGGCAAAACGGTATGCTTCTTTTCGCTTGAAATGTCTCGTGATCAGTTGGCACAGCGCTTACTTTCAAGCGAAGCCGCAATCAAAAGTGAAAAACTGCGTACAGGCGATCTTCAGCCTGAAGAGTGGACAAGACTTCAGCAGGCGGGTGGACAGCTATCTAAAACGGAATTGTATTTGGATGAAACCCCAGGTATAACGGTTGCCGAAATGATGGCAAAGCTGCGCAGAATGAAAAAATGCGATCTTGTGATCATTGACTATCTTGGCCTTGTGGCATCGGATGCCAAAAACAAAAATGAAAATCGTGTTCAACAGGTTTCTGAAATTACACGTAGTTTAAAAATAATGGCAAAAGAGCTTAAAATACCCGTAATTGCCTGTGCGCAGTTGTCTCGTGGTACCGAGACAAAGGGTAAATCTCATAAACCGGCTTTGTCTGATTTGCGTGATTCTGGTTCAATCGAGCAGGATGCCGATATAGTTTTATTCCTTTATCGTGATTCATATTATGACAGCGAAAAAGGTGCAGATGAGGACAAGAGCGATAAAAATAAATCAGAATGTATTGTTGCTAAAAACCGTCACGGTGAAACGGGAACAATTCCTCTTCATTGGGATGGTCAGCATACACGTTTTACATCGGTGGATGTGTTTAGATAATGTTAAAAAAAGTCAGTGACGCTATAGAGCGTTTTGATATGCTAAAAAATGCAGGGCATATTACAGTAGCACTTTCAGGCGGCGCCGATTCAATGGCGCTTCTTGATGCGCTTCTTACACTAAAAAAAGACCTTAATATAGGTAAAATAAGCGCGGCTCACTTTAACCATCGTATCCGTGGGGATGAAGCTGTTCGCGATCAAAAATTCGTAGAAAATCATTGCAAAAAATTAGGTGTTGAATGTTTTGTAGGTAGCGCCGATGTTCCGCACTATGCTAAAAAAAATAATCTTAGCCTTGAGCTTGCCGCACGTAAAATGCGATATGAATTTTTTGAAAGTCTTGACACAGATGTTATTGCTACTGCGCATACGGCAAGTGACAATATAGAAACGGTGATTTTTAATCTTACACGTGGTACGGCGCTTTCGGGCCTTTGCGGAATACCTCCCGTACGAGATAGATTTATTCGTCCGCTTATTTTATGTACGCGTGGGGATATCGAAAATTATTGTAAGCAAAAGGCTATAGCTTTTGTAACCGATAGCACAAATTTGTGTGATGATTACACCCGCAACAAGTTGCGACATAATGCAATCCCCATACTTATGGATATTAATCCTTCAGTACAAAATTCGGTTGCAAGAATGACCGCGTCACTCCGCGAAGACGAGGACTTTATAAACGGAATTGTTATAGAAAGCTATGATAAACTGCTTGTTGAAAACTCCTTGTCGTTGAGAAATTTTAAAGAATTTCATCCTGCGGTTGCAAAAAGAATAATTGCAAAATTTTGCACCGAAAATAGAGTTGAGGTTGATAATTTTCACATAAACGCAATCTATGATATATGTATTTTGGGCGGTAAGGTTAGTCTTCCGCAGGATAAATCAGGGGTTGTAAAGGATAAAACTTTAAAAATTGTTAATTCTAAAGAGCAACCTCAAAATGCATCTTTTTCGGTCGATATTACGCAGTGCGATAACACTTTTTTTAAAAATAATCAAAAAATTCATAATTTGTTATTAAAAAATATAATAGATTGTGATAAAATAGTTGGCGAGCTGCAATTAAGGACGAGACAATCGGGCGATAAAATTCGTCTTAAAAATAAAAACGGAACAAAAACGCTTAAAAAACTGTTTTGTGAATATAAAATACCGATTGACGAGCGCGATAATTTACCGGTGCTTTGTGATGATAACGGTGTTGTATGGGTGTATAAAATTGGCGTTGCAGAGCGCTCGGCGGCGGATAGTAACAGTAAACAGGTGTATAAAATAACCGTTAATAAATTTTAAGGGGATAAAATAATGGAGAGAGATGTAAAAAGTGTTTTAATATCCGAAGAAGATATTAAGCAAATTTGCAAGCGATTAGGTCAGCAAATAACCCGTGATTACGAGGGTAAAAAACTACTTGTTGTAAGCGTGCTAAAGGGCAGTATTTTGTTTATGGCTGATTTGCTTCGCGAAATTAAATGCCATTGTCAAATAGATTTCTTGTCGGTATCGTCTTACAGCGGCACAAAAACAACAGGTGTTGTAAAGTTTAAAAAAGACCTTGATATAGATCCCGACGGTATGGACATACTTATAGTTGAGGATATTTTAGATTCGGGTGTTACATTGTCGTATCTTAGCGGCGTGCTTATGGGCAGAAATGCAAACAGTATAAAAATTTGCACCTTGCTTGACAAACCCGCAAATCGTAGAGCCGATATCAAAGCCGATTATGTTGGCAAAACAATTCCAGACGAGTTTGTTATAGGTTATGGTCTTGATTATGACGAAAAATATAGAAATTTACCATATATAGGTATACTTTCGCCTTCGGTTTACGGCGGTGAGTAAGAAAGGTGAGTAATTTATTTTGAAAAAGAATATAAAAAATATTTTGTTAATTCTTATAATCCCCATTGTGTTGTCGGTATCCTTTTTTGTAGCAACAAAGATTGCCGACACAACAGAAAAAGTAAGATATAACGAAATCGTAGCAAAAATTCAAAACAACGAAATTTCTGAATTTACTCTTAATTTATATAACGGCGATTTAAACTATACTTTGCGCGCCGATGGAAAAAAGTATCGTTACAGCGTTGCTTCTCCCGAGATTTTTTATAACGATGTAAGTGAATTTGTAAGAGCAAATAATAAGGAAAATCCCAAGGGTACAGATAAGTTTATAGACGATGATTACATCAAGGGCGGTCAAAGCTCTTGGTTGGTTGCAATGATACCAAACGTTTTGCTTATAGGCATTATGGTAGTATTTGCCGTTATGTTTATGAAAAAGATGAACGCTTCTATGGGCGCCGACAAAACAATGGGATTTGGTAAAGCAAAAGTTCGCAAGGATGACGGTCGCAAAAAGACTACCTTTGCTGATGTTGCAGGTGCCGACGAAGAAAAAGAGGAAATGAAGGAAATTGTAGATTTTCTTAAAGATCCTAAAAAGTTTAACGACCTTGGTGCCCGTATACCAAAAGGCGTATTACTTGTTGGCCCTCCGGGAACAGGTAAAACCTTGTTAGCACGCGCAGTTGCGGGTGAAGCGGGTGTACCTTTCTTCTCAATTTCGGGTTCTGACTTTGTGGAAATGTTTGTTGGTGTGGGCGCATCACGTGTGCGTGATTTGTTTGGCGAAGCCAAGAAGAATGCTCCTGCAATAATCTTTATCGATGAAATTGATGCCGTTGGTCGTCAGCGTGGTGCAGGTCTTGGCGGTGGCCATGATGAGCGTGAGCAAACACTTAACCAAATGCTTGTTGAAATGGACGGCTTTGGCACAAACGAGGGTGTTATAGTTATGGCGGCGACTAACCGCCCCGATATTCTTGACAAAGCGCTTTTGCGTCCGGGTCGTTTTGACCGTCAAATTACCGTTAATTATCCCGATGTTAAGGGTAGAGAAGAGATACTTAAGGTTCATTCACGCGGTAAGCCGCTTGGCCCCGATGTAAATCTTTCAACCATTGCAAAATCTACCTCTGGCTTTACAGGCGCTGACCTTGAAAACCTGCTTAACGAAGCGGCGCTCTTGGCAGTTCGTCACGGCAAAAAAGCAATCACTCAAGAAGAGATTGAAGAAGCTACCATTAAGGTTGTAATGGGTACCGAAAAGAAATCTCACGTAGTACGCGACAAGGATAAGTTGATAACCTCTTATCACGAGGCAGGTCACGCTATTGTATCGTATTTCTTGCCGACACAAGACCCCGTGCACCAAATTTCTATTATTCCGCGCGGTATGGCGGCAGGCTACACAATGTATTTGCCTACCGACGAAAAGGGTCACACAAGTCGCAATCAAATTTTAGAGCAAATTTGTTCACTCTTGGGTGGTCGCGCTGCAGAGCAGCTTACACAAGACGATATTTGCACCGGCGCATCAAATGATATTCAGCGCGCTACAGAGCTTGCGCGTAAAATGGTTACACGTTTTGGTATGAGCGAAAAGTTAGGTCTTGTAGTTTACGGTGACGATAACAACGAGGTGTTCTTAGGCCGTGACTTCTCGTCAACACCTAACTACTCGGAAAAAACAGCCGCTACAATTGATGATGAGATTGAGGCAGTTGTTATGAGGCAGTATGAAAAAGCACTTGAGCTTCTTAAAGGCGCTATGCCAAAGCTTCACGAGGTTGCAAAGGTACTCTTTGAAAACGAAAAAATTTCGGGTGACGACTTCCGCGCAATAATGGAAGCAAAAGCAGAATAAAAAGACACAAGGCTTGAGGTTAAACCTCAAGCCTTAATTTTTTATTGATATTTAATTTTATTAGTGTTATAATAAACCTATACCACACAAACTTAATATTGGGAACATATGCGGAGTCGTATTTTTATTTTGGTAAAAATGCAGGCTTCTTATTTGGCGTACTCTTGTGTATGTTCCAAAGTTTGTGTGGTAGCAAATCGAGGTCGCATTTTTCGGTGTGTGTGACTTCGGTTGCACACACTTTTTTAATTTAAGGGGGGTGAAAAAATGGAGGATTATATATGGCTTTCGTTGTTAATACCGGTGTTCGTAATTGTACCTATACTTATATGGGCAAGTATACCTTATTCTAAAATGTAAAAGTTCAAAGAAACTTTGAGATTTAAAAATTCTTGGCTTAAAATTTGCTTTTCGCTTTCTGCCGCAATATTAGGATTTGTTATTATGGATGAAGGCATTTTTGGCAAAGTGATGGGTGCAATTTTGTTTTTTGCAATGGGACTTTTGTTGGCACGTTTGTTAGAAAAGATGCTTTCCAACGTTACCATAAAATCTATGGTGGTAATAATTAAAATAATACTTTGTTGTTTGCTTTTGTGGTTTGCAGTTACTAGAGAGTATGGTGAATATAAGTCACCATATTCAAACTCTGAAAATGCGAATAACATCGGTAACGGTTGGGATAAGTACGATTATGATGACGATGGAGATATAAATCAAAACGAATGGGAAGACGCATTAGGCGATTATATGGATGATGCAATGAATTAAGTTATTAAAAAGAGAGTGATCCGTTCTGATCTTTTTTGTTGTAAACTAAATCAATTCATGTTAAAATATTCTCGGTGATAATATGAGTTTACCCAAACGAAAACCGACACGGTTAAAAGATTACGATTACAGTAGTGAGGGTGCGTATTTTATAACAATATGTACCAAAGAAAAACAAAAAATGTTATGTGATATTGTAGGGGACGGCGCCCACGACGTCCCGAAAATTAATTTGTCCCCAATGGGCGAAATTGTTGAAAAATATATTTTATCAACAAATAAAATTCCTGAATTAACAGTTGATAAATATGTTATTATGCCAAATCACATTCATTTGATTTTGTTGCTACAAAACCAAAACGGGACGTCGAAGGCGCCGTCCCCTACAAATAATATTATTTCACGTTCGATTTCAACATTTAAAAGATTTGTTAATAAAGATATTGGGCATAATATTTTTCAACGCTCATTTCACGACCATATTATTCGTGACGAAAATGATTATTTAAAAATATGGAATTATATTGATACCAATCCACAAAAATGGGCAGACGATTGTTTTTACACAGAATAAAAGACCTTCGGTAATACGAAGGTCTTTCTATTTTCTATATTCTGACGGTGATATACCACAGTGTTTTTTAAATGCGCGGGTAAAGCATGATATTGATTCAAAACCTACTGCATCAGATATTTCGGTTATACTTTTATTTGTACTGCTTAGCAGATATTGTGAGTGGTTTATGCGCGCTTGTGCTATAAACTGCTGGGGTGACATATCGGTAAATTCATAAAAATATCTACGTAGTGTGGCCGTGCTCACAAAACATTTGTTGGATAAAATTTCAAGCGTTAATTCCTTTGAATTGTTAAGGTTTTCAGATATATGCGTAAGTGCCGGTAGCATTTTATCAAAACTGCGGCGACGTGGTGCAATGTTGTTTTTAAAATCACATTCAATCCGCGACAATTCAAGAATCAGCTGTTGCACAAGCAAAAGAGCATAAAGCTGTGAAAGACCTTTGCCGTTTTGTGTTTCGTCAATACACTTGCTTATGATTGCAGAAAGTTCGGGGTATTCTTGCGGAGAAAAAACACCGCTAAAGTTTACCTGCTTTTCAATTATTTTTGCAATGCGGTTGCCTATATCGTCGTTAGATGTTAGTTTATATGGGTCATAAGAAAACCAAATCCATCTGCCACGGTTATCATAGTCGCCGTTAGCAAGATGCGGTTGATAGGGTAAAACGATTTGTATATCACCTTTATTATATCTATAGAGGCGGTTGTCTATTATGCAGTTGCCACTACCTGCAGTACATACACCTATTTCAAGACACTTATGAAAATGGAGTGAGGTTATCTCGTTGGTAGAAAGCGGTGTCTGGCCGTTATAGCAAACAAATCGCTCGGTGTTACCAATGTATACAGGACTGTAAAAGCTTGGTAATTGTGATATTGTATCAAACTGCACTTTTGTCACCACCTTGAGTTTTGAGCGATTGAGTCAAATTTTTGATAGATATTGACTTGCAAATTTATGCTGTTATTAGTATATTAAAAACAGCAATAAATTACAAGGAGAAATTTGCTATGAATATGAATTTTAATCGCGCAGAGCTTCGTGACAAAATCCACGGCTGCTGGATAGGTAAAAATATCGGTGGCACAATGGGTGGACCTTTTGAGGGCAAAAGAGAACTTTTGGATATCCCTGGTTTTACCACACCAAAGGGGGAACCGCTACCTAATGACGACCTCGATTTGCAGCTTGTTTGGCTTAGGTACCTTGAAGAAAACGGTCCGTTTAATATGACCGCTTTAGACCTTGGAGAGTATTGGATAAGCTTTATAGTACCTCATTGGGCAGAATACGGTATCGGAAAATCTAATATGAGATACGGTATTCAGCCACCTCTTTGCGGTGCTATAAACAATGACTACTGGAAAAATTCAAACGGCGCTTGGATTCGTACTGAAATTTGGGCTTGCCTTAACCCCGGTAATCCTGATGCCGCTATTAAATATGCATTTAAGGATGCTTGCATCGATCACGGCATAGGCGAGGGTACATATGCTGCCGTGTTTGTAGCTGCTCTCGAAAGCGCCGCTTTTGTTGAAAGCGATATCAGAAAACTTATTGATATCGGTCTTACAAAAATCCCTGAAGATTGTCGCATGGCAAAGGCTATAAAGTTATTACTTGATAACTATGATAATGGTGTTGACTGGGTGACTACAAGAAATGACCTTGTTAAGCAGTCTGAGGATATTGGTTGGTTCCAAGCACCCGCTAACGTTGCATTTGCTATTTTAGGTATACTTTATGGCAAGGGCGATTTCAAAAAATCAATGATTACTGCCATTAACTGCGGAGATGACACCGATTGTACAGCCGCAACCGTTGGCTCTATTCTTGGTATTATAAACGGCAAGGGCGGTATTCCTGAGGATTGGCAGGAATACATTGGTGATAAAATTGTTACCGTATCTATAAATATGGGCTGTGATCCAAGATATCCACTTACTATAACTGACCTTACCGACCGAGTTTTAAAGCTTGTACCGGTTACTGCATCTACTATCCGTAACTATAGCGTTACCGTAACCGACGAGCCTACCGATACCGAAACACCACCACTTGATGGAAGCCTTGAAGGAAAACGCCTTTTCGAGCGTAGTGAGTATTCTTTTGATGCTGACTTAGGTTATGGTAATGCTGTTATTTCTTATGACAGATGTCCACGCATTAAGCTGGGTGAGAGCATTGGTGTAAATATTAGAATTGTTGGTCGCTTCTGGGGTATTCCCGAAAATCTATCTATTAGATTTATAACTCCCGAGGGCTTTAGGGTTGATGGCCCAAGGTCTTTCCATATGGAACAGGGTAGTCAAAGGAACGATTACTATCCTACCGCCAATAACGATTACGTTATAACGGCAGGTGAAAACGTTGAGGCACAAAACCGTATCATAGTCGAGGTTGTATGTCAGGGTCGTCCTTCTGTGGGACTTTTTGAAATGATTATACTTGGATAATATGTGAAAATATGGAAAATACCGATTGACTTTTCAATCGGTATTTTCTATAATATAGATTGAGTGTGTAAATATACCTTTTTGGAGGCAGTAACAATGAAATTTGAATCAAGAATAGTGTCATCACTTGAAAAATGTTTTTTAACTTCAGATATTGCAAAATTTACAGAAGTAAAGCAAGAAAATATTTTCAAAAATCAAAAATATTCATTTCAGCTTGCGGCTCGATATGAAGATGAGTGGCAAATAGCTTTAAAACCTGTTGTAGAAGGCGATTTAGCACCGTACGTTACAATTCGTGAAATTGTTAATATTCCTGCAGAAATACCTACATATACAAACTGCACCCCAATGCCTAAGGTGCACGAGCCTGGTCTTTATCCCGACCTTTTACGTCCGCTTAAATATCGTGGAACGTTACGTTTGTTTCCTATGCAAAGTCGTGCGCTTTGGTTTGATATTGACCCTAAGGGCGAAATTACGGGTGAACATGTATTAAAGATTAAATTGTTACGTGTTGGCATTACAAGCAAGGGCTTTACACCTACGGAAGATGTAGTTGCCGAGCATGAGCTTAAAATCGATATTAAAGACATAGAAATTCCGGAGCAAACACTTAAATTTACACAGTGGTTTTATGCCGACTGTCTTGCTGACTACTATAATGTAGAGGTGTTTTCTGACCGTCATTTCGAAATTTGTGAAAACTTTGCGCGAGTAGCCGTAGAGAACGGACGTAATATGCTTATGGTACCGATTCTTACCTATGCGCTTGATACCTATGGTGGTGGAGAAAGAACTACCACGCAGCTTATTGACGTTTATAAGGACGGCGATAACTACACATTTGGTTATGAAAACCTTGATCGCTGGCTTGATATGTATAAGCGTATCGGTGTTAAATACTATGAAATTTCACCCGTATTTTCACAATGGGGTGCCGACAACACACCAAAGGTAGTAGCTACTGTAAACGGCGAGAAAAAGACTATTTTTGGTTGGGGTACAAACCCACTTTCTACCGAGTATAACACCTTTATACGTGCCTTCTTAAGTGGCTTTATTGCTCATATGAAAGAGCGTGGCGAGGATAAAAAATGTTGGTTCCATGTTTCTGACGAGCCAATTGCCGAGCATTTTGAACAGTACAAAAAGGTTAGAGATTCAATATATGATTTAGTAGAGGATTACGAAACCCTTGATGCTATATCGCATTATGAATTTTGTAAATTAGGCCTTAGTAAACATCCTGTACCAAAGACGATGGTTGTTCACGAGTTTATTGAAAACGGCGTGAAAGACCTTTGGACATACTATTGCGGTGGACAGTGTACAAATGTTAGTAACTGTCACTTTGCTATGGAGCTTGCTCGTGTGCGTTGCCTTGGTGTTCAAATGTTTAAGTATGATATACAGGGCTTTTTGCACTGGGGTTATAATTTTTATAACAACCAGTGGTCATACGATAAGCTTGACCCATTTGCAACCTCTGACGCTGAAAGCTTTGTCGCAAGCGGTGATGCTTATACTGTTTATCCTGCCCCTGATGGTACCGCTTGGGAATCAACCCGCTTACGTGCGCTTTACGAGGGTATGGAGGATATGCGCGTAATGCAGCTTGCCGAGACACTTTGTGGCAAAGAAGCTGTAGTCAAGGCAATTGAAGATATCGTTGGCGAGGTACGCTTTGACAAATGTATTCTTGAAGCCGATACTATGCTTGCAGTACGCAGAGCCGTAAACCAGATGGTATTTGATAAAATGCATAATGCATAATTCACAATGTAAGGTTGAAATAATATAGCCTCTGCTTTACAGCAAAAGCAGAGGCTATAATTTTAGCGGTCGAGTACATAGGCTTGACCCTACGATAAAGATTAAGCACCTACTTTATTCTTTAAAAGTAGGTGCTTAATTTTGGTTAATCATGCATTATGCATTGTGAGTTGTAAATTAATCCTCGCTTCCTGCGCGCATTTCCATAAGTTGTTGCGGGGTTATAAGTACTTGACGTGACTTTGATGAGCCCTCGTAACCACCTATAATTCCACGTTCTTCCATCATATCTATAATACGCGCGGCGCGTGCGTAGCCAAGTCGTAATTTTCTTTGTAAAAGCGAGGTTGAAGCCTGTCCAAGCTCCACAACTACACTGATTGCCTCTTCAAGCATTGGGTCGTCGGCATCAGCGCCTTCTTCGGCAACACCGGTTTTCTGTTGTTTTTCAATAGCTGCCTGACGCTCGATTTCAAACATAACGTTATCATCATAATTGGCGCCGCCGCTTTTTACAAATTCTACTACGCGCTCGATTTCTTCGTCACTTACATAACAACCCTGAACACGTATAGGCTTGTTTGAGCCCATAGGGCTAAACAGCATATCGCCGCGTCCAAGTAGTTTTTCGGCTCCTGCAGAGTCAAGAATTGTAGCACTGTCTATATGTGATGATACTGCAAATGCAATACGGGTAGGAACATTGGCTTTAATAACACCTGTTACAACGTTAACCGAAGGACGTTGTGTTGCGATAAGTAGATGTATACCTGCTGCGCGAGCCTTTGCAGCAATACGGTTGATAGAATCTTCAACCTCTTTTGGTGCTGTCATCATCAGGTCGGCAAGTTCGTCAATTATGATAACAATGCGCGGCATTTTTTTAACCTCGGGCTCGTCAATCAATTCGGCAACTACCTTGTTATAGCCATCAATATTTCTAACACCGCGGTCGGCAAACATTTTATAGCGGTTTTCCATTTCGCTAACCGCCCATCCAAGCGCGCCTGCCGCCTTACGAGGCTCGGTAATAACGGGAACTAACAGGTGTGGTATACCGTTATATCCACTAAGCTCTATGATTTTTGGGTCAACCATTATAAGCTTTAAATCTTCGGGCGAGGCTTTGTACAAAAGGCTTATGATAAAGGAGTTTATACAAACCGATTTACCTGAGTTGGTGGCGCCTGCAATAAGTCCGTGAGGCATTTTTGCAATATCAGTAGTAACAACATTACCGCCGATATCTTTACCAACTGAAACCGTAATTTTGCTTTTTGAAGCAGAGAATGAGGTGGATTCAATTACCTCACGTATGCTTACGGTGGCGCTTACCTTGTTAGGAACCTCAATACCAACAGCAGCTTTATTAGGAATGGGTGCTTCTATACGAACACCTGCGGTTGCAAGATTAAGCGCAATATCGTCGGCAAGACTTGTAATTTTGCTGATTTTTACACCTGCCTTTGGTTGCAATTCATAACGTGTAACAGTAGGTCCGCGGCTTACATCGACTATACGGGTTTCGACACCAAAGTTTTGTAGCGTTTCTACCAATAGTTTTGAAGTGTTTTCGATTTCGGCGGCTACTTCTTTGCTGGTGTTGTTATTTACACTGTTGAGCAAAGAAAGCGGCGGGAATTTGTATATTGGCATGTCGTCAGCCGTTTCGGAAATTTCGTTTGCGACTGTTTCGGTTTCTTTTTGAAAATCAACTGTTATACGCTCAGGCTGACTGCTTTTTGATTCTTCACGCGCTGCGGCGATAGCAGCATCAACATCAACATCATCGTCATCTTCTTCGGGCGGGTAATCGTTATCTGTGGGGGTAGGTATTTCTTCATCGTTATAGCTTGCAACCAATCTTTGCTGAATATCAGAAAGAGTTTTCTTTTTACGCGGCTTTTCGGGTTCGTCAATGTCTATATCAACATTAAAGCCTTTAATAATTTTTGGTTCTTTTTTAACATTTTCTTTAGTTTCAGATTCGCGTAATGCACGTTCTGCAAAAGCGTTGCTTGCTTGCTCTGATACTACCTGAGCGGGCTTTGCCAAGGCTTTAAACAGTGCTATAAGATGAGTGCCTGTGATTATCATTATAAATACAAATATAAGCAAAATAAGTGTTATTATTGTGCCTGTTTTGCCGAAAAGCATACCTATAAGCATACCTATAAGCGTACCAAAAATACCGCCTCGTATAGGTTCAAGCTGCCAGTCGCTTTTAATATGTGCGCCAAACATTTCGCGAGTAAATTCTTCTTTGTTTGTAAAACATACCGTGATGAACGCTCCCACAAGCGCGACAAGTACAACGGATTCAATTATTTTTGCATTTATATTTGACGATAACCTGTCTGTAGCAAAAATAACAGCTACAGCACCCAATAAAAACGGATAAACATAAGCGGTCCATCCAAATAATTGGAACATAAAATTATGTATATAAGTCCACACGTTTTCTCCTGGTATAAATACCACGAATATTAAAAAAACTGCTATGGTAAACCATATAACCGAATGTAACTGCCTTGTTGCTTTTGTTGCAGCTTCAACTTTCTTTTGTGAAGTAATACGTTTTTTCTTTTTTGTTGCCATATATGTAACACCCCATATTTTATTTTTATATGTATGGCGCTAAAATGCGCCGTTAATTATTTTCTATCATTTTATACAAGTATTCTAAAACCTCGCCTAATGTACCAAGTGAATCAATCAACCCAGAGTGGACTGCATTACTTCCCGAAAGGGTGGTGCCTACGTCGGTTACCAATTCGCCCGTGTTCATCATAAGCTCGGTGAATTTTTGTTGCGATATGTTAGAGTTTTTAACAACAAAATCGGTAATTCGGTCTTGCATACGAGCAAAGTGATTCATAGTTTGCGGTACGCCAATTACCAGTCCGCTTGTTCTTACCGGATGGATAGTCATTGTGGCGCTTGGAGCAATAAAAGAATGTTTTGCCGAGACAGCAAGCGGAACACCTATGGAATGACCACCGCCCAAAACAAAGCTTACGGTAGGCTTTTTCATACCCGAAATAAGCTCGGCAAGGGCAAGACCTGCCTCAACATCACCTCCAACAGTGTTGAGAATTATAAGCATACCTTCTATGGTCTTGTCTTGTTCTACAGCCACAAGTTGAGGAATAATATGCTCGTACTTGGTGGTTTTGCTGCTTTCGGGTAAAATGCTATGTCCTTCTATCTCGCCTATAATATTAAGACAAAATATTTTGTGCTGCCCGTTGTTTGACTCAACTATACCTAATTCATTAATGTTATCAAGCTGTGAAGTTTTATTGTCGTTTTTGTCGTTGTTCATATAATTTCCCTCCAAATGTAGTATTTGAAAAGAAATTATAACAATACATAATATATTATACATATTTAAGCTGTATTTTTCAAGTGTTTAAAAAACACTTTATTTTTTAAATAATAAGTATTATAATAATATTATAAGGGCGGTGAAGAAAATGAAATTTGAAACAGCGTCACAGGCAGCCGAAAGAATGGGCGTTACAGTGCGCGCGGTTCAAAAGTGGGCAAAAGAAGGTAAACTTGAGGGGGCGCAAAAGGTTGGACGCGATTGGATGATACCGTTTGGCGCAACCGTTGTAGACAGCATTAAGCATATAGATGCATTTCAAGCAAAGCAGAATAGCGGCGCAGCATTTCCTATGTTTCAGTTACCGTATTTTTCCGGTGATTTGTTAGAAAATATTAATAAAATTGCAGACATCGATGAGCGCAATCTACATCTTATGGAGTATTATTACTTTACAGGTGAACTTGAAAAATCAAATGATATAGCTGAATTGTATATGGACTCATCAAATTTAAGATACCGCTTGTCAGCAGAATTGTTTGGTGTTTTTGATAATATGATTACCGGTCATTTACATAAGGTGCATTTTGCAGCGGGACTTTTAAAAATGGAGATTGAGAGTAGTGATCTGAGTGATGAGTCGGTTATAGGAGATACTGCTTTAAAAGTTTTTGCGGGTGTTGTTTTAAAAACACAGTTACATACTCCCCTTGAAACTGTTCCTCAAATTGAAGAATACATAAGATATTTACCGGAAGGCTTGCGTATTATTTCACTTTATCTATCGGCTTACAAGGCATATCTTGCCAAGGATTACAGCCGTTCACTTGGTATTGCTCAGGCAGCAATTAATGGCGCCACAATGCAATATCCAATGCCTATGGTTTACTGCAATATAATTTGCGCTATTGATTGCATAAACCTTTTACAGCTTGAAAAAGCAGGAGAGTATATAAAAAAAGCGTGGGATCTCGCAATACCATATTGTATGTATATGCCTTTTGTTGAGCATTACAGCATTTTGCAGGGCTTGCTTGAAAACAACATCAAGAAGCATGATGTTGAAAATTATGACAAGATAATTGCTTTGACACGTACATACAACACTTCTTGGTATCAAGTATATAATCAAAAAACCAAAAGCAAGGTATCAAACGAACTTACACCAACCGAATTTACTATTGCTATGCTGTATTCACGAAATTGGCGCGCTAAAGAAATAGCAGCCCATATGCATATATCCGAAAGAACAGTTACCAACTATATACAGGTAATATACGAAAAACTTAACATAAACGGCAGAAAAGAACTTGAAAACTATCTGCTTAAATAAAAAAACGGGATTTTATTCGTCTAAACGAACAAAATCCCGTTTTTGTGTTCGTTTAGACGAAAACAAAAATCACAGTTTGTTCGCTTAAACGAACAAACTGTGTAAAAATAAAGTAATATTTACCATATAAATGGGAGTTAATGTAAAAATTAAGAACCTTTGCGAAGTAAAAACTGCAATCAAAAATACATTTGTTTTCTAAAAAAATTACTCGTTACAAATTTGTGATATGCAAGTATAATTTATTCATAAAATAACTTTGAAACGAGGAGTGGGCATATGGCTAAAACCCTGAATCGTCAATTTGTACTATACGGTGATGCAGTAGACGTACTGTTTTTTTACAACGAACCGTTAGACCGATATTTTGGCGATTACCCCGATTTTGACACAAGTCCTCGAGTAACCCCCTGTGGAAGACGGTGGGTAAACGCTACAAAAGAGGATTGCCCGTTTGCTGATAAGGCTTATGGTGATTGCGGCTCGTGTCAATATTACAAATGTGAACATCCGGGAGATTTAATTGGTGTTTGCGATAACGATAAGTTAAGAAAGGAAGAAAAATAATATGAAAAACACAAAGATGAAATTAAACAAAATTTTATCAGTAATTTTATCACTGATAATTGTTGCTTCTACTTTTTCAGGACTTAGTTTTGTAGATGCGGCAACAAACCCACATTTTAGTAAAGTTGCAGATGCATCTACTCTTGATGGTTGGAAGCACCTATTGGGTTCACAGACTAATTCTACCGAAAATGCTGGTGGTGTGTGGACAGATAAGTCGGTTTTTACGGATAATACACACGATGTATTTCAAAATCTTACTGATGCATACAATAAACCAATAAAACCTACCGTTACTGATGATAGTTTTTTGGTAGCGCTTTCGGCTATTGCATCAAACAAATCGATTGTAGGTTATTCTCATATTCCAACCGATACCGTATTGGTGCTTGATGCATCGAGTTCAATGGGACCCGGAAATCAGTCTCACAACAATGATGCGATAGCGGAGTTGGTAGATGCAGCAAATTCGGCTATGACCGAGTTGCTTGCCATAAACAATAATAACCGCATAGGTGTTGTATTGTACTGGGCTGATACTACTACGTTTTTACCGATCGACCGCTACACAACCGAAAATACTGTTTCGGCCGGTAGTGACACACTAAAATTTCTTGAAACAAATTCATCAAGAAATCAAATTACGATTTCAAGTGGTGTAAAAGACGGAAACGGCAATAATGTGCCAACAAAAACACAAAATGTACAGTCGGGTACTTATATTCAGGGTGGACTTGGTCTTGCGGCTGATATGTTTAAAGAAAAAAGCGATGCAAACGATACCGTAATAGATAGTGACGGTTTTCAGGCAGGCACACAGCGCAAACCGGTTGTTGTTCTTATGACAGACGGCGCTCCTACACGCGGTACCGAGAATTATTCCAATCCCGGTGATTCAACAATAGGAGCGGGAGGATTTTGGGGTACAGGCGGCGCTTCGACAAATCAGTTTTCTTTCTTAACACAGATCACTGCTGCTGCGGTAAAGAAGGATATAACAAATCTTTATAACGATAGTGAAGCACTATTCTATACATTAGGATTTAGGATTGGTAGCGATGCTACGGCAAGAGCCGTACTGGACCCGCAAAATTCTACAAATGCACTTACTGCATATTGGAATACCTATAAAGCGGCAAGTGTTGGTTCGGTTGTAAGCATAGAAGATGGTTATTACAGTGATGTTAATATAACCAAAAGCGGTATGGTTGACGATATAGTTTATAATGACGGCTACTATTCTGCTGATTCTAACGATGCGCTTGAGGATGCCTTTAGTCGGATTGTTAACGAAATTATACTTCAATCGCTCTACCGTCCTACCTTGGTTGAGAACAATGACGCTAATATGGAAGGCTATATCGAATTTATTGACGATATAGATGACTATATGAAGGTTCAAGAAATTGAGGGTATAATGATAGGTGATAAGCTTTTTACAGGTGAAAAGCTTTGTGAAAATTTCCGTTCAGATGGCGGTGAGCTTGGTACAGTTGAAAATCCTAACGAGCTTGGATATAATTTGGTTTTGGCTGTAAAAGAGCGCCTTGGCATTTCAAGCACGCAGGCTGCACAAGAACTTATTACACAGGCATATACTCACGGTCAGCTAAGCTACAGCAAGTCAGGCTCTGATGTTAGCTTCTCAAATTATATTGGTTGGTATGCCGATGAAAGCGGTAATTATCTTGGATTTTGGAGCGATAAGCACACATACAAGGATGTTCCGGATAATGCAAAATTTGTAAACAAGTCTTACGGTATGTTGGGTGAAGTTCCGGGCGAACACGTTGCGAGTGATCTTATGTATGTATCAATTCAGGTTCATACTGCGATTGTTCCTAAGGAAAGATTTGACCTGAGCGATAACGATGTTGTTATGCCGGGTCACGCGCAGCTTATATTCCGTATTCCCGCTTCTCTTATCCCTATGGTTACCTATGAGGTCGAGCTTGAAGGTACAAGCTATGACGATGCGCGTAATATTACAATGAATATTAAGGATGCGGAACCTATCAGACTTTTGTTTGAGGTTGGTCTTCGTGATGACATAAATGAGTATAATATTGAGGCGGCTTTAGGAAACAACCACCGCACTGCTGACGGCAAATACGTATTTTATACAAACGATTGGAGTGTTGAACAGTTTGACAAAAACAACCTTGGATATGTTGAGCCAACCAAGGCAATCAACACAGTTGCGTATTTTGAGCCGAGCTATGAAAATGAGCGCTATTACTATAACGAACTTACACCTGTATACGTAAAACAGGGAGATACATATGTTAAGTATTCGTCCGATACGATGCCTACCGCTGATGACGGCAACGAGTATTATCGCCCGATTCATATTTTTAAACTTACGGGAAATGGTAGCGAAGCTACAAAAGAAACAAAGTATGAAAGAATTTCGGATAATGCAATTGCTCGTGTTGAAAAGAGCGAAACCAATGTCGGTTGGAATATTATAAAAGAGACGATACATCGTGTATACGATGAGATTGAAACTCCAAAGGCTGAAGGCGCTAACGTAACGGGAACACTTGATTATTCATACTTTCCAACAGTTGAACGTATTGAGGGTACACACTATTATGCTGATGCTGTTCTTGGTAATAACGGTAAGCTCACTGTAACACCGGCTACAGGTATCAGTATTACTAAAACGGTTGATGCTTCACTTGAAGGTAATACAGATGAATATACCTTCAACGTTGATATAGGAGACGAGGCTACACGCTATAGCGTTATACGTAAAGGCGCTGACGGTATGTTCACCGACAAAGGCGAAACAGTTACACTTGACGCTAATGGTAAAGGTAAGGTAACTTTGATTCCCGGTGAGACTGTTCTTATAGTAGGTATACCTGACGGCACATCTTATACAGTCGAAGAAGAAATACCCTCGGGCGCGAATTATGAGGTTTCACAAAGCAGTGGTACTTCTGGCACAATACGAAATAATCATTTGAGTCTTGTTTCTTTTGTGAATGCTATCAGACAAAGTGGAAATCTTGTAATTACCAAGCATATTGAGCATCCGTTTGCTACAGCGCCTGATAGCATAAATGACCACGTATTTAAGTTTGATGCGGTATTAAGTGCTGATGGCGCATCATACTCAGACACCACAGTAGAAGCTTATTATTCGACGGCACCTAACGATAAGTTTGATCTTAATGTTCAAAATAATAAAATCGAGGGAATTGAACTTAAGGGCAATCAGTCGATAGTTATTAAGATAAAAGACGGTTGGACAGTTGATGTTACTGAGCAAAGCGATATGCCAAGCGGATTTGCTCTTACCAATACCCAAATATCAGCAAGCACAACCGTATCTACAACAACAAATGTTGAATACGTGTTTACGAATACATATAATCCTGACGCGGTTTCTGCGGATATAACTATTAATTCTTCAAAGGTATTGAATGGCAGACCTTGGAATAATGATAGATTTACGTTTGCGCTTTATCGCTATGACAAGCATAATGCAAAGTATGTGGAAATTACACGTGAAGAGGTTACACAAGCTGGAGATTTTGGTTCGGTACTAACAAACGCTATAAAGGCTGAAGTATTTGCCGATGTGGGCGAGTATCATTATATGGTGCGAGAGCTTGTACCAAATGAAGTAAAGGGTATTAAATATGATTCACACTACCGTATTTTCACGGTTGTCGTTGCAGATACCGATACTGACGGCAAGCTTGAAATTGCTGACGTTGAGGCATCAAATGCGGTTACCGTTTCTAAAAACGGCGGCGCATTTACAGTAGATGTAGAGCCTTTTGTAAATATTTACAAGGCGGGCGGTGTTGCTGAGGTAACTTTGCAAATTAATAAGACAGTTGACACGCCAGACAATATTGAATACAGTCCTGAAGGTTTTGAATTTGCGATATTTGATGATGCCGGTAATAGAATTACCGCAACGCACAGTACTGATGCTGAAGGTAAAACACAGTTTGCGTTTACCTATGATGCGAACGGTGTTGATTATCAAAATGATAAGGTATACAATTACGTAATCAAGGAAAACAACACAGGTCTTGGCGGCATAACCTATGCCAAGGATATTCCCTTTACTGTAACGGTTAAGGATAATCTGGACGGTACAATCAGCGCGACAACCAATATTGCCAACACCAATAACGGTGTATCGGTTGTTGACATAACAAACGTTTATAACACACAAAGCATTGATGTTATAATCGAGGCTACCAAAAACCTTACAGGTAAGGGCCTTGAAAACGGCGAATTTAAATTTGATGTTTCAAGCCTTGGCACAGGTTCTGTAGTAGTTAATGATGTAACGAACGATGCCGCAGGTATAGTTACATTTAAGCTTCCTACATTTACCGAGGTTGGTACATACAACTATAAGGTATACGAAGATGAAGAAAATGCTAACGGTGTTACTGTTGATACCACCGAGTATAATGTAACAATAGTAGTTGATCACGATGGTAAGGGTAACCTAATAGCCACCGTTAATGGTACTGAATTTGACGGTACACCGATAAACGTTGGCGAGTTTAACAACACCTATACACCACAAAGCACAGAAGTAACACTCGAAGCCACCAAGACTCTTACAGGTCGCGAAACTGCACTCCAAGATAATGAGTTTGAGTTTGCGATTATGGAAAAAGGTGGTAAGGTGCTTCAGTATAATGCAACTAATGACGCAAATGGCAAAATAGTATTTAACGCATTAAAGTTTGATGCTGTTGGCACTTATGATTACATTATATTTGAAAACGAAGTTGACCATAACGGTGTTAAGGTTGACCCTAAACATTATAATGTGAGAATTGTTGTAGATGATTCAGGCAGTGGCGTTCTTTCTACCGAAGTAATAGTTGATAACAAAACTATAACCGGTTCTACTGCAGATGCTATCGTGTTTAATAACACATACAAAGCTGCAAGCGTAGATGTAACACTTGAAGCCACAAAAACTCTTACCGGTCGCGGTACAGAGCTTAAGGATAAAGAGTTTAAGTTTGCAATTAAAGATGTTGACAACGATGTAGTGGTACAAGACGATGCAACCAACGATGCAGATGGTAGAGTTAAGTTTAACGCTATTACATTTGATAAAGCAGGTACATACGAATACGTTGTATACGAAAATGAGGTTAACGGCAACGGTATTACTGTTGACAAAACTCAGCACAACGTAACAATTGTTGTAACCGATAACGGTAGCGGTCAGTTAGTGGCAACTGTAAACGGTGTTGCCGCTGATGTTGCTGTAAACGTTGGTACATTTGCAAACGCCTATACTGCAGCAAGCGTAGACGTAGTACTCGAAGCTACCAAAACCCTTACCGGACGCGATATTGCGCTTAAAGATAAAGAATTTAAGTTTGCAATTAAAGACGTTGACAACGATGTAGTGGTACAAGATGATGCAACCAACGATGCAGATGGTATAGTTAAGTTTAACGCTATTACATTTGATAAAGCAGGTACATACGAATACGTTGTATACGAAAATGAGGTTAACGGCAACGGTATTACTGTTGACAAAACTCAGCACAACGTAACAATTGTTGTAACCGATAACGGTAACGGTCAGTTAGTGGCAACTGTAAACGGTGTTGCTGCTGATGCTGCTGTAAACGTTGGTACATTTGCAAACACCTATACTGCAGCAAGCGTTGACGTAGTGCTTGATGCTACCAAGACACTTTCAGGTCGTGACCTGATTGACGGCGAGTTTAAGTTTGATTTGTATGATGCCGATAACGGAGTTATTGCGCAAGACGATGTAAAGCTTGTTCTTCAGCCTAACGGTAAAGGCAAAATAACCTTTGAAAAGCTTACCTTTGACAAAACCGGTGTTTATAATTATCTTGTTTACGAAGACGAGACAGACGGCAACGGTATTACAGTTGACCTTGACCGATATTCTGTTACAGTTACAGTAACCGATAATAACGAAGGTAGCCTTATAGCTGAAGTAAAGGTAAACGGCATAGCTGTAATAGGTTCTACCGCAGATGCTATTGTTTTTGACAATAAGTATCATACGGCAAGCGCAAAGGTAACACTTGAAGCAACAAAAACTATAACAGGACGTGACCTTCGCGACGGCGAATTTAAGTTTGATTTGTTTAACATTGATAACGATGCCATTGCACAGGATGATGTAAAACTTGCATTGCAAGAAAACGGCTCGGGCATAATCACATTTGAAGAGCTTGTGTTCGACAAAGCCGGTGTTTACAACTACACAGTATACGAGGATGAAACTGATGAAAACGGTGTTACGGTTGACAAAGCGGTATACGAAATTACCGTAACAGTAACCGATAATAAGTTAGGCTTCCTTGTAGCAAGCATAAAAGTAAACGGTGTTGAGGTTTCTGGTTCTACTGCCAATGCTATAGTGTTTGAAAACACATATCGCGCAGCAAGCGTAGATGTAGTGCTCGAAGCCACCAAAACACTCACAGGTCGTGACATAGCGCTTAAGGATAAAGAATTTAAGTTTGCGCTTAAAGATATCGACAACGATATAATTGTTCAGGATGACGCAACAAACAATGCCGAAGGCAAAGTAACGTTTAATACCCTTACATTTGACAAGGTAGGCGTTTATAATTACATTGTTTACGAAAACGAGAAAAATGCTAACGGTATCACGGTTGACAAAACCGAGCGCAAGGTTATTGTTAATGTAACCGATAACCAAAACGGCAGTCTTGTTGCTACTGTTAATGATACTGTATCTGATGGAACAGCCGTAAATATTGGTGCATTCAACAACACTTACAAGGCAGCAAGCGTGGATGTGGTACTCGAAGCCACCAAAACACTTACAGGTCGTGATGTAGCGCTTAAGAACAAAGAGTTTAAGTTTGCTCTTGCTAAAAAAGACGGTACAGTAGTTCAGGACGATGCAACCAACAATGCAAACGGTATAGTTAAGTTTAACACCCTTACTTTTGATAAAGTAGGCACATACGAATACGTTGTATACGAAAACGAGGTTGATGGCAACGGTATTACTGTTGACAAAACTCAGCACAACGTAACAATCGTAGTAACCGACAACAATAACGGTCAGTTAGTAGCAACCGTAAACAGCATTGACGTTGCCGATGATGCAATTAATGTTGGTTCATTTGCCAATACCTACAAACCCCAAAGCGCAAGCGTAACACTTGAAGCTACTAAAACACTCACAGGTCGTGAGCTTATTGACGGAGAATTCAAATTTGACCTTTATGACGTTGATAACGACAAAGTATTGCAAGATGACGTAGCGCTTAGCCTACAGGCTGACGGTAGCGGTAAAATAGCCTTTGCACAAATTATCTTTGATACCACAGGTACTTACAAGTACGTTGTATACGAGGATGAGATTAACGAAAACGGCATTACAGTTGATACCACGAAATACGATGTAACAATCGTAGTAACCGATGACAACAAGGGCACTCTTAATGCAAAGGTGTACGTAGGCAACAACGATGTTGACGGCTCAACCGCAGAAGCAATAGTATTTAAAAATGCTTACAATGCCAAAAATGCAGAGGTAACACTTGAAGCTACAAAGACCATAATCGGCCGTGAGCTTTTTGAAGCAGAATTTAAGTTTGCGCTTAAAGATGCTAACGGCACAGTTGTACAAGATAATGCAACCAATGGTTCAGACGGCAAGGTAGTATTTGACACTCTTATCTTTGACAAGGTTGGCGAATATGAATATGTTGTATACGAGAACGAGATTGACGCCAACGGCGTTACTGTTGATACCACCGAGTACAAGGTTGTTATTATAGTAACCGACAACGGCAAGGGAAATCTTGTAGCCGAGGTTAAGGTTGACGATACAACTGTAACAGGTTCTACTGCAGAAGTAATAGTATTTGAAAACAACTACAAGGCAAAACAAACTGACATCGTAATAACCGCTAAAAAGATACTTGACGGTCGCGAGCTTAGTGACGGCGAGTTTGAGTTTGAACTTTGGCTTAACGATAAACTTTTAGAAAGCGTTAAAAACGATGCAAACGGTAACATAACATTCCAAAACGTAGCAATTGATGCTGCAGGTGAATATGTACTTACCGTTAAAGAGGCCCGTGGTGAAGACAAAGATATTACTTACGACGAAACTATTTACACGGTAACTGTTAACGTAACTGATAATCTTGACGGAACATACAGTGTAGAGTATCTGTACAAAAATGCAACCGAGCAGGTAGAGGAAATAGTATTTAACAATAAATACACCGAACCTACTCCCGAACCAAAACCAGAGCCTACACCCGATACTGAAAAAGAACCTGAAGCACCTAAAACAGGTGATAGCGTAAATCTTACAGGATGGTTGGCAGTTGTGTTTGTTAGCGGAGCTATAATCTTTGCAACAGGCAAAAAACTTAAAAAGCTTAGTAAATAAGCTATAATACAAGAAAAACTCCTTGGGCTTTTAAGCCCAAGGAGTCTTGTTAATAGTGAAAAGTGAATAGTGATGAGGTAAAAAGTAAGCCCCAAGCACTTGTCGTACTTGGGGCTTTGGTGCCGGTGGCCGGACTCGAACCGGCACGGTATCGCTACCGGTGGATTTTGAGTCCACTACGTCTGCCAATTCCATCACACCGGCAAATTTATTGGTGCGAAGGTTATTATACAACATAAGGTTGATAAAATCAAGTATAAATTTTATAAAATTTACGCCCCCTTAAAAAAGGGGACGTAAACATTTAATTATACGGTTTTTGGATTTTTATGTCTTGATTTTGCGCTATATCACAAATAGAGTTATGGCAGGTAAAAAGCACGCCCTGACCGTCTGCGCAAAATTCTTTTAAAAATGCAATTGCTCTTTCAGCACGGGTGTCATCATACTGTGAAAGCGAGTCATCAAGAAAAATTGGAAGCGTAGAACCGTCGCTTATAAGTGTGGTAATTGCAAGTCGCAAACTCAGATATGCCTGATGTGTTGTGCCAAGGCTTAAATACTCAAGCTCGCGAGTGCCGAAAACATCGGCCTTTTCTACTGATAAATCAAGTGTGTCGGTTATGTTTACACTTTTATATTTACCGTTGGTAAGACGGGCAAATATATCGTGGGTTGCCTTTTCAAGTTCGCTGCCATATCCACGGCGAAGCTCGTAAAAGCTTTCTTCGAGCACGCTTCGTGCAATGTCAGCGGCATCGCAAAAGGCTTTTTTAGAGTTGACTTTTTCTTGTAGTGTTTTAATTTCGCGTTTTAATTCCTCGGGATTTTCGGTGTGCCTAAATGAAGTTTTAATCTCGGTTACAATGGCGGTGATTTCGTCTTTAAGGGTAGAGATTTTATCACCTGTTGCTTCAAATTTTGCTTTTACAGAATCAAAGTCGATGTTTTCGTCAGTTTCTTTTGAGAGGGCATCAAGTTTTTGTTGAGCCTCATCATAATCAATATTACCTAAATATTGACTTGCGGTTTTAAGACGTAACTTTATTTCCTTTTGTTGCTCGGTTTTTTGCTTTAATTCGGTAAGCTTTTCTTGCGCACTTTCAATACTGTCGATATCGCCAAACGCAGACAACAATGACATAACCTCGTCTTTGGCAACGCCTGCCTTTTCTTGCTCTGCTTGTAAGGCGTCCTTTTTTTGCGCAAGATCGTCAAGACGTTGTTGTTTTATAGAACTGTCGGTTTGAAGTACTGAATTTAAAGTGTTTATACGAGCGGTTATATCGTTTACGCGTTCTTGCATTAAGTTTTTGGCTGCCTTGGTTTCGGCAAGCTGATTGTTCAAATGCGCAAGCGCACCTTGTAAAGCGGCTATTTTTGATTTATCTACAGGTCTGATAATAAACGAAAGCGCAAGTAAAACTGCCGCAATACCTATTACAACGGCTGCTATTATTGGAGATATAAAAAATGCTGTTGCGCCACCGCACGCCGCCAAAACAATTGATATAATCAGTAGTAGTGGGTTAAATGCCGCTTTTTTATTTTGCATTTCTTGTGCTTGCTGATTTAATGCATCCAACCTTGATGCAATGTCTTCTTCTTTAATTTCAAAGATTTTCTTTTCTTGAGAAAACAGCTCCGCTTCCTTTGTAAGCTCATCAATTTGTTGCTTGGTGGTTTCGGGAGAAATATTTTGGAGCGAGATAGTATCGTTAATTCGAGTAATGTCTTGATTAATTTGATTGCAACGCTCAAAAGCGGTATTATATTTACCAAGAGTAAATTCAATTTTGCTTGTAAAATTTTCGTTTATTTGCGTGCCATCGGGTAGGGTAAGTGAACGATTAAGATCGTCAAGGGAGCGCTTTGTTTCTAAAAAATCGGCAAGCTTTTCTCGATTTTTTATGTCTTGCTCACGGCTAACGATTGTTTTGAGCTTTTGGTACTCTTTGGTAGTTTGCTCAAGCTCGGCGAGCTTTTGCTGCGCCTTATCGTTAAGCTGAGCCTTTAATCTGGCATCGTTTTGCGATTTTTCAAGTCTTTGACCAAGCGATTCAAGAGCCTGTAAATCCTCGTTATACGAACCGCTTTTGCCGTTTTTAGATATAATTTTGTTGCGGGTGTCTAAAATATTTTTTTCGACCTTTTTAAACGAAATATCTTCACTACCTGTAAGCGCTATGTTAGATAATTTTCCGTTAATTTCGCCTGCGGCGGCATCATCTTTTATAAAATCGCCGTTACCAATAAATAAACTACGTTCAAATGCGGCGGCAGACATACCAAAAAATTGTTGACCTATGTTGTCACCTACGTCTACCTCTTTACCGCTATCAAGATTTGTAAGCGTTACACGGTCGGTAGAGTCGGATTTACGAAATTCGCGCTCAAGACAGTATTTTTTAGAGTCGTGTTCAAAAAATATTCTGCCACCCATAGCGCTGTTATCCCAAGGGGTGTATTTAAGCCTAATGCTGTCGGCAAGATTTTTACTGTTACGGCCCGTACCGTAAAACATTGCTTTTATAAAGGCGGCAACGGTGCTTTTACCGTCTTCGTTATTGCCGTAAATAACGTTTAATCCGTCGTGAAGCTCTAACGTAAAATTCTTTAGTCCGCCAAAAGCGGAAATATAAATTTTATTAAGTTTCATCATAATTTACCTCTCCGCTAAATGCTTTAATGCCAATGTTAAGCGCGTGTGTTAAAAGCTGTTTTTGTTCTTCGTCAGCGTCGCTTATCTTGGATAGCATATTTTTAACAAATATACCTTTTAGTGTGTTTTCTTGCGCCAAGGCTTCAAAATCAAGCTTAAATTCGGTTTTGTCACGCAGTTTAGCAAAATAAACCGAATCGTTAAGTCTGGTTGAAATTTCGGGCAGTGATAAATTTACGTCGTCGTTAATTGCGCCTGTAAGTATAATTTTATACAGATTATCAGCATAGCTATCGGGGTATTTTTCTTTTAGTGCGTTGAGTATATGCTCGGCAATTTCATTTGATGAAGAAAGTCCGCTTATATCGATGCTTTCGGCAAGATGCATTCTTTTTGCAACGGAAACAAACTGTAAATCGCAGCTTTCTTTTGAAACGGTGCCTATGTATACGCCTTTTTCACCAAGCTCATCAAATCCCTGACCTTCAGGACAACCAGGGTAAGAAACGTACGTGTTGCCGATTTTACCAACCTCACTACGCTTGTGTACATGACCAAGCGCAATATAGTCCATATTAGAGGATTTTATAAAATCACCGGTTATTGAGTTGTAGTCAGAGCCCAAATCACTGCGTATTTCGCCGTGGATACACATAAGATTTATATAATTATTATCGGCATTCAGTGAAAAACGGTGAGCACCCTGCATATAAACCTCTTTAAATGATTTGCCGTAAACACGGGTGTTAAGCTCGGAAAATTCAACAAAACAATCTTTTGTATCGAGTACAAAAAGGTTTTTGGGTAACTGTTCCTTCTTAAATGGTGAGTCGGCATTTAGTGGGTCGTGATTACCGGCAGAATATACGATTTTAATATCAGGAATAGAGTTAAAGCACTCAAAAACTCTGTTGGTAAATGATTTTTCAATATTGTTTGAATTAAATAAATCACCGGCGATAAGTAATATATCAACACAATTTTCTTTTGCAAGATTAATAATTTTTTCAAAAGTAATAAGGGTTTCGGTGCGGCGGCTTTCGGCAAGAGCGCCTAATGAGCTTTCGGCGGCGCCAATGTGAATATCAGCGCAGTGTAAAATTTTAACTAAATTCATAACACAATTCCTTTGTAGTATAATTATGTTTATATTATAACACCTTTTTCGACATAATAAAAGGGTATTTTACCGAATAGTTTTATTTTTTTACCGAATAATTAAAATTTGTTGTAAAGTTGAATTTTAAGTGATAACATACACTTGAAAGGAGGAATACCATATGAAATGCAGGGTAATTCTAGATAAAACCCGTGAAGAAGAAATTTTAATTTATGCGCATCAAAGAAATGAATTGATTAACGAGATTGAGCGTATGTGTCAAAACAATAAAAAGCAGCTTGTAGGGTATTTGCGAGGGGATATTATAAAGCTTGATATTTGCGATGTATATTGCTTTGCGCTACAGGGCGGAAGGCTTTATGCAATTTGTGAAAATGAGAGGTATTTAATTAAATCAAGACTTTATAATGTTGAAGAAATGCTTGATAAAAATTTTATAAAAATAAATCAATCAAGTATTGCAAATATAAATAAAATTAAAAAATTTGAGGCAAGTATAGGCGGTACGCTTAATGTGATTTTTAAAAACGGATATATTGATTATGTTTCACGAAGAAATATAAAGAATGTTAAGGAAAGGATAGGAATATAATGAATAAATATGTTAAGGAGTTTTTGCACCGTGGACTTATGTTTGGCGGTTTTGGACCAATTATTATGGCGATAATATATTTGATTTTATCGTACACGATAAAGAATTTTTCATTTGAAGGAGCACAAATTTTTACAGCGGTTGTATCTACCTATTTATTAGCTTTTGTCCATGCGGGAAGTAGTGTGTTTAACCAGATAGAGCATTGGAGCACTATGAAGGGGCTGCTTTGTCAGTTGGTATCCTTGTATATCGCATATGTTGTATGTTATCTTATAAATAGTTGGATACCATTTGAATTTTCGGTAGTATTGATATTTACTGCTATTTTTGTGGTTGGCTACCTTGCTATATGGGGAATTGTTTATTTGTGCGTAAAGGGAAATGCAAAAAAATTAAACAAAAAATTAGTATAAGGCTGTGGACTTTTAACTTCTTGTGTGATATACTTACCTTATCATACAAGGGGATATAGCAATGAATTTTTTTAAGCAAAAAACAAATATACTGTTTTTATTTATAATATTTTTGCTGGTGGCGGCGCTTTCTGGTGTTTCGTATTTTTCTTACGAAAAGCACAACGATTATGTTGCAGTATCGTCAGCTCTTTCTGATAACAACAGCAAGCTTAATGAGGCGCAAAAAAAGATTGATGAATTAAACCAAAAAATCGAAAATTATGATTCTGACGTAATTTTAAGCGAACAGGAAAAAGCAGAGTTAAGGTCACAATTGCAAGCAGCGCTTGACGAAAAGGCTCGTCTTGAGGGTGAAAACAGTAGTTTAAAAGCAGAAATTGAACAGCTAATGGCAAAGCGTAATGAGTTGCAAGACTCAATCAGGCTAAATCTTGTAAATCAGGCAGATACCGCCGAGGGTGGTATCTGCTATCTTACGTTTGACGATGGTCCATCAAATAATACACTCAAAATACTTGATATACTTGATACCTATGGCATTAAGGCAACATTTTTTGTTGTGGGTACAGCCCGAACTGAATACATACCGCAAATTGTAAACCGAGGTCACGCTATAGGGCTTCATTCTGCAACGCATAAATATGACGTTATTTATAAAAACGTTAACAACTATTTAAGTGATATCAAGCATATATCGGATATCGTTTATGAAAAAACGGGTATTCGTACAAATATTATGCGTTTTCCCGGTGGCAGCAGTAATAAAATAAGCGCACAATATCGCAAAGGGATAATGACCGATTTAACGGATAGAATGACAAGCCTTGGATATTCTTATTTTGACTGGAACGTAGTGTCGGGTGATGCTGACGCTTCGGTTGTGCCTGCCGAGACAATAGCCACTAACGTTTTAAGTCGGGCACGCGGTAAAAACAGTATTTGTGTGCTAATGCACGACACCGAGAAAAAAACCACAACGGTTGAGGCACTACCCACAATAATTGAGGGGTTGTCTGCTATGGGCTTTCGCTTTGCACCGCTTACTGCCGAAAGCTATGGTTTTCATCAAACTGTAGGGAATTAATTGACAAAACCTTCCTAATATGTTATATTAAACTTATAGTAATTATGTGTGACAGATCACGGTCTGTTAAATTTTATATAGTTTAAGTTTTAGAGGCGATCTGTATTTTACAGGTCGCTTTTTGCTTTTTTTAGAAGGGGGACGGCGATACCGATGTACAGTTTGAAAGAAACTTCAATCCATGACACAACAGAACACCGCATGATATACCATCACACACAACAAAATGAAACCATGATATAATTAGCGTTGTGGGAAAGCTCGAGGGACGGTATGTTGAGAAAATCACGCCTTTAGAACAAGAGCAAGGTTATTCCGGAGCACA
>JAFSBZ010000013.1 GCA_017437005.1 Clostridia bacterium | reverse complement strand
TTCTCCACCACACCTTTTTTACCCCGCACCCTACTCGCCTCCAGTATTATGTAAACCGCATATCCCCATATCACGAACCCTCCTCCACTCTCCCTCTTATCCCCCTCTGCCACCCGAATAACCCACCCTGCCGAGCTGACCACGCAATACAGATGAGGGCACGACAGGGCAGAGCATTATGATTTCCAACTCACACCCCACAACCCGCACCAACCCCGCAACTCACTATCTCCTCATACACCCCACCCCCTACTCGCTCCAGTATTATGTAAACCGCACATCTCCATATCACACCCCCTCTGCCACCCGAATAACCCACCCTGCCGAGCCGACCACGTAATACAGATGAGGGCACGACAGGGCAGACAACCAGTTTTAACACCCAAAAGAAAAAAGACTCCGCGAAAAGCGGAGTCTGGGAATCACATGTCACAATTATTATACATTGTATAATCAATCTATACTCGATTCACCGTAATAATAACCATATGCTGTTCCAAAGTCACCGATAATCTCAGGGTCAACATATCTACATATTAAGTTATAAAGCGACTGTTCGGCGCTGAGATCCCAAATATAATTTGTAATATATTGCTCTCCCTTGGGCGTGATATATCCAATATTAATTAAGCTGAGAAGTTCAATTTCTCCATTTGAATAAGTGATACAAAGCATAATTTTAGTGTATTCACGTGGGAAGTCACCAAAAGTTTCACAACATTGAAATGTAGATATCTCGTCTATAATCTCATCGGTAGCTTCCTTGGGTAATTCTGCAATTAACGTTCTTTCACTTGTGAGAAATTTATATGTATAAACCTCTATCTTCTCAATATTGCTTCTCTCTTGCCTCCAAAAAATATATGGACCTCTGTAAACATCAAAAAAGCAAGAAGAAGTAGAAAGAATTATTACAAATAACAACACAAAAGAGATTAATTTAATATATTTGTTCATTAACTTTATTCCTCCCTATAAATAAGTGACGTTAGCCCATAATGTATCAATTCATTGACCAAGGGTTTTCCTTTTTGCGATTGTATGGATTTTTTAAATAGCCTTTTTTGTACGTATATTTAGCAACAAACGCCCAAAAGCTCGAGCTGTGGTGCCTTTTTGCCGATTCCACAGTTGCAATATGTGCTAAACACACCAATAGAAACAATCCTGCAAAAAGACCCGCTATTCCATAATTGTTAAATTTAAATATATTCAGAAAAGCGATTACCAAAGAGACTATCTCAAAAAGGACAAAAATAACAATACCAAAAACAAATTCACCATAATTATATACAGCATCCTTGTATTTTAAAACACGCGGTACTTTCCCAAACGGAACGTTGTTGAGATCTTGAATATTGTTCTTATATGGCTTTAATGCTGTGAAAAACTCTCTTTTTCCCACCATCTGACTCGATATTTTTATCTTTGTTTTCTTGGTTCTGAAAATGACCGTTCCATTTTCTTTTTTTATGGTTAAAAAATCGTCGTAATCAATCTTTTTTTTGAACCTCAAAAAGTTTTGTTTTATAACATATGTGTCGAAAAAGTATAGCCTACAATTAAAATACGCAACGATAAGCGATAACGACATCAAAATAAAAGCCATAAATCCCGCAGCGGCAACAACATCTTTGCCTATAATTGACCCGATTTCAAAGACAGAGAATCCGACAACACCCAAAATTCCAACTATTAAGAAGATCGGTGATAAAAATACAATATTCTTTTTCGTGCTTCGTTCTTTTCTTGCCAAAAGCATAAGAAAAGAGATCAAAATGTAGATTAAAACTAAAGAAATAGAAAAGCAATTAACCATATATGATACCCCCATATAGCAAATATAAAAAATCCCCTAAAATATTACCATAAATATATACAAGGTTCATTAAGTAGAAAAAAGCACAAATATCCCCCAAGGAATACCTGTGCTAAAATAAAACAAATTTGGTTTTCCGTATCACTTTCTTCATATCGGTCACCTCGAATATGATCAAATATGCCTATAACCTTTTTCGGTTATATTATACACATAATATAGGCTTTTGTCAATATGTTTTTTTATTAGATTTAGCCCCCTCGCCACTCTCCCGCCGTTTCTTTTCCCGCACGTCTCCCACTCTACCTCTCACACCACCTTTTGCCCTCACCTCGCCCTTGCTACCGCCCCAACGCCTCTCTCACGCCCAACGCCTCTCACACGCCCACTCACCCCCATTTTCCTCACATATATCCCACGCCCTCAGCCCAACTCCACCGCCGGTAGACTTGTATTATTTCTCACCCTCCCACCTTATGCTCCGACCCCCACACCGCTACCTAACCACCTCAGCACCCGTCCTCGCACTAACCTTTCTCCACCACACCTTTTTTACCCCGCACCCTACTCGCCTCCAGTATTATGTAAACCGCATATCCCCAT
>JAFSBZ010000012.1 GCA_017437005.1 Clostridia bacterium | reverse complement strand
TAGTTAACCCCTTTAGGGGTAGCCAAAGAGGCAAAGACTCTAAGGCTTGAACAAAGAGAAAGCCCGCGCCTTGAGACGCGGGTCGGCATTGTGGGCTTTTAGCCCTTGTGCAAACCACCCGTTTGACGGGTGGTTATGATTATATTATTGTAGCAACAAACAGTTTATCACTCTATCGAGCTAAAGTGAAAATAACCAAAAGTTATACACATATTTGTGCAAGTATACAAATATAAGAAAAAAGCGAAAAAACACTTTACAAAACTAAAGTGATAAAGTATAATAGCAACATCAAATAAAAATCCCGCAAGGGAAAATAAGGAGAAATTTATTATGAAAAAAATTATCGCATTAATTATGGCAGTCGCAATGCTGTTCTGTTTTGCAGGCTGTGGTAACAATGATGTAGCAGACAATTCATCTAAAGCTGAGGTTGTAAAATCTGATGTTGAGTACATTAAGGACAAGGGCAAGTTGGTTGTTGGTATGACAGTTTACGAGCCAATGAACTACAAGGATGAAAATGGTGATTGGACCGGTTTTGATACTGAGTTCGCACAAGCTGTTGCCGAAAAGCTTGATGTAGATGTGGAATTTATTGTTATTGACTGGAACAACAAGTGGGCAACACTTGAATCAAAGAAAATTGACGTTGTTTGGAACGGTATGACACTTTCTGACGAAGCAAAGGCAAACGCAAGCTGCACTAATCCATACGTGCTTAACGCTCAGGTTGTTGTAATGAAGGCTGACAAGCTTGATGCTTACAAAACCGAAGAGTCATTAAAGGAATTAAGCTTTGCTGTTGAAGCAGGCTCTGCAGGTAAGGATATAGCAGAGGAAAAGAAATATAATTATAAAGAGTACGATGCACAAAGCGATGCTATGACCGCTATTAAGACGGGTAAGGCAGATGCATGTATTATTGACATCACAATGGCAAAGGCAATGACAGGTGAAGGCACAAGCTTTGCTGATTTGGGTGTAGGCATTTCTCTTACTGAAGAAGAATATGCAATCGCTTGCCGCAAGGGTTCTGACCTTACAGCTAAGATCAACGAACTTATGGACGATATGAAGGCTGACGGTTCATTACAGGCATTGGCTGACAAATACTCATTAACACTTGCTGAATAATTATAGGACATATATTAGATAGAGGCCTATTGTTAGGTCTCTATTTAATACTGTTTGAGAGGATATAAAAATGTTTATTGATGTAGTAATTAATTTGTTTAAAAACTTTTTAGTTACATTACAGTTATTTGGATTTACGTTACTGTTTTCATTGCCGCTGGGACTGATTATTTCTTTTGGTTCAATGAGTCGATTTAAGCCGCTTAGTTTTTTGGTTAAGGTGTTTGTATGGGTGATTCGTGGAACACCGCTTATGCTACAGCTAATTTTGTTCTATTTTGGACCGGGTCTATTGGTTAGCGCGGCAGAAGCAGGCGGAGTAGACAATGCGTTTGTTGATTTTTTTAGAAAACTAAATATGGCTGATCCGTTGGTTACCGCAATAATAGCGTTTTCAATAAACTATGCGTGCTATTTTTCGGAAATATTCCGTGGCGGAATACAGGGCGTACCTAAAGGGCAGCAAGAGGCAGGTGAGGTTTTGGGTCTTACCAAAACACAAATATTCTTTAAAATTACGCTTATGCAAATGATAAAAAGAATAGTGCCGCCTATGTCAAACGAAATTATTACTCTTGTAAAAGATACCTCGCTTGCGCGTACTATAACAGTGTATGAGATTATTTGGGCGGCGCAGGATTACATAAGAGTAGATGGTTTATTATGGCCACTATTCTTTACGGGAGTGTACTATTTGGCATTTAGCGGTTTGCTGACACTACTGTTTAATTACATTGAAAAGAAATTAAGTTACTTTAAGGTTTAGGAGGATGGATTATGCCTTTTTTAGAAATAAAGGATATATATAAAAGCTTTGGCAAAACCGAGGTTTTAAAGGGTATAAGCCTTTCTCTTGAAGAAGGAGAGGTTATATCAATAATAGGCTCTTCGGGTAGTGGCAAGACAACGCTGCTTAGGTGTCTAAATTTTCTTGAAACACCTGACAATGGTAAAATATTTGTTAGAGATAAGGTGTTGTTTGACGGAGAAAATAAGGCCGCATTAAAAGACGAACAAATTCGAGAAAACCGTTTGCATTTTGGTCTTGTGTTTCAATCGTTTAATCTTTTTCCGCAATATAGCGTGCTTGACAATGTAATGTTAGCACCAAAGCTTTTGAAAAAAGGAACAAATGATGAAATCGCGAATAAGGCGCGCAAACTGATAGAGCAGGTAGGTCTTACCGAAAAAATTGACAGCTACCCCTGTCAGTTATCGGGCGGTCAGCAACAGCGTGTAGCAATTGCGCGAGCGCTTGCTATGAATCCTGATATACTATGCTTTGATGAGCCAACAAGCGCGCTTGACCCAGAGCTTACGGGCGAGGTTTTACGAGTTATAAAGGGCCTTAAAGAACAAGGCAGCACAATGATTGTGGTAACACACGAAATGGAATTTGCAAAAAATGTGTCGGATAAGATAATCTTTATGGCGGACGGTGTTATAGAGGAAATAGGAACACCCGAAGAGATTTTTGAAAATCCCAAAAGTGAAAAAACAAAACATTTCTTGCAAAATTCATTAGAAAAAATATAAAGGCGGTGCAATATGTTTGCAGATAAAAACGATATTAAAGCTTTGTATTCGTTGTTTTTGTCACTTGAAAGCGAAAAAGATTGCGATGATTTGTTAAACGATTTATGTACCACTAAAGAGATTGAACAAATGGCGCAGCGTGTTCGCGCGGCAAAACTGCTTCTTAGCGGTAAGACGTACAGTCAGGTTATGGAAGAGTGTGTTATTTCATCAGCTACATTAAGTCGTGTGTCACGCGCGGTTCAGTATGGAAAAGGATATAAAAAGTTTTTGTAAAAAGCGGGGGTTTCTTGTCGAAGAAACCCCGAATTTTTTACTGTTTTTGTCAAAATTAATAAATTTGCTTGACAATTCTTGATAAATAATGTATATTTAATATAATAATTTGTGATAAATATATGTATTTGGAGATTAAATGCAGGAAAAGTATTCTGATAATCAGTTGGTTGAGTTTATAAATGATGGTAAGTATGAGTACCTACAAGTACTTATTGACCGTTATATGCCTTGTGTAATTAGTATGGCATCTAACTATAATGTTAGCGGGCTGGACGATGATGATTTTATACAAGAAGGATTTATGGCGATTTTTTCGGCTGTAAGGGCATACAACCCTGAAAAAGCTTCTTTTAAAACATTTGTATCTCTTTGTATTGAAAGGGCTATGTCTGCCGCGCTTGCGCGTGCGGCTGGTAAAGCCAAGCATATACCCGATAAATTGATTACGCCCATTGATGATGTTGAGCTTGCTGATAATAATGACCCTGAAAGTATACTTATTGAAAAAGAGAATTATAATAATTTAGCGCAGGCTATAAAACGCGATTTATCACAGTTTGAGTATCAGGTGTTGTGTGAATTTTTGGGTGGAAAAAGCTATGCCTTAATTGCTGAAACTTTAGGCGTTTCGGTAAAGTCGGTAGATAATGCGCTCAGACGAATCCGTTCAAAAATTAAAAGTAATTAGACGGGAAACCGTTTAATATATATGCCCAAGTAGTTTAAAAAGCAGAGCGTTGTGTTTCACAAAGATGTCGGTGCGATTCCGTCCGGGGCTAATCCTAAAATCAAGAGAGGTAAAAAAAATGTTTGAAGACAAGACCCTAGTTTGCAAAGAATGCGGAGAAGAGTTCGTATTTACTGCAAGAGAGCAGGAATTTTATGCAGAGAAAGGTTTCGAAAACGAACCGCAACGTTGCAAACCCTGCCGCGACAAGCGTAAAAATGCAGGAAGGGCACCACGTGAAATGCATGATGCTGTATGTGCAGCATGTGGCGGTGTAGCGCGTGTTCCATTTGTTCCGCGTGACGATCGTCCGGTTTATTGTAGCGAATGCTTCGCAAAAATGAAGGAAGAGGAAGCAGCTGCTGACGCTGAATAATCTGAAGGTATTAAGCCACACCAAAATTAGTGTGGCTTTTTATTTTGTTTTGTAGTATAATATTTGTGACAAATTATTCACATTTTCTTAATACAATTTTTTAATTATTGTTTTATTATGTAATTGTAAAGTTTACAATTTTGATTTAGGAGAGACGGTTATGGACAGTAAAAAAATTCTTATTGTTGATGACGACGAAAACATATGTGAGTTGCTGCGACTTTATCTTGAAAAAGACGGCTTTAGTACTGTTGTTGCTCACGACGGTAAAGAAGCGTTGCAATTAGTACAAATAAATAATATTGATTTAATTTTGCTGGATATTATGATGCCTGTTCTTGACGGTTGGCAGGTATGCCGTGAGGTTCGTAAAAATTCTAACGTTCCTATTATTATGCTAACGGCAAAGGGTGAGACCTTTGACAAGGTTTTAGGATTAGAGCTTGGCGCTGATGATTATATAACAAAGCCATTTGATTCAAAAGAGGTTGTAGCTCGTATAAAAGCAGTACTGCGTAGAGCGACCGATGATAAGGCTGACAGCGTTCAGGAAGTGCGCTACGATAAATTGAGAATTAATCTAACAAATTATGAACTTGAAGTAAACGGTGAACAAATTGATACACCGCCAAAGGAATTGGAGCTTGTGTATCATCTTGCGAGCAATCCTAACCGAGTTTATACTCGTGATCAGTTGCTTGATCAGGTGTGGGGATTTGATTATTACGGTGATTCACGTACAGTTGATGTTCATGTAAAGAGATTACGTGAAAAACTTGAAGATGTTTCTGACAAGTGGTCGCTTAAAACCGTTTGGGGTGTTGGATATAAATTTGAGGTTAAATAAATATGCGACAAAAACTATTTAAAAAGCAGTTTGCGGCTATTGCACTGATAGTTTTTTTTAGCCTTTCATTTATATTGATAATTCTTACGTTTATGTATAATAATTATCTTGCAGAAGAAAAGTATAAAACACTGCAAAAATCGTGTGAGTCGGTAGCAGAATTTACTCAAGACAGTATTTCAGGTCAAAATATAGGGTACGATAAATATGCGATTTATTATACTATGCATAATCTTTCAAGCGTTACCGAAGTAGATGTTTTTTTGATTGATACAAATGGCGTTATTGTGCTGTGCGCTTGCGAAGAATGGGAAGAAGCTTATGGATGTGAGCATACCGGAACTCAAATGGATATTGATGTTATAAACTCGCTCGTATCAGATAACAAGAATACCATTTCTACACTTGAGATTTATACTAACCCGCATTTTACTGCTGCAAAGGCAATCAAGACGGTTGATGAAGAAAATATTGGCTATGTTGTTGCTGCAGATGCTATAGATGATGCTGAAAAGCTTATGAAACAGATAGCGCACATATATATTATTTCGGCTATAGTACCGCTTGTATTGATGTTTGTAGCGCTTTCTATTATGACATATAGATTGACACGACCTTTGCGCATTATGTCGGATGCCGCCAAAGCTATGTCAAAAGGGGATTTTTCGCGTAGAATACCTGTAACGAGTGATGACGAAATTGGTCAGCTTGCAGTATCGTTTAATCAGATGACAAATTCGCTTGCTCGTTTGGAGGAAGTGCGAAAAAGCTTTATTGCAAATGTATCGCACGAGTTAAAAACCCCTATGACGACAATAGGTGGATTTATCGACGGAATGATTGACGGTACTATACCGCCGGAAAAGCAACCGCATTATTTGAGCATAGTACACGATGAAATAAAACGATTATCGCGTATGGTTGAGTCAATGTTGAGTGTGTCGCGACTCGAATCAAATGAAACCGAGTTAAAGCTTGAAAGCTTTGATTTTAAAGAACAGGTGCTTGGTGTTGTATTGAGTCAGGAGCAACGCATTGCGAAGAAAAACATTGAAGTTACGGGGCTTGATATGCTGCCCGATATCACAATAACGGCTGATAAGGATTTGATATACAGAGTAGTTTACAATCTTGTAGATAACGCCATCAAATTTACTGATGACGGCGGAAAAATTGAGTTTAAAATCAGGAGCGATTCTAACGATATAACCTTTAATATTAAAAATACCGGTAAGGGAATACCACAAATTGAATTGCCGTATGTTTTTGAAAGGTTTTACAAGGTGGATAAATCGCGTTCTGCTAATAAAGAAAGCACCGGACTTGGACTATATATTGTAAAAACAATTATTAAAAATCACGGTGGCGTAATCACAGTTTCAAGTGTAGAAAATCAGTTTACAGCATTTGAATTTACTTTGCCACTCGGTAGATAGGAGATAAAATATGGACGAATTTAATGAGAATTTTAATAGTGTGGACGAGACTATAAACGAGACACCACAATCCGAAGTTGATGAAATTAACGAAGAATTTAATTTTGAAGACGAAGAGGATGTTCCTGTATGGAACAAGGTTGAGTATAGTCCTGTAGGAAAAATAGAGGATTATAAGCCCATGGGCAAAGGTCTTAAGGTGTTTTGCTGTGTAATGGCGTTGGTAATATTGCTTACTGCAACAACTGCGGCAGGCTATTTTATGGGGCGTGGCAGCGTGAAAAACGGCTATATTGGTAATAAGGTAGAAGTAGAGCTTGCAGCACGACCTACCAATACCGACCAAAGCACACCCGCACAGGTTTATAACGCGCTTAATGAATCAATTGTAGGTATCAGAGTTTACAACGCTGCAGGTCAAATGGGTGATGCATCGGGAGTTATATATTCTAAAGATGGATACGTTGTAACCAATGACCATATCTATTCTGAAATTGGCGCTCCTAAATTTAAGGTATTTACCCACGACGGTACTGAATACGATGCAGTTTATGTGGCCGGTGATAACGTAAGTGACCTCGCCGTTTTAAAGATAGAAAACGGTAAGAATTTTAAGGTAGCAGAGTTTGGAGATTCGGAAACGCTTTTTAACGGTGAAGCAGTTGTTGCAATAGGTAGACCGAGTGATGCCACCGACAGTTCATCTATTACAAGTGGTATTATTTCGCTAACACGTCGTCGAGTAAAAACAACATCGAGTTATACCGCACGTTTAATACAAACCGATAGCGCCATAAACCCAGGTTCTTCGGGCGGCGCACTTGTTAATATGTATGGTCAGGTTGTTGGTATTACTTCATCAAAGCTTGCAGGTGTAGAATATGATGCGATAGGTTTTGCTATACCTACAAAAACTATGAAAAGAGTAGTTGAGCAGCTTATAAAAGACGGTAAGGTTACTGATCGCGCAAAGCTTGGTATTACTTATACAGAGGTAAACTCGGTTACTGCCGAAGTTGAAAGATACGAGTCGGTGGGACTTATGGTAGTGTCGGTTGGTGAGGATAGCGATATTTATGGAAAAGTTGGCGAGGGTGATATGATTACCCACGTAAACGGTATGGCTATAACCAATGACGAAATTGTGCTTGACGTAATTGAGGATTGCAAGGCTGGAGATACGATTTCGCTTACAGTAATGCTAAAAAACGGCAATATAGTTGATTTTGATGTTAAATTGCGCGCAAACGTTAGTCAATCAAGCTATTCTGATGTTATAAGCGAGCGTGAAAACCCAGCCGAAAACGGTGATGAGGGTGGTTCAAGCGGTGGTATATTTGATTTTCCGTTTGGCGAATAAATTATATTGATAATCCCTCCGTCACGAACAGGTCGTGACATCTTCCGTATCCCTCAGTCAGCTTCGCTGACAGCTCCCTTTAGGCAAGGGAGCCATTTACAAGGAGAGGCTTATAAGAAATATTGATTTTAAAGGGGACAGTTGCAAGGTAAAATTTGCAGCTGTCTTTTTTTATTTTTTAAATTTTTCCTTTATTAAAAATTGTTGTATTTGGGAAAATTAAAAAAAGAAGGAGTGATAAAATGAAAAGGTTTATAAAAATATTATTTGCAGTTTTACTTATTGCTTGTAGTTTTGTTTTTACATCAATATATATAATCAGTGACGATATATCTTTGAGTTATCGAATAAATCGTGGTGACGAGCTTACGATTGATAGCTTTGTGCCCGTTACAGCAAGCTATAACGGTGTAAAAACTTCGCAAGAAAATTTTGTAAAGCACACGGGGGAATTTTTTGAGGTAGATTTAAAAATTTTTGGGTTTATACCACTATCGACGGTGAATGTTGAAGTGGTAGACGATATGTATGTGCAGGTATTGGGAGAGCCTTTTGGTATGAAAATATATACCGATGGTGTGCTTGTGATTGAGCTTGTAGATATTATTACAAATTTTGGCACAAAAAATCCTGCGTTGGATGCAGGAATAGAGGTAGGCGACTATATAAAAAGCGTAAACGGTCGGGTTGTTACCTGTAATGAGGATGTGCTTGAACTTGTAACCGAGTCAAGCGGTAGTGTAATGACATTCGAGGTAGAGCGTGGCGGTAAGAACTTTTCTTGCGAGGTGACACCTGTTTTGGATAAGGAAAGCGGTACCTATCGCATAGGAATGTGGGTGCGTGATAGCTCGGCAGGTATAGGCACGCTTACCTTTTATAGTCCGTTAAATGATGTGGTGTGCGGATTAGGGCACGGTATATGTGACAGTGATACCGATACGCTGCTTGAAATAGATGAGGGAGAATTGGTAAAAGCAGAAATAGTAGATGTAGAAAAGGGAACTGCGGGCGCGCCCGGCGCTTTAAAGGGCAAGCTAACTTACAATGAAATTTCTGATATATCGCTTAATTGTGAAGCGGGTGTTTACGGTAAGGTGTACAAGGATTTAGGTGGTTCGCAGCTTACTGAAATAGCGCTTAAACAGGATGTAAAAGATGGTGCGGCGCAGATATTTTGTACCGTAAGTGGAAGTATACCAAAGCTTTATGATTGTGAGATAAAGAAAATAGGGAACAAAAAATCTAAAACGCAAAATCTGATTGTAACGGTTACAGATAAGGAGCTTATAAGCATTACGGGCGGCATAGTGCAGGGAATGTCGGGAAGTCCTATATTGCAAGATGGAAAGTTAGTCGGTGCGCTAACGCACGTGCTTGTGGATGACAGTAAGACTGGGTATGGCATTTATGCTGAGAATATGTTGGAGGTAGCAAACAACGTAGGGAACGACCTGCGTGTCGTTCCGCAAGATGAAGATTTAAAGCAAGCATCATAAACAAATTCGGTAACGATGTAAAGTTTGTTCGCTAAGCATATAAAAACGGATGCGTAGAATTTCTACACATCCGTTTAATTTTTACTTATGTACTGGGTAACTAATTTTTTTATTGCTATTATCTTTTAAAAACACTTATTTTTGGATTATCATTAAATCCGTCGCAATCGTAGGATACTATTTTTATTTTATATGAGCCTTCGATAAGCTTGAATTGGCATACCTCATGCTCGGAAGAATCTACGCCAAAATAAACCGACTCATACTGCGAGCCATTGAAAGCGAATACCTCGAAATAGGGGAGCTTTTCGCCCTCGATAATAACGGTATTGAAGGGGAAAATTCCTCCAAATTCAATCTCTACTTCGGTTTTATTGTGAATAATTTTTGCGCTGGGTAATTTTGTCAGGTCGAAAATTTCATTGTTTTCAAAGCTTTCGACAAAATAGGATTCATCGGCATAAAAAGCGCCCACAAATTTTAAAACGGGTGTACATTCGGCTTTGCCTGATATTCTTATTGCTTTTGCCGATACGGTATCAAAATATCTTGCAAAGCAATTACCGATAACCTTGCCGTTTAAAAGCTCTTTCCACTCGTCATCGATTAAAAATTCGACGGTGAAATTATTTATTCGTTGGCCGAAGGCGATATCCTCTTCAATTCGGACACAATTGATTTTTTGAGGTGTGTCAAATTGATAATCGATAACAAAATTATTATCGAGCTTGGTTAAATCAATATCTTTTATAAGGTTTTCTTTGAAAATGTCGTTTATTCTATCGTTCCATAGCTTTAAGCTTTCGATATCTTTATCACAAAACAGTCCACGCTTATCGGGTGGAATATTTAACAAAATACCACAGTTTCTGCCAACCGAGGTAAACCAATATTTTGTAAGCTCGACGGGTGTTTTAACTAAAACATCTTGCTCTGGGTGATAAAACCAACCCGGTCTTATTGACATATCACATTCGGCAGGAATAAAGCGTTCGCCGTCTTTTTTGCCGCTAAAAAGCTCAGGTCCTGTTTCGGTTTCTAAAGAAGAAGCATCGATAGTTGCGTAGCAGTTATCAGCCGCTTTGCCAAGCTCATTCCCAACCCAACGCACGTCAACAAATTCGGTAGCACCCAAGGAGCCGAAGATAACGCAATGCTCTTGATTTGTTCTTACAATATCTACCCATCTTTTCCAGTCATAACAAGCCTCGGTGCTGCCGGCGCCGTCCCACCAACATTCGTAAATGGGGCCGTAATTTGTCATAAGCTCGGTAAGCTGATTAGCATAATAGTCGTTGTATTTTTCGGTTCCCCAATCTTTAAAATTGCGGTCCCAAGGTGAGAGATAAAGTCCCGGCTTAATGCCGTATTTATGGCAAGCGTCGACAAATTCTTTTACAATATCGCCTTTACCGTTTTTATAGGGACTGTTTTTTACCGAATGCTCGGTATATTTGCTTGGCCATAGGCAAAAACCGTCGTGATGCTTGGCGGTAAGTATGGCATTGGTAAAGCCTGTGTCGCGTAAAACCTTTATCCATTGCTCGCAGTCAAGCTCGGCAGGGTTAAAAATTTCGGGTGATTCGGTGCCGTCACCCCACTCATTACCTGTGAAGGTATTTACCGTAAAATGAATAAAAGCAGTTTTTCGCCCGTACCAATCAAGTTGTCGTTTGTTAGGAGTTAAAATTTCATTTTTCATAAGGAACCTCGTGGTTTTTATAGCTTTGGTTAAATTGTAACATACGTATTTTTAAGTGTCAATGTGTTATAATTTTTGATATTCTAAAACAAAAAAATTTACACTATATAGCAAAATAATTTATTGAAAAAACAACGTAATCCATTTATACTTATCATATAAAATTAGAAGTGGGTGTCTTATGAACGTAGGATATTTTAACGATGCACAAAAGGAATATGTTATTACCGAGCTTTTGGCACCAAAAAGACCTTGGTATAACTTTATTTGGAATGATAAATTTATTTCGGATATTGACCAGTTTGGTTTTGGCTTAAGTTTGGTACGTGATAAAAATGACGAGCTACGTGAGTTTACAAGTAAGGGCGATAACCGACACGTGTTTATTCGCGACAATATAACGGGAGAAAGCTATTCTGCCAACCGAAATTACAATGACCTTCCATTTACCGTTCACGAAACACACGTTGGTATGGGATATACTAAAATTATTTCGGAATACAACGGTTTACTTTTTGAGATGACGATTTTTGTTCCCAGAGAAGGAACAATGGAATGTTGGGAAGTAAAGCTTACAAACAAAAGTGACAAACAGAAATCACTATCGGTTTATCCTTATGCACATTTCTTTTCTACAATTACTTATTATATCGGCTACGTTAAGGGTTATTATTGCGATGCTCTAAATGGTGTTTTAGTATCGGAAGAGGGTATGAATGAGCCGACAGATTATATTTATGAATTCTTGGCAAGTGAAGAAACGCCTGTTGCTTTTGAGACAGCGGATAGATATTTTCTTGGAACTTATGGCAATCTTACAAACCCACAGGGGCTTAAAAACAAAAAACTTTTAAATCGTGGTTCTTGCTTTGATTTTGATAACGGTGTTGCTTTGCAGTTTGACTTAGAGCTTGGCGCAGGCGATGAGAAGGTTTATCGTTTTGGTATGGGCGCTGCAAATTCGGTAGAGGATGCTACTCGTCATAAAGCGTTGTTGACCGAAGAAGTATTTGCTAAAAATCTTGAATATCAAAAGCAACAAGCCGATATGTACAACGATAAAATTTGCGTATCGACGGGCGATGAAGAAATTGATAGAAGAGTTAATATTTGGCTTAAGCGCCAGTTAGAGCTTGGCAAAACCTGGACACGCTTATGGTTCCGTGGTTCGCGTGATATGATGCAGGATATTTCGGCATTTGTTGCTATGGATACTGCAGATGCACGTGAAAAAATAGTTCATTCAATGCAGTACATAATGCCTAACGGCAATTATATAAGAGGTTGGATGCCAATCACCTTGACCGATGCGCGTGACTGTTCTTCTTGGATGCTTTCAACCGTTATTCAGTACATAAAGGAAACCAATGATTACACCATACTTGATGAGGTTTGTCCGTATTATGAATCGGACGAAACAGGCACTGTTTTAGATCATATGTTTAGGGCGGCATCCTTTTTGCAGGACGGTGTAGGTGAAAAGGGTTTTACACTTTGGGGTGGTTCGGACTGGAACGATTCTATCGATGCTTGCGGTATTTTAGGTAAGGGCGAAAGTCTGTGGCTTAGTGAAGCCACCGTTAAATTCTGTGGTGAATTTGTGGAAATGTTAATTCGTCTTGGAAAAAACGATGAAGCAGATGAAATAAGAAGAAAGATTGACGTTATGAAAAACGCTATCTTAACAAACGGTTGGGACAAAGACCACTTTGTTTACGGATTTAACGATTACGGAGAAAGGGTTGGCTCGTACGATACGGAGCAAGGTCAAATGTACCTTAATCCACAAACTTGGGCAATCCTTGCCGATATAGTAACAGGCGAAGAAGCCCATAAGCTTATGGAATTTGTTGAAAATAACCTTCAATGTGAATATGGATATATTCAGCAGCTTCCAAGCTATAGTAAGGGTGACCCACACGTTGGAAGAATGACATATTTTCAAAAAGGTTGTTATGAAAACGGCTCGGTTTATAACCACGGCTGTGCATTTAAGCTTGTTGCTGATTGCCATTTAGGTAACGGTAATGCCGCTTTAAAAACCTTTATGAAGATGATGCCTGATAACCCTGATAACCACTATGACCACTCAGGTGTTGAGCCGTATGCTTTCACTAATATGTTCTTAGGGCCCGAAAACGAGTTTCGTGCAGGCGAAACGGTTCAGCACTGGGTTACGGGCACTTGCGGTTGGCTGTTTAAGGGTGTTGTTGAATATATGCTCGGTGTTCAGGCGGATTATGACGGTCTTGCAATTCGTCCTGTTTTACCTGATGAATGGACTGATGTTAAGGTTCATCGTGTATTTAGAAATGCAACCTATGAAATCCGTATATTAAATCGCAATTCTAAAGGCAAGGCAGTAATTACTGTAGATGGTAAGGCTATTGATGGTGATATATTACCTGACTTTAATGATGGAAAGGTTCACGACGTTTTGGTTGAAATCAAGTAGCAGTAAAATAAGAAACAGGTGTTTTAAAAATTAAGTAATATAAACATAAAACCTTAGGTCTAAACGGCCTGAGGTTTTATGTTTATAGTAATTGTGATATCGTTGACTTTTGGGTGGGTATTGATTATAATATATAAGTAAAAATATACTTTGTGAATAGGAGATACTGTTTGTGAAGATAGTAATTATCGGTGTTGGTACGATAGGCAGAAGTATACTAAAAAGCCTATCGGACAAGGGACATAATATAACTATAATTGATGAAGATAAGGATAAAATTGAACGTTTGATAGAAAAGTATGACGTTCAGGGTGTTGTAGGTAACGGCGCTTCGCTTGATATACAAAAAGAAGCAGGTATGAAAAATGCTGACTTGGCTATAGTTATGACACACGGAGACGAGCTTAATGTTTTTGCGTGTATGGTGGCTAAAAAGCTTGGCGTTAAAAACACTATAGCGCGTGTGCGCAACCCTGAATATCGCCGCCAGATTGTTACTATGAGGGAAGAGCTTGGTATTTCGATGATAGTAAATCCCGAAAAGGATACGGCAACCGAAATATACAATCGCATAAATCTGCCTGCTATTGCACAGGTAGAGCATTTTGCAAAAGGCAGAGTATTGCTTGTAGAAATTGATGTTGAAGCTGATTGTGCTCTTGTGGGTGAAACACTTATATCCATTGGTAAAAAGATAAAGACCAAGGTTCTTATTTGCGCTGTTCAGCGTGGGGAAGATGTTATTATTCCGTCGGGTAATTTTGAGATTGCAGAAGGAGATAAAATTTACTTTACATCGGAGGCAAAGGATTTACGTGACTTTTTGTTGGAGATAAACATTGTGAAATCTCCGCTTAAAAATATTATGATTGTAGGTGGTAGCAAGATAGCTTATTATCTTGCTGACGAGCTTTCTAAAAAAAGGCATACAGTTAAGCTTTTAGAAAGTAACAAGGCTGTTGCTGATGAACTTGCTGAGGAATTACCAAAAGTAACAGTAATAAACGGTAACGGTACTCAGCATGACCTACTTATAGAAGAAGGCATTGAGGCAATGGATGCCTTTGTGGCGCTTACTGACATTGATGAGGAAAATATGGTTGTATCTATGTTTGCTAATAAAATGAAGGTAAGAAAAACCATAACACAAATCAAGAGTGATGAGCTTTACGGTATGCTTGCAGAGTTGGGCATAAAGAATAACGTATCTCCAAAAGACATTGTTGCTGATAGAGTTATAAGTTATATACGCGCTTTAGAGAACTCACGTGGAAGTAATGTGCTTACGCTGTACCGACTTGTTGGTGGCAGGGTTGAGGCGCTTGAATTTTTGGCAAAAAGGCAAGAGAAGTTTTTTGATAAACCTTTACGCGAGCTGAAAATTAAGCAAAATTGTCTTATTGGTTGCATTATAAGAGGGACAAACGTTATAATTCCTGACGGTAATACGTGTATTCAGTTGGGGGACAATGTTATAGTTGTTACCACGCATAAAAACTTTGACGATTTGAACGATGTTGTTGAATGAGGCGTGAAGTATGAATTATAAAAAACTTGGTAAAATACTTGGCAAGATTATGGTTCTTGAAAGTATACTTATGATAGCGCCACTTATTGTAAGCTTTGTATATAAAGAGGATTTAAAACATAAGCTTGGGTTTGTTGTGCCAATTGTTCTTTTGACTTTGATAGGGTTTTTGTTACAAATACCAAAACCAAAGCGTAACACGCTTTATCAAAAAGAGGGATTTGCGCTGACGGCGATGGTGTGGATTGTAATGGCGCTTTTTGGCGCGATACCGTTTGTTATAAGCGGTGATGTACCAAATTATGTTAATGCTTGCTTTGAGATAATGTCCGGCTTTACAACAACGGGAGCAAGTATTATTACGGATATTACGGTAATATCACATTCTATACTTTTTTGGCGCAGCTTTTCGCACTGGATTGGCGGTATGGGAATACTGGTGTTTGTGCTTATATTTATCCCTGAAAGTGATGACGGCTCGTCGATGCATTTGTTACGTGCGGAAAGCCCTGGCCCACAGGTTGGTAAGATAGTATCTAAAATGAAGGTTACCACCAGAATTCTTTATCTCATTTATCTTGGATTAACGGTCCTTGAGGTAATAATTCTTATGTTTGACAAGCCTGTAGCAGGGTATGAGAGTGAGCAGTTTTTCTTTAGTCTGCTTGCCACATTTGGTTCTGCCGGCACGGGTGGATTTGGATTTTTACCCGGTAGTATGGAATTGATGAATCCTTTTTCACAATATGTGATATCAATATTTTTAATTCTTTTTGGATGTAACTTTAGCCTTTATTATTTGATACTTATTGGCAAAATTAAATCGGTGCTAAAAAGTGAAGAGTTAAAAAGTTATTTATTTATTATCGGCTCGGCTGTTGCGTTTGTTTTTATAAGCCTTGTATGGCGATTTGAAACATTCCCGCAGCAGTATACAACCGAAGAGGCATTTAGACATTCGCTGTTTCAGGTGGCATCGCTTATAACTACTACAGGATATACAACAACCGACTATAACGTATGGCCCATGCTTGCCACAACGACACTGATTGTTGTAATGTTTATAGGTGGTATGGCGGGTTCTACGGGCGGAGGTATTAAGGTGTCGCGAATTATAATTGCTATTAAGGGCGCATATATAAACGTGAGAAAGCTTATAAATCCGCGCTATGTACCTAAAGCAAAGATTGAGGGTAAAAGCCTTGAGGAAAACACCATAAACGACGTGTTTGCGTTTATAACTTTATATTTATTTATTATTTTGGGTGTTGTATTTTTGTTGTCGTTTGATCCGGTTAACGGTACGATGACAGGTATTGTGTCAGATGCGGGAATGTATGAGGTAAAGCATGGATTTTTCTCGAATTTTTCGTCGACATTAGCTTGCATATCTAATATTGGTCCTGCATTTGAAGCAATAGGTCCGTATGCAAGCTATGTAGGATATAGCGCGTTTTCAAAGATAGTGCTTACGTTTACAATGATGGTAGGACGACTTGAAATATTGCCTGTGCTTATTCTGTTTAGCCCAAAAACGTGGAAGAAAATATGATGTATTAAAAATTAAAACCGCAGGTCAGTGATCTGCGGTTTTAAATATTTGTGTTAGGATTGTCGGTTTGGTTTAGTAGATAGTCAACCGAAACTTTGTGAAAATCGGCGATTTTAACAAGTGTGGTGCTTGTGGGTTTGGGTTTTATAATTATTAAAAGGAAAATTTTATTATCTAAAACTTTTTGTGTGGCAAAAAGTCAGCTCCCCTTGAATTAATAAGGGGAGCTGTTTGTGTTTTTTGTTGTTATTTATAAACTCTAAGCCAGTCTACTTCCATTGATTGTGGGAGGTCTTCATCTTTAACCTCACCCCAGAAAGCGCCGCTGCCTTCGGGTCCTAAGTAGCAGGTGTAAAGAATGTAGGCAGGGAACACGTTTTCAACAGGAGCAATTTTATCGTTAACCTTTGCAAGTGAACCGTTTACATAGTAGTAAATAGCGTATTCGTTCCAAACGCAAGCGTATTCCTGATATTCACCGTCCTTGTAGCCGGGGATGGTGTAATCCATTCCAAGTGAGCTCTTGGTAATCGGTTGTGTTTTTGGGTCCCAGCCAGGCTCCCAATAATGCTCGGTATGGGCGCTGCCACGGGTTGCGGGGTAGTGGAAAATTTCCATAATATCTATTTCGCTACAGCCGTGAAATTCATCGCCTGTATCGGTGCGTTTAAAGAAATAATCTTCACGATATCTGCCCTGTGGCATTAGCCAAAATGCCGAGAAAATACCTGTTGGAGTAGAAGGTACTCTCATACGGGTGCTAAAACAACCGTATTTTTGAGAAAATTTATCTTTTGTGCTGACACCTGCATCTGAATAATAACATTCAATACCGTTATGAACGATAGGTGTTTCACATTTTTCAAAATCGAGGCACAATTTGTTGTCGCGAACATAGTTTTCCTTTGCTCGTCTATATACCATAGGCTTTTTTGATACGCCTGAAAGGGCGTTCCAAATGTCAGTGTTAAAGGTTTCAAAATTATCTTCGAGAGTAATTTCATATTTACGAAGCTTGATTTTAAGCTTTGCGGTATAGTCGGGATCTTCGGCACAGTGAAGGTCAACCGTCATCCAACCACCCATTTGGCGAGTGGCATCGGGTATGATAATTTCGTCGGCCTTAAAGTAAACGTCGGGGTAGTCGGCGCGAATATTACAGCCGCGTGGGCTGATACGCTCGCCTTTAAACACAATGTAATATTTGTACGATACCGAATAGCCCGGTACGCCCGGGTGATAGCTTTCGAGATGAATTTTAAAATCATCACAGGGCTCGCCTTTGTAAAAGCCTTCTTCTTTTACGTTAAGTTCAAAATCGGTCATAGGGGTTCTCCTTTTATAATATTTACAGTGAGGTGAAGATGTATCCCTCCACCACCTGCGTGGTCCCCCTCCCTTTAGGCAAGGGAGGCTTTTTTATTTATAAACTCTGAGCCAGTCGACTTCCATTGTTTGTGGTAGGTCTTCATCTTTAACCTCGCCCCAGGATGCGCCGCTGCCCTCGGGTCCTATGTAACAGGTGTAAAGAATGTAGGCAGGGAAAACGTTTTCGACAGGAGCGATTTTATCGTTAACCTTTGCGAGTGAGCCGTTTACATAGTAGTAAAGAGCGTATTCATTCCAAACGCAAGCGTACTCGATAAATTGACCATCTTTGTAACCCGGAATGGTGTAGTCGTAACCGAGTGAGCTTTTGGTTTTACCTTGTGTTGCCCAGTCCCAGTTTGGCTCCCAATAATGCTCGGTATGAGCAGAACCGAGAGTAGCAGGATGATGGAAAATTTCCATAATATCTATTTCACTGCAACCGTGGAAATCATCGCCCGTATCGGTGCGCTTAAAGAAGTAATCATCACAATATTTACCTTCGGGTAGTAGCCAAAAAGCCGAGAAAATACCTGTAGGGGTAGCAGGAACCTTGATGCTTGAAGCAAAGCAACCATATTTTTGAGAGAACTTACCTTTTGTTATAAGGCCTGCGTCAGAATAGTAGCATTCGTTACCATTACGGATAACAGGAGTTTCATTTTTTTCAAAGTCGAGACACAGTTTTCCGTTGCGAACGTAGTTATCCTTAACCTTGGTATAAGCCATAGCCACCTTGGCACCATCGTGACGTGGTGTCCAAAGGTCTTTGTTATATGTTTCAAAGTTATCTTCGAGGGTTAGTTCGTATTTACGAAGCTTGATTTTAAGCTTTGCTGTGTAGTCGGGATCTTCGGCGCAGTGAAGGTCAACGGTCATCCAACCACCCATTTGGCGAGTAGCATCGGGGATGATAATTTCGTCAGCCTTAAAGTAAACATCGGGGTAGTCGGCGCGAATATTACAACCACGCGCACTGATACGCTCGCCCTTAAACATAATGTAGTATTTATATACTACAGAGTAGCCCGGTACGCCCGGGTGATAGCTTTCGAGATGAATTTTAAAATCATCACAGGGTTGCCCTTTGTAAAAGCCTTCTTCTTTTACGTTTAGTTCAAAATCTGTCATTTGGATAACCTCCTTGAAATAATATATTAAATTTATTTATACACTTTAAGCCAATCAATAACAAATTCTTGTGGGAGTAGTTCGTCGGGAACTCCGCACCAGTGTCTTTCTTTTTCGAAATCTTTAGGACCAATGTAGCAAGTAAACTTGATATATGCCGCTTTTACATCGTCAACAGGTGCGATATTGGTGTTTGCTTTTGCAAGCTCACCGTTTACATAGTAGTAGATGCCATACTCGTTCCACACGCAAGAGTATTCTTGGTACTCACCGTATTTAAAGCCGGGAATTATGTAGTTTTCACCAAGCGAGCTTTTTGTAGTGCCCTGTGTTGCCCAGTCCCAACCCGGTTCCCAATAATGCTCGGTATGGGATGAGCCTAAGGTGTCGGGGTGACAGAAAATTTCCATAATATCAATCTCGCTGCAGCCGTGAAAATCGTCGCCTGTGTCGGTGCGCTTGAAGAAATACTCGTCACAATACTTTCCTTCAGGCATAAGCCAAAACGCTGTGAAAAGCCCCTTGCGATAGCTTGGGTGCTTGCACTTAGCGGTAAAGCAACCGTATTTTTGTGAGAATTTTCCTTTGGTACGAACGCCTGCATCGGTATACCAATATTCTTTACCGTCTTTTATAATCGGTTTGTCGAGTTTTTTAAACTCAAGGCAAAGCTTACCGTTTTTAACGTAATTATCTTGTACGGGGGTTATTGACAAAGGTGTTTTAGCACCGTAGGGCATACCTTCCCACAAATTAGTATTATAGGTTTCAAAATTGTCTTCGAGTGTTTGCTCGTACTTACGCATTTTTATGTGAATAGTAGAGCGGTACTGCTTAAACTTTTTGTGGGTTACGGTAATGGTAAGTGTTTCACCGCGTTGACGGATTTCATCGGGAATAACTATTCTATCGGCAATGATCCACACCATAGGAAGATTAAAATCTACGTCATAATCCTCGAAGGCTAATTTTTCACCCTTGAAGGTTACAAAGTAATCGTATTTTAATGCGTAGCCCGGAATACCAGGGTGGTATTGCTTAAGGTGAAACTGCATATCATCGCAAGGAGTATCACCACAAAAGCTTTCAACTTTTACGTTTAATTCATAATCGGTCATAAAGTATCGCCGCCTTAATTATTTTGTGGAAATAATATCCACATAAAATATAGCATAATAAATATAAATAATCAAGGCGTAAAAAGTAAAATCGCAAGTTTTTTTGAACCTGCGATTTTAGTGTTTAGTGATATTTTGGTAGCCAGTTGCCGTGGGTGTCAATAAGGTCGTCAACCATCTTCTTGATGGTGTCTATATCAAGCTCTGAAGCAGTATGAGGGTCTAACATTGCCGCTTGATATATATGTTCTTTTTTGAGTGTGTGTGCTGCTTCAATGGTAAGAAGCTGAACATTAATGTTTGTCATATTCATAGCGGCGCATTGAACGGGGAGCGCACCCACGTTACACGGATGTATGCCGCTGCCGTTTACAAGGCAAGGAACCTCTACGCAAGCGTTTTCGGGTAGGTTTGTAATCAAATGACCTGTATTTAACACGTTTCCACCGATTTGGTAGGCTTTGTTTGTGACAATTGATTCCATAATATGTGAGGCATATTCAAAACTGCGTGTGTGCTCTTTGATACCCGTTTCAAGAATGTTTTTATAATCCTCTTTCCAACGCTCTATTTGACTAATACAACGACGTGGGTATTCGTCGATCGGGATATTATATTTTTTAATAAGTTCCGGGTATTTTGATTTAATATAAAATGGATTGTATTCAGCGTTGTGCTCGCTTGATTCGGTGCAGTAGTAGCCAAAATGCTTAATATACTCAAGGCGTACTTTGTTATTGCAGTTTGGATTATTAATTTCAGCATCAATTTTTGACTTGATTTCGGGGTAGAGGTCGCGACCGTTTTTGTCCTTAATTTCAAGCAACCATGCCATATGGTTAATGCCTGCGATAAGTTCGGTACAGTCCTCCGCCTTGCAGTCCATTTTAAGAGTTTCGAAAAGCGATTTTGTGCATACCTGAACGCTATGGCAAAGACCTACCGTTTTAATTGGTGTATAGCGTAGCATGAAGCCGGTAAGCATAGCCATTGGATTTGTGTAGTTAAGGAATAATGCATCGGGACAAACATCTGCCATATCGTCGGCAAATTCTTTCATTACAGGGATTGTGCGAAGGGCACGCATTATTCCACCTATGCCCAATGTATCACCGATTGTTTGTTGTAAACCATATTTTTTAGGTACTTCGAAATCAATAATGGTGCAAGGGTCATAAAGACCTACCTGAATTGCGTTTATTACAAAGTTGGCACCGCGAAGAGCATCCTTGCGATTTTCTACTCCGCAATAACATTCAATTTGTGCCTTGCAACCCTTTTGTTCGCGCATAGCCTCCAAAATGGTACAACTTTCTTTTAAACGATCAGCATCGATGTCGTAAAGCGCAAATATGCTGTCGCGCAAGGCTTCGCTACACATACAGTCGCCTATAACGTTTCTGGCAAACACGGTGCTACCTGCACCCATAAAGGTAATCTTCATAAAAACACCTCGTTTGAATTTTATAGTTTTATTGTATATTGACAAGTGTTTATTGTAAATGCTAAAATGTTGTTATAATTTGTCATTTTGTTGTTTTTTGGAGAATTGTTTATGATAACTTATAATGAAGCAATTATCAATAAAGGATATAAGGATGTAAACCCGATGCAGTTTGGCAGTGAAATATGCAGTCCTTCACATAGCTTTGGCCCTGCATTGCGTACATATTGGCTTTTGCATTATGTTGTAAGAGGAAAGGGTATTTTTAAAATTGAAGGGCGCGAATATACGGTAAATGCCGGCAATATATTTGTTATTCCGCCTTTTGTTGAAACGTATTACGAGGCTGATAAGGATGAACCTTGGGAATATATATGGATAGGATTTACGACAAGCGGTGAATTTGATTTTGGCTTTAGCGATGTAATGTATATGCCGTATACTCACCATATTTTTGAAAGTATGAAAAAATGCAGCAATATGAGTAAAGGGAAAACCGAATTTTTGTGTTCTAAGGTGTGGCAATTATTGTCTCTTATATTTGATGCACAAAGTGAAAAAATTGATTATATTGAACAGGCCGTTAATATTATTAATGCGGAATATATGAATGATATAAGTGTGCAAAATATTGCTGATAGAATAGGACTTGAGCGTACATATTTTTCAAATTTTTTCAAAAAGCAAATTGGTTTATCGCCAAAACAGTATTTACTTAAGATACGTATGGAACAAGCAGCGGTGTTTTTACGTGATTACCGTTATAGCGTTTCGGTAACTGCACTTTCGGTAGGATATAGCGATGTTTATACCTTTTCAAAAATGTTTAAGCAATATTTTGGCATTTCACCGTCGAAATTTAAGTAAAAGGGATTTTTGTATTGCTTTTTGTTATAGCGAGTGATATAATTTTAAAAAGTGGGGTGATGGTATGAAAATACTAAGCATTGGTAACAGTTTTTCACAGGATGCACACAAATGGCTTTATGATGTTTGTAAGAGTGCGGGTATAGAAATATATAATGCTAACCTTTATTACGGTGGTTGTTCTCTTTACGGACATTGGAATTTTTACATAAACGATAGTGAAGCATATGACTATGAAATAAAAGGGGAGCCTGTTAGAAAAATTGGTTTACGTGAAGCATTGCAGGTTGAAAAGTGGGATGTTATTACCTATCAGCAGGCAAGTCATGATAGTGGCATTTATGAAAAATATCAGCCATTTTTGTGTGATTTACATAGAGTGGTTAAAGAGGTTTGTCCTGATGCCAAGTTTTACATACACAAAACCTGGGCATATGAGATTGATGCTGCACACGATAGTTTTGTACTTTATAATCACGACCAACAATATATGTATAAATGCCTTTGTGATGCTTATGATAAAGCGGCGCAAAGTATTGGTGTAGAAATTATTCCAAGCGGTGATGTGATTCAGCATTTACGTGACAACACGAAGGAATTTGATTATAAAAATGGTGGGCTTTCTCTAAATCGTGATGGTTTTCATTTGTCACTTGGTTATGGCAGATATGCGGCGGCGCTTACGTGGTATTGTAAGATATTTAGCGGCAATGCAAACGACGTTTCTTTTGTACCGGAATTGTGTGATGATGAAAATATAATAAATGTTGTTAAAGCGGCAGTAAATAAGGTCGTTTTTAAATAATATTAAGGAGTAATAATGTGAAATTATTAAGTATTGGAAATAGCTTTTCGCAGGATGCACACGGTTTTTTACATAATATGTTTAAAAGTGTTGGCGTAGATGTGCATAATGTAAATGCCTGTGTGGCAGGTTGCTCACTTGGGATGCATTGGGATTTTTGGAATAATGACGAAAAGGTTTATCTTTTTGAAGAAAAAGGTGTTTTAAAAAAGCACACAACTTTTAAAGAAGCCTTGAATGCTGAAAAATGGGATGTTATAACATTACAGCAGGTAAGTCATTATAGCGGTAAATACGAAACATATCAGCCGTTTTTAGTTGACTTATATCGCGAGATAAAAGCAATATGTCCGGATGCAAAATTTTACATACATAAGACTTGGGCGTATGAATACGATTTTGTAAGTTCAAATTTTGAAATGTATAACAGCGATCAAAAGTATATGTACGAGTGTGTGTGTGATGCTAATAAAAAGGCGGCAGAAAGTATTAATGTCGATGTTATACCAGCGGGTGATGTAATACAATATTTGCGTGAAAATACAAAAGAGTTTGATTATAAAAATGGCGGTATATCGTTTAATCGTGATGGATTCCATTTAACGCTTGATTACGGTAGATATGCGGCATCGCTTACATGGTGTTGTAAGCTTTTGGGTGTAGATGCGTTTGATGTTAAATTTATACCTGCTGATTGTGATGAAAATTTAATTAACAAAATAAAAAAAGCGGTTAACGCTGTATTAAAAGGGGAATAATTATGAACTTACCACTTATTTTAGAGACTATAATGATTGCACTTTTTGGTTTTTCTTGGCCAAATAATATTATGACAACACTTAAAAATAAATCAACAAAAGGTAAGAGCCTTGCCTTTTTGTTGCTTATTGATACCGGTTACGTTTGCGGTATAGTAGCAAAGTTTATGAAGGACATCGATGGCTGGTTTGGCTGGCTTTCTGTTGCTGTTTACATACTTAACTTTGTGATGGTAAGTACTGATCTAATACTTTATTTTTACTATCGTTCAAAAGAGAAAAAAGCGAATCAATGATTGTTGATAAATTATGCAAGTCCGATTTGCATTTACATACAAATTTATCTTGTTGCGCACCTAAAACTACTGCGGTGGAGTCTTATCTGTCACTTTGCGAGGCTGAGGGTGTTGAACTTTTAGGGGTATCAAATCATTTGTATGATTGGGGTGGTGTTGATCGCACCCTACAGATAAAGCACGAAATTGATAAGTTGCGCAATCAAACGGATATCCAATTTCTTGTGGGCTGTGAAGCTGAAATTTTTTACGGTAAAGAGCTGTATTTAACTTGTGAAATGGCACATAATTTTGACTACGTATTGCTAGCGCCGAGTCATATTTTTAATTTCAGGGATAGGTATCGTGATTTTGATTTGTCTACGCCTGACAAGGCGCGGAAGATAATGATTGAAAATTTTAAGGTAGCGTGCAAATTGGATTTTGGGATTCCTACGGGCTTTGCGCACCCGCTTTATCCGATATGCGCGCCGTGGCAGCAGGAAGTACTTGACGGTATAAGCGACGAAACCTTGAGAGAGTGCTATACATTGGCGGCCGAAAATAATAAAAGTATCGAAATTCACGCTTGCGTTTACCGAAATACAGTAGAACTTGACGATGAGGGTTTGTCACCTATATATATAAAAATGTTGCGGGTAGCAAAGGAATGCGGATGCAAATTCCACTTTGGCTCTGATGCACACGAGCCGTCTATGTTTATAGGCTCGCACGCAAAGCTTGAAAGAGCGGCTGAGCGTGCAGGGATAACGCGTGATGATTTGTGGGAGATTGTTAAATAATTAAAGCGGCATCGGGTGATGCCGCTTTTTTATCAGTCAAAGTCTTCAAGGTAGGCTTCGGCAGCGGTTTGGGTTGTGACCGATATGCCGCTGTTGAAGCTTTGTATATCTTTTTCAGGCAAGGTATTTAGGACTATATGGTCGTAGGTTTGAATCAGTTGGTCGTTTTTATATAGTGCTACTGTGTTTCTGTAGGATTTGAGCATATAGGCGGTGCTGTCTTCTATATTCTGATAATCGCTAATGAAAAACAAAATTAAGATAAACACGGATATAAAAATTAAAGTGGGGAATAGAACTCTTTTAATAAAAAACTGCATTAAATCACCTCATATTTACTGTAATTTAGTATGCCCTTAATAATTTGTTAATATTAGTTAAAAAATTGTAACTACCCAAAATGCATTTTTTAGTATATAATGTATTTGTATAATGATAATTATGCCCATTTTTGTGGAGGTGCTTATATGGACGATAAAGATATTTTTAGCAACAGTATGCCAGAAGAATCTGCTTCGGAGTCACTTGACCTTAACAGTTTTTCGGCTGTCTCGGTTGATGATGCGCGCAAGAAAAAGGCAAAGAAAAAACGTGGTAAGGAAAGATTTTTAAAAATGTTTCTTACTGTTATGCTGGTTGGTATAATCACGGTGAGTTTGGTTGCCGGTAGCTTTTTGGTGTACGCGTTTACAATGATTGACGGTACTATGGATGTTAATCTTAACGACCTTGAGCTTAACTTTACTACTGCTATTTATGTAGAGGACAAGGAAAAGGGTGAGTGGGTTGAGTACCAGCGTTTGCACGGTGAGTTTAATAGAATATGGGTATCGTATGATGCAAAGGCCGCAGAGGATAAGGAAAATACAACCTATGAGGGTATTCCACAAAGATTGGTTGATGCATTCATTGCGATAGAGGACAAGCGTTTTAAAACCCATTACGGTGTTGACTGGAAACGTACCTTTGGTGCAGTTATAAACGAGTTTATACCAATTTACTCTTCACGACAGGGTGGTTCTACCATTACACAACAGTTGGTTAAGAACCTAAGCAACGATCGTGAACAGAGCGCGAGTCGTAAGGTTCGTGAGATCATGAGAGCAAGGTATCTCGAAAATAACTACTCTAAAGATGCAATTATAGAATGTTATTTAAACACAATACCTATGGGTCACGGTACCTATGGCGTAGAGGTTGCGGCAAATTATTACTTTGATAAAAGTGTTCACGAGTTAACGCTACTTGAGTGCGCGAGTCTTGCGGCGATTACTAAAGGACCATCTATTTATGATCCTGAAAATAATATTGAAAATAATAAAGAGCGTCGTGAAACGGTGCTTGACTTTATGCTTGAGCAGAAATATATAACACAAGAAGAGCATGATGCGGCTTTGAAGGAAGAGCTTAATGTTGTGGCATCTCGCGAGCAACTCAATGAAAGTGAGGTTAACAATTATTTTGTTGATGCACTAATAGTTGATGTTACAAATGCTTTGGCAGAAAAGTTTGGTTGGGATGGTGCTCATGCCGCTGAAAACTTTTATAGTGGCGGTTATAAGATATATGCAACCATAGACCCTGAAATACAGGCAACGGTTGACGAGGTGTTTTCTAATTCTGAAGCATACGGAATAAAAGGTAAAGACGGTCAACAGCTACAGGGCGCATTTACTATAATGGATTATAAAGGACGAGTAAGAGGTCTTGCGGGCGGTATTGGCGAAAAAACTGTTAATCTTGGTATGACAGGCTTTAACCGCGCTACCGATGCTGCGCGTCAACCAGGTTCTACTATGAAGCCTATTGCGGCATATGCTCCCGCTATTGAAAATGACAGTATTCATTATTCGTCATTTCTTAATGATACAGCAACCAACTATAACGGTTGGACACCTAAAAACTGGTACGGCTCTTATTGGGGTAATGTAACTACACAATATGCGCTTGAGCGCTCCATAAACTCAATTCCTGTTTATCTTGTAAACAAAATGACACCCCAGGTGAGTTTTGACTTTTTGACACAAAAGTTGGGTATTACAACGCTTAACCAAAATGACGTAGATTTATCACCTTTGGGAATGGGTGGTACTAATGGCGGTATTACGACTATTGAGTCGGCGGCGGCTTATGCTGTGTTTGGTAACGGTGGTAGATACTATAGACCTACACTTTATTATGCGGTATATGACCAACGTAATGAATTGGTGCTTTCTAATGAGGAAATTGAACCTATTGTGGCGATAAGCGAGGATACTGCAACTGTTATGAATCATTTGCTACAAGGTGTTGTTTATGGAGAAAACGGTACCGGTAAGGGCGCAGCAGGCTACATTAAGAATATGAAAATTTATGCGAAGACCGGTACTTCTAACAACTCAAATGACTTATGGTTTGTTGGCGGTACACCATATTATGTGGCTTCTTGCTGGTGTGGATACGATACGCAACAAACCATTTCGGATAGCGCCATAGCTTTAAAAATGTGGGGAGCAGTAATGTCAAAGGTACATTCGGGATTGAGTGCTAAAGATTACGAAAAGAGCAGCTATGCTATTGATAAATATTACTGCACGGAAACAGGACTTCTTGCTACAGACGGATGTACATCAAAGAAAATCGGCTGGTATAAAAAGAGCAACGTTCCGTCAGTATGTAGTACTCACAGCGGTACGGCATTAGGTACACCTGAAGAAGTACAAAAGGCCGAAGAAGAGGCAAAGCTTAAGGCAGAGCAAGAGGCATCGGGCGAGCAAAATGAAGAAGCTCCACCGCAAGAATCACAAGAAAACGTAGCAAATAGTGAAAATGCGGAATAAATTTATGATTTATTTATTGACAATATTTTCTAATGTGATAAAATTATAAAGTAAAAATTTTCTTGTAAAGGCAGGAAGTAAAAAATGGAAAATTTAATTAAGCAAATTAGTGATATAGGTGTTGTGCCTGTTATCAAAATTGACAACGCAAAGGATGCTGTGCCGCTTGCGGCAGCGCTAAAAAAGGGTGGAATTTGTTGTGCAGAGGTAACATTTAGAACCGATGCTGCAGAAGAAGCTATCCGTCTTATTGCTAAAGAGTATCCCGATTTTTTGGTTGCAGCAGGCACTGTGCTTACACCAAAGCAGGCCGATGCAGCTATGGCAGCCGGCGCATCATTTATTGTAAGCCCTGGTCTTAATCCAATTGTTGTAAAGCATTGTAACGAAAAGGGTTACCCAATAATTCCAGGTGTTTGCACGCCAAGTGAGGTTGAGCAGGCTATGTCATTGGGTCTTACTTATCTTAAGTTTTTCCCTGCGGAAGCTGCAGGCGGCGTTAAGATGATTAAGGCTATGGCAGCACCATATACTAAAATTAAGTTTATGCCTACCGGTGGTATCGGACCTAAAAATCTTGCTGAATACTTAAACTGCAAGGCAATTTTTGCTTGCGGTGGCAGTTGGATGGTACCAGGTGATATGATAACAGAAGGTAAATTTGATGAAATTGAAAAACTTACAGCAGAGGCTGTAGAGCTTTTAAAGGAGATTAGAGGATAATGGCAAGAATTATTACATTTGGTGAAATTATGCTTCGTTTGGCACCTAACGGTTATTACCGTTTCTTCCAAAACGATCAGATGCAGGCTACATTTGGCGGCGGTGAAGCAAACGTTGCAGTATCGCTTGCAAACTATGGTATGGACAGCGCTTACGTAACCAAGCTTCCTAAACATGCTATTGGTCAGGCTGCTGTTGATTCACTGCGTAGTTTTGGTGTAGATACATCAAACATAACCCGCGGCGGCGAGCGCGTAGGTATTTACTACCTTGAAAAAGGCGCTTCACAGCGAGGCTCTGTTTGTATTTATGACCGTAAATATTCTGCAATTCAACAGGCTACAAAAGAAGATTTTGATTGGGATAAGATTTTTGAAGGCGCTGATTGGTTCCACTTTACCGGTATTACACCAGCTTTGGGACCAAATGTTGTAGAGATTTGCCGTGAGGCTTGTATTGCCGCTAAAGCAAAGGGCGTAAAGATTTCTTGCGACCTTAACTATCGTGGTAAGCTTTGGACACGTGATGAAGCACGCGCTGCTATGACCGACCTTTGCCAATACGTTGACGTTTGTATCTCTAACGAAGAGGATGCAAAGGACGTATTTGGTATTGAAGCTGAAGGTACAGATATTTACGGTGGTAAGCTTAATCACGAGGGTTACAAGTCTGTTGCAAAGCAGCTTGCTGACAAATTCCACTTTGAGAAGGTTGCTATTACACTTCGTTCTTCAATTTCGGCGAGCGACAACGATTGGGCAGGTATGCTTTATGACGGCGAAAACTATTGCTTCTCTAAATCGTATCACTTGCACATTGTTGACCGTGTAGGCGGCGGCGACTCATTTGGCGGCGGACTTATTTATTCAATTCTTACGGGTAAGTCCACTCAAGAAGCTATTGAGTTTGCAGTAGCTGCATCGGCACTTAAGCACTCGATTGAGGGTGACTACAACCGAGTAAGCGTTTCTGAGGTTGAAAAGCTTGCAGGCGGTGATGGCTCGGGTAGAGTACAGAGATAATTACACATTTGTGATAAGCACTCCTACGGGAGTGCTTATTTTTTGGCTAAAAAATTTGTTGAAAAAAGGAAAGTGTTGCGGGCATTATAGGTAAGGTATCTGTAGAGCGCAGCGGTTTGATTAAGGTGGAAGATTGCACATACACAAATGTTGAACGAGGCTTAGGTGATAAAAAATACGATGATATGGGGACAAAGAATAATTGATGAGGCATTATTATATTAAAGTATAGTATGCAGTAATATTGATAAAACCGACAGATAGATTGAAACTGTCTGTCGGTTTTAAAGATTATATTACTTTTTCAAGTATAAGATTATTGACAATTATTTTTGGATTAATTTATCCAAGCTTACATTTAGAGCAACGGAAATTTTATAAAATGTTTCGACTGAAAAATTATAAGTTTTTTTACTGTTGCTTTGCAGTTGCCTTATAAAATCGTGGGATAGTCCCGTTAAGTCCGCAAGCTCTGCAGATGTGATACCTTTTTCTTTTCGGTAGCGTTTTATATTTTGCCGAATAGTGTTGTAAATATCGCTGTCAAATTCAATTTTATTGTTATCGTTACACATATTAGTCACCACCTAACAAAATTGTATCAAATATTGATACAATTGTATGTTAGCCAATAACTAACAAAATACTTGACAAACTGTTTTAAAAAAATTATAATGTTAGGTATAACCTAACATTACGTGATTAAAATTTAATTTTAAGGAGAAATAATTTATGTTTTGTGGAAATTGCGGAAAACAGTTAGATGAAAATGCAAAGTTTTGCGATGAATGTGGTGCGCAACAAGGTGTAAGCGCTCAAATAAATGATAATCCAAATAACGTTTATTCAAATACTGATGCGCAAAAAAAAGAAACGAAGCCAACAACAAAAAAATCTTCTGCTATGTCAGTTAGAATTTTGATTGTTGTTATAGCGCTAATTGCAGGATCCTTGGTTGGAAAATTTGTAATTGCTCCGTCTTATGCCAATGATGAGCCGGAAAAAAACAATCTGGGAGGACAGACAATAACGAGCCAGAGCAATGTATCAAATCCAGCTTACGATGCGATACTTGAGGGTGCCAATATTGTACGTATGCCACCGTTCTTTAATATGGATACTATGAGTTTTGCTCAAAAAAACGTTGATGGTACGATTTATTGCGGTGACTATGGTTATGAAGGTGACTTGGTTAAAAGAATTTATTCAACTGTATATGTTCCAATTCAAAATCTGACGGATACGGAAAAGTCGTTATTGGAAAGTTCGGCTAAAGCTGAGCTTGCAAAGTATGAGGCGCTTGATTTTTGTACTGTTAATTACAATATGAGCCTCAACTATTTTTCATACACAATTGAGTTTAAAAATATTGATTTGGCGCAAAATTATTCAAAATTGTATAGTGTTGGCTTTTTAGAAAATAACGCACCAATTTCGATGTCTGAAACAGAGAAACGTATGATAGATGGTGGCTCGGTTAAGAAGTAAAGGAGTTAAGGATTATGTTTTGTAGGAATTGTGGAAATCAAATTTCAGAAGGTACAAAGTTTTGCAGTAATTGCGGAATGGCACAAGAAATATCACAACCTGAAACACAAGATACTAAGATTGTAGAGCAAGAGATACAGCCAAAGCTTTGCAAAAATTGTGGTGTTGAGCTTAAAGATGGTGTTAAGTTTTGTAGTGAATGTGGTACGGCGATAGAAACAAAGCAAGCTGTGGCAAATACACAACAACCGCACGTATCACAACAGGTAGTAAGTAATACTTCAAACACAGAAAATACAAAAAAAACAACAATTAGCAAAGGCATTATTGGTGGTTTTATAATGATTGTATTTGGATTTATTGCCATGTACGGTGGTACACAAAACGGTATGTTTGAGAAGATGTCGACTAATGGGGCAGACATATCAAGTATAGCAACAGTATTGTTTGAAGTTGGTTTAATTATTGGCGGTGCATTTATAGCATATAAGAGTGCTAAGAAAAATAATAAATAATTTAGAAATTTATATTATAATGCTTTAAGGTGGTGAGAAAATGAAAAGGATAATGGCTATTTTGTTGGTTTGCTTGCTTGCATTTTCACTTTGTGGATGTGAAGTGAAATGTACTTATGAAGGCTGCGACAAAAAAACTAAAATGGATAGCGAACATGAGAGTTTGCTTGGTAGTGGATATCTGTGCGAAGAGCATCTTGAAGAACAGAATGAACTGTTGTCAAGAATTGAAGATGCTGAATAAATTAAAAAAATAATAAAAAGGAACGACACATAGGTCGTTCCCTACAAATTAAAGGTTGGCGGTCAATAGTCGTCAACCTTTAATTTATTGTGCTGGTAAAGCCGACGGCTTTGCCGAGGATGCGGATTTGGTTGAGTTGTTCGCCTGTATACACAAAAGGTTGATATTTTGAGTTGCAGGCAACCAATGTTATTGTGTTATTAGATATATAAACACGCTTTAGTGTTGCTTCTTCATCAATGAGCACGGCGGCAATTTCGCCGTTTTCGACAGTAGGTTGTTGACGAATATAGACAATGTCGCCGTTATGAATACGGGCATCGATCATACTGTCGCCCTTGCAGCGTAGCGCGAAATCGGCATTAATATCCTCGGGGACGGTGACTTCGCCATCAAGATTTTCGGTAGCAAGTACGGGAGTGCCGCAGGCAATGGTTCCGATAAGCGGAATGCGGTTCATTTTTGGAAATGAAATTATATTATTATATGATGAATAGTCTTCATCAATAAAAGAAGAGGGGGGGACATTAAAAATCTCGGAAAGTTTTTTAATGGTTTCGCGTTTTAGATTTTTGACAGCGCCACATTCCCACTTTTGAACGGCGGCGCGTTGTACACCAAGCATAGCGCCGAGTTCTTCTTGAGAAAAGCCGTGTTCGGTACGTAGTTTTTTTATGCGTGCTCCTATATTCATAAGATCAAATCCTTTCTGCAACAATTGTATCTCAAAAAGAGCAAAAAGTCAAGCGTAAATTTTAAAATTAGAAAAATTAGATACAAAACACTTGACAAATCAGAGAAAAGGTGTTATCATCGTTGTATCGAAAAAAGATACATTACCAAAATTTCAAGGACAAAGAGGTGAAAATATATTTTTTTGCTGTATGTGTATCTTTAATAGATACAAAGGAGGATTGTATGAATTATATTGTTTTAGAAGGATTAGGTTTTTATCTGGTATTAATAATGGTTATATTAATGTTGCTTATTTCGATTGGTTGTGTTATATACGCTGTTTTATCAGATAAACGTGGATTTATTCTTGAAGATTTATTATTGGCGAATAATGAGAAGGTTAAGAAATTAACCAAAGAAAATTTTGTTTTAAAGCTCAAGCATGGGGAATTTGATATTGATGAGAAGTGAGAAGTTTTTTTGTAAAAAGTGTAGACGATATTTTGATGAATTAAAAATTTATGAGGAAAGGCACGGTTTTGACCAACCGCCATATGAAAGGGTGGCTATATGCCCCGAATGTAACGGTGATGATTATTTTAAATTTGATTGTTTTATTGAAAAACAGGAGGTTGCCGAAAGGTTGTTGCCGATAATTATGAAGCTTAACAGGTTATACGAAAGTTTGACAGCTGTATTTGGAAATAAAATTTTAAACAGAGATTTATCGGATAGCTTGGAAATGGCGGTAGAACTGATTGTTGAGATGTTTGATTTTTTGGATATTGATTTACAAAAAAGAATTTTAAAGATGGATAATGATGCCGAAATGGAAAAAATTTTTATGTATTTAAAGGGTGGATTATGAAGAGTATAGATTTTTGTATTTGCGGAGAAAAGGCCATAAAATACGGTTTGTGTGAAGAGTGTCTTTATTTGCTGAGGGCAAAGAAAAGTAAGAATATAACCATTGTAGAAAAATTTCGCAGTGATTATAACGAAAGACATAATACATATAAATCATATGGTCAATTTGTGTTGTTGTTGGATACGATTGGTAGGAGGAAAAGGGAAGTTGACAATAGAGGAAAAAAAGCAGTTGTTAAGAAAGTACGGAGAAATAGAAGACCGTATTGAACAGCTTCGCCGCGCTAAAGAAAGCAGCAGAAGATGTGATGAATATCAAAGTCCTGAATTTGAGGAAAAAATCAAAGGAAGTCGTGATAAAGGCTCGGTTGTTGAAATAACCGCAGAAAAGCGCGCGATTGACTGGGACAAATTAATAAAAAAGGAATTGGAGCAGTTTTGTGATTTGAGAATAAGAATAGAGCGAGCGATAAATTCACTTGAAGATTTAACGCAACAAAGATTGTTGAGATTATTGTATTTAGGCGAGATTGATGAATACGGTGATAGGACAAGATTTGGGTTTGCGGAAATTTCGCAGATACTTTGTTATAGTGAACGTCAAATCTTTAGAATATATAAAAAGGCGCTTATTAATTTACAGGATATTTAGATGTCAGTGAATGTCAGTAAAAAGCGTGCTAAGATATCAACGTGGTAAAAAAGATTTTAAATTTTTGGGAGGTACATACAATGAAAAAGGATAATAAAAAGCAAACGCTTTTATCAGCAAAAATGAAAAAATGCGCCGAAAGGATGATTAGTTCGGATTTTGACGGCAACATCAGCAAATTGTGTGAAGAGCTAAGTATATCACGCTCGACTTTTTATAGATGGTATGACAAAAAGGAATTTAAACAATATATCAATTTTTTGATTGATAAATACACGGAAGCTGAGCTTTTTGAAATATGGAAGGCGATAATTGATACAGCTAAAAAGGGGAGCCCTCAGGCACTTAAGTTATTTTTTGATTTAAAAAATCTACAAAGCAAAAAAATAGAATCAAGCGGTGTAGTTTTTATATCGGGTGAGGATAGAATTGAAGCGTAATACTTGTTATTTACCTGATATTGTTGGCAAGGGATATGGTAAGTTCTGGTATGATAAAAGTCGTTACAGGGTACTTAAGGGTGGAAAGGGAAGTAAAAAAAGCGCAACGACAGCGCTTAATCTAATATATAGAATTATGAAATATCCGGATAGTAATTTACTGGTGGTACGGGCAGTGTTTAACACGCACAGGGACAGTACCTTTGCTCAATTAAAATGGGCGCAACAAAAGCTTGGAGTATCTCATTTATGGCAAAATACAGTCTCCCCAATGGAGATGGTATATAAGCCGACAGGTCAACGAATACTTTTTAGAGGATTTGATGATGTGCTTAAGCTTGCGTCTACTACAGTTTCTAACGGTAGTTTGTGTTGGGTATGGATTGAAGAAGCATTTGAAATAGAAAGTGAAAATGATTTTGAAAAATTAGATTTATCTGTTCCAAGAGGTAATATTTTGCCAAATTTGTTTAAGCAAACTACACTTACATTTAATCCATGGAGTGAAAATCATTGGCTTAAGAGAAGATTTTTTGATAAGAAGTCACCGGAGGTGAATGTTTATTCCACAAATTATCTATGCAATGAATTTTTAGATGATACCGATCGCGCAGTATTTGAGCGAATGAAGGAAACGAATTACAGAAGGTATGCAGTTGCGGGATTGGGTGAGTGGGGAGTCTCGGACGGACTTATATATGAGAATTTTGAACTGCTTGATTTTAAGTTTGATAAAAAAGGAAATTTAATAATTAACATTGATGGTGAGCCGACTGTAAGAGAATTTTGGAGAATGCGTCATTTTTTTGGATTGGATTACGGATATACAAATGACCCAACGGCATTTATTGCTTTTGCAGTTGATCCTATTAAAAAGGAAATTTACATATATGATGAGCATTATGAAATAAGGATGCTTAACAGCGATATTGCTGAGATGATAAAACAAAAGGGCTTTGCAAAAGAACGAATACGTGCGGATTGCGCTGAACCAAAATCAAACGAGGATTTACGCAGGCTGGGTATTTCGAGAATAACTCCTTCGGTTAAAGGAAAGGATTCAATACTTAACGGTATTGCGCAAATTCAGGAATATAAAATATTAGTTGCTCCGAAATGCAAAAACGTGTTTGCTGAATTATCAAGCTATTGTTGGAAAAAGGACAGTGGAGAAAACGGCTTAAATGAGCCGATGGATAAAAACAATCATTTGATGGATGCGTTAAGATATGCGTTTTATGACGTTAAATATTTTAGGCCTGCGGATCCAAATGCGCCGCGTCAAAAGATGACAAATGACGAATATTACAGGCGAAAACACGGTTTAAATATAAATGATATAGGATTTAGATAAAAAGGAGAAATAATGGATAATTTTATTGTTTTAAATATGATTATTTTTATTGCGATAGCTTTTTTACTGATGGCTTTTGCAGTTTTTACAATAGGCTTTTTGATTGGATATAGGATGGAAGACAAAAAGATTTTAAAGAGAAAAGAAGCCGATAATAATAGGTGTGAAGAAAGCGAAAAGGAAAGAAAAGCAAAAAAAGAATGGAAAAAATTTTTGGAATATGATGGGAGCGCGCCTGAAGGCGATAACATATAAATTGAAAACTATTTTACCCATTACCATTGGGAAAGGAAGAAATAAATTATGGAAGAAAAGGAAAATATTCTAAGTGGGGATGATAGGGATACCATACCCGAAGCACTCGACGAAGAAGAAAACATTATAAATGATGAGATAACGGTCGTTACACCAGATGACAGTGAGGCTTATCAAGGAGATGTTGCACGAGATACCGATTCGCATATGGCACAGAGGTCGGTATCAGAAAATACTGTTTCGGAACCGTTTGTTTCGGTACAGTATAATCACAAGAATCGAGATTTTACGAGGGAAGAAGCAATTAACTTTATACAAAAAGGGATGCATACAGAAGCTTTAAGGAATAAGCTTGAGTATTTGGCAAAAAGACAAGGAACTGACCTAAACACAATGGTTGATACACTGGTTTTGGCACCTGAAAAGGCTTATAAAAAATATCTTGAAGAGTTGTATGGTGAAGGACATGAAAATGTAGACATAGGAATTGAGATATATCGTGAAAAACAGGCTGATGAGTATAAGAAGATAATTAACGAAAATGAAAATACCGTTAGGCAACAAGAAAATATTGAAAAAATTAATTCACGGTTGGCGGATGAATATATAGAGTTAAAAAAGCAGTTTCCTGACGCGCCCGAATATAGCGCGCTTCCTGATTCGGTGATTATGGATGCGGTGCAGGGAAAAAGAGATTTGTACTCTGCGTATCTGTGTTATTTACATAAAGAAAAAATAAAAATTGATGCTGAAAAGAAAACACAAGCGGCATCGGATGCTGCAAGTCTTGGCAAAATGTCGAATACCGAGGCTGATTTTACATCTTCGGCAGATAGGAGCTTTTTGTCCGGCTTGTGGAGTAAGTAAAACACAAGAAAAGGAAGAGGAAAAATAATGACAAACACAATTAATGGTGCAAGTAAATATGCACACGAGCTTGATAAGATGATAGTTCAGGAATCAAAGACAGGCTTTTTGGCCGACAGTAAGTTTAAGGCGCGCTTTACCGGTGCAAGAACTGTAAATATGCCACAGATCGATTTTGATGGTTTGGGTGATTACAGCAGAGAAAACGGATACTCTAAAGGCGGTACAAACTTTACATATAATAGTTACACACTTACAAAGGAGCGAAGCAAGCAGTTGACAATTGATGCACAGGATGCGGATGAGACCGGTGTATCGTCACTTGTAGGTAAAATGGTTGGTGAATACACACGAACGAAGGTTAATCCTGAGATTGACGCGTATGCGCTTTCAACACTTTATGGCGTTGCCGAGGAAAAGGACAACGTAGATGTGTTTGCGGCTGATACCGCAGTTGAAAAAATGCTTGATTGTATTAATAAGGCGGAGGCTGCAAGCGGCTATACAAACGAAAAGATGGTGGCATTTGTAGACCCTGTAATGTATGCGGCGCTG
>JAFSBZ010000011.1 GCA_017437005.1 Clostridia bacterium | reverse complement strand
CGATTATCTTTCACCTTGTTTAAACGAGTAAGTTGTTTTTTTAATACAATACTGTATTTTAGGTCGAGATAACTCTCGGCTTGGTTTAGTGTGTCCTTTTTGCTCTTTTTCTGCTTTTTGGTTTCACGCTAACCGTCCCCTTGTGTTTATGATGATGACGGTAATGTTATTTCAACATCAAACCTTGCTACTCAAAATTCTAACTTTGAGTACGAAAACAACAATCTAAAAAGTATGATAAATCCCGACGGTACGTCATACACATATACTTATGATAACAAAAACAACCTTACCGATGCCGAATCTAACGTAGGTGTAAAGTATCATATGACGTATGATGGTAGCGGTAACGTATTATCAAGCGAAATAACCTCTACCGATAGCACGTATAACAAAAAAATAACCTCGTCTGCTACCTATCAAAACAACAATAACCATCCGCGCACCATAACCGACAGCCGCGGCAACACCACAACTTACACTTACGATGCGGCACGCGGCTTGCAAACGGGTGTTACCGATGCTTTGGATAACACAACCGAATATGATTACAACGACCTTAATGATAGGCTCGAATATGTAACGTCGGGTAACAGTACGGTTGAATACGACTACTATGAATCGGGTCGATTAATGGGTATACAATCCCCTTCTGCAACCAGATACGCATTTATCTATGACGAGTTTGGTCGTACCGATGAAATATATGTAGAACAACAAAGCTTAATAAATAATGAGTATACCGCACGAGGTTTGTTAGATTATTCTACATACGGAAACGGTCACAAAATCGGTTATACATACGATTTGCTTGACCGCGTAACCGAAAAATTGTATAATAACATTGTAAAGGTTAAATTCCGTTATGACAAGTTTGGCAACCTATACGAAAAGCAAGATTTGTTTACAAACACAACCTACCGTTACAATTACGACCTTTCGGGCAGATTGTCGGGAGTTGTGGGCAATAACAACACAAGCCTTAACTACGTTTATGATAACTTTAACCGCGTTAAAAAGTTTATTGCCAAGGTGCCTGACAACACCAACATTACCGAATATATCTATGGCGATAGTAGTGTTAACGGTCAAAAAGACGGTTTAATTTACGGTGTTAAGCAAAACGGCACACAGCGTATAAGCTATGGTTATGACGCGCTTGCGCGACTTGACACCCGTACACTTAACACAACAACACCGTTTGTCACCGGTTATACCTACCATCAAGGTGCAACGGCAAACACTACCACCACACTTGTAAAAACTATGCAAAACGGTAGTAACACATACGAGTATGCGTATGATGCGGTTGGTAATATAACTCAAATTAAATTAAATGGTCAGGTTACTGAAAGCTACACATACGATAGCCTTAACCAATTAAAAACCGAAACACGTGATGGTAAAGTATACGAGTACACATACGATAACGGCGGTAATATACAATCGGTTAAACGAAACGGTAGTGTAGAAAAGGACTTTACCTACGACAATGTGTGGACCGACAAATTAACCTCATATAACGGTATGTCTATTGTCTATGACGAAATAGGTAATCCTACATTATACTGGGATGGTTCAACTTTAAACTGGTCAAACGGAAGGCAATTAACAAGCGTAAGCTATGGCATTTATACCATACAGTACGGTTACAATGCCGATGGTTTAAGAACCACCAAAAACGATGGCGGTGTTATTACCGAATATTACTGGTTAGAGGGTACGTTACTTGGCGAAAAGACGGGTAATGATTATATAATCTATCTCTATGACGAAAACGGCTCGCCGTATGGTTTTATAAACAACAACACATACTATTATTACGTACAAAACGCACAGGGCGATATAGTAGGTATTCTTGATGCCAGTGGTAACCAAATAGTACAGTACAAATACTCCGCTTGGGGTGAAGTGCTTTCTGTAACAGGCACAAAAGCTACAACTATAGGGCAGAAAAATCCCCTTAGATACCGTGGGTATTACTATGACAGTGAGACGGGACTTTACTATCTGCAATCCCGTTACTACGACCCTATGACTTGTAGGTTTATTAATGCGGATGGTGAAATGTCAGATGTCGGCGGAGATATTCTTGGATATAACTTATTCGCGTATTGTATGAATAATCCTGTGAATATGTCCGATCCGACAGGTAATTGGCCAAGCTGGTCTAATCTTTTAAAAGGATCTGCGTGGCTTGCAGTTGGCATTACTGCAGTTTGTGTTGGTGTATCTGTTTTGACTTGCGGAGTTGCTGCACCAGCAATGGTGGCTGTTGCAGCTGTTACAGTTGGCGCAGGAGCATTAACTGCTGTTAATGGAGCTGCAGAGATTGGAGAAGCATTCACTGGGTACAATGTTGTAAGAGACACTGTTTTTAGCGGCAATCAAAAAGCATATGATGCATATGCAAATACAACTGCTGCTGTTGCAGAAGTGGGAACCGCTGTTTGTGGTGGTTGGATGGCAAAAAATTCGCCTCGAATAAAAGCCTATAATAATATTCAGAATTACAATTATACCGACACTATTTCTGATGTCACACATATGAGCAGACCATATGCAAACTCTGTATTAACACAAAAGCAAGTGATTAAATATGGTAAAATGACAAAAGATTCGTTTGGTTATGTCTTTAGCGCTATGGGTTCTGTAAATGGAAAAGAAAAACTTTGGAGATTGGGAATAAATACCGCCAAAGGTTTAGTGTGGCATTGGGGACATGGTTTTTAAAATAGGAGGAAAAAATGAAAAATCATATCCAAATGAATAAGATTGAGTTTATGATTGGCGATTTATATGATAGGGATTTTGTTAAGGACAGAAATGATTTTTACCTAACGGAAGATAGGTCTTTATTATATCAATCCACAACAAATGGAGATTATAGTATATTGCTTGGTGGCAATTGGCGATTTGAACTTATAGTTGATAGTTCTACTGGTCTTTGTATAAAATTTCAAAGCTTTTTAGATGAATTAAAAGTGTTGCATAAACCTTTAGTTTTGCCAGAATCGAAAGCGAGAAGAGTTTTTATTAAAAGTGGCGAGATGCTTTTTCCTGGAGAAGGTTGCCATTATCATCCGTTTTCAAATAAAGTGTATTGGGATGAAAGAAAGAACATCCTATGCATCGGCAATCCTGAATCGATTGGGGAAGTGATTGAGTTTGCACCTCATATAATTATGGTTGTAAAAAGCCACCAATTGCATTGTCTTTATTTGACGTTAAATAATATTTCTGGTATTGATTTTTTGTAAGGATTCGGGATTATCCCAGCAAGACTGTGTTTGGGTGACCAAACGCGATGCTTGCTGGTATAGGAGAAGACGCACAAGACACAAGACAGGGGACGGTTAGCGTGAAACCAAAAAGCAGAAAAAGAGCAAAAAGGACACACTAAACCAAGCCGAGAGTTATCTCGACCTAAAATACAGTATTGTATTAAAAAAACAACTTACTCGTTTAAACAAGGTGAAAGAT
>JAFSBZ010000010.1 GCA_017437005.1 Clostridia bacterium | reverse complement strand
TCGACATTGAAGCGGATGGTCCTCTGACATAAATTGTTTATGAACGTCTGAAAAAATTTAAGGAGGAAAATTTGATGGACGCACTTAAAGAATTAGTTGCTTCTCAGCTTAAGACTGACGCTCCCGAAATTTTAATTGGTAGCACAGTTAAGGTTCACGTAAGAATCAAGGAAGGCGAGAAGGAAAGAATCCAGATCTTCGAAGGTACTGTTATTGCTAAAAACAACAGCGGTATCGCAGAAACCTTTACAGTTCGCCGTGTATCATACGGTGTTGGTGTTGAACGTGTATTCCCACTTCATTCACCCATTGTTGCTAAGGTTGAGCTTGTTCGTAAAGGTCGAGTTCGCCGTGCAAAACTTTACTATTTGCGTGATCGCGTTGGTAAGGCTGCAAAGGTTAAAGAACTTATCGGTTAATCAGATTAATGAGTGGGGGACGGGGCTGATGCCTTGTCCCTTTAACTTTTTTTGTTGGTGGTGTTATGGTGAGTAATGAAAATTATGAAAATGAAGTAAATGCTTTTTTTGATGTTGATAAAAACGCAACAACCGATGATAGCTGCGATAATAATACAACGTCTTCTATGAAAGGATTTGTTTTTGACTGGCTTGAGGTTTTGGTACACGCTATAATTGTTGTTATAATTTGCTTTAGTTTTTTGTTTCGTGTAGCTACAATTGATGGCGAATCTATGGAAAACACTCTTTTTGAAGGTGAAAAGGTAATAATATCTAATCTTTTTTACGAGCCTAAGGCAGGGGATATTGTTGTTATCTCACGAAATAAAGAAAATAGTGTATTTACAATCGACAGTAGTAATACACCAATTATTAAGCGTATTATTGCGCTTGAGGGACAAACGGTAGATATCGACTTTGATGAAGGCATCGTTTATGTTGACGGTATTGCTCTTGATGAGCCTTACACTAAAACACCTACTAATGAAAAATATGAAGTTGATTTTCCTGTAACTGTAGATGAAGGCTGTATCTTTGTGTTAGGCGATAACCGTAACGAATCACTTGACAGCCGTTCTTCACAAATTGGTGAATACGGTATGATTGATACACGATATATTCTTGGACACGCTATTTTTAGAATTTTACCTTTTGAAAAGATGGGTGGGCTTAATTAATGAGTGATAATACCCAAACTATACAATGGTTTCCCGGTCATATGGCCAAAACCCGTCGTAAAATTGCTGAACAATTAAGTCTAATTGATGCTGTAGCCGAGATAGTAGATGCTCGTATTCCAGTAAGCAGTCGCAATCCTGAGCTTAAGGAAATTATTGGTAATAAACCGCATCTTATACTGCTTAACAAATGCGATATGGCGGATGAATCGGCTACAAAAAAGTGGATAGAACACTTTAAATCTCAGGACATATACGCTATACCTGTAGACTGCAAAAACGGTAAGGGTATAAATGCTTTTAAGGATACGGTAAAAACTGTATTAGCTGATAAGCTTGTTGCTTATCGCGAAAAAGGAATGGTTGGTAAGCCGCTACGTGTTATGGTTGTAGGTATTCCAAATGTTGGTAAGTCCTCGTTTATTAACCGAATTGCAGGCGGAGGTCGCGCAAAGGTTGAAAATCGACCCGGTGTAACGCGCGGCAACCAGTGGTTTACCATTGATAAAGAGCTTGAACTTTTAGATACTCCCGGTGTATTGTGGCCTAAATTTGAGGATAAAACCGTGGGTGAACACTTGGGCTTTACAGGTGCTGTTACCGATAGAATTATGGATACCGAGCTTCTTGCTATGCGTTTACTTGAAATATTGATACCGCTTTATCCCGAGCTTTTAGAAGAGCGTTATAAAATATCTCAATTTCCTGAGGACAGTTACGACGCGCTTTGTCTGCTTGGTAAAAAACGCGGTATGATGATCCGTGGCGGTGAGACCGACACCGAGCGTGCGGCCGCAATGCTGCTTGAAGAGTATCGTAACTGTAAAATTGGTAAAATAACACTTGAAAGGGTTGAATAAAGTGCCTGATTTTTCTTTTGAAAAAGAAGCAATTGCAAAAGGCTATAAATTTATTTGCGGTGTTGATGAAGCGGGACGCGGTCCGCTTGCAGGTCCTGTTTGTGCGGCGGCAGTTATTTTGCCCGAAGACTGTGAAATAGAAGGTCTTAACGATTCAAAAAAAATTAGCGAAAAAAAACGAGAATTACTTTTTGATGTTATAATAGAAAAAGCATTAGCTTACAGTATTGCTTTTGGCTCGGTAAAAGAAATTGAAGAATATAACATTCTTGAGGCTACATATATTGCAATGAACCGCGCTATTAACGGGCTTAATATAAAACCTGATTTTGCGCTTATAGATGGTAATCGCGTGCCAAAGGGAATAGGTATTCCTTGTGAAACGATAGTCAAGGGCGATGCAAAATCCTGCTCTATTGCAGCGGCATCTATTCTTGCAAAAGTAACCCGTGACAGACTAATGCTTGAGTATGATAAAAAGTATCCCGAATATCTTTTTAGCGCTCATAAGGGCTACGGCACAAAAGCGCACTATGAAGCAATAAAACAACACGGCGTATGTGAAATTCACCGCCTGTCATTTTTAAAAAATGTACTCGGGTAATGAACGTTCTGCTGCTGTTGGTAAAGCGGGCGAGGATTTTGTAGCGCAGTATTTAAGATCACAGGGTTATATTATAATTAAACGTAATTGGCGCGACAGTCGTTACGGCGAGCTTGACATCGTTGCCGAAAATCACGAGTGTATTGCCTTTGTTGAGGTAAAAACCCGACAAAAAAATTCACTTGTCAGCGGTTTAGAGGCGGTAGATATTGGTAAGCAGCAACGCACTAAAAATGCGGCGCATTCCTTTATACGTCGCCTGCGTACAAATTTGCCGCCACGCATAGACGTAGCAGAAGTAACAGTGGTAGAAGAAATGGACGGACAATTTCAGTTTGAATTAAATTATATTAAAAATGCATTTTAGGGTGATTTTTTGAATTTATTTGATTTGCATTGTGATACGGCATACAAATGCTATCGTGATAATTTGTCTTTTAGCGATAATTCGCTCGCCGTTACACCCAAAAAAGCGAAAGGCCTTGATAAATGGCATCAATGCTTTGCAGTTTTTATTAAAGACGGTGTAAAAAATCCATATGAATACTACAAAAACACTCTTGAAAACTTTAAATTGCAGATAGTAGAAAAGCCTGATAATCTTACACCGATTTTGACGGTTGAAAACGGGCTTTTAATTAAAAAGGATTTAAACCGCGTTGAAGCTATGTATAATGACGGCATACGTGCTTTGACACTTACCTGGAATGGTGAAAATCAGATAGCAGGCGGAGCCGACACCGATGTCGGTTTAAAGCCGTTTGGTAAAGAGGTTATAAAAGAACTTAATAGATTTAATATTATGACCGATTTATCACATCTTAATAAAAAGAGCTTTTATAGTGTCTTAGAATTAGCTAACAAGCCAATAATTACACATTCCTGTCTTGAATATGTAAACCGTCACCGTAGAAATATTGATGATAATCAATTAAAATCCTTGGTGCAAAAGGGTGGAATTTTTGGACTATGCTTTTATCCTGTTTTTTTAGGGCAGGGGGATGTTTTTGAAAATATATACAAAAATATTTTTCACATACTTGATATGGGATATGAGGATTATTTAAGCATAGGCTCCGATTTTGACGGTGCCGATATGGCTGATATTTTATATGATATATCTACTGTTAAAAAACTTTATGAATATTTGAGTTTTAAAAAAATAGACAAAGATATCTTGAACAAGATCTTCTTTAATAATGCATATAACTTTTTTACTAAAAGGGGAATATAAATGAATTACGTAAGCACAAGAAATAACGAAGTTAAGGTTTCGTCGGCATTTGCAATAGCGCACGGTATCTCTGTCGAAGGCGGACTATACGTGCCCGAAACTATACCTGCTTTGAGTTATCAAGAATTTTTAACACTTGGAGAGCTTGATTATAAAGGTAAGGCAGAATATATACTAAAAAAGTATTTAACCGATTTTACCGATAATGAAATTTCTCGCTGCGTAAATGGCGCGTATACAGCATCTTTTGATAATGAAATTCCTGCGCCTATTGCTCAGCTTGGTGAAAATGTAAACATACTCGAGCTATGGCACGGTCCCACCTGCGCGTTTAAAGACCTTGCGTTGCAATTATTACCATATTTGCTTACAACATCTACAAAAAAGGTTGCTGACGGTAAAAAAACCGTTATTCTTGTTGCAACATCGGGTGATACGGGAAAGGCAGCACTTGAAGGCTTTAAAAATGTAGAAAACACCGAAATCATTGTCTTTTACCCAAGCGAAGGTGTTAGTCCTATGCAAAAATTGCAAATGGACTCGCAAAAGGGTAACAATGTTCACGTTTGCGCAATAAAGGGTAACTTTGACGATGCGCAATCAGGTGTTAAAAAGATATTTACCGATACCGAAATCAAAAAATATCTTGCACAAAACGGTATGGAGTTTTCTTCGGCAAACTCTATTAACTGGGGTAGACTTGTTCCTCAAATTATTTACTATATTTCTGCTTATTGCGATATGCTTGCTAAAGGTGATGACCTTGAAAACGGTTTTAATATAGTAGTGCCTACAGGCAACTTTGGTAATATTTTAGCGGCATACTACGCAAAGGAAATGGGTGTTCCCGTTAACAAACTTATTTGCGCATCAAACGCTAACCGTGTGCTTACCGATTTTATAAATACTGGTATTTATGATCGCAACCGTGATTTTTACACAACTATGTCACCTTCAATGGACATACTTATTTCAAGTAATCTTGAACGTATGCTTTATATACTTGCCGACGGTGATGATAAGTATGTTTCACAGTTGCAAAATTCACTTGCAAAAGATGGTAAATTTACCGTAAATGACAAAGTACTTAATAAAATGCAAAATCTTTTCTATGGCGCTTGCTGTGATGATAACGGAACACTAAAAACCATTAAAAAGACATTTGAAGAATATGGTTATCTTTGTGATACGCATACAGCAGTTGCTGTAAATGCTTATGAACAGTATCTTGCTTCTACAGGTGATAACCGACCTGTACTTATTGCATCAACAGCGTCACCATACAAGTTTGCAAAGAGTGTTTTGTCTGCGCTTTCAAACAATATTCCCGATAGCGAATTTGAAACGGTCGATGTATTATCGTGTCTTACCAATACATCTGTTCCAAAGCCACTTGCAGAGCTTAAAAATGCTACCGCTCGTTTTAAAGATATATATGATAAAAACGATATGTACAAAGCCGTATGCAAATGCCTGAAAATTGATTAAAATACAATATCCGACTCTTATGAGTCGGATATTGTTGCAGTATTACTGTCTTGACTTAAATGTGTCGCAACAGGTTTCGCTGCAGGTACAGGCGGTGCGATTTCCAACCTGAATTTTACCTGCCGAGCAAGAGTCGTTTTCTGTGTGATGAACACAGTTTTTTACCGAGCATTTAATGCAAGTTTCGGTTTTACAGCTTGATGACATATCCATTTTAAAAAACATCCTTTCTTGGCTTTTAGCCAAATTTATTATTTGCAATAATATGATTATTATTCAAAAAAGGCAGGTGAAATACCGTATGAATTTATTTACAATCGCTGATTTGCATTTGCCGCTTGGCGCTAATAAACCTATGGATATTTTTGGTGGTTGGGACAATTACGTTGAACGAATTGAAAAAAATTGGAAAAAATTAGTAAATAATGATGATACTGTTGTTATAGGCGGTGATATTTCGTGGGGTATTTCGCTATCAGAGTCAAAGCCCGATTTTGAATTTATAAATAATCTTCCGGGTAAAAAAATAATTTTAAAAGGCAATCACGATTATTGGTGGGGAACCGCTAATAAGATTAATGAATTTTTATCTGAAAACAAATTTAATACTATAAGCATTTTACACAATAATTGTTATTCTGACGGTAAAATAGCCGTTTGCGGTACTCGTGGTTGGATATATGACGGCACTGGCGAAAAGGACTTAAAGGTTATTGCTCGTGAAGCAAGCCGCCTTGAAACATCTATAAAGCAAGCCGTTGATTGCGGTGCGGTGCCAATTGTATTTTTACACTATCCGCCGGTGTATGCCGAATACGTGTGCGATGAAATATTGGAAATTTTAAAAAAATACAATATCGACAATGTTTATTACGGACATATTCACGGCAAGGGGATTTATAATACAGTTGCCGAGTACGAAGGTATTAAGCTAAAGCTTGTGGCTGCCGATGCTATAGATTTTACACCGCAGTATGTATCAAAATGTGCAAATTTTCAAAAGGTTTAAAGTTTTTAATTATTTAACAATTATGTCAGTAAAATCTACTTGATTTTTTCTCAAATTATGGTATAATTATCACAATTTAATATGGAGTCTTATGGACTTTATGCGGAGGTATATTAAAAATGACATTAAAAGAAACAAACAAGATTGAGACAAATCGTTATCAGCTTGAAATTATTATCGACGGTGAACAATTCCGCGAAGCAATCAAGCAGGCATATCGTAAAGAGGGTAAAAAAATTACCGTTCCGGGTTACAGACCTGGTAAGGCTCCTCTTGCTATGATCGAAGCTCGCTATGGTAGTGAAGTATTTTTTGAGGATGCATTAAATCTTCTTTACGCCGATGCTGTTGAGGCTGCTATTAACGAGTCAGGTCTTAAGGTAATTGATGACAAAATGGATTTTGAGCTTGTTTCAATTTCTAAGGAAGACGGCGTTGATTTTAAGGTAAGTGTTACTACATATCCCGAAATTGAGCTTGAGGCTTACAAGGGTCTTAAAGCAGAGCGCCCACTCGTTAAGGTAGAGGCTGCCGAGGTTAACGCAGAGATTAAATCTTTGCAAGAGCGTAACGCTCGTATGGTTTCTGTTGAGGACAGAGCCGCTAAAAAAGGCGATACTGTTGTAATCGACTTTGAAGGCTTTAAAGACGGTGTTGCATTTGACGGCGGCAAGGCAGAGGGCCACTCTCTTGAGCTTGGTTCAGGTCAGTTTATTCCCGGATTTGAAGATCAGATTATCGGTAAAAACATTGATGATGAATTTGATGTAAACGTTACCTTCCCCGAAGAATACGGTGCCAAAGAGCTCGCAGGTCAGCCTGCTGTATTTAAGGTTAAGCTTCACGAAATCAAGTTGCGCGAGCTTCCTGCAGCAGATGACGAGTTTGCTAAGGACGTAAGTGAGTTTGAAACCCTTAAGGAGCTTAAAGCTGACCTTAAGAAAAAGGCTCTTGAACGCAAAAAGAAGGCTGCAGAAGAAGTTGTTGAAAATATTCTTGTTCAGCAGATTGTTGACGGCATAAAGGGTGAAATTCCTGAGGCAATGTTTACAAATCGTCTTAATCAGTCGGTTGAAGAATTCGGCTATCGTTTACAGTCACAGGGTATGAGCCTTGATTTGTATCTTCAGTACACAGGTAGCACTATTGAGCAATTCCGTGAAACCTTCCGTCCACAAGCTGAAATGCAGGTTAAGTATCGTTTGGCTCTTGAAAAGATTGTTGAGCTCGAAGGTATCAAGGCTGACGAAGCAGCTGTTGAGGCAGAGTATGCAAAAATTGCCGAGGGTTACGGTGTAGAAATCGACAAGGTTAAGGCTGTTATTCCGGCTTCTGAGGTTGAAAAGGATGTTGCAGTTGGTAAGGCAATTGACTTTGTTAAAGAAAACGCTGTTATTACCGATGCAGTAGACGAGAAGAAAGAGGCAAAAAAAGCCGCTGAAAAAAAGACTGAAGAATAATTTGTTTATAATTTGAATTGTTCGTTCATAATATTTACTACACGTAGTCGGAATAGCGCTGTTGTGCTGTTCCGACGCGCAATCTTAACGATTTATAATAATTTACAGGAGGTAATTCATAATGGATAATACTTTAATTCCTTATGTTGTTGAGCAAACAAGCCGTGGAGAACGTTCTTACGATATTTTTTCACGCTTACTTAACGACAGAATTATTATGCTTAATGGTCAGGTTGATGATACCAGTGCTAGCGTAATTATTGCGCAGCTTTTATTCCTTGAGGGTCAGGATCCTGACAAGGATATAAGCTTTTATATCAATAGCCCAGGTGGTTCTGTTTCGGCAGGTCTTGCTATTTATGACACAATGCAATACATTAAGTGTGATGTAAGCACTATTTGTATGGGTATGGCGGCATCTATGGGCGCGTTCTTGTTGTCTGCAGGCGCAAAGGGCAAGCGTTACGCGCTTCCTAACAGCGAAATTATGATTCATCAGCCACTTGGCGGTGCGCAGGGACAGGCAAGTGATATTATTATTCACGCCGACCATATCAAGCGTACAAGAAGCAACCTTAACAGAATTTTATCTGAAAACACAGGTAAGCCAATCGAAGAAATAGAACGCGATACCGAGCGTGACAATTTTATGACCGCTTCTGAGGCTGCCGAGTATGGTCTTATAGATAAGGTTATTTCTAAAAGATAAGAGGTATAATGAATGTCTAAAGACATAGAAAATGATATTATATGCTGTTCTTTTTGCGGTAAAACTCAAGACGAGGTTATGCGTCTTGTAGAAGGCCCCGGTGTGTATATTTGTGATAATTGTATCGATTATTGCGCGAACCTACTTTTTGATGATGAAAATGCATACAATCAGAGAAAGAACAGTAAAAAACAGCCTGAAAAGCATTTACCAAAACCGCAAGAAATTAAAGCCTTGCTTGACGAATACGTGATTGGTCAGGACGATGCTAAAAAAACACTTGCCGTAGCGGTATATAATCACTATAAACGTGTTTATAAAAATGCTGATTTAGATGTTGAGCTTGCCAAAAGCAACGTGCTTATGCTTGGACCTACGGGTGTTGGTAAAACCTTGCTTGCGCAAACCTTGGCAAAAATTCTTGACGTTCCGATTGCTATTACCGATGCTACCACTCTTACCGAGGCAGGCTACGTTGGTGAAGACGTTGAAAACATACTTTTACGTCTTATTCAAGCTGCCGATTATAATGTTGATAAAGCCGAGTACGGTATAATCTATATTGACGAGATAGACAAAATCTCTCGCAAGAGCGAAAACACATCAATTACACGTGACGTAAGCGGTGAGGGTGTACAACAAGCCTTGCTTAAAATTCTTGAGGGTACTGTTGCGAATGTTCCGCCACAAGGTGGCAGAAAGCATCCACAGCAAGATTTTATTCAAATTGACACTACAAATATTTTGTTTATTTGTGCAGGTGCGTTTGACGGTATTGATAAAATTATCGAGCGGCGTATCGGTGGCAGTAGCTTAGGCTTTGGTGCAGATGTAAAATCGCCCAAAAGTGTTGAAGCGCAACAACTTTCAAAGCTTGCCACACATCAAGATTTGGTAAAGTTTGGTCTTATTCCGGAGCTTGTTGGTCGTTTGCCGGTAATAACAAGCCTAGATGCTATGGACAAGTCTACACTTATCCGTATTATGACTGAGCCCAAAAACTCTATTGTAAAGCAATATCAAGCATTGTTTGCTTTAGATAATATAAAACTTGAATTTGAGCAAGAGGCTTTGCAAAAGATTGCTGAATTAACAATTAAAAATAAAACAGGTGCAAGAGGATTACGTTCTATTATAGAGAACACACTTCAAGACCTTATGTTTGAACTTCCTTCTAAAGAAGATGTTTCAGAAATTGTTATTACAAAAGATATTGTTCAAAACGGCAATACAGTTATAAAAATATAAGCGAATATTTAAAAAACCACCATTTTGTTAATGGTGGTTTTTTAAATTTTATAATAATTTTAATTATTAGAGAAAACGTTTTTAAAGTTATAAATTTAGTATTTCTCACTATAAAGTGTATTTTTATTTTTAAAATATGCACTTTTGTACTTATTTTTATGTTTTTATATAGTTTATACTTGCATTTTTTTTGCATTTGTAGTATCATATATTACGTATAAATAGGGTATTATACCCTTATTGTATTTCATACAATAACCCCCCTGTACTGTACAGGGGCAAAAATCGGTTTTGCCGAAAAAAAAGGAGAATGTTTATGTCCCAGAAACTACATAGCAAGTTGTTGTCTATTATACTATGTATAGCAATTTGCTGCGCAACACTTTGTGGTAGTATTATCGCTGTAAATGCCGCCGCTGCGGATTACAAAGGTACATACACTATTAGTGTTGGCGACGACAAACAGGCGGTTCCTTTCGCTGCCACAGAGGTTAAGGCTCAGGTTAAATTTGACCTGCCTGCAGGCTTTGTTGGTGGTCAATTTACCGCTAAGGCTCAAAGTAATTACACAATAGGTGACGAGGTTTCTGCTGTTGCAGCTACCAAAAAAGACGGTACTGCTCTTACAGCTGATGAGCTCGCTACCGTTGAGTTTGTAACCAGAGCAAACGGAAGTGATAAAGACATCCGTTTTGTTATTGGTGACGGTGTGCTTTGCACATCTGTTACAATTGAGTACACAATATTACTTAACGATTACGTTAACAATGGTAATACGACACAGTATGCTGTTGCAATAGATGTTGATGGTGCTAACTTTGGTGTAGAAGGCGACTATGCTGACGTTACCTTTACAGGTAGTGACTCTTGGTTCCATTCGCATTCTGCTTGGTGTGGTCTTTCAAATGCAGTAATTGATTCTACTGCAAACGGTAAACACAGTATCGCTGCTTCTGTTTGCCATCTTTGTAAAACTGTAAGTGGTTTAGATGCAAGTGAATATACATACTTACATATTATACCTGACCATAGCGAATTTGATGGTGTAACTACACCAACTATTGCAGAAGGCGCTACTGAAAAGAGTCCTACAGCTTGGATTGGTATTAGTGGTGTTACCGTTAGTTACGCAGATGACGGTTCGTTAGAAGTTGATGTTCACGCCTATTCACATTGGCGCTCAGGTTCTAATGATAAAATAGAACTTTTGGTTTGCGATCAAAACGGTAATGAGCTTCAGCGTTTAACAAGTGTACCGAATGGTAGTTCATATTTCGCAGGAAATGGATTCCCTGTAAATGAAAAGATGTTTACAATTACAGGTCTTTCAGCCCGTGATATAGATACACAGCTTTATTTAGTGGCTGTGGAATATAGTTCAGGTACCATTGAACATTCACGTACTATGCCATTCTGCCTTGCAGACTATTGCCAAAACGTTGTTGAAGGCAACGGTGCAATTTGGGCAGATGGCGCTACAAGTGAGCAAATTGATGCTGACAAGGACGTTGCCGCAGCGCTTTACTACTACGGCGCATCTATTCAAGAGAGTGTGTTTGATAAAAACACAAGCACAGGTGGTAGTAGCATTGAATATGTAAACGCTAACTACGACGAGTGGGACGGTACAAGAACCGAACCTACCGAAACCGATAGTGAAGGCAACATTATTATCCGCAATGCTGAACAGCTTGCTTGGATAGCGCATGAAGGTGCGGATGCTACTGCTAACAAGAACTATAAAGTT
>JAFSBZ010000009.1 GCA_017437005.1 Clostridia bacterium | reverse complement strand
ATCTTTCACCTTGTTTAAACGAGTAAGTTGTTTTTTTAATACAATACTGTATTTTAGGTCGAGATAACTCTCGGCTTGGTTTAGTGTGTCCTTTTTGCTCTTTTTCTGCTTTTTGGTTTCACGCTAACCGTCCCCTGTCTTTCCCAGATAATTAACCTGTTCACCGTTTTTTTATTTTAATTATTTACCTACACAACAGAACCGTCTCCTGTATTAAATGTGTTATTTGTTGAATGTCTTGCTATTCAAGAGGAAGTATTGCTATTGCACACTGTTCAGGTTCTGTATATTTTACAGCTACTTTTCCTTCGTGAATACAAATTGTTATACTATTCCAATCAACCTTTGTTTCATCAGAATATTCCTTTATTTTTGAATCTATAAATTCTTTGCTGTAATTCAATTCTTTGCTGTCAAACGTATCCGTGAAATCGCTAACGTAAACTATATTACCATCATATCCTACTTTAATAGAAAATTTGTCACTGCTGGGATATCCACCAATATATCTTGTATAAATATAATTATGCCCTTTGGTTGTTTCTTTGCACGAATATAGCTTGTATGCATCTGTTTCATATTTTGTTTTCGCGTATTCTATGGCGATTTTTTGCGCTGTATTTTCATCGATGCTTTCATTTGTTTTTTGTGTAACAACCGAATTGATTATTGCTTCGCGCAGTTTTCCGCTTTTTGCGTCATATTTAAAAATATCTTCCGATTCGTTTTTATACACTACCTTTTCATTATTTTCTATAATGTTTTCCATTTCAAAAAAAGTGAGATTAAACGTTTTTTGGTTAATTTTTTCCTGTCTATTTAATCTAAAATCCACCTTTGTATCAACATATTTCGATATTTCGGATTTTACCGCTTTGTCTTCCGCGGATATAAAATCTCCAGTTGAAACTTCTGTTGAAAATGATGTTTCGCTTTGTTGTACAATATCAGTTGTTTTTTCAGCGTTTTCTTGTGAATTAATTTGAGCAGTTTCGTTCTGCGTTACATTATCTTTATTTTGATTTAAAATTTCAATTTCACCATCTTCAACAAGGATTGAACTTTCGTTTGTATTTTCATACGCTTTTTGGATTGGCGTTTCCCTTTTTACGTTGGTCGTAAAACCAACTGCAACGCACAACGATACTATTACTCCAAATAATAAAATTTTCCTTTTGTTCATTTATATCCTCTCCTTCTAATTAATGTTTAATAACCTGACTACCGTCGCCTACTACGCAATAACTATCTAATCCACAAATTACTTCTTTAATTAAAACATCTTCTGGAATATCTCCACTTTCATATTGTTCCTCTGTATAGCCAGCGGCAGCAAGATTAATGAGCAGTGTTTCTTCGTACGCTTTGGCGACGGAATAATCTACAGTGTAACCTTCGCTTAATAACCTTACAAATTCGTTCATCCACTTAAAAGAACCTTTTGTAGTTATTGTTTGCAGTGTTTCCGTGTTATAAAAAAACCAAGTTTTTTCCTCAAATCCCACAACAGTTTTAACGCCCTTGCTTTGTAACACGTTCACAAAATTGGTTGAGTCTGCTCCTCCGCCTTTCGCGGTCTCGCATGCAATCGAAACCACGCACCTTGTGTCAGCAAAATAATCATCAGACATTGTGTTTAAAAACGTTGTATTATAGCTACCAAAACAAGTAGTGCAAGTATCATCACAATCGTCATGTCCGTTGTAAATATTTCTCATACTCCACTGTATGCCATATTTGTTTCCATGCGTAGCTATCGCACAAAAAGACGATTCTTTTATAAATCTACTATACGAATAATTTACGTTCGTTGCATCTGCATAATTATATCGATTCAATTGAGAACAGCCTATATTTTCGCAATAAGTTGTAGTATTGCTTTCCCATATCCATGTTGAATGGTCTATTCCTTTTCCATCAATCATACCCAACAATGTTATCGGCATTCTATTCTCATAATATCCATCATAAAGTACAGGTGAGTAACCACTGCCGTCATACATATATACTATAAGGCGTAAATTTTCTTCGGGATACTGGCTCCAGTCGATTGCAGTTTTAAAACCGTGATAACCATTGCCATACCCTAAATTATCTAAATCCTCACGATAGCGATTAGCGGAAGTGGTTATTATATCCAGCACGGTACCACCCTGAACAATGTGAATGTGAGCCTCTACCGCATCGTTAGGTGCATCGGGTTTCCAAGCCCAGCCTATAATTTCGTCCGTTGCTCTTTCCACGTTACCCTGCATATCCCTTACCGTAAAGGTTTTAGGTGAACTATACAATTCCGGATTATTGCTGTTCACACCTATAGCATAAGCCCGCACGGTATATGTTCCCGGTTTATATGCCATCCAGCTAATATTATGCTGGAAAGCGTGATAACCGTTACCATAGCCCGCTGCAGCCAAATCGGCGCGATAACCATTTGCGATTGTTGCAAAACCCACTCGCTCTCCTGTTGAATTGTTTGTAATATAAATGTGAACATCAAGTGGCGTGTTTGGTACATCACTCTGATATGCCCAACCACCTATAATCGAAGAGTTTACAGTATCTAAATGTCCTATAGGTGTAGCGCCTGTTGCGACAAGTGATACACCATCATCAACGGGCATTATAGGTTCAGTTATAACAATATCATTGTTTTCTTCAACATTTACTGTAATTTCACTTGTAATTGGAATATTTTTTGTTTGTGATTGTTCTTCTGCCGATATATTAAACGACAACGTCAGCAATATTGCAACACATAGCAATACCGATATAATTTTTCTTATCATTTTTCCTTTCTCCTCGTTTTAATGATAAATAGTGTGTTTCATTAAACTCGTGCATCGGTATCACTCCCTTTCTTATGGTATAATATTCCCTTGTATACCTTTCTATTAACACAATAGCACAAAAATATAAATTTGTCAATAATATTTTGTGTCATAAAGTATTGACAAGCCAAAATAATTATGGTAATTTAAGAATAACAAATATAAAGAGGTAAGTCCAATGGGTATTGCCGAAGGTCTTAAACGCGGCACAATAGAGCTGGCACTGTTGTCGCTTTTAAGCAAAAAGGATATGTACGGTTATGAAATATGCCAACAATTAAAGGAACTTAGTCACGGTATGTACGTTGTAACCGAGGGCTCGCTTTACCCTGTGCTTTACCGTTTGATAGAAAAAGGTTGTATTACCGACCGTAGCGAATTAGTTGGTAAACGTCGAACACGAGTTTACTATCACATAGAGCAGGCGGGTATCGACTACCTAAATGAAATTAAACAAGAATATTTTTCAATGCACAACGGTATTTTGCTTGTGTTAGGCGAAAACGAGGAGGGCAAAAACTAATGCAAAAACAATTACAAAGCTATTTTAAAGACATAAAGAAAAATTTGCCCTGTTTAAACTCAGCCATGCGCAAAATGCTTAATGATTTAAAAGTATCGGTAAATACTTTTATAGACGAAAACAACATTACCGACTTTACCCAAATTGAACAGCATTTTGGCACAGCGGAAAACATTGCAAAAGAATTTGCCGTAGGCATTGACAATTCTTTTGTAAAATCTTACAAATTTAAAAAACGTATTACTGCGATTGTAATCTCTATACTTGTAGCAATTTTAGTAATTACTGCTTCACTAGCGATATATATTTATATTGAAAACGAAAAAAATATTCCTGTTTATTATAATAACGAAATTACATATGAAAGGGATAAATAAAAATGAAAAAATTTTTACTTATAGTTTTATCGTTAATTATTTTAAGCTGTTTATTTAACTTTAATGTTTTTGCAACAACAGACCAAGGATTAGCAGATAACGAAATAGTAATAAGCGAAACAACCGAATATCTCGAAGACGGCAGTTCAATAACAACAACCATAACACAATATCTAAATCAAAAACAAACACGCGCAACAAGAACAGTAAGTGGCAGTAAAACACACACAGCTAAAAATAGTTCTGGCGAAGTTATGTATAAGTTTAAAATCAACGGAACATTTAGTGTAAATGAAGGTGTTAGTGCCACCTGTACTGCGGTTAGCTGTAGCGCCAGTGATTGTTCAAATGGCTGGTCATTAGATTCATCAACCACAAGTAAATCGGGTAATACCGCAAGCGCTGTAGGTGTGTTTAAGAAAAAGACTTTATTCATAACCACACAAACTATGGAAGTTCCTATTTCCCTCTCTTGCGATAAAAACGGTGTGCTTTCATAAAAAATGTATACTACCAACTAAAATTACAAACGCCTTGAGATTTCTCAAGGCGTTTGTTTTATTTGTTTATCTGCTCAATATCATATGGGGTTGTCTGATATACAAAATAGTTAAGCCAGTTGCTATAAAGCAAATTGGCGTGTGAACGCCAGGTAACCAATGGCTCGTTTTCGGGATTATCATCGGGAAAATAATTTTCGGGCACGTGTATTGGCAGTCCTGCCGCAACGTCGCGAAGATACTCGTTTTTAAGGGTATCGGCATCGTACTCGCTGTGCCCCGTTATAAATATCTGTTTACCGCCCTCGGTTGCTATGGCATAAATACCACACTGCTCGTTAGATGCCAAAATCTTAAGCTCGGGCACCGCCATAACATCCTCGGTTTTAATGGTGGTGTGTCGTGACTGTGGCACCATAAAAACATCGTCAAAGCCGCGCAAAAGTATTGACTTTTTATAATCGGCTTTGTGTGGGAATATACCAAAAAGCTTTTCAGGCAGCGGATATTTATTTACACCATAGTGATAATAAAGACCCGCCTGTGCACCCCAGCAAATATGGAATGTACTGTGAACATGGGATTTGGTCCATTCCATTATCTCGCAAAGCTCATCCCAATACTCAACCTCTTCAAAGGGCATTTGCTCTACGGGTGCGCCCGTAATAATCATACCGTCAAAGGTTTTGTCCTTTACATCATCAAATGTTTTATAAAAGGTAAACAAATGCTCTGCTGACGTATTTTTTGACACGTGACTCTTGGTGTGAATAAACTCAAAATCCACCTGAAGTGGTGAGTTACCAAGAAGACGTGAAAGCTGGGTTTCGGTTTCAATCTTTTTAGGCATAAGATTAAGCAATAAAATTTTAAGTGGACGTATATCCTGCGTAATGGCACGAGTTTCGGTCATTACAAATATATTTTCATCATTCAAAATCTTTACTGCGGGTAAATCGTTAGGTATTTTAATGGGCATTATACAATCTCCTTGAAACTAATTTATAATATTTCTCCGCACACATGGCATATTGTTTGATTTTGTTTTAACATTGCACCACATTTTTTACACTCTTCGCTTGACAATAATTCCTCATTGAAAATATCAATTTGTGCTTTTTCTTTTAATGTTTCGATATCATTATATCCACTTACTATATAATTATTTTTTTCTATGTATTCAATACAATCTTTTTTTAAAGCAAATATTTCTGGGAAAGTTTCTTCAGGTAATTTTTCAATTTCTAATTCCTTGTTTTTTACATCAAAATTTAGATATATTTTTCTCACTATACAAGTAGTCAAAAACACTAACCAAAATCCCAAAGCACAAAAGAAAACATAAATATTCTCACACAAAAGTGCCATCGCAATCATCAAACAGGTAGGCGAAATTGCCAACAAAGCAACCGTCCTCAACCATATGTCACCTTTATCATGGTTCACCTTTGTCCACAACTCAACATTTCCGCATTTTGGACATTTACAATCTATTTTATGTTCTCTATAATTGTGTTTCTTAGACTCTTTAATAATAGTTTGTATTTTTTTGATCAGTGGAGAATGAACTTGTTTTGATAAATCATTCTCGACAATTTCATCCAACTCTTCAACTTTAGTGTTCCAATAAATTCTTTTCATTGCTACCGCACTTTTAGATACTTTGCTCTCAAACAAAACTTTATTCTGACACTTTGAACAAGTATACACACCGTAAATCGCAGAACTTTCCCGAACAGTATATTGACGATATTTTTTCATTCAATTCCCCTTACTTCCAACAAATTAAAACTAAATATTATCGAGTGCCTGTTTAATATCGGCGATAAGGTCGTCGGCACTTTCAATTCCGCAAGAAAAACGAACAAGGTCGGCTGAAATTCCCGCAGCTTCAAGCTCGGCATCATTCATTTGACGGTGAGTTGCACTTGCAGGGTGCAAGCAACAGCTTCGCGCATCGGCAACGTGGGTTTCAATAGCGGCAAGCTTCAAATTTTTCATAAAGCTTTCTGCAGCCTTTCTGCCACCCTTTACACCAAAGCTAACAACACCACAACCACCATTTGGTAGGTATTTTTGAGCCAAGTCATAATACTTGTCGCCTTCAAGATTTGGGTATGTTACCCAAGCAATACGGTCATCGTTTTTAAGAAATTTTGCTACTGCCAAGCCGTTTTCACAATGCTTTTTAATGCGAAGGTGCAAGCTCTCGAGTCCAAGGTTAAGTAAAAATGCGTTTTGCGGTGACTGAATAGAACCAAAGTCACGCATAAGTTGTGCGGTAGCCTTGGTAATATATGCGCCCTCAAGGCCAAATCTTTCAGTATATGTTACACCGTGGTAGCTGTCGTCGGGTGTGCAAAGGCCCGGGAATTTATCGGGGTACTTTGTCCAATCAAATTTACCGCTGTCTACTATACAACCGCCAACGCCTGCGCCGTGACCGTCCATATACTTTGTAGTGGAATGGGTTACAATATCTGCACCCCACTCAAATGGGCGGCAGTTTACAGGGGTAGCAAAGGTGTTGTCAATAATTAGCGGTACACCGTGTGCGTGAGCCGCATTTGCAAAACGCTCGATATCAAGCACAGTAAGAGCAGGATTTGCAATAGTTTCACCAAAAACAGCCTTTGTGTTTGGGCGGAATGCCGCTTCTAATTCTTCGTCAGAGCAGTCTGGGCTTACAAATGTAAAGTCAATACCCATACGTTTCATTGTTACCGCAAAAAGATTATAAGTGCCGCCGTAAATGGTAGAGCTTGATACAACGTGATCACCACAAGAAGCAATGTTAAATACTGAATAGAAGGATGCTGCCTGACCGCTTGAAGTAAGCATAGCGGCGGTGCCGCCCTCCATCTCACAAATTTTTGCGGCTACCGAATCGTTGGTTGGATTTTGAAGGCGAGTATAAAAATAGCCTGATGCTTCCAAATCAAACAGCTTACCCATATCTTCGCTGGTAGCGTATTTAAAGGTTGTACTTTGTACAATGGGTATTTGACGAGGCTCGCCGTTACCCGGTGTATAGCCACCCTGAACACATTTTGTTTCTATATTATAATTACTCATTTTAATTTCTCCTTTATATATTGTATTAGCCAAGAATTGCCTTTAATTCGTCTACCTTATCGGTTTTTTCCCAAGTAAAGTCTGCGTCCTCGCGACCAAGGTGACCGTAGTTTGAGGTTTTGCGATAGATAGGTCTACGCAATTGGAGCTTATCAATAATTGCGGCGGGGCGAAGGTCAAATACCTTCTCGACTGCATCGGCAATAACTACGTCATCGTGCTTTCCTGTGCCAAATGTATCAACCATAATTGATACAGGACGCGCCACACCGATAGCATAGGCTAATTGCACTTCACATTTAGAAGCAATGCCTGCCGCTACAATATTTTTTGCAACGTAACGCGCAGCGTAAGCAGCCGAGCGGTCAACCTTTGTAGGATCTTTGCCCGAGAATGCGCCGCCACCGTGACGAGCCGCACCGCCGTATGTATCAACAATAATTTTACGGCCTGTAAGACCTGTGTCACCCTGAGGTCCGCCTATTACAAAACGGCCTGTAGGATTGATAAATATTTTGGTGTCATCGTCTATAAGAGATTCTGGAATAATAGGTTTAATAATCTTTTCAAAAACATCTTTACGTAATGTTTCTAAATCAATATCTGCGCTGTGCTGTGTAGATACAACAACCGCGTCAACACGCTTTGGTGTGCCGTCCTCATTATACTCGATAGTAACCTGAGTTTTGCCGTCGGGACGTAGGTACGAAAGCTCGCCCGATTTACGAACACAAGTCAGCTTGTATGACATTTTGTGCGCCAAAGAAATAGCAAGTGGCATAAGCTCAGGTGTTTCGTCACAAGCATAGCCAAACATCATACCCTGGTCGCCTGCACCGTGCTGATTGTATTTATCGTCCTCACCGTCTTTAAGCTCAAGTGAATTGTCAACACCCATTGCAATGTCAGGTGACTGCTTGTCCAAATTTACGATTACCTTACAGGTTTTGCCGTCAAAGCAAGCTTCTTCCTTGCTGTTGTAACCAATATCGCACAAAACCTCGCGAACAACCGCCTCAATATCAACGTTGGCATTTGTTGTAATCTCGCCCATTACGTTTACAATATCGGTAGTGCAAAAACTTTCGCACGCTACACGTGAGTACTTGTCCTGAGCGAGCATTGCGTCAAGTATTGCGTCAGAAATTTGGTCACAAACCTTATCGGGATGACCTTCATTTACTGATTCAGAAGTAAACAATTTTTTATACATATTCATATCCTCCAAAAAACAAAGCCGCTTACCAAAAGATAAACGGCTTACAAAATCTTATCTTTCGGATAATCCGCAGGATTTGGCACCTTGAAAAATTCAGGTTGCCGGACTTCATAGGGCCTGTACCCTCCGTCACTCTTGATAAGGACTATATTCATTTTTCGTGTAGTATTTTACTACTGTAAGTGCAATTTGTCAACTGTTATTTTTTGCTTTTTAGAATTGGAGATAATTTTTTATAAATCAAAAAGCATACCGCGGCATCAATCAACCCTTTTGCGAGGTTAAAGGGCAGATTAAATATAAGTAGCGCTTCTAATAGGTTATCAACAAAAGGTAGTATAGTTGAATACATACCAACTATTGCATCCATAGGAATAAGCATTTTAGCGTAAATTGGATACACAAAGAAATAATTTGTTGCGACACTTATTACCGCCATTAAAGCAGCGCCTACAAGCGCGCCTATGAGCGCGCCGCGACGAGTTTTATTCTTTTTGTACACAACACCTGCCGCATACACAAATATTGCTCCCAAAACAAAATTAGAAAGCTCACCCACACCTGCCGTGGTACCAACAAAAAGGTGCAACGCATTTTTTATAAAACACACAAGCACTCCCCACCAAGGGCCTAATGAAAACGCCGTTATAAGAGCAGGCAATTCCGAAAAATCAAACTTAATAAACGACGGAATTAAAAAAGATATGGGAAACTCCAACATCATAAGTACAAAGCCGATGGCACCCATAATTGCCGTGACCGCTATGTTGCGAATGTTTTGTTTTTGCATATAAAAAACCTCCAAAAAAGAAAACGCCCCACAATAATGTGGGGCGTAAAATTATGTATAATAAATCCTTTTCTTCTACCATCCGGACTATACCGTCGGCTTTGGAATTTCACCAAATCAACCTAAAAAGGCTCGCAGGCTTTAACTGCCGGTGGGGAATTACACCCCGCCCCGAAGAATATTGAGTTTAGTTTAGTTTATTTTATATCATATTATATGCTTTGTCAAGCGGTTGTGCGCATTACATGTAAAAACCAAATTAAAACTAAACACTGAATAAAAATTATAATCGGCAAACCTATCATAAATCGTTTGTGTTTTGTCTTGTGACGGATAAGTAGCATTGTGATATACGTACCGATCGAACCTCCAAAAATACTAAACCCAAAAAGATATCTTTCAGGTATTCGCATAGCACCGCGTTTTGCCTGAAGCTTATCAAAAATACATATTACCGCCGATGACAAATTTATTACAATAAGCCAGTATAAAATCATTTTCATTTCATCTCCGACGATATTTTACATCATTTACACAACCTTTTCAATCTGTTTTTTTAGTTTACTTATAATTCTTTTTTCAAGTCGGGATATATATGATTGTGAAATACCCAGCGTATCGGCCACCTGTTTTTGAGTATATTCGGGATAACCGTTCATACCAAATCGCATTTCCATTATTTGTCGTTCGCGCGGCGGTAATGAACGCACAAAATCATTTAATTGATGCCGCTCGTCCTCTTGCTCGATTTCTCTGCCAACCTCATCGGGCTCGCTGCCTAAAACATCTGACAGTAAAAGCTCGTTTCCGTCCCAATCGGTATTGAGTGGTTCATCAATAGAAATTTCATTTCTTCTTGAAGATATCTTACGCAAATGCATAAGTATTTCATTTTCTATGCACCTTGAAGCGTATGTAGCAAGCTTGATATTGCGGTCAGGACAAAAAGTATTAACCGCCTTTATAAGTCCTATTGTACCTATAGAAATCAAATCTTCTATGCCTGTTGGCGCTGTATCAAATTTACGGGCTATATACACTACAAGACGCAAATTATGTACTATAAGTTTTTCTTTTGCCTGCTCATTCTTATTGCTTAAAAGCTGGTTTTCTTCCTCGGCACTAAGCGGCTCGGGAAGTGTTTCGGGCCCGTTTATGTAATAAACTGCTTTTTGTGCAAACAACTTTTCAAATATTTTTTTAATAAAGGTTATAATTCTCATCATATTTCCCCACAGTCAGTTTAAGTTTTCAGGATTTACTATTATTTTTGTATCATAAAGCGGTGTTTTTGACACGGCTAAAATTGGGTTTACAAAATCGTACTTTTTATTGTTAAACGTTATTTGCGCGCGGTCGATACGATAGCCGTCGAGCAAGCTTTCTCCCGTTACGGTGCCGCACGGTATTTTGCGAAAACGAGTTGTATCGTGTAGCTGTTTGCCTAAAAGTATATTCACCGTATCATTGTCAGTTATAAAAATTTGCGATGTACCAAATACGTCTTGAAGGCTGTTTCCCGTATCTGCAATTCCGCCAAGAGTTATTTTTTTGTCACCGCATAAAAGCGTTGCCTCGCAATATGTATTTTGCAAAAACGGCTTTTTTAAAATTTTTCTTGCTAAAATGGCAATAAAATATCCAATAACCGAAAATGCTATTAAAAACAAAGGAGATATATCAAAATAAACAACCGAATTATTTATTACCATACCGCGAGGTTTAAAAATAATCCACACGGCAATCATTGCTCCACTATAAGCAAAATTAACACAAAAAAGTGTTAGTACACATCGTATAAATTGCTTGATATTTTTAATACCAAACGAAACAGCGCATAAAATTGCGCACATAAAAATTTGAACACCGACCTGTATTATAAAACTTGTCTGAGGAACAAGAATATAAAGTGAAAATATGCTGCCCAATACTGATGCCACAATCAGTCGCGCAAGCTTTATTTTAATATGTAGAAATTTACCTGTAAGTAGAATTAAAAAATAGTCTATTATAAAATTTACAAGCATTAAAATATCGGCGTATACTGTCATATACCCCACCTCGTACTAATATTATATATTCAATTTAGTAAATATTATGTCAATTAACAAACGCAAAAAAAGACGAAAGCGGTAAACTTTCGTCTTTAAAATTTATATTACAGATAAAAAATAATTTGTGATTTTTTCGGCCGATGGCTGACATTTGTTTCCTGCCCACCATTTTGCTGTTTCTACAAACGTTGATGCTATATGATTCACCAAAAACTCGCGTGGTAAATTTTTGTGATTTTCTTTTATTATATCGTCAAGCTGACTGTCAACCAATGTTAAAAGCTCGGATTTAAAATACTTTAAAAACAGTTCATTGTTTTCGCATTGCAGTAATTCAAGTATCTGATTATCGTTTTTTTCTAAATGCTTAAATAAATGCATAAATACCGAGTCAGTAGCATCGCACTCAAAAATATGTTTATGTTCCCTCTCACCATGCGCGGCATCTGTCAGGTGACAAAAAAGCTCACCGCATAATTCTTTAAGCAAAAAATCCTTTGTTTCAAAATGAGCATAAAATGTCGCCCTACCCACGTCGGCTTTATCTATAATTTCACCAACGGTAATTAGACTAAAATTTTTATGCGATAACAAATCTATAAAGGCTTTAAAAATTGCCTCACGTGTTTTTCGCTGTCGTCTATCCATACAAATGCTCCTTTTTGTTCGGTAATTTACAAAACGTATAAATCATATATTGCGTTATAGAACATTTTGTTCTATATTAAACATATTGTATGTGATACAATCAAATTTGTCAACAGGGTGATTGCTATGAAAAGCGAAAAAAATATTTTAATTGCATTTATATTAAATCTATGTTTTTCCATTTTTGAATTTTTCGGCGGAATAATTACCGGCAGTGTCGCCATTATGTCTGATGCTGTACACGATATAGGCGATGCCGCAAGCATAGGCCTATCGTATTTTCTTGAAAAAAGAGCACAAAAACAACCTGATCACACGCACACCTACGGTTATGCTCGTTATTCGGTATTGGGCGGTGTAATTACCACCTTTATTTTGTTGTTTGGCTCTGCCGCAGTTATTATAAATGCGATAGCAAAAATTATTAACCCCACACCTATTAACTATAACGGAATGATCTTGTTTGGTGTTGTGGGCGTAGTTGTCAACTTTTTGGCTGCATACTTTACTCACGGTGGAGAATCTATAAATCAAAAAGCGGTTAATTTGCATATGCTTGAGGACGTGCTTGGTTGGGCGGTAGTGCTTATAGGCGCCATAGTTATGCGCTTTACCGATTGGTCGCTACTTGACCCTGTAATGTCTATAGGCGTTGCAATTTTTATATTTATAAACGCTGTTAAAAATTTAAAAGCTGTGCTTGATATTTTTCTTGAAAAGATACCGGACGGTATTTCGGTAAAAGAAATTACAGAACATATCTGTGAAATTGAAGGTGTAAAGGATGTTCATCACATACACCTGCGAACACTTGACGGGCACAACATTTACGCTACAATGCATATTGTAACCGATAGCGAACCCCACGAAATAAAGGAAAAGGTTCGAAAAGAGCTTAGCGAACACGGTATAACACACTCAACGCTTGAGCTCGAAACCTCAACCGAGCATTGCCACCACAAGCATTGCCACATAGAGCATAGTGGTGAACATCATTGTCATCACCACCATCATTAAAAAACCTCCCCTTAGGTTAAGGGGAGGTTTTCACTAAAATTCAACTTTTTCAAACTCAACTATATCGTTTTATCCATCCACGCTTTAAGATCTTGGAGCCATTGATGTGCCAAAGCGGTTTTAACATCAAGCCTATCATCATCGAGTGTAAGATAGTCAACCGTTGAAAGACCGTGAACACCATAAGGGTAAATACGCAAGCTAAACGGTACATTATTATCAGCAAGTGCAGTAGCATACACAAGACTATTTTGAACAGGCACCACTTGATCCTCTGTGGTATGCCAAATAAACGTAGGCGGTGTGTCAAAACTAACTAACTTGTCGCAGGAATATTTTTCTACGTCATCACCTTCGGGGTATGTACCGAGTAAATTGATAAAGCTGCCCTTATGAGCATTGGTTTCATTAGCAGAAATTACAGGGTAGCTAAGCACGCTAAAGCTTGGTTTTTTGCTGTCTGGGAACACTTCACGTACAACGCCGCAATTATATGCGTTGCTATAGTTAGCCGCGAGATGTCCACCTGCCGAAAAACCGATAATTCCTATTTTGGTGGTATCGCAATGCCACTCGTTTGCGTTTTTATAGATTTCCTCAAAAGTTGCAGCAACTTCGCGTAACTGCACAGGGTAGCGATGTGGCGCGCAGGAATAATTAAGCACAAAAACGTTAAATCCCCAATTCAAAAATTTAAGCGCAATCGGCTCTGCCTCTCGCTCAGAGCAATAAGCATATCCTCCGCCCGGACACACTACCATACATGGTCGCATTTCATCTGCTCTACCCATCTCAACCAAGTTATATGGCAAATAGCATGTAAGGGTTGGGTTGCGGCCCTCATCACCTAAAAATTCATATTTTTCTTTTAATTTAATATCAAAAATTTTCATAGTAGCACCTATTTCAAGAATACCTCGTTATAACGAGCAATTGACTCCTTTATTATTTCTATTGCAGCATCGGCATTAGCAACCTCTTCTACAGCGGTTTCTTTTTCCTCAAGATTTTTATACACCGCAAAGAAGTGACGCATTTCATCAAACAAATGTCGAGGCAGTTCGTCGATTGACTTATACATATTGTAATTTGGATCGTTACAAGGAATAGCAATAATCTTTTCATCACGCGAACCACCGTCTACCATTGCAATAACACCTATGGGATAAGCGCGCACCAAGGTTAGTGGCTCTAAATCCTCGGCACAGATAAGCAACACATCAAGCGGGTCGTTGTCATCGCCATAGGTACGAGGAATAAATCCATAGTTTGCAGGATAGTGTGTGGAGGTATAAAGTACACGGTCAAGTATTATATAACCCGTCTCTTTATCAAGCTCATATTTTTTACGACTGCCCTTTGGTATTTCTATTACACATAAAAAATCGTTGGGTTTTATTCTTTCGGGAGATACATCGTGCCAGATATTATTCATATTACTCTCACCTTTCGTTTTGTTTTTATGTTATCATATTTTAATAATAAAATCAATGATAAATACTTTACTTGACTAAAATAAATATATTTGATAAAATGTTTTGGCAATTTGTATTTTTAGGAGATAGTTATGGAAAGAGAAAAATTAGGAAGCCGTTTAGGCTTTATACTGCTTAGCGCAGGTTGTGCCATTGGTTGCGGCAACGTGTGGAAATTTCCGTGGATGTGTGGTCAATACGGTGGCGGAGCGTTTGTTCTTATTTATTTGTTGTTTTTGCTTATAATTGGTTTGCCTGTTATGATAATGGAATTTTCAGTAGGACGTGCCAGTCAGGCAAGCGTTATAAAATGTTATCAAAATCTTGAAAAACCAAACCAAAAATGGCATTATCACGGCATTGCCGCCTTTATGGGCAATGTTTTACTGATGATGTTTTATACCTCGGTTGCAGGTTGGATACTCTATTATTTTGTAAGCTTTTTAAAGGGCGATATGACAGGTATTACCAATACCCAATCAGAAGCATTGTTTGGCAGTATGCTTTCAAATGTGCCTGTTATGGTTGGTTTTATGGCAATAGTTGTAGTGTTAGGATTTGCCATTTTGTGCTTTAGCCTACAAAAAGGACTTGAAAGAATCACCAAATATATGATGATATTAATGCTTATATTGATGATAGTTCTTGCCGTGCGAGGTTTTTGGCTTGAAGGTGCAAAAGAAGGTTTAATATTCTACCTTAAACCCGATTTTAGAGAAATAAACGGCAACGTTATCGTTGGTGCTATGAATCAATCATTCTTTACTTTAAGCCTTGGTATTGGTTCTATGGCAATTTTTGGAAGTTACATTGGTAAAGACCGCACACTTATCGGTGAGTCAATAAACATTTTAGTGCTTGACACATCAGTGGCGCTTATGGCAGGTCTTATTATATTCCCTGCTTGCTTTACATTTGATGTAGAAGCAGGTGCCGGACCCAGTCTTTTATTTGTTGCTATGGCAAAGGTGTTTAATAATATGGCGGGCGGTAGAATATGGGGGTCTCTTTTCTTCCTATTTATGTTCTTTGCCGCAATGTCCACCGTACTTGCCGTGTTTGAAAACATACTTGCCTGTGTGCGTGAAATCACAGGCTGGAAGCGAGTAAAAGCGTGTATAATTTGTTGCGCTGCAATGCTTATACTTTCGCTTCCCTGCGCACTTGGATACAATGTTTTAAAGGATTTTCATCCTTTTAACTCAAGCTCTGCAATACTTGACCTTGAAGATTTTCTTGTAAGCAACTGCTTGTTGCCGTTGGGCTCACTGGTGTATATTATTTTCTGCACAAGTAAAAAAGGTTGGGGATTTGACAATTTCCTTAACGAAGCAAACACCGGCAACGGTCCAAAGGTTGCGCGTTGCCTTAGACCATATTTTACCTATGTGCTACCGCTTATCATAGTATTTGTGTTTGTAATGGGTATTATAGGTTATGAGTTTGCCGATAACTTTACGATACTTAATTGGATAAAAGGATTAATTAAATAATTTAAAAGCCGTACAAATGTACGGCTTTTAGTTTTTTATCAAGTGAATAATGCAGTTGATACTACGTTTAATATTGGTATTGTAAACACACAAAGCAATGTACTAAGCAGTACACAATTTGCCGCAAGCTCGGTTTCGCCATCATACATTTCGGCAATGTTAAGCATTACTGCAGCACAGGGTGTTCCGCCCAAAATAAACATCGCGGCTTTAAACACAGGGTCAAGCGGTAAAAAATACACAATGCCAAGACACGCAAACGGAAAAATCAACAATTTACAAGCACATATTACATATACATATACTCGCGAAAACAATTTTTTAAACGAAACCGATGCGAGTCTGATACCCAAAATTATCATACAAAGAGGGGTTGTTGTTCGGTTTAAAAGTATTAATGCATCGGAAAGTAGTGTTGGCATTATGCTTTGCACGTTAAGACCGTATAAAATAAGCGCTACAATAAGACTGATAAACGGAGGATTTAAAAATGCTTTTTTTAGTGTCATCCGTTTTTTATCACCTGTAAGACAATAGGCGCCTATTGTAAATGTAAGCATATTCATACCCACAATGTAAACACAAGCAAAGCAAGCAACCTCGGGGTGACCGGGCAATAAAGCCTTTATAATCGGAATACCAAAAAATCCTGCATTACCAAGGCCAAAGCTTACCGTTAACATTCTGTATTTTACATTATCAAATTTTTTGCGGAATATACCGTATAAAACAAAGGTTAACACCGTTTGAATAGCAAGCGACACTACAAAAAACAATAATATTTGCCCTATCATACGCCACGAACGCTCGGTCTCCATAAAAGATGCAACCACCATACACGGTGAACACACATACACAAGTATTGCCGAAAGGGTAGATAAATGCTCGGCCTTTGCAATTTTTGTTTTACAGCATAAAAAGCCGGGTATTATATATAACAAAGTCAGCAAAACATTGCTAAAAGCAACAACCATTTTAATTCCATCCTTATAAGAGTATTTGATTATTAATTACAAGCTTAAACTGTAAACCTAATTTTTCTGCCGCTTTACGACATAGCAACATACGAGCCATAAAAATTTCAAAATAATCCATAACCGAACCGTATTTTGTATCAATGGCGAGAGTTAATGTAATCGCCTTTTTATCTTCGCCAATATTAAGGTCGGCGCTTGTTACCGAATAGTTTACTCTATCGTGAATGTCGAAATTTTTTTCTTCGATATTACGTACACGGTTGCGGCGAACATCTGATTTATCGGCAAGAATGAGCGCCGCAGCAAACTCACTTACAGGCACACCGGTTCCCTCATCGTGATTGCCTATTGCTGTTACAATATCGGCTATTTCTTCCGAATCAAAGCCTAAATTATCTAAAATTCTAAATGCCATAACGGCACCGCTTTGGCTATGTTCAATACGATTTACAAGATTGCCTATATCGTGCAAATACCCTGCAATTTTTACAAGCTCTACAGTACGATTATCGTAACCCAATGTTTCAAGAATATAACCTGCCTTTTGGGCAACAGCTGTTACGTGAGCAAAGCTGTGCTCGGTAAACCCAAGCGCCGCAAGCGAAGCATCAGCCGCGGTTATATAATCCTTTATAGCCTTGTTTTTCTTAATTTCATTATAAGTCATAGATTTTCCCTTTTAAAATAAAAATAGTAGCGTGATTTTCACGCTACTATTTTACATCTTATGTATTACTATTGTCAATATTTATCAGTATATTTTGACTACCTTTTAGGATACGGTAAATCTTCGGGCAAACCCAAAATATAATCTGCCGAAACGTTATAAAACAGACACAGTTTAATTAAATCCTCTATTTTGTATTTGCTGCGACGCAACTCGTATTTTGATATTGCGGATTGCTTGCAATCAAGTATTTTAGCAATATCTTCTTGACCTAGGTCTTTATCATTTCTTAAATTGGTTAGTCTTTCAACATAGTCCACATACAACACCTCGTTTTTATTGTACGTATTCTAAAACAGACTATTGGCAAAAAGTCCATTATGGACTATAATCGAAATAAATTCAGGTTCCTTTCTTTGAGATTGCACTTATAACACCTGAATAACAAAACCACTACAGTTTTTCTGTAGCGGTTTTGTTATTAATTAATAATTGTTGTCAACGGTAATCCATTCGCCATTAGCGGCAAGGCTCTTTTTACCTGCCTCGCGAGCGGCGGCAATCATAAGAGTCTCTTTGTGTGATACGGGCTCTTTACCTGTTTTAAAGAACTCTACCATTGCCTTGTAATGATAAATCCAAAAATCATAACTGCAATCAATTAGCTTGTTGCTTGTTGGAATAGATATATTCATCATATAAGGGCTGTCGTAGTTAAGGCTGCTTATAACAATGTGTCTACCGCTTTGCATTTCAATTGTTACCGAATAAAACGCATCTTCTGTGCTTACAGCACTAACACGTTTGGCAGGCTCGCTCATCAGCATCATAGCGGGCTCAAGCGCGTGAAGAATATAATTGTCGTAAGAGTTTTGTGGGCACATTGCCACAAGTGACTTTATAGCCGCACGGTCTACTGTGTAATACTCTTGCGCGTAGCGAAGCGATGAACAGGTGTAGCAAGGTGTGCCGCTTTTTTCAGCTATATCAAACATTCTTTTTGCCGATGCTAAATCGGTACCAAAAGGCTTATCAACAAAGCAAGGCTTACCGCTGGCAAGAGCCTCGCGACATAGGTCCTCTTTTCTTTCACAGTTATCGGGCGCTAAAACTATAATAACGTCAGATTTTTCAATAACTTCGGCAATAGTAGCGCAGTGCTCTACGCCCATTTTTTCGCACCACTGTTCGCTTGTAACACCTTTTGGGCTTGGTATTTCGCCATAGGCATAACAAACCTTCACTTCGCCGTTTGACTGCTCCTCTAAATGTTTTGGAGCGGTATTGGCATGCCATTCGTCAAGAAAATAATCTATAAAACCAACTTTAATCATAACTGTATCTCCTTATGAGCTTCTGCAGAATCATAAATTGCCTGCATCATCTTTGCGGTAATAATATTAGTATCAATATGGTTTGCAAGCTTCTCGCCAGATTTAATGCAATCAAGAAATTCGTCAATTTCGCTTGCGATTTGAACATTTTGTTCAAATTCGGGTGTGTATTCATAAAGCTCGCCGTCTTTGGTAGTGTAAACGGTAAATTCCTTTGTATAGTAGTCTATACGGCAACCGCCCTTGTCACCCATAAAGTCGATAAACATTTCGTCGCGCTTTACGTTTTGTGCCCAAGCGCCGTTAACGGTAATAGTAGGACCTTCTGTACGGATAAGAGCCGTGATAGAATCATCAACATCGTATGTACCGTCAAGTATTGGTGGGCCTGCCCACATTTTACCGGGATACACGTATTCGGGAATATTTTTACCAAGCTTACAAAACGCTTCGCCCGTAACGGTAAGAGGTTTTGGGTCACCGCAAGCATACATAACTATGTCAAGAAAATGTACGCCCCAGTCGATAAGTGCGCCGCCACCTGCGATTGCCTTGGTAGTAAATGCGCCGCCAAGACCGGGTATTGAACGAAACGCACGGAAGCTGACATAAACGTGAAAAATTTCGCCAAACATACCATCGTCAATTAATTTTTTTAGTACTCTTACACCGTTGTGAAAACGGTTACAAACGCCGATATTAAGCACCTTGCCTGTTTCGTGCTGAGCCGCCTGCATTGTAAGAGCTTCTTCGTATGTACGAGCAGCAGGCTTTTCACAAAGAACGTTTTTGCCTGCGCGTAAAGCATCGATTGAAATAAGAGGATGAACATTGTTTGGTGTGCAAACCGAAATAGCCTCGATTTCAGGGTCGGCAAGTGCCACCTTGTAATCGGTGATAGCAATACCGCAACCGTATTTTTCTACAGCGGCTTCGGCACGCTCGGGAATAATGTCGCAAAAATATTTAATTTCTGCCTTTTCGTTTTCCATATATGCGGGAATATGTGCATTATTTGCAATGGTACCGCAACCAATAACTGCAACCTTCATTTTAAAGACCTCGCTTTATCTTGTTTTATATTTTTGAGCATAAACACTTGGGCTTATGTTTTCTCTACTTGAAAATGCCTTACTAAAAACGTGAATGCTACTATATCCCATACGCTCGGAAACAGCAGTAACACTCATACCGCTACGAAGCAACTCGCAAGCTCGGCGGTGACGACTCATTAAAAAATATTCTTTAAGGGAAAGTCCCATCGATTTTGAGAAGAAAGACGATATATGTGAATAACTGTAATCAAACCTTTGCGGTAATTTTTTTAGCACGTTAATATCCTCAACATTGGAATCAATAAACGAACAAATTTGCGCAACAGTACGCTTTTTACCAAAACGCAGGTCAGGCACGTAAACCCTGTTTGCCTCGCCTTTAAGAGAACGTAACGCATAAATTAAAAGCTTGCGTATTCCGTCAGAAACAATGGCGCTTGAAAATTCATCATTACCGTAAAGATTTAAAAATATATCGTGAAAAGTGTGTGTAATGCTACGATCGGCAACAGCAAAGGTTGGCTGCGCTTTGTTAAAAAAGTCAGCAAGCTTTTGCTCACACTCATCTTCACATTCAACAATATCAAAGGCAATATAGTAATAACGTGCCGAGTGACCGTCTGCGCTAACTATAGCGTGCTCGGTGCCCTTTGGGTTAAAAACGATGTCCCCTGCTTTGCATAGATAGGTTTTATCACCGCAAAGAATATTTACACTACCGCGCACAATGTAGGTGAGTTCGTGAGACCATTGCGTATGTTGGTTACATCTATAACCCGAATAGGTGTCGATATCGCCTACTTGCACCAAGCTATATGGCAAAAACATCATCGGCTTATTCAAAAAAACATTATCAAAATGAAATTTAACAAAATCAGCCATATAAATTACCTCATCTTGATTTTAACATAAAGAAAGCCAAAAATATTTAATATAAAAATCAATTTTATTTAGCAAAACTTATTATCTCAAAAAACAAACAAAAAATCAACCCCGCATTTACGGGGTTGAAAATCATCATCTATATTTTTCCGCTTGCAATTTAAACATTTCGGCATACTTGCCGTTTTGTTTAAGTAGCGCGTCGTGATTACCGCTTTCAACAACCCGTCCGTTTTCTAGCATATAAATTTTGTCAACAAAACGTGTCGTAGAAAGACGGTGAGAGATGATTATTACTGTCTTTTCAACTGCAAGCTCAGTTACAGTTTTGTTAAGCTGGTATTCAGCTAACGGGTCAAGCGCGCTTGACGGTTCATCAAGTATGATAATATTTTTGTTGGCATAAAGCACACGTGCAAGCGCCAACTTTTGCGCTTCACCACCCGAAAGGTTTACGCCGTCATTATCAAACTCTTTTGTGAGTTGAGTTTCAAATCCCTTTGGCAATGTGTCAAACTTTTGCTTAAAATCGGCCATTTCAAGCGATTTGTGCGCTTTTTGTGCATCAAGCTCACTGTTATCCATAGTGATATTTTGACCAACTGTAGCGGCAATTGTTTGAAAGTCTTGAAATAGTGTGCTATACACATTGCGATATTTTTGTAGTGGATAATCATCAATCGGTTTGCCGTCGAATTTTATAACACCGTCGCTAACATCATAAAGACGTAAAATCAACTTAATAAGCGTTGATTTACCGGCGCCATTAAATCCTACAAGCGCAATCTTCTCGCCCTGTTTTATATTCATTGAAATACCGTTGATAGTAGGAGTATCATTTCCTGGATAAGTAAAGTGAACGTTTTCAAGTTCAATATCGCCACTATTTGAAATTTCGCTTGTGCCGTTATCTAAAATCTTATTTTTTGCATCTAAGAAAACACGGATTTTATCTATATTCTTGCTATTCCACTGCAAATCCGGAAAAATGCGCATAGAATTATTAATTTTATCGTTAATATTTCTTACTGCATTATAAATACCATAAAGCATACCAAATCCATATAATTTTTTAACAAACGCTTGATAGAAAAGATAACTTAAGTAAACACCCTTTAAAACAATATCGTGTAGTGGATAGTTAAGCAATTCAAATGGAAGAAACTTTTTAAAGTATCTATCCGACGTGCCGTTAATTACATCTCTACATTCACTAAAATCTTTTTCTAATCGCTCGTTCATCTTGCCCATTCGCAAGTCTTTTACAAAATACGAGAGATAAAAAACACGGTTAGAATAATTGCGTTTGCGCCAGACAGGCATTAATTCTTCCCACTGCTTCATATCTATTTTGTTTAAAATTATATTAGCAGTAAGGTTTATTGCAGCAACAGCCAATAACGCGATTAACGCCTTTATATCTACCGACACTACATACGATCCTGAAACAAGCGCTACAATTATATTACTTATAAATTGGCGTGATTGATTTACCGCTTGGTCGAGATGCCAAGGGGAATATTCCATTGCCCAAACATAATCATTGTAATACTTTGAATCGTCATACTTGGCAATATCCATTGAAACTGCTTTTTCATATAACGCGAGGTGTATATATTTATTGATTTTCATGTTTGATTTAGGTGCAATGTAGTTACCTACTATATGTGTTAAAGAAACCTTTAAAATAACTGCCGAGGCGATAGGAAATAAAAAGATTAAAACCTCACTAATAGGTGCTTTTCGCTCTACGCAGCTTATTATATGTGCCGGTAAGAATACATGTTCGAATAGCGTTATTAAATCGCCGAGCACTGATTGCAAAAGAAGATAAACAGAATAGCACGGCGCCGCTTTAAAATGGCACAAAAATGCAAACCACAGGTTAGAAAACGTATTATGTTGCGGCTTATAATCCTTCATAAGCATCGTACACCTCCGTTTGATAATTTTTTGCCTGCTTATTGAAGAGCAGTGCATAAACGCCATTATTTTGTAATAATTCCTTGTGGGAACCCTCTTCTACCAAAGAACCGTTTTCAAAAACAAATATCTTTTCACAAACCGCAGCAGACGACATACGATGAGAAACTATAACCGAGAGTTTTTTATCTTTCTTACAAAGGCGTAAAATTGTTTCAAACATCTGATGCTCGGCAATAGGGTCTAGTGCACTCGACGGCTCGTCTAAAATAGCTACAGGACTACCTTTTGCAAAAGCACGTGCAATAGCAATCTTTTGTCGCTCACCACCGGAAAGTTCGATACCATCATTATCAAACTCGCGTGTAAGAATGGAATCTTCTTTGTTTGGTAGTGATTCAATCTTTTTGTAAGCGTCACTGTCTTTAAGTGCCTCAATGGCGATTGCTTTTTCATCATCGGTATATATTGGCTTTAGCATAACATTTTCGGCAACCGATGCCGAAAATATTGCAAAATCCTGAAAAGCGGCACCGATAAGCTCGCGATATTTCTTGATATCAAACTCCTTAATATTTATGCCGTTAAGCAGTATCTGACCTTCTTGTGGATCATAAAATCTAAGCAATAATTTTATAAGGGTTGATTTACCGCTACCGTTAACACCAACAAATGCATGGCGAACACCTGCGCATAGTGTAAAAGACACGTTTTTAATTACATAATCCTTTTTTTCGTCATATTTAAAAGATACGTTTTTAAGTTCAATTGTTTCAATTCTTTCGGGTGGAGTAATACCGCCCTTTGATTCATCAATTTTGGGTTCAAAATTCAAAAAGGTTTTTAAATTTTCTATAAATAAAGAATCAGTATAAAGTCCTGTAAGAGAGCTTTCAAAATTACGAAGCATCCAGCTAACCGCACCAATGGAATTGAGCAGTACAACCAATTCGCTTAAATTTATTTTGCCGTTTATAGCAAGTATTGCGGCGCAAAGCCACATTCCTTCATAACCGATAACAAATTGTGATACACTGCGAAGCATATCAAAGCAAAATCTTTTTGTAGCGTGTTTTCTGTCGTTTGCTACACTTTCATCGACAGCTTTTATATAAGTGTTTTTTAATACCGAAAAAATATTTGTAACGCGGAGTTCTCCTGCATAGTTTCTTAAAAATGCAACACGATTAACATAATCAGCTTTTCGATTGGCCGATGTGTTTTCTTGATTTATGTTGTAATTTATCTTTCCGATTTTTTTACCAAATACAACATTTCCAACCATAGGAAATGCAATAAATAAAAGTGACCACGGGGTAATTTTTATCATTACAACAATAACATAAATAGCCGCAATGAGCGAAGCAAAAAACACTGAAAAGTGGTTAAGAAACTCTCGTGCGTTTCGACTTACTACTCCAACAGCACGCGTATATGTATTATAAAAATCGGGGTTTTCATAGCAAGAAATATCAACGCTCTGTGCTTTTTTAAAAAGTTTATTGCTGAGTCCGTAAGTTAAGTTAGCAAGCATTTTGGGAAACGCATTTTTCCAACGCCAAGAATAAAAGATGTTTACAACTATACTAAGAATTGTAGCAAACCAGATAAATGCTAATATCTCGCCAAAACTGCGATTCTCGGTATTTGCGCCAAATAAATACTGCATAAATATTACAGAGTTAAAAACCCACATTCCGTATTCAATAAAAACAATTAAATGTATAAAAATACTGCTTGGGCACGTTTCCCATATAATCCGTAAAAAATACAATGAGTTTTTTACGGTAGATGTTTTTTTCTTGTCCATTATAATCCCCCTTAAGTTTTTCATTTATATTTTATACTATAAAATAATTCAATACAAGGCTTGAAAAGAAATAGTATTTATGATATAGCGACATATAATAACCACACCACTATTTTACTATCGTTTGATAGTAATGTCAATACTATTATTTGATAGTAAAATATACTTGTTTTGGTGATGAAAAATGTATTATCCAAGATTAAAAGATTTACGTCAAGATAAAGATTTAGGGCAAAAAGAGGTTGCGGCATATCTTGGCATAGACCAAAGAATATACAGTAACTATGAAACAGGAAAGCGGGAAATACCAACGCGTTTTGTTATTGCCCTTGCCGATTATTATAAAACAACCACCGATTATATTTTAGGAAGAACCAATAATCCATAAAAAAGTCAGAGCAAGTTTTGCTCTGACTTTTTATTTATTCTTCTCTAAATTGTTGTTTATGTAGCATTGCATAAATGCCGCCTTGTGCTACAAGCTCGGTATGTGTGCCCTGCTCGCAAATTTCACCGCCCGATACAACCGCGATTTCGTTTGCGTTCTTTATGGTAGAAAGTCTGTGGGCTACCACAAGTGTTGTTCTGCCTTTACACAGCTCGTCAAGCGCTTGCTGAATCATAATCTCTGTAGCATTGTCAAGCGCGCTGGTTGCCTCGTCAAGAATAAGTATAGGTGGATTTTTAAGAAATACTCGCGCAATGCTAAGGCGCTGCTTTTGTCCGCCCGAAAGCTTTACACCACGCTCGCCGATAACTGTATCATAACCGTCGGGAAGCGTCATAACGTAATCGTGTATATTAGCACGTTTTGCCGCCTCAATCACCTCTTCATCGGTAGCATCAAGACGACCATAGAGTATGTTATCTTTAATACTTGAGTTAAAAAGATATACGTCCTGTTGCACTATACCAATATTTTTACGAAGTGACTCACGTGTAATGTTATTTATATTTACTCCGTCAATTAATATTTCGCCCTCGCGAACATCGTAAAAATGGGGAATAAGGTGACAAATGGTGGTTTTACCGCCGCCCGAAGGACCCACAAGAGCGAAGGTTTGACCCTTGTCTATTTTAAGCGATACATTTTTAAGCACGTTATCGCCGTCGCCATAACCGTATGTAACATTTTTAAATTCTATGACACCATCAATTGTCGGAATATCTATAGCATCAGGCTTATCCTCCTCGATAGGTGTATCAAGGATTTCGGTAAAACGCTCAAAGCCTGTAACACCGTTTTGGAAGGACTCCATAAAACGAATAAGTGTATTTACAGGATTTATAAATAGGTTAATTGCCGCCAAAAATGCCGAATAGTCGCCAAAACGGTTTAAATCGGTAAGCAGTAAAAATCCACCGCCGATAAGCAAAATAACATTAAACACATCGGTTACAAAGGTTGTGCTCGAATGAAATTGACCCATAGCCTTATATGCCTTGCGGCTGTTTTCTACAAACTGTACATTGCCGACGGCAAATTTTTCAATTTCTTTTTCTTGATTTGTAAATGCCTTTGTAACACGAATACCCGTAATACTGCTCTCAAGCGCCGCATTTATAACAGCATTTGACTCACGACGGCGCTTAAATGCGTCACGCATTTTTTTGCGTAGAATAGACGATATGAGCACAAGTATCGGCACGCACGCAAGTAATATAAGCGAAAGCGGTATATTTATAGACATTAAATATGCAAAAGAAATAATTATCGAAGAGCTTGTAATAAGAACGTTTTCGGGGCCATGATGAGCAAGCTCTACTATATCAAACAGGTCGCTTGTCATACGTGTCATAATTTTACCGGTTTCATTATTATCAAAGAAAGATACAGGCAGTTTTTCTATATGTGAAAACAAATCGCTACGCATTTGCTCCTGCATTTTAACGCCCATCATATGACCTTGATACTGTACAAAATACGAAAGCCCCATTCGCATTAAGTAAACAATTAAAAGCAGACTGCCGCAGATAATAATTTCGGTGTATTTTTTGTTGGGCATAAAATTATTTAACAGCTCGCGCGTTATAATAGGATAAAAAATACCTATAACCGACATTGCGAGCGCAGCCAGCATATCAAGTATGAAGATTTTTTTATGTGGTTTGTAATAGCTTAAAAATCTTTTTAACATTTATTTCGCCCTTCTAATTCTCGTGGAGTTTTTTATACATTAAAATAATTTCTTTACGTAAATTTGCATTATTCGGCTCAGTAAGCTTTGGATCACGCTCAAGCAAAGTAGCCGCCGCCATAGATGCCAATCTCATTATATCATTATCAGCATAGATATCAGCGATTTTAAGTTGAGGTAATCCGTGCTGACGCGAGCCCAAAAAATCGCCAGGGCCGCGAAGACGCAAATCTTCATCCGCAATTTTAAAGCCGTCGGTATTAGATTTAATAACATTAAGTCGTTCTGCCGTAGTGCCCGACTTGTAATCCGAAATGAATATACAGGTGGATTTATACTGTCCGCGCCCTATTCTGCCGCGCAACTGATGAAGTTGAGAAAGTCCAAATCGCTCGGCATTTTCAATAACCATAATTGCCGCATTAGGTACGTCAATGCCTACCTCTATTACCGTGGTACAGACCAGTAACTGTATTTCGCCATTTTTAAAGGCTCGCATAACAGCGTCTTTATCCTTGGGTTTCATTTTACCGTGAAGTAGCCCAACACTATAATTTTTGAATTCGCCGTCGTTTATTTCCGCAAAATATTGCTCGGCGCTTTTTATATCTATTTCCTCATTTTCCTCAACCATTGGGCATACGATATACCCCTGTCTGCCCTCATCAAGATGCTTTTTAATATAACCAAAAACTCGTGGACGTAAAGCAGACTCAACACAGTAGTTTTCTATTTGCAAACGACCGCGTGGGTATTCATCTATAATGCTGATGTCAAGGTCTCCGTAGATAATAAGTCCCAAGGTTCTTGGTATAGGCGTTGCTGACATAACCAATGTGTGAGGATTAATTCCCTTTGCCGACAGGTCACCTCGTTGCACCACGCCAAATCGGTGTTGCTCATCGGTAATTACAAGCGCTAAATCGGAAAATTCAACATCACCGCTTATAAGCGCGTGCGTGCCAACAGCAATTTTAGCCTTACCGCTACTAAGCATTTCTTTTGCTTTTTGCTTTTCACTTTTTTTAAGAGAGCCTGTAAGCAACACACACTCTACACCCGTATTTTTAAGGCTATCACAAAGGTTTTTATAGTGTTGTTCGGCAAGGATTTCGGTAGGTGCCATAATTGCCGATTGATATCCGTTTTTTGCCGTATGATACATAAGCGCCGCCGCAACGGCCGTTTTGCCACAACCAACGTCACCTTGAATAAGACGGTTCATAACCTTGCCTGATGCCATATCTCGCACACAGTCATTTATAACGCGTTTTTGTGCGCTTGTCATTTCAAAGGGCAAAGAGTTTATATATTCTTTTGTATAATCGATGTTAAATATGAACTGTGATTTTACTTTGCGCTTATTTTTAAGAAGCATCAATCCCGTACGAAGCACAAAAAGTTCCTCAAAAACAAGGTGTTTTTTAGCCGTTTCTAAAGCCTCGGGGCTTTTTGGAAAATGGATATTATGTATAGCCGTGCGCAAATCGCAAAGCTTATATGCCGTACGTATATTCTCGGGCAAAACATCTTCTATCTCGCAATTTTGTAAAGCCGTTTTAACAAACTTTGTTATCGCTGACGATGTCATGTTTTTTGATGCGGGATATATTGGCAATATGCCCGTGTCCCCTACCTCGCGTATTTCGGGCGAGGACATTTGAAGTTCAAATCTACCCTCTTGTATTTTGCCCGCAAAAAGATACTCGCTGCCCTCGTGCAGCCTTGCCGCAAGATATTTATTATTAAAAATCGTCACCTGCATATGCGCAGTACCATCACTTACTTTAAATTTATAAAGTGTCATATTACTGCGTATTTTGTATTCGGTGACAGGGGTAATAAGGCGCGCTTTTATGCACACCTTTTCATCCACACTACAGTCGAAAATTTGCTTTATGTTGCCAAAATCCTCATACCCACGCGGAAAATAACGCAAAAGGGCACCGATTGTATCGATGCCCAGTGAGTACAAATGCTGGGCGCGTTTTTCGCCAACGCCCTTTAAAAATCTTATGTCAGTTTGAAAATTAGACATTTGGTTTATCACTCTACAGAAATAATATAATAATATACGGGTTGACCGCCGCTTATAAATGTAATTTCTACCTTGCTACCAAACTTTTCGTTAAGAAGATTTTCAAGTGCTGCCGCCTGTTCATCAGTAATATCTTCACCGTAAATTACGGTTACAAATTGACTGTCACGCTTAAGCATAGATTTAACAAGCTTATAGGTAGCCTTCTCGATATCGGTGTCAACAAAAGAAATTTTACCGCCCGTCATGGCCATAATTTCGCCCTGCTTAATCTTGTGACCGTCAAAATCAGAATCACGCGCAGCAAAGGTAACCTGACCTGTGGCAATTGCTTCTGCCGCTTTTTGCATAGCAATGGCGTTTGCCTCGGTATTGGCGCTTTCATCAAAGTTAAGCATAGCGGTAATACCCTGTGGAATTGTTCTTGTATGAAGAACAATTACCTTACGTGTGCTTATCGGAATAGCCTGCTCTGCCGCCATAATAATATTTTTATTATTAGGAAGTACATATACGGTTTCGGCAGGGGTGCTTTCAATTGCACGCAAAATATTATCGGTGCTGGGGTTCATTGTTTGACCGCCCGACACAATTGTATCTACACCTAAATCCTGGAACAGCGCCGCAATACCGTCGCCTGCGCAAACCGACACAAAGCCTACAGGTTTTGTAATTTCTACCGATTCTATTTTTTCGTTTTCAACAGTTTTTGCCGGAGCCTTTTTAGCGTTGGCAGCATCGTGCTTAGCGCGCTCGTGCTGGTCACGCATATTTTCAACCTTCATACTTGTAAGCTGACCAAAGGTAAGACCTTCTTCAAAAGCGTTACCTGGGTGATCTGTATGAACGTGAACCTTAATTATCTCTTCATCATCAACCACAACAACACAGTCGCCTATTGTTTCTAAGTATGCGCGCAACTCGGATGGTTCTTTAGCGCATTCGCTGTCACGCTTTACAATAAACTCTGTACAATAGGTAAATGTAATTTCGGTTTCAAACTCACCTGCCGCATTACGTGCGGTTTCGTTGTCATCATCTTCTACAATTTCAGTGCTTCCGCTGTTAGATGCAATAATAACACCATCGCGGAATACCGACATCATACCCTCAAGTATAATTACAAAGCCCTGACCGCCTGCGTCAACAACACCTGCTTTTTTAAGCATTGGTAAAAGCTCGGGTGTTTCGGCAAGAGCCTGCTTTGCACCCTCGATAGCATCGGCAAAAACGCCTAATGCATCCTTACCCGATTCATATGCCGCTGTAGCGTGTTCGCTTGCTATGCGAGCAACGGTAAGAATAGTACCCTCGGTAGGCTTCATTACGGCTTTGTAAGCCGCTTCTACACCAAGCTTAAATGCCGCCGCCAAATTTTCGGCAGTAACATTTTCATCGTTACCTATACCTTTTGCAAAGCCACGGAACAAAAGCGATGTAATAACGCCCGAGTTACCGCGTGCGCCACGAAGTAATGCCGATGCATTAATCTGAGCCACCTTGCCTGCTGTTTCACCGCTTACCTTTTCAAGCTCGCGTACAGCGTTAGATAATGTCATAGACATATTTGTTCCGGTATCACCATCAGGAACAGGAAATACATTAAGGTCATCTACCGGTTTTCTATTGTTGGCAAGATTGTTAGCGGCAGAAATAATAGCATTGCGTAAAATATTACCGTTAAACAAAAATAAACACTCCTTCTACTACTTAAAAGAATAATCGCTTATTCTTTAATACCGTCTACCTTTACATTTACCTTGTTTACGGTAATACCGGTAGAATCCAATACAATATATTTAACCTTTTCGGTAATGCTTGCCGCAATAGCCGCAATGTTCATACCATAGGTCACCATTATATGAATTTCAACATCAATCTGATCGGCATTGCCTGTCACCTTGATACCTGTATCAAGTGACTGTTCTTTTGTAACAAGGCCAAACAAGCGTTGACGATGTGATGAAGGCATCATACCTACCACACCAAAGCAAGAGGTAACAGTATGACCGATAAGCTTGCTTAAAAAGTTTTCGGTAAAACTAATAGAACCTGTTCTTGTTTCGTAAGATATCATAAATAAATCCTCCTAAAATTCATAATTTTCAAAATTTAAATAAATGTCACTGCTACTGGCTTTGACACCGCCTTTTACGGCCGAATCATAAAACAGCACGCCTTCCAAAAAACACACAGGTATTTGAGGCATTTCGGTAAGCAGTGTACCTGCCACATCAGCAATACCACACTGCGAAGCGTGATAGCTGTCGAGTATTGCCTTGCATGGAGAAATTTGCGGAGCATTTTGCTCGGCTTGTTGCTCTGCGCTTTGGGTTGCAGTTTTATCGCTTACGCCAAAAGCGGCTGTGCCACCCGATACTACCAGTTGAGTCATATCCATATTATCAAGCAACTGTACTTCGCCTAAATAAAGCTGAAAACTACCGTTTGATAATCTTTCAAGATACTGCTCGTAGCTGCATGTAATAACATTTATTTGTATGCCCGCTGTTTTACATTGTGCGGCAATAAGGTTTGCCGCCGCAACACGCGAGCCGTTTTCTAAATTCACAAGCAATGTAAACACCGGATTATTACCCGATGAATTTGCATAAAAACCATTAGAATTCATTTTATTATATCCTATTTTGGATAAATTTTCAACCGTTATTTTAGAATTGGGGGTGCTTTCGATGGTTTGAAGCGCTTTTGTTGCTTTAAAATACGGATTAAAAAAGCCCGTTGCAGATATAGCATTGTTATAATAAGCAGTTTGGCAAATATCGTCACGGTTTAGCGCCGAAGATATAGCATACCGCATTTCGCGGGTTGCAAGCGAACCGTAACTGTCATTTACACCTATATACACAAGACGGTTTAAGTTAACCTCGGCTTTTTTTGCACTCATACGCACAATGTTGTTGGTATCGTTGTAGTACATTCCTACGGCGCCTACCTCGACATAATGGGTAGTAGATATCGCATCAGGCGAATTTATTAGTTTTATGTTTTTTATAATTCCCTTTTCAGCATAGTGGTCATCATTTCTAACAAATCCTGTGCCATCCTGCGCGATTTTATATCTACCGCTACCTACGGGAGCAATTTCTTTTCCGTCGCTGTCAAGCACACCCGAACTTCCCGTTTTAATTATAGGAAATGTAAGCAAATTTGCAAAAAACGGATCACTTTGCGAAAGTGTAAAAACAACCGTTTTTGAATCAACAGCCGCAAGCGACACAACCTCATAAAAATTATGAGCGTATGCGCTGCTTTCTTTTGCAATTTTATATGAATAAACTACGTCATCAGCAGTAACTGTACTGCCGTCGGTAAATCGCGCATCTTTTAAATAAACGGTACATTTATTATCTTGTATTACGATATCGGATGCAAGATTATATATAGGCTCAAAGTTATTATCGGTTTTTACAAGACTATCATACAAAAGCGTAGATAACCGACGGTTAGCCGCAGTCTTTGCGGTGTATGGATTAAAGCTATCGGTGTATGAATAAAGCAAGCTCATTTCCTCGTAGCCTTGCGATTGTGTAGATTCCACAACCGGTTCATTACTGCTAAATTCGGTTACATTTTGTCTGCAACCGCAAAGACCGATTATTAAAACAATAGAAACAATCACACAAATTACCTTTTTCAACGCGCTGTCACCTACCCTTTAAAACAAAATTTAAAACTTTAAACTACCTTGTAAACTGTATCGGTAATATATATGCTTTGCGCGTTTTTGGTTTTGCCTGTATGCTCGTCAATGTCAAAAATACAGCCGTTTAGCATACAGCGGCCGCTTGCCTGTTCAAAACGCGACATATCGTTATCTCTTAAACGATTTATTATAATATCATTTTTTACACCTAAAACCGAATTTATAACACCTGTCATTCCAAGGTCGGTAATATAACCCGTGCCTTGCGGCAAAACCTGAGCATCGGCTGTTTGCACGTGGGTGTGAGTGCCAAAAACTGCGCTGACTTTACCGTCAAGATAAAATCCCATAGCTCGTTTTTCGCTGGTTGCTTCGGCGTGAAAATCTACAAATATATATTTTGCACCATCCGATTTTGCCTTGTTTATTAATTCGTCAACACATTTAAACGGATTGTCGGCATTTACTCTTTCAAGATATATCTGTCCCGAAATATTTATAACCGCCGCGGTGCATCTGCCCATATCAAAAAGACAATACCCGCTACCCGATTGAGCATCCTTTAAATTATGGGGACGCAAAACGAAAGGATTGGTGTCAAGCGTGTCATAAAATTCTTTGCGACGCAGGGTGTGATTACCGCCCGTTATAACATCGGCTCCCGCCGCAAAAAGTATATCGGCGCTCTCACGTGTTATGCCATTGCCTGCGGCAGAGTTTTCGCCATTTACGATTATAAAATCAATTTTTTCTTTTTGTTTGATATGTGGTATTACTTTAAGCGCAAAAGCGCTTCCATCAGGCGCGCAAACATCGCCCACCGCCAAAATTTTCATTTTAATCCACTTTCTAATTTAAGAATTGCTATACATATTTATATTAACATAGAACTCTATATAATTCAATAACTTTCCATTTTCAATTTTCAACTTTCAATTTAAAAAAGAGTCGGCATGCCGACTCTTTTTTATCCTGTAATTCCCACGCGGTCAATACTTTCGATAAAGCCGCGCTGTATAAACATATAAAATATAAGCATAGGTGCTATAAACAAAAGGCAAGAAGCCATAACTATTGACGCCTGTTGAGGAGTAGACGCGCCGCCGTAAAGTCCCCACTTTGCGCCTATGTATGGCTCAACAGCACTTAGGGCGCTCGCAAGCGGAAAATCACTTGTTAAGTACATACCCGAAAGCAGCGAATCGTTCCAATGCCAAATAAGTGAAAATACCAATACTGTAATAAACACTACGCTTGATGACGGAACCGCAATTTTAAGAAATGTTTTAAATGGCCCCGCACCATCTACCCAAGCCGCCTCTTCAAGCTCGCGAGGAAGGCCCGAGAAAAACTGAATATATATGTAAATAAGCACTCCCGAACGAAGCCCCACGCCAAATAACGACGGTAGCCACATCGTAAGAGGATTATTTACAATATTAGGGGTAATGTCGATGGTCCAATCAGCGCCAAAAATATTGCCTATGCCGTGAACCAACACCTCTATACCCTTGCCTATAAACAAAAAGTCAAGATTAGAATAATTTACCATACGAGGAATAAGAACCATCATATCAGGAACAAGAATAGTTGCAAAAAGTATTCCCGTTAATATTTTTTTGCCCTTGAAATCAAATCTTGCAAAACCGTAGCCGGCAATCGCACAAGACACAACCTCAAGCAGCGCGCTTACAACCTCTATTTTTAATGTATTAAGCAACGACGGCCAGTATGATAATGCCTCTATAGTTTTAGCGTAGTTATCTTTTATGTTTAAAGATGTAGGAATCCACACACGTGTTGAGTTGGCAAATGCCAGCGGGCTCATAATGGATGTTACTACCATATAAAGAAGTGGATATAAAATTATAAACCCTATTGAAATAAGTAACGCATATCTTATTGTTGAATATAAAACGTTAGTGCCTTTTTCGGCATAACGCAAAACTTTTAGTTTATCGGCTTCCGATGGATTTTTAATTGTTCCAAAAACATTTCGCACAAGCCACACCTCCAAAACTTTAAGTATGCACTATTTAATTATAACACATTATTTTTTATATGCAAGCATTGATTATTTACTGTATTTTTAAAAATCACAAGTGAGCATTTGGAAGAAAAAACGAGAAAAAACGAGCAAATTAAAGATTTTGTTTTTTAAATTAATTTTTTTGAAAATTAGTGTTGACAAAGCAATTTGGCTGTGGTATTATATTCGGGCACAAAAAATGAAACTTAATTTGGAGGTTTTGGTTATGTCAAAAACATTTATGGCAAAACCTGCCGAAGTTCAGCGCAAATGGTACATCGTTGACGCTGCAAATCGTCCACTTGGCCGCACCGCTGCTAAGGTTGCTGATTTGCTTCGTGGTAAGGTAAAGCCAAGCTTTACTCCACACGTTGACTGTGGTGACCACGTTATCGTTATCAATGCTGACAAGGCAGTTTTAACAGGCAAGAAGTTAGAAAACAAATACTATCGTCGTCATACAGGCTGGATTGGCGGTCTTAAAGAGGTTAAATATTCAACCCTTATGAACACCCGTCCTGAGCTTGCTATGGAGCTTGCAGTAAAGGGCATGGTTCCCGATACTACAATCGGTCGTAAGGCACTTACTCGTCTTCACATTTATGCAGGCGAAAACTATGTTCAGGTAGCACAAAAGCCTGAAAAGTATGAATTCTAAGAAGGGAGACAGAAAAGATGTTTGAAGGAAAGCCATATTTTTACGGCACCGGCAGAAGAAAGAGTTCTGTTGCCCGTGTTAGAGTATACCAGGGTACAGGTAAAATCACTATCAACGAAAGAGATATTGATGATTACTTTGGCCTTGAAACCTTAAAGGTTATCGTTCGTCAGCCACTCGTTCTTACCGAGAATGCTGACAAGTTTGACATTGTATGCCGCGTAGCAGGCGGCGGTGTTACCGGTCAGGCTGGTGCTATCCGCCACGGTATCGCTCGTGCACTCTTGCAGGCAGACGCTGAGCTTCGTCCAGAGCTTAAGAAGGCTGGTTTCCTCACACGTGACCCACGTATGAAGGAAAGAAAGAAATACGGTCTCAAAGGCGCTCGTCGTGCTCCACAGTTCTCAAAGAGATAATCTGTATTATTTCAATGTTTACAAAAACCCCCGAAACCATCACGGTTTTCGGGGGTTTCTTTTTTTCACTCATTTTTGATTTGGTGCAAATTATTTTAAAAGGACTATGACACACAAAATGTCATAGTCCTTGCTTCATTTGTATTTTTTCATAATATTTTCGTACTGTGCAATAAATTTTCCCTTTGCTTTTTCGCATTTAAAGTAGCGTTTGCCTTTTCCAAGAGGTCTAATATCTTCTATAGTAACTTCTTCTTTGTCATATTCATAAATTCCGTATTCATCAAATATTTTAAACTTTAAAGATTCAAATTTTGCATAATCTTCGGTTGAATAAATATCGGGCGAAATCCACAATCGCTTTAGATTTGGTATATTAATCAAATCGTCAATGTTATTGTCTTGTGCGGTGACTCCCGATATGACCAAACTATCGAGGTTAGGCATTTCTTTTAAAAACGAAAATGTAGGAATAACGGTATTGTTAGTTTGGGAAATGTGAATATTTAGACATAAATGTCGTAAGTTTTTTGCTTTTTTAATTTTTGTTATTTCAGGAGCATTAGCACCTAATTCAATTTCTAAAACATCAAGATTAGGTGTTTTTTCCACGTCCCAAAGAATATCCTTTGCCGTGAGGTTTATGCATACCGTTTGCAATTCGGTTAGTTTTTCAAGTGCGGAATAATTTATTGGTTTAATACTACCTATCCAAATTGCTTTGGTGTTGATAGGTAAATTATCCACAACAAGATTTAATTCTTCTGTATTCTTAACATTTATTACAAAAATTTCTTTGTTTGAAAAATCATTGGTAAAGTGGTTATCCCCAAAATAAAAACCTATATCGTGTTTAAAATAGGGACAATCTTTACATCTGTATAAGTACTCTGCATATTTGTCCCATACAGAATCTTTTAAAAAACCTTGATTAAAAAAATCTTCTGTGCAATTAACGGTTTCTCTATCTTCGGGAGAACAATATAGTTCGTAAGTATAAAAAGTTAGAGATTCCTTAAATGCAATATCGTAAAACTTGTTATTCATTCTTCACCTCATAAGTAAGAACTTTTTCGCAAAGAAATTATACCGTAATTTATTTAGAATTGCAATGTTTTTACAATCCTTATGACTCTTTTTCTTTTATATAAGACTCTTTATTAATCATCATGATTATATAAGCATTATGAGTCGTTGTCTTTAACATAGAGTAATTAGGGTTATGAAGGTTGTTAAAAGAATAAAGCTTCCTTTAGATTGTTTTTAGAATTATTAAACGATTACTTGAAAAAACAAATCTTCAACTATCAGGCTGACAGCCCGTCCTCCTTTGTCACTACGTGACATTTCCCCTCAACGACAAGGGTTTCACCTTTGACCCATTTACTATATATCCTCACCATCGGGGTACATAGTAGCAAATTAGAACAGAGTAAATGTGGCATACCTGCGGAGGTACTCCGCGAAAGTATAATTTAAAGATAAGTTTTTCTTTGTATATCATAAAAACTTGACAAATCCTAAGAAAAGCTTTATAATACTTTTGTATGTAAAATAATTGCGGTATTCTGCCTTTAAGCAGAGCTGCGTTTTGGAGGATTTGTTAAAATGATTAGTGCAGGCGATTTCAGAAACGGCGTAACCTTTGAGGAAGACGGTAACGTTCTTCAGGTTGTTGAATTCCAACACGTTAAACCCGGTAAAGGTGCTGCTTTCGTAAGAACAAAAATTAAGAATGTAATTACAGGTTCGGTTATTGAAAAGAGCTATAACCCCACCGCTAAATTCCCTACCGCTTATGTTGAACGTAAGGATATGGAATATTCTTATAGTGACGGTGACCTTTATTACTTCATGGATCAGGAAACCTATGATATGGTTCCGATCAATGCAAGCGAGCTTGGCGATAACTTCAAGTTTGTTAAGGAAAACATGGTTTGTAAGATTCTTTCTTATAAGGGCAACGTTTTCGGTGTTGAGCCCCCAACATTTGTTGAGCTTCAGATTACCCAGACCGACCCCGGTTTTGCAGGCAACACTGCTACCAACGCTACCAAACCTGCTACTGTTGAAACAGGTGCAGAAATTCGTGTTCCTCTTTTCATTAACGAGGGTGACATGGTAAGAATCGATACACGTACCGGTGAATATATGGAGCGTGCATAAATCCTATTGGGTTTATACTTTGTGAACGGAGGTTTTTGTAATGGATATTTGTGAAAAGATTGCTTATATTAAAGGCTTAGCAGAAGGTCTCGGTCTTGACGAGGCTACAAAAGAAGGCAAGATTCTTGCTGCTATTATCGACCTTTTGGGCGATATAACAGAGGAAATCTGTGATATTGAAGACGGTTGCGACGAGCTCATGGAGCAGATTGATGCTGTTGACGAAGATCTTTCTTATGTAGAAGAAGTGATTTACGGCGACGATGATGACGATTGCGACTGCGATTGTGATGATTGTGACTGTGACTGCGATTGTGACGATGAGGTTTACGAAATTGAGTGTCCCGCATGCAACGACGTGATTTATCTCGATGCAGATATGCTTGAGGAAGACGGTATGACCTGCCCCAATTGCGGAACAGAGCTTGAGTTCGATTTTGACGGTGACTGCTGCTGCGATTGCGGTTGTGACTGTGAAGAAGAAACCGAAGAATAATTTCATTAAATCTAAAGTTGTAGGGGTCGGTAACGGCCCCTATATTTCATATTAAGATATATATTAATCAGGCGGTGTTTTTTTGAATAAAACCGAAATAAAACTGCAATATGATGTTTGCGAGGAAAAAAATCAGGGTTTGTCGGTAATAATAGTTGCGGCAGGTTCTTCGTCCAGAATGCAGGGCAAAAATAAGCAATTCCTTAATTTGAACGGAATCCCTGTTATTGTTAAAACCCTGCTTTGCTTTGAAAACTGTGATGCAATAAAAAATATAATTCTTGTGGCAAAGGCTGATGATGTTTTTAAACTGCAGCAATTGGCAGAGGAGTATTCCATAAATAAATTAACGGACATCGTCTGCGGCGGCGAAACCCGTCCGGAATCGGTGCTTAACGGTTTTGCAAGGGTTGCAGAAGATGAAGAATACGTTCTTATACACGACGGTGCAAGACCTTTTGTTACAAATGAAGTAATCTGTTCTGTGGCAAAGGCTCTGGAAAGTTGCTTTGCAGTTACCTGCGCGGTAAAGGTTAAGGATACTATCAAGGAAGTGGATGCAGAGGGCAAGGTTATTAAAACCCTTGTGCGTGATTCCTTGGTTGCGGTGCAAACCCCTCAGGGTGTCAGAAAAAAGGAATACCTCGGCGCGGTTGAAAAGATAGGCGATGTTACAGGATTTACCGATGATATGTCTATAATGGAAGCAGCAGGCTTTGACGTTTTTACGGTTGAGGGAAACTATAAAAACATTAAAATCACCACTCCCGAAGATGTTAAAACAGCAACTGCTTTTGCGGAAGATGAATTTTAGGAGAAAACTATGAGAATAGGACACGGATACGATGTTCACCGTCTGGTTACTGACCGAAAATTAATTCTGGGCGGTGTGGAAATACCATACGAATTGGGACTTTTAGGTCATTCTGATGCGGACGTGCTTTACCATGCGGTTTGCGATGCTCTTTTAGGAGCGGCTGCCCTTGGGGATATAGGAAAGCATTTCCCCGATAATGACCAGAATTTCAAGAATATTGACAGTGGAATCCTTTTAGGCCGCGTAATTGAGCTTTTAAAGAGTAAGGGCTTTAAGCCGGTTAATATTGATTCGACCATTCTTGCCCAGAAACCGAAGCTGGCGGGATATATTCCGCAAATGAAGAAGAATATTGCAAAAATCTGCGGAATTGAAGAGGATTGCGTTAATGTTAAGGCAACAACCGAAGAGGGACTCGGGTTTACAGGTGATCTTTCGGGAATTGCCGCACACGCTGTCTGCCTGATAGAAAAAGCAGAGTAATTAACTATATATAATAGGTAATATAAAGAGCTGATTTTTCATACCTATATTAATAGGTGATTTTATGAAGCTTTATGTTACGTTATCAAAAAAGACTCTTGCTGTTATAATTGGAGTAATTATTATAGCCCTTGTGGTCGCTGGGCAGTATTTTTCTGCCGAGTCGGGCAAAATAAACGGTTCTACCAATGCTGAAAGGATATTATTTCTTAATAGTCACGGTATTGAGGTTGACGATTCTGAAGCAACCTCAAAGGAAATCGTTATACCGCAGAAATTCAGTAAGGTTTATAATGAATATAACACCATACAGAAAAAATCGGGCTTTGACCTGAGCCACTTCAAAGGTGAAAATGCCACGGTTTACACATATCCCATTTCGGGGGATGATACACGGCAGGCACACCTTATTGTATGCAAAGGCTATATAATCGGCGGCGATGTGGCAGAAATAAGACTTGACGGTAGTATTTCACCGATAATTAAATAAATTGTTTATATACTAAAAAGGATGTATTAATTTGCAAAGACTTGATAAAATAATATCATCACAGTTAAATATTTCCCGAAGTATTGCACGCAATGATATAAGGATTGGCAAGGTTTTTGTGGACGGTCAGCTTGTGCGTGACCCTTCTTTTCAAACCAACCCCGAAAAAGCCTTTATAAAGCATTGCGGACAACCGGTAGGCTATAAAGAGTATGTTTATATTCTTCTTAATAAGCCAAAGGGTGTGCTTTCAGCTTCCGAGGATAAAAAGCGTGAAACAGTGGTCGATTTGATCCCTGAAACACTCAGAAGACCGAACATTGCCCCGGTGGGTCGGTTGGACAAGGATACCACAGGTCTGCTGATTTTAACCGATGACGGTGATTTTGCTCACAGAGTAATTTCGCCTAAAAAGAATGTGGTAAAAACATATAAGGTCTGGCTGGACGGTGAAGTGACCGAAGAAATGTGCGAGAAATTCGCGGAAGGAATCACTTTGGCGGACGGAACAAAATGTCGCCCTGCCGAGCTTAATATTCTGGAAGACAAGGTGGCAGAAATAAAAATAAGCGAAGGAAAATATCATCAGATTAAAAGAATGTTCGGAACAGCAGGACTTGGGGTTGACGGTCTTGAAAGACGTGCAATAGGCAAGCTACGTTTACCGGAAAATCTTGGAATCGGACAGTGCCGAGAACTCACAAAACCCGAACTTGAGCAAATTTTTAGTAATTAGTATGCATATTTGCCAAAACATTAAATATATGATTGGTGATATTTAGTATAGCATTTTTCGGCAGACTTTGTTATAATAACTACGTTAAAAGTATTCATAGCATTTTTAGGAGGCTGCAATATGGCAAGTTTATCTTTGCGCAACGTTTACAAAAGATATCCGGGCGGCGTAACAGCTGTTTCTGATTTTAATCTTGAAATCAAGGACAAAGAGTTTATCATT
>JAFSBZ010000008.1 GCA_017437005.1 Clostridia bacterium | reverse complement strand
ACGCTAATTTTTCTTCTTTACTATGGCTTCTATTTGTTCCACCTTTTGGTCTTGACATTTGTTTCAACTCCTTTTCTCTATCTTAACATAAAAATGATGGTAGACACCGTTTTTTGTGTCTACCATCATTATATCACTTCAGGAAAACCACTCCGTTATTTTAGTTAATAATATCTTTCCATCACACTATGTATAGTCATACAAAACCTGTCGAAAGGTGTGGGTGAATAACGCTTGACATTTTAGGGAACAATTATTATAATAAATTTATAAAATGTTCCCTAAAAGGAGTTTTAGTATGAACAATTATCCCGAAATACAAGAATTATTAGAGCAGCGTGCCGATTTGTATGCACGACTTAAATTATTGGCTTATGACGGCACACCCGAAATAAAGGAAAACAAAAGCGGTAAATATCTATATGTCCGCAAGCGTGTAGGCAGTCGAGTAACCTCAACCTATGTTGATGTGTATTCCGATACCCTTTATCAATTATTGCTTCGCAACAATGCCGAGGCAAAGGAACTGCGAAAACAAATTCGCAAAGTTGAAAAAGCGCTTGCCGAAAAAGGATTTACGGAAAAAGAATTATCTCTGGACGTTCTTTTAAACCTTGATTTTGCTCGAATGAATATGAAACTCTCCATTTACGAGCAGGCGGTTTTGGAGGGTGTTGCGACCTCTTTTCCGCAAACCGAGGATATTATCGAAAACGGCAAGGTTAACGGCGTTACGGCAAGCGACGTACAGAAAATATTAAATCTTAAACACGCGTGGGAGTTTATTTTAGACAAAGATGTTTTGCAGGTAAAAAGTGATTATTCTATTCTCTGCCACATCGCAAAGTTAGTAAACGAGGGCTTTTTTGCAAGCGGTGGCAGAGTAAGAGGTGTACCCGTAACCATTGGTGGAACATCGTATATACCGCCCCTTCCCATTGAAACTGTTGTTATTGAAAATATTTTAGAAATTATAAACCGTAATGATGAACCGATAAATATTGCCGTTGAGCTTTGTCTTTACTGTATGAAAACGCAAATTTTCAATGATGGTAACAAACGAGCATCGGTAATTTTTGCAAACCATTATTTAATTTCAAAAGCAGGTGGCCTTTTAGTAATCCCCGAAAATCACGTTCCCGAATTCAAAAAACTTTTGATTAAGTATTATGAAGATAAAGACAACGGTGAAATCAAAGAATTCTTAAAACAAAATTGTCATAAAAACTTTAGGTAATATAACGAGAGGTGAATTTCACCTCTCGTTATATCTTTCCACCACACTATGTATTGCAAAACAAAACTTGTCGAAAGGTATCAATGTTGTCTGTAAAGGGTCTCCTTCACGAATCCGCATTGTTCTTCTAATCTCTTTCGGTATAACCACACGACCAAGGTCGTCTATACGGCGTACAATACCTGTTGCTTTCATATATAAAAACTCCTTTGTTGATTTGATAACACTGTTATTATCTGTCAACAAAGGAGTTTTATACTGCAACAATTTTACTTTTGTAACTAAATATGATTTATCCTTCAATAAGATTTAAGGTGGTTTCTATTCTCTCGCACAGTTCTTTAAAACGTGTGTCGTCTATTACTGCTTTGAAATAGTTTTTATAATCATTTCGCATTTTTCTATACCAATCTTCAAACTCGGTTATAGTTGAATTACAATGCAAATTATCTCTATCAAAATATAGCATGTCTAATATAGGTGATGCATAGGAAATACGCCCCTGTTTCAAGGATTTTTCAAACTGCACATAGCATTTAATGACATTTTCTATATTATAATAGGCTTCATCCACCTTACCGAGAGAAGAATATGCCATAGCAAGTCCGTTATAAGCGCCTGCGGATTTCAACAAGAAAAATCCTTCGTTTCCAATGTTTTGAATAACTGTTATTGCTCTATCATAAATACTAATCGCTTTTTCGTATTCTTTTCTGCCAAGTGAAATGCCACCAAGCCATAATATGTGATTTATCATAACCTCAAAATTATAAAACACACATTCTTGTTGCTTTTCTTTACGCTTATCCATAGGCATAATAATATTTGAAAGAACTTGTTGCCTGTTAACAATAGAATCGGGCAAGCGATTTGCCGTTTCTATCGCCTTATCTTGCATTTCAAGATAATTATACGAATATGCCAATTTTTCTAAAACGTCAATTCGATCTTCTTCGTCAGTACTGTCCTGTAAAACCAATTCGGACTTGACTACTATTTCTTGCAAAAGTTCTTTTTCACCATTGGCACAAAATGAGCCGAAAAGAAAACCGATAAGTACCGATAAAAGTTTGCAATTATTTGGATAAATATCAAGGGCTTCACGTAATATAGCAATTCCTTTTTTTAAATCGCCTGTATGTGAACACTTCATTGCTTTATCAAAATACTCTTTTATCTTTTCTTCATTTTCGTCTGCTTTGATTCCAAGCAAATAATCGGCAGATACACCAAAGAAATTTGCAATTTTAGGCACCAGTGTTATATCGGGAAATGCAGTGCCATTTTCCCACTTGCTAATTGCTTGATATGAGATATTAAGATAACTGGCTAATTTATCTTGAGTTATATCTTGTGCTTTTCGCAACTCTTTTATTTTTTCACCAATTTTCAATGTCATACTTTTCACTCCTTAAAATTTACTCGAAAGCTTCCGTATGTTTATTATAAAGGATGTTTCTTACAATTAGTATAACATATCAGTTTACGCCAACGCAACTGTGGGTTGAATTCAGGTGATAACGAAAGCGGAGTGGAATTCCACTCCGCTTCGAGAGATTATTTTGAATTATTAGCAAATATAAAACCTAATGCAGCAGTAACTACATATGTAAGTAACGAAAAGCAATCTTTTAATAATGTCGAATCCATTTGCCAATGTTGAAGAAGTATATCAAATATAATTAATAAAACAGCAATTGGTGCAATCCATTTGGCAGAAGATAAACAAAATTCTAAGGTCTTACTTTTCCTTTTAATTTCTTCTGTTTCTTTAAGCAGTTCAACCGAAAGAGCTGAAGAATCTGCATCATCTGTTTCATCAAACAATATTGGTTCTTCAGGCAATTTGTTCCGGCTCATTTTTTATATCTCCTAACTCTAAATATCTTTTTTGAGCCTCTTTCGCTTTAGACCAAGCAGTCCCTGGTCTATGTGTTAGTTGCGACAGGGTTTCACCGCTGTAGTCTCTGTACTGACACCATATCTTATCTATGCATTGTTTAAACACACCTGTTTCAGTAACAACATACGAATTTCCTCGGCTATCGCTTGCATATGTTTCTATAGGCTTTTTGCCATAGGAACTAAATTCTGCATAAACACTTGGAACAACTGGACCCAATGTCCAAGTTTCGAATCGCTCTGTGAATAAAGTGTCATCTGTTCTCCTCAAATACTCTGCAAACAAAAAGTATATTAATTTTTGGAGTTTTAAAGGAGTTATTTCAATATCTTCCGCTTTTCCTCTTTTAATAAAATTATTTGCTACACATACTGGAGTAATCAAAATAAACATCCTCCTTTTTTCATTTCTAGCCATTGAAACACCTCCATTGAATAGTCTAACACAACCACTCAACGGAATTTTGTTACTCCTTGGCAAGTATATTTTAGCATATTTTGCAATAAAATGCAATATTTCGGTTAAAAAATCCGTTTTTGGTTGTAATTTAATCATAATAATATTAATGTACCATAAAACGGACTTTGCTTTTTTCTTATGTAAACCTTAAGTTTTGTGCAAATTGAGTCTTATCGAAAATGCCGAAAAAGTCAGTATTTATACGTGTTTCGACAACTTTTGTCCTATTATAACACATTCCTCTATTCTTCTCACAATTCCTATTACTTTCCTATATAAACCTCTCCTTATTGCATTTGTATGGGCGATTCACGAATCGCCCGTTTAGGTTTCGTGAACATTTGCGGGTCATTCGTGAATGCCCCCTACATATATTTTCTAATTGTGTTGTATATTACGAGCGAACGCGAGTAACAAGGTTCACTCAGGCGTCAAAATTTCCAATTTTGGAAACGCCGAGTGGTTCTTATTATCTGTATTTTGAGGGGATTTATACTGCAGCAATTTACTTTTTAAATACTTTGTGATATAATAAAAACGATACTGAAAGGAGTGGGGAAATGAAAATCGCCGATCTTCTCAAAAAAAATACCCTGTCAATTTCTTTTGAGGTCTTTCCTCCAAAAACCGATTACAATTTTGAAAGCGTGCGCGCGGCCGTTGAGGAAATAGCAAAGTTGCGCCCTGCTTTTATGAGCGTTACATACGGCGCAGGCGGCGGAACAAGCAAGTATACCCTCGAAATCGCAAAACAAATTAAGCAGGACTACGGCGTGCCGTCGCTTGCGCATCTTACCTGCGTTTCCTCCACTAAAGAAACCGTCCGCTCCCGAATTAACGACATTAAAAACGCCGGAATTCAGAACATCATGGCCCTGCGCGGAGACCTTGTTTCCGAAAACAGCTTGCAGGATTACAAGCACGCCATCGAGCTTGTGAGAGAGATCAAAGCCGTGGACGCAGACTTTTGCGTTGGCGGAGCCTGCTACCCCGAAATTCACCCCGAAAGCGAAAACCAAAAAGAGGACATCAAGTTTCTCAAAGAAAAGGTTGATGCCGGCTGTGATTTTTTAACCACCCAGATGTTTTTTGACAACAATCTGCTTTACAATTTCCTTTATAAAATACGCGAGGCGGGCATAACCGTTCCCGTAATTCCGGGAATTATGCCCATCACCAACGCAAATCAGCTCGAGCGCGCCATAAAGCTTTCGGGCTCGTTTATGCCGCAAAGATTCAAGTGCCTCGTAGACAAATTCGGCGGCGATAGTGCGGCCATGAAGCAGGCGGGCATCGCCTACGCCACCGACCAAATCATCGACCTGTACGCAAACGGCATAACAAACGTTCACGTTTATTCGATGAACAAGCCCGACATCGCAAGGAAAATACAGGACAACCTCTGCGACATTATAGGTAAATAGGCTTATGATTTTAACTAAAACCTACAGCGAGCCGCCTTTTTGCGAAAAGGAAATTTTACGATACGCAGGCGGCGACAAGAGCGAACTGACCCTCGCTCTCGTAAGAGAATGTATAGAAGAGGCACGCCCTCTCCTTAAATATAAGATCTGCTACCGCGAACTTGAAGTTAAACTAAACGGCGAGGTTTGCGATTTTGGTCTTTTTCGCCTTGAATCGAAAAACCTGTCGCAAAATCTTAAAGGTTGTAAAAAGGCTATCGTTTTTGCGGCAACAGTCGGCATAGAACTTGACCGACTTATTGCAAAATACTCACGGCTCTCTCCGGCAAGGGCGCTGATACTTCAGGCCATCGGCGCTGAAAGAGCCGATGCGCTTTGCGACGCTTTTTGCGCCGATATTGCAGGCGAGTGCGCCTCTGTCCGCCCACGCTTCAGCCCCGGATACGGAGACCTCTCGCTTGAAAGCCAAAAAATCGTTTTTTCGGCTCTTGACTGTGAAAGGAGCGCAGGGATTACTCTTAACGATAGCTTGTTGATGTCGCCTTCAAAGTCGGTTACGGCATTTGTTGGGTTAGGCTGACGAAAGTCGAACTCTTCACGCCTGCAAAACAAAATTTTCGGTAATAGATTGCCTCAAAATTTGTAATACGTTAGTATAACTGCATTTTGTCGGCTTCCTCTTACATAAAAATTTTTAGTTTTGACAGGTCGAAGAGTTTCTGCCTACGAATTTTTTATCAGGTGAAGTGCGAATTTGACGCAAGGCTGACGCCTTGCTAAAAAGAACACAAAGCCTGATTAATAAAGGCGGAGAGCGAAACCGCAAAGAGTTCAACTTTCGTCAGCCTAAACGAAAATACACTTTCAGAGGTATAGTATGAATTTTAGAGATTTTTTGAGGAACAACATAGTCTGCCTTGACGGCGGTATGGGAACACTGCTTCAGGTGCGCGGGCTAAAGCTCGGAGAATACCCCGAGCGCTGGAATTTATCCCACGCCGAAGAGATAATCGATATACACAGGGCTTACTTTGACGCAGGCAGCAACGTTGTCTGCACTAACACCTTTGGTGCAAATTCGCTTAAATTCGAGCCCAACGAGCTCGAGGACATAATAAGCGCCGCTATCTCTAACGCCAAGGCCGCAAAGGCGCAGTCTACCTCAAAAAAGGAAAGGTTTGTGGCTCTTGACATCGGCCCGAGCGGAAAACTGTTAAAGCCGCTTGGAGACCTTGATTTTGAGGACGCGGTTGAGGTTTTTGCCAAGACGGTAAAGCTCGGCGTTAAGTACGGCGTTGACCTTATCATAATAGAAACAATGAACGACAGCTACGAAACCAAGGCGGCGCTT
>JAFSBZ010000007.1 GCA_017437005.1 Clostridia bacterium | reverse complement strand
TCATCGAGCTTTTTTATCGGGTGATTATTTTTCTTGCAATATGATGTGTAAATTTCATAGCAAAGACTATTAAGCGTTCTAAAATCAATTGATTCACTGTCAGAAACACCAAATGTTTTGTTATATCTTGTTTTCATTTCCTCCGCAGCTCTACGGTTAAAAGTGAGCGCAAGAATTTTATTTGGAGAAATGCCTTTTTCTTTTACCATATATCCTAGACGAGCTACAAGAACAGTTGTCTTTCCAGAGCCGGGTACGGCCAATAATAAGTTAGCACCATCAACAGCTTGTAAAGCACGTTCTTGCTGCTTGTTTAATTGGATATTGTATTTTTCTCTAAAAGCAAGGTAATTTTGATTAGTTAGTAGATCTTCCCTGTATGGAGGTTCGCAAGTATCATTGCTTAGCCCTACATATTCGAGAAAATCTGATTTACTCAACCATTTTGATGTTTCAAACTGTTCAAAACCATACTCTGAAACATCCCTAACCTGAATAATACTTTCGCTATCATCATCTTTTAATTGGAAGAATAGGTCAATACAACCACTTTTGACATCGTAATTATTAAAGGCTTTTTTGGGGTTCTTCCAATAGAATATATATCCTTCATCTCTATCCTCTTTATGTAGTTGTCCTTCTTCATAAAGTTGAGATAAGTCGAATAACCAAATAACCTTATATCCCAAATTATGATAAAAGTTATTTCTTTCATCAAAAAACTTGACCGGCATTATACTGTGTTGAAACTCGACAACAGTTCTTCCTATCATTACATCGGCTCGGTGGCGAGTATCTCCAAACACAAGCTTGATTTCTTGATTTTCTCTTGGAAATCTATTTTGCCATTCATTGTGCCAAGGAGAAATATCATAGGAACGCTCTCTTTCCCAGCTATCAGAACATAAATGGTGAGATTTATGAGCAAAGTGATGCTGTCTAATCTCGCCCTTTTTTGTTATGAGAGGCGCACCACAATAAGGACAATAGTATTCACTATTGCTGTGTGTATCATCAATAAAGATTCTATTGTCTTCATGGTCATAAGCAAACAGCATAATTACTCCTGATTTATTAAAGTTGTATTTAAAATATTATAATTTCACTATTACACGAATTTAGGTCACAAATTTATTTGGTTTATATAGTGTTATTACGTTTTATCTTGTGTTAAAAAACCTTAAAATCGGCATTTTATCGCGGTTTTCAGGTCAAATCTTATGTTAGGATACAAAGTATTCCACCGCATTGTTAGGGAAAAATTCTTTAAACTCGGTACAAAGTTGTGCGGCAAGAGTTTTGTTGTGAGCAAGAACAAGCGTCGGACGGTTTACTTTTTCTATGATATTAGCCATTGTAAAGGTTTTACCGCTGCCTGTTACACCAAGCAATGTTTGTTCTTTATCGCCGCGATTTAAACCCTCTACCAGCTTGTCAATCGCTTGTGGTTGGTCGCCTGTAGGTTTATAATTACTATGCAAAACAAACTCGCTCATACACTCACCTCGCAAATGTAAACTTTCACGAATATATTATATCACAATTTTTTTCATAAGTAAATAAAGCATTGCTAAATTTATTTAGTATTACTTTGTCACAAAACTAAAAATTTTTAGGTTAATATACATATCATTGAAATTCCCTTTGTTTGATGTTATAATCGTTATATACAAATTAATTCTTAGTTTGGAGGTATATTTTGTGAAAAAAGCGCTATCGTTTGTTATGGCAATAGTATTAATAATTGCTATGATACCAATTTCATCAAACACACTTGTGGCAAATGCCGCATGTACAAGCGGTACTACCGACTTGCTTGAATTTGGTGATTATCTTATCGAAGCCGGCAGTACAAGTAAATGGTACGACTCTGTTCTTGTCGATAACGGCGAAACAGGCACCAAAGACGATCCTATTATAATAGACACCGCAGAAGAATTTGTCTACCTTGCAAAAGGTATCTCCAACGATACTGTAGGCAAATACTACAAGGTGGCTGACGGTATTAGCGCGTTTGATTTGTCACGCGGTAATTTGGATTTTAACGGAACATTAAAGCAAAATATATCGGCGATTATGAGTTCGGGCAAAAACCACTCGGGTGGTTCGCCCGGTTTTCAGGGCACTTTCGACGGCAACGGTGTTACGGTTTACGGTGCGTGGACCAATCATACCGAAGGAAACGTAGGTATGTATGCAGGCCTTTTTTCAGTAACCAGAGGCGACGTAACCATAAAAAATATTAACGTTAAATTTGCTTCTTTTACTGCAAAAAACACGGTGGGAGGCATTGTAGGTTATCATGCAGGTAACGGCAACAACTCCCTCACTATTGAAAACTGTTCTGTAAGCGATTCTCATCTCGAGGTTACAACATCCGGTTTTGGTGTTGGCATTGGTGGTATTGTGGGCTATGCAGAAAACCTTAGTTCATACGAAGATACCGAGGATACCGACGGTGACGGTGACACAACCGAAACTATCTATGTAAACGGTGCTGTTAATATAAAAAACTGCTTTGTAAATCTTGACGAAGAATACTTTATTTCAAGCTTTGAAAAAAGCACCCAAACCGACACTACTCTACGTGGTGTACACGGTGGTATTGCGGGCTTTATAAGCACAAATGCTCTATCAGTAAGCGACTGTATAGTATTGGGTATTACACCATACGCTACCACAAGCTGTAATACTTACGCCGACGTTCAACACTCGGGACTTCCAAGTCATTTTACAAATGTTTATACCGATCAAATTTCAGGTACTGACATATTAATCGGTGGTACGGGATACACCTCAACCCCAAAGGACTTTACAGGACGTGTAACACAGCTTACCAAAGCGCAAATTAAAGGCTTTGCTGCAGTGGATAATATGAATCTTGACTGGAGCATATGGTTAGCTGACGATGAAAATTATCCCGAGCTGCGCTCAGCTCACAAAGAAATTTCATACGTCAAAAACAATGACGGTACCCATAGCGAAACCTGTATTTGTGGTTTTGGTGGTCTTAAATCAGCCTGTACTTTAGAAAAAGGTAAATGCACCATATGTGAGGCTGATTTATCGTGTTCTGAAAGAGAAATCATTTATTGGGATGGTACAATAGCAACAGGCTTTATTGACCAATCGGCAGGCACTAAAAACGACCCTGTTATAATTAACACGGCGGCCGAGCTTGCATATCTTATCTCAAGCAAAGTAGATGTAAGCACCCTTTCAGACGGAAGCCCAAAATATTTTAAAATTGCTGACGGCATTGGCACTATCGTGTTGCAGGATACCGTTTTTGCAAACGATATATTAGATTTAAAAACCGCCGCCGAGGTAAAAACGTTTTTTGAAAAATACAGTAGCTGGCTTTATCCGTGGCCAAACAAAGGTTGGGAGCAATCATCCTTTTGCGGTTATTTTGACGGTAACGGCGTAAAAATTTACGGATTATATCAACAATCCTCTAATAATGCGGGCCTTTTTTCAAGCATTGATGGTGGTGCATCAATACACAACATAGCAGTTATGAATTCTTACCTTTCAACAACTGCTACTAACTATCAAATAGGCGCTATCGCCGCTGTTGGTAATGGTGTAGATTACGGTATAAAAACAAACGGTGTAATTTGGTTTGATTCTTGTATTGTTGCTAATTGCTATATGAGAAGCAGTGTGTCTGATAGCAACGCGAATAAGCGTGCAGGAATTATTATGGGTAACTCTTACGAAGAAGCCGTAATTGTTGACAACTGTTTGGTTTACGGTAACGATGCATACTATGGTGATTCCTATCAATACAAAATTCCTCTTATAGGCATGGGAAGAAACAATATTAAATCGGATAGCCGAAAGCCTGCCGAACTCGACGTCAAAATTCAAACAAATGTTAACGATACCGATGTAGATATGTTTTACAATATGGTTAGAAATACTGTTGCGTTGGGTTGCGATATTGTTAATACCCGTATGCACTATAGCTACAGATTAAATGAACCTGACTGTTTTGAAAACTGCTATACAGACGGCGTTGCAGGTACAGTTGAATTTACCGATGGTTCTTGGAAATATACAGATAAACAAATTAAATCCATAACTGCCGAAGAACTTAAAGGTGTAGGTGTTGGTAATGCCTGGTTTGCAACCGACACATTACCCGAGCTTCGCGCGTTTCACTATGTTACTGCCGTTGACAACACCGATGGAACACATAGCTTATATTGTGATTGTGGTATTAGTGGAATTTCAGAGGCGCATATACTCAGCAAGCCGCAATACCAAAATACCGTAGTTGGCAATTGCACAACAAACGGCTCATACGATTTGGTATACTACTGTACCGAATGTTATATCGAAATTTCTCGCGAAACCATATCGGTTGACGCCACAGGTCATACATACGAGGATGATATTGTTACCGAATGTAGTACTTGCGGTGAATCAAGAGTCGCCTTTATACACGGTGATGCTAACAACGACAACGTAATTAACGGTAGAGATTACTCGCTTATAATACAACATATAAACGGTTGGGAACTTAATATAGTTTATGACGCTTGCGATGTGAACCGTGATGGTAAAATCAACGGAAGAGATGTAGCTATAGTAATGCAATACTTAAATGGTTGGGATGTTTGTATACATAGATACACCGCCGCAACCTGTACTTCTCCAAAATCGTGCATATATTGTGAACAAACAACAGGTGAAAAGCTTGGGCACAACTACGTTGCGGGCGAATGTAATCGCGTAAATAAAGGTGTATTATGTAATGATTTTAACGAAGATTATTGTCCAAAACTTTATTTTACGGGTGATATGTCCGAAATAACTCTCGAATCACAAAGAAATAAGGATATTGTTTGTAACATAGACGTTGAATATCGTAGCAAAGAACAAATTGTAAATAGAAGTGCCAAAATAAAGATTCAAGGTTCATCAAGTACACAGTGGCGCAAAAAGAACTATACTATCACCTTCTACGAAGATGACAGTTACGAAAACAAAATGGGTATAGATGTTGGCTGGGGTGAGCAAAGTAAATACTGTTTAAAAGCCAACTGGATAGACAAAACACATTCACGTAATGTTGTTACAGCAAAACTTGCCGGTGAAATGCAGAAAAAATATGGGCTTCTAAATACCGCCCCAAACAACGGTGCTATCGATGGTTTCCCTGTGGAAGTATATATAAATGGCGAATTTCACGGCCTTTACACTATGAATATTCCAAAAGACGAATGGCAATTTAATATGGATAAAGACAATCCTAACCATATTGTAATTGGTGGTGATAATTGGGCTGAATCTGTACTGTTTAAAGAAATCCCTACCGATTTTAGCGGTTGGGAGGTTGAAGTAGGCCCCGATGACGACGCAACCCTTTCAAAAGTTCAACGCTTGGTAGATTTTGTTCTTAACAGTAGTGACGAAGATTTTAAATCAAAATTTAGCGAATATTTAAATCTTGATTCAACTTTGAATTATTATATTATGATGAACTATGCCTGGATGCCTGATAACGTTGGCAAAAACATGTTGCTTGCAACCTATGACGGCAACGTATGGTATCCGTCGCTTTACGACCTCGACACCACTTGGGGAGCACATTGGACAGGCGGCTATCTATACAACTATTCATCCGGCGTCGTAAACGGTAGTAACAGTTTACTGTGGCAGCGCTTTGAAGAGCACTTTAAACCGGAAATAGCTGCTCGTTATTTTGAACTGCGTAGTAGTGTTTTAGACACCAAATATGTAATGTCAAAATTTAATGAATTTTACAGCACAATACCACAAGAAATATTAGAACGTGAAACAGAAAAATGGACGCGTCCTAACGATCCAATACCGGGATTTGATTTATCCCAAATTCAAGACTACCTTGACACAGTAGTTCCTCGTTTAGATGATAGATTTTCTTCTTGGTATGTTGGATAAGCAAAAAGCCACAGACAACAAGTCTGTGGCTTTAATTTTTTCTTGATTTAATGATTGTATGTGTTATAATTACGTTCAAAGGATGTGATAGTTGTGAATATATTTCCTAAAGGTGCAAGAGTTTGTTTTATTGGCGACAGCATTACGCATAACAACTTATTTTTAGCACATATTGTAGCATATTACAAAGAACGTTTTGGTGATTCAAAGGTAGAATTTTACAACTGTGGTATTTCGGGCGGTACGCTTACAACAACTCTTAACAGCTTTGACGAGGATATACTACCCCACAACCCTACCCACGCGGTTATTATGATTGGTATAAACGATTCTGCCCGTTGGGCACTTCCGTTTGTAGGCGAAGAAAAATACACTATTCTTAAAAGTTCGTTTGAAGCATATAAAGAAAACCTTAAAAAACTTTGCGACAAACTTGAAGATATGGGCGCTAAAATTACACTTTGCACACCTACCCCCTACGCCGAGTACATAGAAAGCGATGAACCCGTTTTGCGCGGCGGCAGTGCTTTGTTACAGGCTTATGCCGATTACATACGCGAATTTGCAAAAGAAATGGGTTACCCCGTTTGTGATTATCACGACTACTTTACCCGCGTAATGCAAACTGAAACAATTTATAACCCCGACCGTGTTCATCCAACCGACCGCGGACAATACTATATGGCAAAGTGCTTTTTGAAATTTCAGGGTTATAACCTTGGAAAAGAAAAAGAATTGCCCGAGGACATCAAAAAATGGCATAAGGTTGTAGGTCTTGTGCGTAACACAATCGCTACCGAGCATTTTATATTAAACGATGATTTTACAACCACACAACAACAACGCTTTGATGCAATAAAAGACTACCTCGAAAACGAACAGACAGGTCCATACGTTAATTACTTTAAAGAACTGTCAAAGCAGTATCAGGATATAAAACCAAAACAGCAAGAAAATATACAATTCACAATAGACTTTATGAAAAAACAGTAAAGCAAAAGCCACCGAAACTCAATTTTCGGTGGCTTTTACTTATTCAAAATCTATTTTAAAAGGTAACGTTCCTTTAGCTTCAAGCTTGCCTGAAAGCACATCTATAGCGTGAAGCTGAGAATCGGGCATCATATAGCCAAACAAACGTCGTGGTGTGTGAAGAAGCGGCTTTACAGCAAACGGATTACCAAAGTGCAAAACTGCCGATACCTTACCCGACATAATAAGCGAATTGATTACGTACTCTGCTCTGCGTGTAAGGCAATCGGTACCAAGGTATGGCCCCGTAGCACAATAGGTAATAAACACAACCTCGCTGTGCTTTGTTGCGGCAAGCAGCACACGCTCATTGTCGGTAGCGGATGGAAATTCGGGGAAAAACTCTATATCCGAATTGGGAAATTCTTGTCTGATTTTATCGGCAATGTTATATGGATTATACCACTTGCCAAAGCATACTTCCCCTGCGATTTCTTTTGATGTTTTATTGTCGGTAAGTATAACAAATAACTTTTTATTATTGGTGTCAAGTGCAGCCGTTACACCGTCATCGGTTATTGCGGTTATGCAGTCTTTAGCAACGTTATCAAGAGCTATACGGTCAGCATCGGTAAACTCGCAGCTATCGGGTGCGCTACCCAACATTTGCTGTACTGCAAGCACGCGACTTACCGCCTCGTTAAGTCGCTCCTCACTAAAGGCACCGTCATAATAATTCTTTTTAAGCATTTCAAACGACTGCTTATTGGTAGAACGATAATTTGGCAATACAATATCATTGCCTGCCGCAACCGCTAACCCCAAAATGTTTTCCTCGCCCCAATCCTGCAAGATAGCCATCATTGCCATAGAATCGGTAAAGCAAAGGCCGTCAAAGCCCATATCTCTTATAATATCATTTACCTTTTTTGAAAGTGAAGCAGGGTGCTCGGGGTCGATGTCGCGAATTACACGATGGCTTGTCATAATTGACGGAAGTAAACCCTTTCCCATCAAATACTCATATGGCACAAGGTCTAAATTTATAATTGATTCCTTTGACACATCAGATGGTGTATTGGTCATATGTAAATCAATAGTAACCGCTTCACCACCGGGGTAATGCTTACCGCAAGTTAAAAAATTGTTTTGGGCGCAAACCTCGGCCATAAGCTCGGCCGCGCGAGCAACACGCATAGGGTCATCAGAAAAATGCCTATGCACACTGCAAGGGCCATCTGACTGTAAAACGTCTAAAACAGGGCCCCACATACTGTTGTAGCCATCAAGCCTTGCCTCGTAAATTGTGCCGCGAGCAAAGGCACGATAATATTCGTCATTGTCGCAAGCGGCAAGTGCCATAAGCGGAATTTTAGGTAGCTTGCCATTGGGGTATCCCATTTCCATATCGGTAATGATAATTATTGGATAATCCGCTACAGCCAATACCTCTTTCATAACATCAAGTTGAGAAAGAGGCACCTGAACACAACCAAGAGAATGATTTTTTATAAGTTCTAATGTATATTCTAAATTTTCTTTATCATTGGGATGAAAATATCTCGCGCACATTAACATACCCAATTTTTGTTCGGTTGATAGCTCATCTATATTTAACAAGTTTTTCATAAACACTCCCCTTTTCTGTGGAACTTTTAAAATTATATCAGTTTACTTTATTACCGTCAAGCAACTACAACTTTACAATTAAAGCAACAAAAAATATAACTCCCACGACTCTTAAAAATCGTAGGAGGTATTTTTAATTTTTATAGTGCGATTGTGTTATTTGATAAGGATTATTGAGTGCGTTTTGCACCGATTCGCAAATTATATCAGCATTTTGACTTGCGCCAAAATTAATCGCCGATAAATTCACATCGTAAACCGACATACCGGTAATAGCGCTAAACCAGGTATAAGCGCCAACGTAATATCCTATGTCCTCGCTTAAATGTGAGCCATCCTCTTGATTAATGCTGTCACTGAGTTTAGATGTTCGAGCATTCATAACAGCAGTGCCTACGGGAACAATAGAATGTATTTTTTGGTTTTTAGTAACTATGTTCTGCACACAATCAGTTATATTCTTAAACATCAATGTATCGTCTTTATCATATTTTGTGTTCAGGTACTTTGAATCTTTTGTAAATGCCCAGGTCATATGCCACAAAATTTTGGCATCAGGGCACTTGCCGTTTACATAGCTTACCATATTATCAAGATTAGAAAACATACTTTGCTGGGCAGCATGCTCAGACTTGTTTTGCAGAGTTATAATATCCCAACCGCCTTCTTGAAGTATTGTTTCAAGCAAGTAATTGTCGGTAATTTTCCAACTACCGCTGTTATTACGATACAGTTGATAATTTGCAGAGTTATTCTGCGCATTTTCCCAATGCTGATCAAGTGAACATCCGCCTATATACATTATGGCAATATCTATTTCCTTAACACCTGCCTGTTTCAAAAGTGGATAAAGCTCCCACATAGAATTAAGACTAAAGCTATTACCGATTGCAAGTATTTTTAGTTTTTCCACAGTGTACTCCTTTGTGTAACTGTCACCACAGTTTTGACAACTATATTTTTTCGTTCCTGCTTTAAAAAGCTGGGCTGTTTGCTCGATTGTCTCGTTGTATTTATGCGAACAGTTTTGGGGATCGGTTTTAGAAGAAATATCATCCGATGATGTTGAGATTTCACTTTTACTTGGTATATCGGTTGCACTTGACATATTATCATCACCCTGCGCATCATTGGAAGTGTTTGTTGTGTTATCTATTATAACCTCTTCTGTTATAACCACTTCAGAATAATTTGACTGCGTATCATTGTTATTATTACACCCACAAAATAAAGTTAAAATTAAACAAATGCTTAAACTCAAACAAACCAATTTTTTCATATTGAATCACCCCAATAATACATCTAAAATAAGCATTACACAAAAGCCTACTATCATTGAGTAGGTTGCAGCACGCTCGTGGCCATGGGCGTGGGTTTCGTTAAGCATTTCGTCACTAACAACATAAAGCATTGTACCGCCTGCAAAACTTAAAGCTATTGGCAAAATAACAGTTGCAATGTTTACTGCTAAGTAACCTATAAGCGTACCTATAACCTCGACAACACCGGTAGCAATAGCACAAACCATAGTCTTGCGTGGGCTAATGCCTGCCGCGAGCATAGGAGCTATAATTACCATACCCTCAGGTATATTTTGAAGCGCTATACCACTTGCTATAAGTAGTGCCTGACCACTATCGCCCGTGCCAAAACCAACACCTGCGGCAATGCCCTCGGGCAAATTGTGAATAGCTATAGCCAATACGAAAAGCAACACTTTATTAATATTTGCGTTATTATGATTCTCACTGTCTACACCAGCAAGTCGATGCAAGTGAGGAATAAGCTTGTCCATAAGGTTTAAGCATATAGCACCCGCAAAGATACCTATAATAGCATACAAAAGTCCCCACTTACCACCCAATTCTACCGAAGGCAGTATTAGACCTATAACCGCCGCTGCAAGCATAATGCCAGCCGCAAAAGACATAACGATATCAGAAAATTTGTGCGATACTTTTTTAAACACAAAACCGATTATAGCACCTATAACGGTTGCCATACCAACGCCGAGTGCTGTTATTAATACTTCTTTCATTTTTGTCCCCTATTACAAATATTTTTGTATCTCTTCATATCCGCAAAGCAAATAATCCTTGTTATGACAATCGGATGAGAAAATCATTTTTTTACCGTGCAATTTAAAATACTCAATAATTTCTTTTGACGGATAAGGCTCGTTTACGTGGCCACGTGCCATACCGCCTGTATTAATTTCTACCACGGCGGGTGTTTTTATAATAGTGTCAGCCGCCGCCTGCCACGCCGTAATATAACGCGGATGCTTTGTATCAAAAAGGCTTCCGTCAGCGTTATATTTTGTAATCAAATCAAAGTGACCGATTATGTCACATTTTAGCTTATTATAAAGCTCGGCAACGGTTTTGTAATAATCCTCAATATAAGAATAAAAATCGCCGTCATAATACGTATTTACTGCTTCGATTTGCTTTTCGCGACTATAATCTATGCAAAGATATTCGCCATTCTTTAGTATATAATGTACCGAACCTAAAATATAATCATAACCGTCGAGTGAACAGTCACTATGGTAATCATATTCTATACCGAGCAGTATTTTAATTTTATCCTTATATTTTTCTTTTAAAGCATTTATTTCTTTTTTGTAAAGCTCGGTACCCTCGCGCGTCATACAAGGCTCGAGGTCAAATTCGGTATAAGAATGTCCCGAAAAGCCAAGCTCTGAAAGACCAAACTCTATTGCCTTTTGCACCATTTCTTCGGCTGTGCTTTTGCCGTCGCAATAGGTGGTGTGCGTATGATAGTTATAAAGCATTATTTTGTCATCTTTTCCTGTTTTACTTTGTGATCAATTATATGGCGGGAAGCAAGCTCACGGTGAACATCCTCCACGCTGATACCCATCTGCACCATAAGCACCATTGCGTGATAAGCAAGATCGGCAAGCTCATAAACCGTTTCGGCCTTATCGTCTGCCTTGCCGGCGATTATAACCTCGGTACACTCTTCGCCTACCTTTTTGAGTATTTTATCAATACCCTTTTGGAACAGATATGTTGTGTATGAGCCTTCGGGTTTTTCTATTTTACGACCTACAAGCATATCATAAAGGTTTTGAAGCGAAAACTCGTGTAGCTCGTCAGATTCCCAAACGGGATTTGTAAAGCAAGAATCGGTACCCTTATGACAAGCTGGGCCGTCCTTTTCAACCACTACTACCAAAGCGTCGTTATCGCAATCGGCGGTAATGCTTACAATATGCTGATAGTTGCCGCTTGTTTCACCTTTAAGCCAAAGTTCATCACGTGAACGGCTATAAAAACAGTTCAAGCCTTTTTTTATAGAAATTTCAAGGCTTTCTTTGTTCATATATGCTACGGTTAAAACCTTTTTAGTAATACTGTCTACCACAACAGCAGGAATTAAACCCTTTTCGTCAAATTTAAGTTCATCAATATTTATCATAATTATAACCTCACGATTATGTTATTTTCTTTTAACTCTCTTTTTAAATCAGGAATTGCAACCTCGCCAAAGTGAAAAATAGATGCCGCCAAACCTGCGTCTATATCGGGAATTTGTTTAAATAAATCCACAAAATGCTGCATATTTCCTGCTCCGCCCGAAGCAATAACCGGTACGTTTACCGCATCACAAACAAGCTTTAACATTTCGATATCAAAGCCCTGTTTTACACCGTCAGTATCAATAGAGTTTACCACTATTTCACCCGCGCCATTTGCAACGCCCTGTTTTATCCAATTTATAGCTTCAATGCCTGTGTCCTCACGTCCGCCCTTGGCAAATACGTGAAATGCGCCGTCAACTCGTTTTATATCGACCGATAGCACAACGCACTGATCACCGTATTTATGAGCCGCCTCTTTTATAAGTGACGGGTTTTTAATTGCGCCCGAATTTACACTAACCTTATCGGCGCCGCATTTAAGCACACGATCAAAATCGTCTACTGTATTTATTCCGCCGCCCACTGTAAGAGGAATAAATATTTCACTTGCAACCTTAGTAAGTATATCGGTAAAAAGCTGTCGCCCTTCAAAAGATGCCGTTATATCATAAAACACAAGCTCGTCAGCTAAATTATCGGAATAAAGGCGCGCAAGCTCAATGGGTGATGACACATCATTAAGCCCTTGAAAATTGGTTCCCTTTACCACTCTGCCGTTTTTTATGTCAAGGCAGGGAATAATTCTTTTTGTAATCATTTAGCCGCCTCCAAAGCGTCTTTTAAGTTAATGGCGCCTATGTAATAAGCCTTGCCTATAGTTGCGCCGTAAATATCCATCTCACGAAGCCTTTTAACATCATCAAGACTTGAAACACCACCCGATGCGGTAATGTTCATAGAATATTTTTGTGACAGTTGCTTGTAAAGTTCAAGATTTGTACCACGCATAGCGCCATCCTTTGAAATATCGGTACAAATTATATATTTTACGCCAATACTTTGCATATCAAAAAGAAAGTCATCGAGCGTTTTTTCACTTTTTTCAAGCCAACCCTTTATAGCGATAAAACCATCTTTAACATCAGCGCCAACGGCAATTTTATCACCATATTTTTTTACCGCTTCTATTAAAAATTCTTGATTTGTAACAGCCGCTGTACCAAGTATTACGCGGGATACACCTGCTGATAAATATTTTTCAACAGTAGCCATATCACGAATACCGCCGCCGATTTCTACAAACAAATTGGTTTCGCTTGCCACCTGCTTTACAATATCAATATTTGGCGTTGTACCGTCCTTAGCGCCCTCTAAATCCACCATATGAATGTGCGTAGCGCCCGCCAATTCAAAATCGCGCGCAATCTCAATAGGATTTTCGCTATAGATAGTCATATTTTGGTAATCGCCCTTAAAAAGACGAACCGCTTTTTTATTATACAAATCAATCGCGGGAAAAATTATCATAAAAAAATTACTCCATTTCACAAAAAGCTCGCAAGATATTTAATCCTACCTGACCGCTTTTTTCGGGATGAAATTGGCATCCCATAATATTACCCTTTTGTACGGCTGCGGTAAGCTCTTTACCGTACTCTGCCGTAGCAACCACGCTATCATCACAATCGGTCGCGTAAAAAGAGTGTACAAAATATACACAATCGTTTTGATTTATATACTTAAACAAATCACTTTTACGGGTAAAATGCAAAGCATTCCAACCAATATGAGGAATTTTTAGGGTGTTGGGAATAGTGTCTTTCATAGGTATTATATTACCTTTTAAAAGGCCTAAGCCCTCGTGACAACCGTATTCAAAGCTCTTTTCAAAAAGCATTTGCATACCAAGGCAAATACCCATAAGCTTTTTGCCTTTTTGCGCTTCCGCTTTTACAACCTTATCAAGACCGGTATCGTGCAATTTGCGCGCGGCATCCTCAAATGCCCCCACACCAGGAAGTATTATTCCATCGGCTGCTTCAATAACATTTGGATCTGCGGTAACAACAATATCTGCGCCAATCCTTTTAAATGAGGATATAAGCGAAAACAAATTACCTACACCGTAGTCAACTATCGCTATCATGCTATAACACCTTTCGTTGAGGGAATTTCGTCGGCAAATTCTTTGTCAATTGCAACTGCTTTGCGCAAAGAACGAGCCATTGATTTAAAGCATCCCTCAAGTATGTGATGAGAATTTTTACCTGCAAATTTAACTATATGAGTGGTTATACCCGAATTATAGGCAAACGCATCCCAAAACTCTTTATTAAGCTCGGTGTCAAAGTCGCCGACCTTTTCGGTGGGCATTTCTACTTCATAATAACAGCCACCCCTACCAGAAATATCAACAGCTGTAAGTATTAAAGCCTCGTCCATAACGAGCGTAGTATCAGCATAGCGGTCAATACCCTTTTTAATTCCTAACGCATCTTTAAATGCTTGACCCAGCGCAATACCAATATCCTCGGTAGTGTGGTGATAATCAACCTCGATATCACCTACGCATTTAACCGTTAAGTCAAATTTTCCGTGACGCGCAAAAAGAGTTAACATATGATCTAAAAAAGGACAGCTAGTATCACATATCGACTCTCCCTTACCATCAAGATTAATGGTAAGCTTTATATCTGTTTCAGCAGTTTTTCTTACTATCTGAGCAGTTCTCATTTTAATTCTCCTTTAATATTAGAGATACAGTATCAATTAATTTTTGCATTTGTTCCATAGTGCCTATTGTAATACGATTGTACTGACAAATTTTTTCTTTTGTAAAATGACGAACAAGAACACCGCGTTTTTTTAGTTCAAGATAAAGCTTTTCACCATCAATTTTATCGTTTTTTGCAAAAACAAAATTCGCTTTTGACGGCAAAACATCAAAACCCAATTGTTGAAGTGCCGCTACAGTCCATTTGCGATTTTCGACAATCTTTTTACAATTATTCATATAATAATCGTTATCTGCAAGCGCTGCCGCACCTGCCGCATCGGTCATACGGTTTACATTGTAAGGATTTGTTGAATATCTTATTGTGTTAAGATCGGCTATAAGCTTTTCGTTACCTATACCAAAACCTAAACGTGCGCCCGCCATAGAGCGAGATTTTGAAAAGGTTTGGGTTACAAGCAAATTGTCATACTTGTCAACAAGCGAGACTGCGCTCTCTCCACCAAAATCTACGTATGCTTCATCAATAATAACAATGTTATTGGGGTTAGATGCCACGATTTTTTCAATTTCTTGGAGCGTAAGGGCTATACCCGTAGGCGCATTAGGATTTGCGATAACCACCGTCTTGTTAACACCGATATAATCATTTATATCAATTGTAAAATCGTCTTTTAACGGAATTTCGGTATACGGTATACGATTAAGTTCGGCAAGAACGGGATAAAATCCGTATGTAATATTTGGAAACACAAGTGGTTTTTTCTCGTCAGCAAATGCCATAAATGCAAAATTGAGCACTTCGTCAGAGCCATTAGTAACAATAACCTTATTTATATCTACATTATAAACACGAGCAAGCTCCCGTCGCACATTTACACATTCGGGGTCAGAGTAAAGCTGAAGCTTTTTGCTTTCTGCCAAAACAGCATTGCTTACAGCTTGGGACGGTGCAAACGGCGACTCGTTAGTATTAAGCTTTATATATTGCATATCCTTTGGTTGTTCACCCGGAGTATATGGCTTGAGCTTTGACAACCTGTCAGTAAAAAATTTACTCATTGTTTATCCTCAAATCTAATAGTAGCACTGCGCGCATGAGCGGAAAGACCTTCTTTTTCTGCAAAATATGCAACCTTATCCGCTACATTTTGTAAAGCGTCAGACGTAAAGTATGTAAACTGTGATTTCTTTACAAAATCATCCACCGAGAGCGGTGACGAAAATCTTGCCGTACCGCTTGTGGGTAACGTGTGATTTGGTCCTGCAAAATAGTCACCCAAAGCCTCGGGACAATATTTCCCCATAAAGATAGAGCCTGCGTGTTTAACCTTGTCAAGATAATCAAACGGATTATCTACACAAAGTTCGAGATGCTCGGGCGCTATTTCATTTGCGATATCTATTGCCAACATAAGATTGTTTTCGGCAACAATTATCTTACCGTTGTTATCAATAGAAGCACGTGCAATCTCGGCGCGAGGAAGCTCGGGAATTTGAATTTCAAGCTCGGCACTTACCTTGTTTGCAAAGTCAACGCTATCACATACAAGCACGGCGCTTGCCATTTTATCGTGTTCGGCCTGACTTAGTAAATCAGCCGCTACAAAACGAGGATTTGCCGTAGAATCTGCCACAACCAAAATTTCGCTTGGGCCAGCAATCATATCAATAGACACCTTGCCAAACACCTGCTTTTTTGCCTCAGCTACAAAGGCATTACCGGGGCCTACTATTTTATCGACCTTTGGGATACTTTCGGTACCGTATGCAAGCGCCGCTACTGCCTGCGCGCCACCTACCTTAAATATACGGTCCACACCGGCAATTTTTGCCGCCGCCAATATTACGGGGTTTACCTTGCCCTCTGAATTTGGCGGTGTTACCATTACTATTTCGCTACATCCCGCAATTTTAGCGGGAATACTGTCCATAAGCACGGTAGACGGATACGCAGCCGTACCACCGGGTACATATAACCCTACCTTTTCAATAGGTGTAACCTTTTGACCTGTTACAACGCCATCTTGCTCGTTTATAATAAAGCTGTTTTTTACCTGTTTAGAGTGAAACGCGCGTATATTTACCGCCGCTTCTTTAATTATGCTTACAAATTTCTCGTCAACAAGTGAAAAAGCTTCATCTATTTCATCGGCTGTTACTTCCAGGGATTTTAAGTCTGCCTTGTCAAACTTTAGCGCATATTCAAAAATTGCCTCGTCACCGCGATTTATTACGTTGGATATAATATCACTTACAATGCCCTCAACGTTTGTAGCAATATTATCACGTGCAAAGATTTCTTCATTTGAAACCTCGCCATAATTATAAATTTTAATCATTGTTATTCACCTGATTTTTAATAGACTCTACTATTTTTTCTATATCTTCACCTTTAAACTTAAAGCTTGATTTATTAGAAATAAGTCGTGCGCTTATAGGCACTATGGTAGATTTAACTTCAAGATTATTCTCCTTGAGTGTAGTGCCTGTTTCTACAATATCTACTATAACGTCCGACAGCCTGAGTATCGGCGCTATCTCTATCGAACCATTAAGCTTAATAATATCTATTTCTCGCCCAAGAGAAGCATAATAGTTTGCCGCAATATTGGTAAACTTAGTAGCAACCTTAAGTGTCTTTTGTCCGTCATCGTGAAATTCATTAGGTGCGGCTACTGCCATTCGGCATTTGCCCAAATTTAAGTCTAAAAGTTCATAAACGTCGGGAGTATATTCAAGCAAAATATCTTTGCCCGCAACACCTATATCTGCCGCTCCTCGTTCAACGTATATTGCCACATCAGACGGTTTTACCCAAAAGTAGCGTACCTGTTTTTCTTCGTTTTCAAAAATGAGTTTTCGATTATTTTCTTTAATAGAGGGGCATTCATAACCTGCAGCCTCAAACATAGCGTAAACCTTTTCGCCTAATCTGCCCTTAGGCAGCGCTATATTAAGCATTTATACCCCTCCCCCTGACATCTATTAATTCTTTATATCTTATTTTGCCTACATCATCATTTTGAACCGACACGGTTTTACCTTCAACTATAATTTGACATACAGTATCGATTAGTACTTTATTATCGGTTTCATCATCACAAAGCAATAAAACATCAATATCAAATTTTTGTTTTTCGCTTGGCAAATCTTCTAATAAATCAAGATAAATTGCAAAACCTATAGCTCCTGATTTTCTGCCCATTTTATAAATAAGATTATCATACTGACCGCCCGAAAGAACACTTTGCGACAATCCATTAATATATCCCTTAAAAACTATTCCATTATAGTAATTCATATCGCTTACAGCAGAAAAATCAAATTTTATTTTACCACCGAAAGATAGATTGTCAAGCATATTCGACAATGTTTTTAATATGTTTATACTTTCTTTGTTTAAATAGTCGCTTAATGCTTCTAAATCCTGTAAAACTGCGTTTCTTTCACCATATATAGAAACGAATTTTTGAAGTGTTTTTTTATCGTTATCGGATATATTATTTTCATCAGAAATACGCGCAAGGTCGTGGGCATTTTTATCTGATATATATTTAATTGCCTGTTGCTTAAATCCAACGCTGTCGCATATATTATCAAGCAGTGACGACAGCAGACCCAGGTGTGATACCTCAAGAACAAAATCACCCGCCAAAAGCGAAAGACTTTCTGCCGCCATAACTATCATTTCATATATATCGTACAACTTTATATCTCCTATACACTCTACGCCCGTTTGCATAATTTCTTTAAACTGGTGGGTGTTTTCAGAAACACGGTATACATTTTCATTATAACAAACCTTTTGTTTAAAGCCCTCTACATCTTCGCCGTTTTTTACAATCGACAACGTAACGTCAGGCTTAAGTGCCAAAAGCTTACCGCTTGTATCATTAAATGCTATTATGCGATCGCTAACTAAAAAGTCTTTGTTTTGGATATAAAATTCATACTCTTCAAACTTGCTCATTTTAAATGGTTTGTATCCATATTTTCCATAAAGCTCGCGTAAAGCAAATATCGCCTTTTCTTCGTTTCTTAAAATACTGTTAATCATTACTTTCACCTTCACATCTGCCAATAACTATATCATAACCACCTGTGCCGTATTCGCAACATTTACTGACACGACTTATTGTAGCTGCGCTCGCGCCTGTTTCTTTAGTTATTTTTGTATAGCTAACACCTTTTTTTAGCATTTTTGCAACCGACAATCTTTGTGAAATATCAAGCGTTTCCTTTATAGTGCAAATATCCTCTAAAAACGCATAACACTCTTCCTTTGATTGTAGTGATAATAGCGCTTCACAAAACTCATCTGTGCTTTTGTTATGCCAATTACTCATAAATCTTTCTCCTCACAAAATCACTTTAGTGCAATAGTGTATTAATGTGATGAATTATACTACTCTTTTATATCATTGTCAAGTATATACATAAAATTTTTTTATAATATTGCATTAATTTGCTAATTATCGTATAATAATACTAAAATTAAGTGGAAATACTTATGTAAGGGTAGTGATAAAGTGATTATTACAAATGACATTAAATACGTAGGGGTAAACGACCGAAAAATAGATTTGTTTGAAGGACAGTATGTAGTACCAAACGGTATATCATATAACTCGTATGTTATACTCGATGAAAAGATTGCTGTTATGGATAGCGTAGACGCGGCATTTACTCATGAATGGCTTGATAATATCCAGAATGTTCTTGAAGATAAATCTCCCGATTATTTAATAATTCAGCATATGGAGCCCGATCATTCGGCAAATATTGTGAATTTTATTAAACGTTATCCAAATGCTACTATTGTGTCATCTGCAAAGGCATTTGCTATGATGAATCAATTTTTTGGTATAGATTTTACCGATAATCGACTTGTGGTGAGTGAGGGCGATACATTAAATTTAGGCAAACACAAGCTTACTTTTGTAACAGCTCCAATGGTACATTGGCCTGAGGTTATTGTTACTTACGACAGCACCGATAAGGTTTTGTTTTCGGCTGACGGATTCGGCAAATTCGGCACCCCCGATACCGACGAGGACTGGGCTTGTGAAGCAAGACGTTACTATATAGGTATAGTTGGAAAATACGGTGCTCAGGTTCAGGCGTTGCTTAAAAAAGCCGCTGGACTCGATATAGAAAAAATTTGTCCTTTACATGGACCCGTGCTTACTGATAATTTAGGCTATTATATAAATCTTTATGACATCTGGTCAAGTTATCAGGTAGAAGATGAAGGAATCGTAATAGCGTATACATCGGTCTATGGCAACACAAAAAAAGCCGTGTATCAACTGGCTGACAAACTACGCGCCAACGGATGTCCCAAGGTTGTTATAAATGATCTTGCTCGTTGTGATATGGCAGAGGCTGTTGAAGATGCCTTTAGATACAGTAAGTTGGTGCTTGCAACTACCACCTACAATGCAGAAATTTTTCCCTTTATGCGCGAATTTATAAATCATCTTACCGAGCGCAATTTTCAAAATCGCACAGTAGCTTTTATTGAAAACGGCAGTTGGGCACCCTTGGCTGCTAAGGTTATGCGAGGGATGTTTGAAAAAAGCAAAAATCTTACCTTTGCTGAAAACACCGTTAAAATAATGTCGGCGTTAAACAGCGAAAGTTCAAACCAACTTAACGCCCTTGCCGATGAGCTTTGTAGGGAGTATTTGGCACAGCAGGATTCAACCGCCAACAAAAATGACCTATCTGCACTTTTTAATATAGGATACGGACTATACGTTGTAACCTGTAATGACGGCAAAAAGGATAACGGACTTATTGTAAATACTGTAACCCAAGTAACCAACACACCCAACAAAATTGCAGTTACTATAAACAAAGAAAATTATTCTCACCACGTTATAAAACAAACCGGAAAAATGAACATAAATGTTTTAAGTGTTGAAGCCCCATTTACCGTGTTTGAAAAATTTGGTTTTACAAGTGGCAGAAATACAGATAAATTTGCTGATTGCACACCGCTTAGAGCCGATAACGGTCTTGTGTTTTTACCAAGATATATAAATTCATTTATATCACTTAAAGTAGAACAATATGTCGACCTTGACACACACGGTATGTTTATTTGCGAAATAAATGAAGCTCGCGTTCTTTCTGACAAGGATACAATGACATACAGTTATTATCTTGAAAACGTTAAACCAAAACCACAAACCGACGGTGTAAAAGGCTTTGTCTGCAAAATTTGCGGCTACGTATACGAGGGAGATAAATTGCCCGAGGATATAGTTTGCCCCCTTTGCAAACACGGCGCCGCCGATTTTGAGGAAATAAAATAATTTTTTAGGAGGAAAACAAAATGAAAAAATACGTATGCAATATTTGCGGTTGGGTTTACGATGAAGCCGTAGGCGATGCCGACAACGGAATTGCTGCCGGTACCAAATTTGAAGATTTGCCGGACGATTTTGTTTGCCCGCTTTGTGGCGTAGGCAAAGAAGATTTCAGCGAGGAATAAAGCCTTACGCAGTCAACTCTATGTTGACTGCGTTTTTTCTTGTAAAATATTTTTATTTGTGATATTATTATTTTATAAATGTAAGGAGATTTATAAAATTGACAAAGCACAATAAAACATTAAGTAAAAAACAAAAAATAATTATCTATGGTCTATCCGCCACAGGTGCAGTTATATCCGCAGTTATTTTGGTAACAATTTTTGTACATATTCTTAAGAACCCGCCCGATGTCATATTCAGCTCAAATAACGCAGCATTTACATCAAGCTCAAGCTATGAAGAATCGCATTTATCAACCGATTCAGAAAAACCAATTGTAGACAATGTAAACCCCGATGCACCTAAAATAAATGGTGTAACTAACGGCGCTGTTTATTACACCACTCAGTATGCAACTGTAAACGGAAATAATATTAAATCTATAAGTGTAAACGGTGAAAAAAGCAATAAAGGTTTTTACATTGATGGAAACCAAACAAATATATATGCTATTGAAGTAATTGATTTAGATGAAAATATAACTACCTTCGTCGTTTACACTAAGCCAATATCTACTTTATCAGAACCAATCAATCATCTAAACGAAAACACAGTAACGGCGCACGATTACGATACCATAAATAACGTAAAAGAATCGGTGATTAAATTAAGCACAAAATATTCATCTCAAGGCGAAGCCGCAGCAATTAATGACATACTCGTTACTTGTGAAAAATATTTAAGCAAAATTGATTATGTAGCAAAAAAAATTGCAGAGCTTGAAAAATCGGTGGCCGAACACCAATTGTCAAACGATCATACAGGTGTTAGCCAAATTTTAAATGATATTAATTTATTACTGCGCAGCGAAAATCTTACACTAAAACAACGCACAACACTGGATAATTTGGAATATATATGCCAATCTATGATATCGAATTCCCCCGAACCCGATTATATATATTAAAATAAATAATAAATTTCATAAAATTTTAAAAAAACACTTGCATTTTTAAGGGTTTTGTGTTAATATTGTGTTTGCTATGTGACCAAGCAAGTTTTGGTCGATTCAAAAAAGGAGGTGCAACCAATGGCAAAATGTGAAATTTGCAGCAAAGAAATTGCTTTTGGTATTAAGGTTTCTCACTCACACAGACGTTCTAACAGAACTTGGAAGCCCAATGTAAAGAAGGTAAAGGCTATCGTTGATGGTTCACCCCGTCGCATCAATGTCTGCACTCGTTGCTTACGTTCGGGTAAGGTTACCAGAGCTATCTAATCAATTCTTTGACTTAAAAGTCCCGTGTAAGCTATTTACACGGGCTTTTTTCTTGCAATACGAAAGGAACAAAAAATATGATAAAAGCAGTTTTATTTGATTTAGACGGCACACTTGCTGATTCTTTGATAGATTTAGCTGATGGTGTTAACCGAGCAATAGCGAGTAAAGGTTTCCCGACACACGATGTCGAAGCATTTAAATACTTTGTTGGTGACGGTATACCCAAAATGATTGAGCGTGCATTACCTAAAGAACATCGTGATACTGCTACAATAAGCGAAATAAAGGACATTTTCTTGCCATATTATGCAATTCATTATGCCGATAATACATACGCTTATAGCGGTATGCCCGAGCTTGTAAATACTCTTAAAGAAACAGGCTTTATTGTTGCTGTCGTTACAAATAAAGAACAGCATATGGCAAATGAAGTTGTAACCTCGCTTTACGGCGACGTGTTTGATTTAATTTTTGGTAAACGCGACGGAATTCCCGCAAAGCCAGACCCAACAGCCGCTTTAATGGCTATGGACGAATTAGGTGTAAAACCTGAAGAGTGCGTGTTTATTGGTGATTCCGGTATGGATGTTGCTACTGCGGTAAACAGCGGCGCTGTACCCGTGGGCGAGCTTTGGGGATTTAGGAAAGAAGACGAGCTTCTTGCTAATGGGGCACGTTACATAATCAATTCTCCTAACGAGCTTTTAGACATTATAGAGGAGCTTAACAAATGAGCGCATCCTATAAATCAACCAAAATCGCCTGCTTTGCAGGTTTTGTGGTACAAGCAATTATAAATAACTTCTTACCGCTGTTATTTATAATATTTAATACAAGATATAATCTTAACTATGAACAATTAGGTCGACTGCTGTTCATAAACTTTTTTGTTCAGCTTATTGTTGACGCACTTACCCCTGCCGTAGTAAAACACATTGGTTATCGCGGCGCGGCAATTGCCTGTCACGGTCTTGCGGCAGTTGGTTTATGCTTACTGGGCATTTTGCCTTTGCTGTTTCCTAAGCAAATATACACTTGCGTCATTATAGCAATCATAATATATGCTACGGGTAGCGGTATAATTGAAGTGTGCATCAGCCCTATCGTAGAAATGCTGCCCGGTGATAAAAAGGGAGCCGATATGGCATTTTCACATTCATTTTACTGTTGGGGACAGGCATTTACAGTACTTGTATCTACCATTCTTATTTATTTGATAGGACAAGACGGCTGGCAGCTTATACCTATAATTTGGGCTGTAATTCCATTTGTAAATATGTTTAACTTTATGCGTGTGCCAATTGTAGAACAAGTAGATGAGCCTGTTAGTAAAACAGCAAAAGCACTATTTAAAAATCGTGATTTTTGGATTTTTGCCATTATTATGATTTGCGCGGGCGCCAGCGAAATTACCATGGCAGAATGGGCATCCATATTTACTCAGCAAGCGCTTGGGGTAAGCAAAACAGTAGGTGATCTTTTGGGGCCGTGTGCTTTTGCAATTTGTATGGGTAGCGGAAGGGTTATATTTGGACTATTTGACGGAAAATTCAACCCCAAGAAAGCGCTTATTATAAACAATATCTTATGTGTAATTTGCTACGTAGGTGTTGCAGTTTGCAGTATCGAATGGTTGTCACTTGTGGCATGCGCACTATGTGGATTTACGGTAAGCCTTTCGTGGCCGGGTACATATTCTATGGCGGCGCGTTATTTCCCAACAGGTGGTACGCTAATGTTTAGCCTGCTCGCGCTTTGTGGTGACTTTGGCTGTTCAATTGGCCCGTGGACTATGGGTATTGTTGCAAACAGTACAACACTTCAAATGGGATTTTTGGTGTGCGCCATCTTTCCTGCTATTATGGTTGTTACGGCGCCATTTTTACGCAAAGAAAAATGTTGAAAAATGTAATAGTATCAGTTACAATATAAATATACAAAATCTACCTTTGAGGTGTAATTATGAAAAGAGAAGACCATTTAAGCTGGGACGAATATTTTATGGGTATTGCAGCGCTGTCTGCACTGCGAAGTAAAGACCCCTCTACCCAGGTGGGCGCCTGCATTGTAAACGAGGAAAAACGTATACTCTCTATGGGCTATAACGGTATGCCGCATCACTGTCACGATGACGAATATCCTTGGGATCGCGGCGAGGGTCTTAACTCTAAATATCTTTACGTTTGCCATGCCGAGCTTAACGCAATACTAAACTGTAATACATCATCGGTAAAGGGCTGTACCGTCTACGTTACACTCTTCCCCTGTAACGAATGTACAAAGGCGATTATTCAGTCAGGTATTAAAGAGATTGTATATATGTGTGATAAATATGCCGACACCGATGGCGTTAAGGCATCAAAGCGAATGCTTAATAGCGCGGGTGTCATATATAGACAATACATACCGACAAATAAAGAAGTTAATATTAAGTTATAAAACACTAAAAGCGCTAACCGTTTGGTTAGCGCTTTTTATAATTTAGTGGAGAATCGCCCAATATTTTTTTAAATGTATAACCAAAATACTCAACCGAATTATAACCGCTGGCAAAGGCGATTTCCTTAACCGTAAGGTCGGTGCTGTCAAGCAGGTTGCAGGCGTATCGCAGCCGCACAGTATTAAGATAATCCGAAAAAGATATTCCCATCTTTTTTGTAAATTGAACACCAAGATAATTGGGAGTTACGTTACAGTGCTTGGCTAGCAGTCCTAATGTCAACGGTTCTCTAAAATTATTTCGTATATATGCCACGGCATTTTGCAATAGCGACGGTATTACGGTGTCTTCATTTTGTGACGAATTTCTTATAACCGTAATAATAATTTCGGCTATAAGGTTTTTAATAAGCATTTCGCTAAAAAGACCGCCACACTGCTCCTCGCGTTTTAAAATACTAAATAATTTTATAATATGTTGCATTTCATTTTCACCCACCGAGCAACAAAAACGGTTATGACTTAAAAACAAAAAATCGTTAAGTTCATTTGGTAAAACATTTTCATTAAACTGCAGTTTTAGTATTTGCATATCCTCTTTTGCTTTCAGCTCGTGAAAATCGTAATAAGACATAAGATAAATACTGCCGCGATGCAACATATAACTTGTATTATTATATATATGCTCACCACCGCCACCAAGCACTATTTCAAGCTCAAAATAATCGTGCCAATGTGGGCTAAAATATTCACCTTTTTTTATAAAATTTTGTTCAATATAATAATCCTTATTATTTTGTAACGATGAATCATATTTAACTATTTGTTTTGACATAATTACCTCTAATGTGTTGATTTTCTTAATTTTATCATAGAAAATATTATTTTTCAAGATATACATTTATTGTATAATTGTATTAAAGGAGTTGAGATTATGATTGGCTTTGATATAGGCGGAACCAAATGCGCCGTAAGTATCGGCGAAGAAATAGATGGCATTATGCATATTTTAGATAAAAAAGTCATACCCACCGACCATAGTATTTCGGGATATGAAATGATAGATAAAATGTGTGCCTTGGCCGAAGAAATAACCTACGATTTTAGTCGTATTGGTATCAGTTGTGGCGGACCGCTTGACAATAAAAAGGGAATTATAATTTCTCCACCTAACTTACCACGATTTAAAGATATAAAAGTTGTAGATTATTTAAAAGAAAAATACGGTGGCTATGTAAGACTTGAAAACGATGCTGACGCCTGCGCCTTTGCCGAGTGGAAATACGGTGCGGGTAAAGGCTCGAAAAATATGATTTTCTTAACCTTTGGTACAGGTATGGGCGCAGGACTAATCCTTAACGGCAAGCTATATTCGGGTGCTAACGGTAATGCCGGTGAAATAGGCCACGTTCGTATGCGTGACACGGGCCCCATAGGCTACGGAAAAGAAGGTTCTTTTGAGGGCTTTGCAAGCGGTGGAGGCATTGCCCAAATGGCAAAGTCTGCTGCAAAAGAGCAATTAAAAAAAGGTGTAACACCGCTTTACTGCAAAAGTCTTGACGAATTAAGCACTGTCACCGCACAATCGGTTGCCGAAGCCGCATACAAGGGTGATAAAACAGCTATTTCGGTATATAAAAAATGTGGTGAAATGTTAGGCTACGGTTTATCTATTTTGATAGACGTGCTAAATCCCGAAAAAATTGTTATTGGCAGTATTTACACACGAAGCCAAGACCTGTTACAAGAAACAATGATAGAAGCACTAAAGCAAGAAGCACTTGCGCCATCACTTTCGGTAGTAGAAATACCACCTGCCGCTTTGGGTGAAAGCCTTGGCGATTATGCCGCTTTATCTTTAGCAGCAGACAACCATTAAGGAGGAAAATATGAAGCAGTTAATTGATTTAAACGGTAAATGGGAACTGTATATAGCGCCACACAATCAAGTAAAAGACATTGTTGAGTGGGATTTTATGAACCCTGATTATCTTTGTAAGGACACTGAGAATAATGTTGATTTTATAAAAATTGATGCCGAAGTACCAGGTAACTTTGAGCTTGATATGCAACGCGCAGGATTACTCCCCGACTTGTTTTTGGGTACTAATACACTGCTTTGCCAGCAATACGAAAACCGTCACCTTTGGTATGTAAAAGAATTTACACTCGATAAACTACCTGATGGTGATGCATTTTTACGCTTTGAGGGTATCGATACCTTTGCAGAAATATATTTTAATGACGAATTTATAGATTACAGTGATAATATGCTTATAGAGCATGAATATTGCGTAAACAAACATATCAAAAAAGGTAAGAATAAAATTATCGTTCACATTCACCCAACCGTAATTGAAGCTCGTGAATATGAAGAAAACGCTTTGGCAGTGGGACTTCCCTATAACGAAGACTCTTTACACGTGCGCAAGGCACCGTATATGTTCGGTTGGGACATTATGCCCCGTACAGTATCGGGCGGACTTTGGCGCGGTGTATCACTCATAGAAAAGCCCCGTCACCGTATAGACGATTTTTATCTTGGCACTGCCAATATGAATTTAAAGCATAAAACCGCTCAGCTTTCGGGACAAATACGCATACATACCGACGATGATTTGCTTTCAGATTATGAGGCGGTAATTACAGGTACTTGTGGTGAATCACATTTTGAGCACAGCGTTCGTTTTTGGGGCGTAAACCGCAATTTTAGCATAAACTTTAGCGGCGCTGAATTTTGGTGGCCGCGTGGCGAAGGCAAACAAAACCTTTATGACGTAGAGGTAAGATTATACCGCAAGGGTGAGCTTTGCGACACCTACAACACACGTATAGGCATTCGCCTTATTGAACTCGTTCGTACATCTACAGTCGACGAAAACGGAAACGGCAAGTTTGAATTTTTAATTAATTGCAAAAAAGTATTTATTATGGGTACCAACTGGGTACCGCTTGACGCATTCCCCTCTCAAAATGAAAAACGTGTTATAAAGGCACTCGAAATGGTAGAAGATATCGGCTGTAATATGATTCGTCTTTGGGGCGGTAATATCTATGAGAGCGATACATTTTACAACTGGTGTGACGAGCACGGTATTATGCTGTGGCATGACTTTATTATGGGTTGCGGTTACTACCCACAGTATGAAGAATTTTGTAATAAACTACGCGATGAAGCAATTATTGCCGTAAAGCGCTTGCGTTCACACGCATCTATCGTGCTTTGGGCGGGTGATAACGAATGTGATGCGTTTTATACCTATGCCGAAAAAAATGCTCAACGCCTTGACCCAAATCAAAATGTTCTTACCCGTAAGGTTTTACCCGAGGTCTTGCGCGCTTATGACGGCTTTAGACCATATTTGCCAAGCTCACCCTACATAGACGAAACATCGTTTGCTCTAATCGATAAATGCCGCCCTGCCGAAGATCATCTTTGGGGTCCGCGCAATTACTTTAAGAGTGATTATTATAAAAATGCGACAGCGCTTTTTGCATCCGAAACAGGCTTTCACGGCTGTCCATCCGTTGAGTCTATAAAGAAATTTATTACCCCAGAAAAACTGTGGCCAATCATTTTACCAAACGGTCGCCCTAACGAAGATTACATTGTTCACGCAGCAAGTATGGAAACCGATCATATAGGTCACTATGAATACCGCATAGCGCTTATGCTACGACAAGTAGCGGTATTGTTTAGCGATATGCCGGACGGTAACACAGGTCGTGCCACAGCAGAAGAATCGGTTGACTATTTCAAGCGAATGAAAGCACTGTTTGGTGATGGCGAACAAGCACTCGAGGGTATTGCTAAAGCAAGTCAAATTTTCCAAGCAGAAGCCTTTAAGTTTATGATAGAGCGCTTCCGCATACGAAAAGCCACCCACGGCGGCCTTATTTGGTGGAATCTTTTAGACGGTTGGCCACAAATTTCTGACGCAGTGGTTGACTACTACTTTACAAAAAAAATTGCTTACGATTACATAAAAAATTCACAGCAACCGCTTTGTCTTATGTTTGACGAGCCTGATGAAAACAACAAAATTAATCTTTTCGTGGCAAATGAAATTCCGCAAGACAAAACCTTTAGCTATAAGGTTATACGCATAAACGACAATGTGGTTGTTTGCAGTGGCGAAAGCCAAGTTGAAGCGAGTGGAATTTTACAGCTTGATGCCGTAACGATTGACCCCGATAAAAAGGAAATGTTCCTTATTGAGTGGGAATTCGACGGCAATACCTACCGCAATCATTTTATCAATAATATTCGTGGCATTAACTACGATACATATATTGACTTCTTAAACAAAACTAAAATTGGTCATTTTGAGGGATTTTAATATGAAAACCTTATCAGAACTTATAACAAGATACCCACTGCTTTCATCCTGTGAAAACGAAATTAAAGAGGCTGCCGAGCTGCTTATAAAAACATTTGAAAACGGCAACCGCCTTTATATTTGCGGCAACGGTGGCAGTGCTGCTGATGCCGACCATATTGTAGGCGAGCTTATGAAAGGCTTTCTTAAAAAAAGACCGCTTACTGAAAATCAGATAGCAGCATTTGATGATAAGCAATTAGCCGCCGGTCTTATGCAGGGCTTACCCGCAATATCGCTTCATTCGCAAACAGCCTTTTTAACTGCATTCTTAAATGACGAGGATCCATCACTACTCTATGCGCAAGCGCTTTACGCTCTTGGCAAAAAGGACGATGTACTGCTTGCTATTAGCACCTCGGGCAATTCACAAAACGTGGTGAATGCCGCTAAAACGGCACGCGCTATCGGATGCAAGGTTATTTCACTTGTAGGCGCAAAAGAATGTGGTCTTGATTCACTCTCAGATATAATTATTCACGTTAACCACATCGAAACATATCGTATACAAGAATTGCATCTGCCGGTTTATCACTACCTATGTGCCGCGGTTGAAGACCACTTCTTTAAAGAGTAAGTTAAAAATTATAATAATAAAACCAAAAAGGAAGTTGCAACCCAAAGATCACAACTTCCTTTTTGGTTGGCACGCTGAAAGGGATTTTCCGGTGCAACGCACCTATCGTGCCGCAAGCGGCTTGCCCACGTCGGCAAAAACAGTCCACCGGACTGTTTTCTTCCGCTTACGCTCCCTCCTTGTTCGAATCCCTTCATTTTGTATAAAACATTAAGGAGCAGCATCTTACGACACTGCTCCTTAATATTTGGCACGCTGAAAGGGATTCGAACCCCCGACCCTCTGCTTAGAAGGCAGATGCTCTATCCAACTGAGCTATCAGCGCATATCACCATTATTGGCAACGTTAGATATTATATCACAAGGTTTTAAAATAATCAAGTATATTTTTAGATTTACTTTCTATTTATAAACATTTATAATAAGAATTAAGGATGTGATTATATGCTGACAAAATATATGACCATAGTTTTTGACGATGGTCCCCTACCCTTTATGTGCGAAATTGTAGATTTATTTAATGAATATAGCTTTAAAGCAGGTTTTGCTGTAATGGGTGCTAGAATAAACGACGATACCGAATATATGCTAAAATACGCTATAGATAACGGTTTTCAGTTAGTGGGTCACTCACACTCACACCCAAAACTTGAGACTGTATCGCGTGAACAAGTAATTAAAGAAATGACCAAGCCTATATCATACGTAAAAAATCGTATTGGTTACGATATGAAAAATTGGGCAAGGCTACCGCATCTATGCCGCGATGAATCGGTGTTGCAAATTTGTAAAGAATTAAAATTAATACTACTCGGCCACGGAATGAGATGTGGTAGCGATTGGCTTGTAGATGCCACACCCGAAAACATTATTCACGAAACACTTGATACCGCCTGTGACGGCGCTATTGCTTGTATGCATGTAAAAGAGCATACTTACCAAGCACTGAAAACTATTTTGCCCGAACTAAAAAAACGTGGTTTTGAATTGGTAAATCCCGATGAGTTATTTAAAATAAAAGGTAAAACCGATATTCCTATTGGTATTCATATACACAACATAAATGAAATATAAAAAGAGCCGACACTTTACGTGTCGGCTCTAATTTTATTAAGAAACTAAATTGCCGTTTGAATCAAAGGTGTACTTTACACCATCAATAGTATGAGTACCGATTAAAATGTAACCATCAGCACCAACATAGCACCAACCGTTGCTGTCTTGTACCCATTCATTCTTAAGCATTTTGCAATCACTACCAATGTATACCCAGCCAATGCTGTCTTTCATCCAGCAATTAGAAACTGCATATCCATCTTCGCCAAGATAACACCAACTTGTACTATCCTGTACCCATGCATTTTTAGTCATTGAACCGTTAGCATCAAAATAGATCCAACCGTAGCTGTCTTGCATCCAACAATTTGTAACTGCGTAACCATTAGCGCCAACATAACACTTACCTTGGCTATCTGTACACCAAGCATTTGTTAACATTGCGCCGTCTTTGCCAAGGTATACCCAGCCAACGCTATCCTTGCACCATTTATTCTTTAAAAGCTCGCCATTTTCATAAAAATACCATTTGCCGTCATCCAATACCCAACCTGTGTAGGTTAATTCACGGATTTGACCACAAACATCACAATCTGCATCCCAATCAGCAGCGTAAGTGTGAACACCTGTAGCAGGGATTGTATCGTATGGTGTTGTTTCGCCGCATACAACGCATTTATCGTGCTCTGTCCAACCATCTTCTGTGCAGGTTGGCTCTTGTGCATTTAGAGTTTCGTTACGATGACCAAATGCGGCAATTTCTTCGTAAGTAGAATAGTCACATCTTGAGCATGTTTCATAAGCATTCCAACCGATTTCGGTACAGGTTGGAGCCTTAGCCTCATGATTTACGGTATCGTGACCAAGGGCTGCCTTTTCTACACAAGTAGAATAATCGCAATTAGAACAACCGATATAAGCATCCCATCCTGTTTCAGTACAAGTAGGTTCTTTTGCCTGAATAACAATATAGTTGTGGTCCGAAGGAGCTTTCTCTACAAATGTTGAAAAATCACATTCGGTACATGTAATATAAGCATCCCAACCGATTTCAGTACAGGTAGGCTCTTTTGCTGGATTAATTATAAGGTTATGTTCAACTTTATCTTTTTGAACATAAGTTGAATAGTCGCATTTTGAGCATTTTTCATAAGCGTCCCAACCTATTTCGGTACAAGTGGGTTCTTTTGCTTCAATCTTAATTAAATCGTGACCAAGGGCTGCCTTTTCTTCAAAAGTAGAATAATCACATTCTGTACATTTTTTGTATGAATCCCAACCAATTTCGGTACAGGTTGGTTCTTTTGCTTCTACATCAATTAAAACGTGACCGAGTGCATCCTTTGCTACACGTGTAGTATAGTCACATCTTGAACAAGCCTCATAAGCATCCCAACCTATTTCGGTACAAGTTGGAGCCTTAGCTTCGTGTTTAACAATATCGTGACCAAGGGCTGCCTTTTCTACATAAGTAGTATAATCACATCTTGAGCATGTTTCATATGCATCCCAACCTATCTCGGTACAGGTTGGCTCTTTAGCCTCATGATTTACAATATCATGACCAAGTGCAGGAAGTAAGGAATGAATTGATTCTTCACCACAAACTACACATTTTGTATGCTTTGTCCAACCATCTTCAGTGCAGGTTGGTTCTTGCTGAACCCAAACCTCGTTGCGATGACCTTTAGCAGGAATCTCAGCATAAGTAGTATAGTCACATCTTGAGCAAGCCTCATAAGCATCCCAACCAATTTCGGTACAGGTAGGTTCTTTTGCTTCATATTTAACAAGTTTATGATTAAGAGCCTTTACTATATTGCCCTTAACATCTGTATCACATGCATCACAGTGATAGGAAGTATAACCATTATCTAAACATGTAGGTTCAACAACAGTACCTTCGGTTGTGATATTATGAATTGAAAACTCCGCATCATCGCTTGAGAAAGGAACATGTGTATAAGAATTTACTGTGTTGTTATTTTTTGAGCAGTTTGAAGACGAACATTCAGTATAAATTTTTGTATCACCACAAAATGAAGATTTGGCATTAAATTTTACTTCTAATAATTCACCTGTAGCATCAGAATTTTTATCTGAAAGTGTCATAAAGTAAATTAAATATCCATCCTTAACCTGAATACTATCGTTTACTCCAAACAAATTAGCGCCCTTGTTGCTTAAATACTCTAAAGCATCGGAATCAAAGTTAATTGTAAATCTTAAAAATGTAATACCTGTATTCTCTTCAACTGATACTCTAACAGTAACTTCTTCTCCCTGGTTAATAATCTGGGGAGAAACAGAAATGGGAGTGGCGGTCGATGCCACCACTCCCACCTTGAAGTTATCAGCGGTTTCTGCACTGGCTGTAACACAGAACAGTGCAGAACACATTAGAGCGGCAGCTAAAAGAATCGCAAAGAATCTTTTAACCAACATCTCTTATTCCTCCAAATTAGTCTTCTAAATAGCTATAATCACGAACAACAGCGCCACGAAGGATAGCAAAGTCGTCACCATCGATGTAACCGTCTTTGTTCATATCATAAACAGCTTCATATGCATCAATGTCAGCATTTGCAAACCACTGCGCAAGAGACATTGTGTCTACTGAACTGAACTTACCGTCAGCATTTGCATCGCCAAGCTGAGCAACATAAATTTCAGTACCGGTACCAAAATCAACTACGAGTTCATTTGAGAAATCAGTGTTGTTTTCGATATCGCGACGTACAAGATTACACTCGTCAGCTACGATTTCAAACATTGCATTTGCTGAATAGAAGTCTTTGTCTACCTTGAATGTAAGTGTAGCAAAGAGGTATTGACCCATTTCAAAGGTCTTGAAGTTGCTACCAACGTTCATACCCTGAGCAAGCTTAATGCTGTTGTTAAGCACATCAGAATTATTTGCATACTCAAATGCGCAACCATCTACTGCAGTAAGAGTAAGGTTAGAATCGAAGTTCAAGGTAAGGTCAGCACCCCAAAGACGTGCTGCTGTTGAGTTAACGTTCATATAAACGTTGAGAGTTACATAACCAGAGTTAACTGTATATTCACTACCGTTAAGACCTGTAGCTTCATAAGTAAAGCTTACATCTTCCTTAACTCTATCAATAACGATCTGCTGAACTAATACTTCATTACAACGTCCACAGTGTGAACCTTCGGTAAGACCTGTTTCATCAAATGTAGGCTGAACTGCTTCGTCAATAACAACTTCGCCGTGCTCGCCGTATGGAGCGATATCAAAGTATGGAGATGTTTCACCACATCTTGCACATTCGGTATGCTTTGTCCAACCAGCTTCAAAACATGAAGGATCCTTAGCAGGTACATTCATAATCTGGTGACCGAGTGCAGGTGTATATGAATGAGGTGTTGCTTCGCCACATCTTGCGCACTTAATGTGATCAGACCAACCGTCTTGTGTACATGTTGCTTCCTGAGCAACCCAACGTTCATTGCGGTGACCAAGAGCTGCTTTTTCTACATAAGTTGTGTAATCACAATCTTCACATGTTACATAAGCATCCCAACCAACTTCAGTACAGGTTGGCTCTTTTGCTTCGTGCTCAACAATTTTGTGTTCAGCAGTTTCTACCTTGCCGCCTACTACATCGCACTCTGCATTCTGACAAGTACGTGTATGAGTATCAGCATCTACTGCTGTCCATGCTGACCAGTTGTGACCAAGTGCATCAGCACCAAGATTTTTCTTAATTTGTTCACCACATACTAAACAATACTGATAGTCATAGCTTTCTACCTCACAGGTTGCATCCTTGTGACCAATAGTAGGTTCGAGCTCGTGACCAAGAGCTGCCTTTTCTACGTAAGTAGTGTAATCGCATCTTGTGCACTTTTCATAAGCATCCCAACCAATTTCAGTACAGGTAGGATCTTTTGCAGCTATATTTCTGATGTTGTGGCCAAGAGCAGGAATTTCTTCAACTCTCTTTGTTGTTATACCACATTCATCACATTGCAAACCTTCAGTATAACCAACTTCAGTACATGTTGGAGCTACGTAAGCAGAAACAACATGGCTCTTAACGTGGTTAAGAGGATCTATTGCAACTATTGAACCATCTTGAACAATATCATTTTTACAAACTGTACAGTACTTGGTTGTGTAACCTTCTTCTTTACAAGTAGGAGCGATTACTGTTCCTTCGTCGTCCTTTGCATATGTATGACCTTTTGCAGGGATTACAGTTTGCGCTTTAGTAATTTTGCCACAAACAGTACACTTTTTGCCATCTGTTAAACCGGTTTCATCACAGGTAGCAGCATAACCCTTGATTGTTTCTTCTGTATGACCTGTTGCAGGAACAGCTACTTCATTTTCATAGTCACATACTGTACAAGTATGAATTTCAAAACCATCTACTTCACAGTCAGGCTTCTGTTCGGTTAAAACGTAGCTGTGCTCTTCAGGAGCGGGAAGAGTAACTGTATAAGTATCACCACACTTTGTACATTCATATGTAATGTAACCATCGGTAGTATCTTCTCTTGGCTTACAGATAGGATCTTTGCTGTCAATTACAACATAGTCGTGACCCTCTTCAGGTGCAGTTTCAACTGTTTCTGAAGACATCTTCTCGCCGCAAACACCACAGTAAACTACCTTGTCAACTGTTGCAGGTGTTGTACAGGTAGAGCCAATAGGATTTTCATCAACTGGATCAGCTGGAGTATGAGGAAGCTTTTCTATTGGTTCATAGCCTACTGTATAATCGCATCTTGTGCAATCCTCATACTCAGCCCAACCGATTTGAGTACAGGTTGCATCCTGTGCAGGAATAACTGCCATATCATGACCAAGAGCCGGAACCTCAGTTGTAGCATCATATGATGTGAAGTCACAGTCCTCACAAGTCTGATAAGCACCATAGCCTATTTCAGTACATGTTTCAGCCTTTGCTGGGTGATCTACGTAAGTGTGAGCACCTGTAGGTTCATCAGTATATACTGTGTACAAACCCTTACATGAATTACATTTGTACATATCGTAACCAAAGTAACCACAAGTAGCTGCAACGCTACGTGTTTTTACGCCCTTGCGAGTTGCAGGATCGCACTCACAGTTCTTTACTTCTGCAGATACAGGTACCAAAAGCTGAGTAAAGAGCATTGATACTACTAAAAGCACTGCAAAAATTCTTGAAAGTGTTTTTTTCATAATAATTTTCTCCTTTGAAAATTTTTTGATTTTTCAATAGCTGTCCAAAGATCAATATTGTAATCAAATGTGGCTCAAACGCGGCAACACTATATATAATAAATGTGCGCGCTTAAAACACAATTGCCAACAAGAGATTTTGAGACAACTGTTTTACTCTACGTCATTCTATCACAAACATTTTCAAATTGCAAGTGTTTTTAACATTTTTTTTAACTTTTTTGAAAATTTTTTTAAAATATTTGAAAACCGCTCTATTTATTGGCGATATTTACTATTTTGCGATTATTTTTTTTCCTTATTTTGTAATTTTTGGCATATTTTCACATCTATATATTGTAAAAAAATTTTTAATTTGCTTATATATATTGTTATTGCTTTAAAGAAAAAATTTACAACCATCACAAAATTTACCTTTAATAAATGCAAAAATTTTTCATAAGATAATATTGCAAACGCAAACAAAATTTGTGTATGTAAGGAGTGAAATATAATGGCTAAAAACGTAGTACCTGAGGCTAAAGAAGCACTCAACCGTTTTAAGATGGAAGCCGCTAACGAAGTAGGCGTTAATCTTAAGCAGGGTTACAACGGCGATCTCACCGCTAAGCAGGCTGGTTCTATCGGCGGACAGATGGTTAAAAAGATGATTCAGTCTTATGAAAACAGCATGAAATAAGTTGTAGGCAACTGCAACTAACCACAAGGCGCCGGCAGTTAAAACTGTCGGCGTTTTTTTAAAAAAGAGTATATTTTAATTAAAACAGACTCAAACTAACAATATAAGCGTTAAAGAGGTGAAATAAATGTTTGATAAAATATGTCTTGTGCTTGCCATTATTGGCTGTCTTAACTGGGGTCTTGTAGGTCTTTTTAGTTTTGATTTAGTAGCGTGGATATTTGGCGGTAGCGGTGTATTGTTAAGCCGAATAGTTTATACTGTAATAGCCTTGGCAGGTGTGTGGTGTATATCACTATTATTTAGAGATGAGCACGCGCATCATCAGGTAGCGGATTAAAATTTGGGAGTGCGTACATTGTGTGCGCACTCCCAAACTGATTTAATAGAATTTTTAAATTAAATGCTATAATTTTTATCTTTTTAGTGCGACACGACATTTACTGTTGAGTAAACCTTAAACGCCTCTATGCTTCTGGGTTCGTTACCATATGCGCTAAGCAGTTCTTCCTCGTACTCGGGGATTGAGTCTACCCTGCCTGCAACGTAGTCTAAAATTCTTCTGCGGCAAGCATCGGTACGATGTATCATACCGCCGATGCGATGATCCTGAACGTCAAAACCCTGAGGTTTGTTTTCTTTATACCACTGTTTTTCAAAACTCAAACCAAACTTACGCATAGCCTTTGCCACCTCAACATAATCGTTTTTGGCAAGGCGCAAAAGTTCATCCTTGTTCCCTGCTTTATATGCAGCACGAGTTTTTTTACCAAGCTCATATTTGTATTTCATAACCTCGCACATTTTTGCCGATGCATCAAAAAGATAACCATATTTTCGGCTTTTTTTAGCAACTGCAAAAAGCTTTTTAGCAGCACTGTCGTAATAGTCGTATGAATTTACATCATCTCGAACGGTAACATCCAAAAAGTCGCTGAAGTAGTCAGAATAAAACATATACTTAACAGGGTTTGGTGGTAATTTGCAACTTGTGTTCATATCTACCTGATTTGGTATATCAATCAACATAAAGTCATCATAATCTATACCTGTTATACGTTTAAATTTTGCTTTAATCCTTTCTTCATCGGTGTTACCCTTTGCATACTCTGCAATGTACAAAAGCGACGGCAACAACGCAAAGTTTGAACTTTCGCATCCATCATTACCCCACATTGTAATAAATATATTCTTTATATTTTGATTTTTGCAAGCATCAAGCGCAGGGATTGAAGTTTCAAGTGTGTGCCCGTTAAATGGCGTAAACCCGTGCCAACCCCAAGCACCACCTGCAAACCATACGTTTTTAGATATTTGCTTGTGATTTTTTATCATATCGCTATAGTGCTTTTCGTCCTTGCTGTAATAATCCCAGTATACCGGAACAACGTCGGGGTGCATAGCGTCAACAACCTCTTGCGGTACCTTTTTTTCACCCTCTATAAAACAGTATTGACCATTATTCCAAGAGCGGAAATACATATCCGACCATATAACTGGAATATAATCATATTTTTTAGCAATATCACAAACCGCCGCCAAATGACGCTTTATTATTTCGTTGGTGCTTTCGTATCCGTGAATATCAAGGTGTTTACCGCGTCCTAACATATGCGCCTCGTCCATACCGATATGTATATACGATGACTTAAAGCATTTTTTAAGTGTTTTAAACATTCTATCAATTAGGTCATAAACCTTGTCATTATCGGTAAGCATAATGTCATCACAATCAACGGGAATTGTGCCCCAGCGAAGTGCCTGATTTAAGTGAGCAAGTGTTTGAATACAAGGTATAAGCTCAATACCCATATTGCTTGCGTACTCATCAAGCTCTTGCATTTCGGCGATAGAGTATCTGCCTCGCATATAACCAAAATAGGGTTCGCCCTCTACCTCGTAGGTATCTTCGGTATAAAGCATAACCGAGTTATAGCCCATTTTTTTAAGCAAAGTAAAATATTGCTTTAAAGCTTCTACCGTCATAACAGCATTACGCGACATATCTATCATAACGCCAAATCTTTCATATTTTTTTGTCATAAAAGCACCGCCTTTCAAGGAGAGTATAGCATTTTAAATTGTTAAATCAAGAGAAAAATGTAATTAAATGCACAATGCTTAACGCCCCTTGCCTAAAGGGGTGCGGGTGTCCTGTGGACACCTCTGCAAAGCAAAAGCACCGACCGAAACGGCAGTTGAGACGAGGGCCGACCGTAAGGTTGGTGAGGGGATTTTCACAATGCACAATTATTGTGTTCGCAATTCATAATACTGCAATCCGTTTTTAACGGAACGAGCAAGCCCATTCCCTACGCAAATTAAATGAATTATACATTACACGTTAATTGAAGCTTATGTTTCATGAATTGACGATTATACCGTCATTACGGTGTGCCTTACAGCACAGATATAAAAAGATATTACGGATTGCTCCGATAAAATAGAAGTAATTTATTCATTAAAATATAATAAACCATTAACAATCTTATCTATCTCCCAAATCATCTAATGTTGTAGGAAAATACATATCTTGACTATTATAAATTTCGCTCGTAATATCAGTATCAATTGGAATAAATGTCATGTTTTTATTAACACGTAAATCATCAAAACTCTCCTTACCAAATATATCAATCAGATTAGAAATATGTTTTGCTTCATCGATTTCATCATAATTAAGAATAAATATTTCGTTGGAAATTGAAAATAGCTCTTCGATTATATCACTATCAGTAACATCTAAAGAGTGTCCTATAACAAAAAGTGTGACATCATCTTTATATTCTTTTATACTTTTAATCAATGACAAATACTTAGTGTCTGTTTTATATATTACTCGCTGAAAATATTTTTTAAAAGGCAAAAAAGTTGTATCTATGGAACCAAATTTATCGAATTTATCTGGATTGATACCTAACACAATATTTTGATCTAAATCTCCGTGTAGATGTATAACCCTATCACTTCCATACAACTTTTCATATGTTTTTGTATAGTTAAATGTTATAGCACAATTTACACTTTGAAAAACCGATTGCCATTTTACATAGTTTTCTTTTTTTAAAATCTCAAGTGATTTATCAATAAATAGTTTTAAATACAACTTCAAACAATCTGCCAGTTCAACAAGTTCTTTCTTTAAACATTTTACGATTTTATCTTTGTCAATTATTTTATTATCAGTCCCCAATGGATATTCGATAGTATATTCATCTAACACCCTAACCATTCTATAAAAATTATTGCTTTGCGGCAAATAAAAATTGAATTCTCTGGCAATTAAAACATTTTCATTCGACTTAAAACGTTGATTAAAAACTACAAGAGGATCTTTATCCAAAAACAGTTCGTAAAAAACATTAATTACCGCTGAAATTTCTTTTTCAAAATCAATCCATGTAATATCCTTTTCAAGTGATTTTGATAAGTACGTAAACCATATATTATTTTCTGCTAAATTAATTAACCTATCAATATCATTCAAATCTATTTCTACTTTGTCGTATATTTCTCTATATATATTGTAACTATTTGAAATTTCTTTATCTACACTATTAAGTTTTTTGTTACCAAAAACATCACCAATTGTTTTTATATCAGTTAAAGTATTGTTTTTTAAAAAATTAACAGTATTTAAAAAGTTAATATATTTTGTAGGCAAATCATGATATAAATCAAAACCGTTTCCCAATAATAATAAATTCATCGTTATCCCCTTTTTATTATTTCTGCCGTCATTATAGCACATTTCCTGTTTTTGTCAATATGTATTTACTGACATAAAAACCGACACAAGATATTGTGTCGGTTTTGGTGCAACACATTGAATACATTATGTTAAATATGCGTTGCATAGTGTTAAATAAATGTTGCATTATGTATAGTTATTAACAAATTGTAAATTATTTTGTAAGTTCTTGATACATCTTCATAAGCTCTGCTACGCAGGTAGATTCGGTCATTGTTTTAACGTCAAAGCCGTATGCACGCATTACTGCCCTATCATTTTCTTGATGGGCTTTGCGCAGTTCGGGTGGCATAGTTAACTCGTCATACAAATCAGCGAGAGAACAATCGGGATATAATGCACGTGCGTCAAGTATTGCCTGTGCAGTCTTTTCAATAACTGCCTTTTGTTCGTCCGTTGGTGTCGGCCATGGGAAAGTATTATATACTAACGATGTAGCATAACGATATCGCATTTCTAATCGACCACATACCGCACGTAGCCATGAATTATGAACATTAGACATTAAAACTCCAAAATGGTACAGTTTGGCATCAGGTATAGATATACTTGCATAGCTATTTATAATATCCGGTGTTAAAAACGCAATCGGAACATATTTGCGTTTTTCTGATGACACAACAGGAATCATTATATAGTTATTTTTAGGTTGCCTAATTTCAGCAAAAAGCATAGGATAATCAGCCATTTTCTTTGTTGCTGCCCTATTACTACTATTTCTATATTCTTTTACTGCAAGTAAACGTTTTTGAACTTCTTTGCTATGTCTATATTGTGTAATATCAACTCCATCAAACCAAAAACAATAATTTTGTTTGTTGTTCAAAAAATCATCAGCACTCATATGTTGTTTTATTACAGTTTCTAACAATGGTTCTCTTAATAAAATTTCATTACGTTCTTCTAAAGTAAGAGTTAAATTGCCATCGTCCATAGCGGCATTACCTTTTGTCGCAATTGGAGTATTGTTACTCCAAGGCTTGTTTCTTTTTGTAATAAAGATATTATCTGCTTCTAATAAATAACCATTTATGTTTTCAACATTTTTATATCTATTATTATCGAATATATATTTATTCCTTGCAACAGTATTCATAGCAAAACCAATAATAACACAATGAACATGTGCTTTTAAAGATGCTTCACTATTCCATCTAAACGTGCTGTGAGCAAAAATAATTTGTATTCCTAAATCAAACAATGGTTTCCATAGTGTTAGTACATGTTCGCCTTGTGAGATTGAATTTGTTGAAACAAAAGCACATACAATCGCAGTATCTTTAATATATTCTGCAGCCTTAATGTACCAAGCCGAAACATAATCTAATGTGCCGTAATTTTCAAAATTTCCTGCTATTAACTTTAACTCTTCTTTCTGCTCATTGGTTTGGAACTTATACCCCACAAACGGTGGATTGCCCATTATATAGTTAAGTTTATCTTTAGGCACTACCGTCTCCCAATCAATACGCAGGGCGTTGCCCTCTACAATATTGGCGTAAGATTTTAGCGGCAAGAACTCAAGGTTTTGTTGAACAATATCCTCGGTTTCTTTCATCATTTGACTTTCGGCAATCCAAAGCGCTGTTTTTGCAACCGTTACGGCAAAATCGTTAATCTCGATACCGTAAAACTGACCGATTGATACCTTGATAACGTCGTCAAATCCGAGCATAATTTGTCCTTTTGTTATTTCCTCTAAAGCGGCGTTTTCAAGTCGGCGTAGTGAAATATAGGTCTCGGTCAAAAAGTTACCCGAACCGCAAGCAGGGTCAAAGAAGGTAAGACTGCCAAGTTTTGTTCTAAAATCGTTTAGTTTATTTTCTTTTAGTTTTGCAACCTTGGTTTCTTTTATGGTGTCAAATTCGGCACGCAAATCGTCTAAAAACAAGGGGTCGATTACCTTGTGAATGTTCTCAATAGAGGTATAGTGCATACCACCGCTACGGCGAGTTTCGGGGTTTAATGTACTTTCAAAAACAGCACCAAAAATGGTGGGACTAATATCTGACCAGTCAAAATCTTCACTTGCTTTTTGCAAAAGAAGGTCACGAATAGTATCATCCATTTGCGGAATCTCGATATGCTCGTCGGCAAAAAGACCACCATTTACATAAGGAAATTCAAGCAACATCGGGTCGGCATAGGGGTCACGGTCGGCAACCTTTGTATTAAGAATACCAAACAAATCTATTAGCGCACGGCGCATATCACGAGCCGAAAAAGACTTGATATAATCGTGAAATTTATTATGACCGCCAAAGATACCCGCATCTTCGGCATAAAGGCAAAATACAAGACAGACTATAAGTTTGTTAAGACTTTTTAGTGTTTCGTCACTTTCGGGGTTTATGTATTGCTTTAATATTGCGTCATAAAGTTCACCCACACGTTTGCCTGCATCAACCGAGATTTGTTCTTCACGGCGTATATTTTCATCACCTGTGTCAACCAAAAATTGCAAACGGTAGTATTCTTTTGGTAAATCTTTAAGCAAAATTTGCTCGGGTTCACCGTTGGGTTTTTCCATATCATAGACAAGCATTTCCTCAAAATTACAGGTAACAATCCAACGGGGACGTTTAGAGTAAGGCAAACTTGCCGAATAACGCTGTGCTTGTTGGAACGGCGTAAGCAAAGAGCCGTCGGACTGCTTAATGGGTTTACGAAGGTCTTTGCCCTTGCTCTTTTGCTCTATGAGTACGTTTGTAGCAGATATATGACCGTCAATAAAACTTGTATGATCAAGTTGTACCTGTTCTTCAAATATTATAAATTGTTCGGGGTGTTCTACACCTAAAATATCACGAAGAAGCGAGAGCCAAAAAGATTGACTTTCGCCCTTTTCATATCCTCTGTCTTTCCAATATTCCGAAAATGCTTTTGCATTTGCACGACGTTCTGTATCTTTCATAATTAAGTCCTCACTTTAATCGTGTTCACTATACGATATTCTAAAATAATCTAAATAAGTTTTAAAGCTATCTTGGGCAGAAAGGCAGGTGTCGGTGAGATAACCTTTTTCACTGTTCCATTCTTTCAGTCCACGATAGTAGAACATTTTTATTTTATCTTCAATAATAAACGGAACGATATTATGCTTTAAGCACTCTTTAAACATAATCAGTCTGCCGACACGACCGTTACCGTCTTGGAACGGGTGGATGCGCTCAAACCGGACGTGGAACTCTATAATATCTTGGAGAGTTATATTTTCTTTGCCATTATAACTACCGAGTAGTTTCTTCATTTCAGCCGATACATCTTCGGGTAGTGTCGTTTCGCTACCCCCTACTTCGTTAGGTAACTTTTTATAATCCCCTACGGCAAACCAATCTTTTTTGGCATCGGTTGTTCCGGTCTTTAAAATAAAATGCAAATGTTTTATAAACTTTTCGCTTAATTGAGATTTAGCATTTTCGATTATTTCGTCAATACAACGAAAGTGTGTGGTGGTTTCTATAATATCGTCAACACGCACACCTTCCTCAGTTAGACCAATGGTATTGGTTTCAAATATATAGCGGGTTTGGTCGTGGGTAAGGCGACTGCCTTCAATATGATTGGAGTTGTATGTGAGTTCAATCTGTATTTTGTGATAAATTCCGCCGTGGGTCTGACTGCGCTTTTCCTCTTTTAGAATATCAAGCAAAGTTTGTGGCGCAGTTCCCCGTTTATTACTTCTTTCGGGTTTTTCTGCATTTTCAGGAATGTTCCAGGTCTTGCCCGTAAGAAATGCACCAGGCACACGACCCGCGGCACAATAATTACGAACACTACGCTCGGACATATTCCAAAGCAAAGCAACCTCTTTAACGGATAGATATTTCATATACAAACCTCCAAAATTACTGTTAATAGTATATCACATTATCGGCAATATGTCAATCAAGCGACAATAATCTTATATACATTTTTGCCGATAACGGCATTTTTATACAAAAAACCCACCGATTTCTCGGTGGGATTTTGCATTTAAGATTTCAACATCTTAATTATTTACCGTAAAGCTCAACAAGCTTTTCAAGGTGTGCACGACGTGCCTTTGCAGCCTCAGAAGCCTTGTCAAAGAGTTCTTCTGCACGCTCTGGGAATGAACGTGTAAGTGAAGAATAACGAGCTTCGTTAAGGATGAATTCCTTATAGTCGGCAGTAGCAGGCTTGCTGTCAAGTGAGAATGGGTTCTTACCTTCAGCCTTGAGTGCTGGGTTATAACGGAACAGATCCCAATAACCGCAGTCTACAGCCTTCTTCATTTCTGCCTGGCAGTTAACCATACCACCCTTAATAGAGTGCATTTCGCATGGTGAGTAACCAATGATGATTGAAGGACCGTCATAAGCTTCAGCTTCCTTAATAGCCTTAAGTGTCTGGTTCTGGTCTGCGCCCATAGCGATTTGTGCTACGTAAACATAACCATAGCTCATTGCGATTTCAGCAAGGCTCTTCTTGTTGATAGCCTTACCTGCAGCTGCGAACTGAGCAACCTGACCAATGTTAGAAGCCTTAGATGCCTGACCGCCTGTGTTAGAGTAAACCTCGGTATCAAATACCATAATGTTTACATTTTCGCCTGTTGCGAGTACGTGGTCAACACCGCCGAAGCCGATGTCGTATGCCCAACCGTCACCACCAAAGATCCATACAGATTTCTTTGAGAGGTACTCGCTATTTGCGAGGATGTCTTTCTTCATATCGCAGTCACAGTCAAAGCCTTCGAGTGCTTCAACAAGTGCTTTAGAAGCAGCGGCATTTTTGTCGCCATCGTTAAGTGTGTCAAGGTAAGCATTTGCAGCAGCAAGTACGTTTTCAGGTGCCTTGCAAGCATCAACAATAGCCTTAACATCGTCGATAAGACGGTTACGGATAGCCTTTTGACCTAAGTACATACCAAAGCCGTGCTCAGCGTTGTCTTCAAAGAGAGAGTTTGCCCAAGCAGGACCGTGGCCGTTAGCATCAGTGGTGTATGGTGATGTAGCAGCAGGACCACCCCAGATTGATGAACAACCGGTAGCGTTAGAGATGTACATTCTGTCACCAAAGAGCTGTGTAATAAGACGAGCATATGCAGTCTCTGCACAACCTGCGCATGAGCCTGAGAACTCGAGAAGTGGTTTCTTGAACTGTGAAGAAATAAGGTTAGCGCTTGAAGCAATACCTTCTTTTTCGGTTACGTTTGCTACACAGTAATCAAAGCTTGCTTGTTCAGAAAGCTGTGATTCCTGAGATACCATCTTAAGTGAGCTGGTAGGACATACGCCAACGCAAACGCCGCAACCCATACAATCAAGTGGAGAAATTGTAAGTACATAGCTAAAGCCCTTGTTTGTAACGAGCTTTTCTTTAGTAGCTATCTTAATATTTGCAGGAGCAGCAGCCTTTTCATCGGCAGAAAGTGCAAATGGACGAATTGTAGCATGTGGACATACAAATGCGCACTTGTTACAACCAATACATGTTTCGTTGTTCCACTCTGGTACCATTACGGCAACGCCGCGTTTTTCATAAGCGGAAGCTCCCTGTTCAAATGTACCGTCAGCGTGATCAGTAAATGCAGATACAGGAAGGTCATAACCGTTCATAAGGCCTACAGGCTTCATGATATTGTCAACCATCTTAACAAGCTTGTCTGCGCCAACAGATGCAGCAGCAGCGCCGTCATCGGTAGCGTTAGCCCAGTCAGCAGGAACGTCAATCTTAACGTAAGCGTTAGCACCTGCGTCGATTGCCTTTTCGTTCATTTCAACGATTTCTTTACCCTTCTTCATAAACTTCTGAGCTTTTTCCTTCATATAGCCGATAGCCTCTTCACGTGGAAGAACTTCAGAAAGTGCGAAGAATGCAGACTGTAAAACTGTGTTGGTACGCTTACCAAGACCGATTTGGGCAGCCATATCAATAGCGTTAACAGTATAAAGCTGAACGTTGTTGTTAGCAATATAGCGCTTAGCTTCTGCAGGCATATGTTCGTTAAGCTCTTCAGGAGTCCACTGGCAGTTGATAAGGAATACACCGCCTGGTTTAACGTCGTTAACCATCTTGTAACCCTTGATTACGTATGATGGGTTGTGACAAGCAACGAAGTCAGCCTTGTTGATATAGTATGGGCTCTTGATTGGCTTGTCGCCGAAACGGAGGTGAGAAATTGTGATACCACCGGTCTTTTTAGAGTCATACTGGAAGTAAGCCTGAACGTATTTATCGGTGTGGTCACCGATAATTTTGATAGAGTCTTTGTTAGCACCAACGGTACCGTCACCACCAAGACCCCAGAACTTGCACTCGATTGTGCCTTCTGCAGCGGTGTTTGGAGCTTCTTCTTCAACGAGTGAAAGGTTGGTAACGTCATCAACGATACCGATTGTGAAGTTGTGACGAGGAGCGTCTGATGCTAATTCCTTGTATACAGCGAATACGCTTGAAGGAGGAGTATCTTTAGAACCAAGACCGTAACGACCACCGATAACGGTATCAATCTTGCGGCCTGTTTGTGCCAATGCACTAACAACGTCCATATAAAGTGGTTCGCCAAGTGAACCAGGTTCTTTTGTTCTGTCAAGAACGGCAAGCTTTTTACATGTTGCAGGAATAGCCTCAACAAACTTGTCAGCTGCGAATGGACGATAAAGTCTTACCTTGATAAGACCAACCTTTTCACCTGCTGCCATCATATAATCAATAACTTCTTCAGCAACGTCACAGAATGAACCCATAGCGATGATTACACGCTCTGCATCAGGTGCGCCGTAGTAGTTAAAGAGTTTATAGTCAGTGCCAAGCTTAGCATTAACCTTGTCCATATATTCTTCAACAATTGCAGGAAGAGCTTCATAATACTTGTTGCAAGCTTCTCTGTTCTGGAAGAAGATGTCGTCGTTCTGGTGTGAACCACGCATTACGGGACGCTCTGGGTTAAGAGCACGCTTACGGAATGCATCAACTGCATCCATATCACACATTTCCTTAAGGTCTTCGTAATCCCAGATTTGAATTTTCTGGAGTTCGTGTGAAGTACGGAAACCGTCAAAGAAGTTAATAAAAGGTACGCGACCCTTGATAGAAGCTAAGTGTGCTACTGCACCAAGATCCATAACTTCCTGTGGGTTTGATTCAGCAAGCATTGCAAAACCTGTCTGACGGCATGCATAAACGTCAGAGTGGTCGCCAAAAATGTTAAGAGCGTGGCTTGCTACACAACGAGCTGATACGTGGAAAACTGAAGGCAATAATTCGCCTGCGATTTTGTACATATTAGGAATCATCAAAAGAAGACCCTGTGAAGCGGTAAAGGTTGTAGTAAGTGCACCAGCTGCGAGTGAGCCGTGAACTGTACCTGCAGCACCTGCTTCGGACTGCATTTCTACAACGTTAACCCTTGTTCCAAAAATGTTTTTGAGGCCCTGTGCTGACCACTGGTCAACATAGTCTGCCATTGGGCTGGATGGTGTAATAGGATAAATACCTGCTACTTCGGTAAACGCATAAGAAACGTGAGCCGCAGCGTTGTTACCATCCATGGTTTTAAACTTTCTTGCCATGTTAAAATTCCTCCAAAAAAATTTATTCGAGAGGCTGTGTCATCTTGACAGTCTCATACGGATACATAATAACACTTTCATTTCAAAAAGTAAACAAAAAAATGACGAAATTTTAACAAAGTTTCAAATTTCGTCATTTTTTATAAATTATTTTGTTTAAAACTTGCTTATTTGGGCGAAAAATCTTCACGGTCAAGCGTAAGATTGGGATTATAATATGGATCCCCTTCTTCAAGTTCTTTTTCCCATCTTTGTTGGAAACGCTCCACTTCTGAAACAAATCGTGCTCGCTTTTCCGGACTCTCGTCATCGCCGCGGCTTATAGATTCATAATGATACAACTCAGCAAAAGGCGTAAATGCAATTAAATATCCTTCCTTACGTATGCGCATACAAAAATCTATATCATTAAACGCAACCGCAAAACTCTCGTCAAGACCATTTACCTGCTTATAAACCTTAGCCGGAAGCATTAAACATGCCGCGGTAACGGCTGAAACGTTTTGCTGATAACCTGCTCGACCAAAATATCCCGGATCTCCACGATGTGAATGTTTAAAATTATGACCTGCCAGTGTTAAAACCCCAATTGTTACACCTGCATGTTGAATTGTGTCGTTAGGATAATAAAGCATGGCACCAACCGCACCTATATCATCGCGTTGCGAATACATAAGCATTTCTTCGATCCACTCAGGAGTAATTATTTCAACATCGTTGTTAAGTAAAATGTAATGCTCGCCACTTGCGAATTTAACACCATAGTTATTAATTGCAGAATAGTTAAATCCACCTTCCGGTTTGTATACAACAACCTTAATGTTATCATATTTTTTTAAGGTTTCATAATAATCAAAGGTCTTTTTGTCACTATTGTTTTCTACAATAATTATTTCATAATTTTTATACGTAGACTTGTTGATTATAGAATCAATACAACGTGAAAGTTCTTCCACATGATTATAGTTTGGTATGATTATAGAAACCAAAGGATTACCTATAATATCATACTTAATCCTGTAAATATTGGGATGAATTTTTGTACTTTCTACCTTTCCTTTTAGACCAACTCTTTCAAGATGTTCAGTTACTGCCTTTTTACCCGCCTCTATTGTATAGGGTTTGGCATACGGATCGGATGCAACCGATGCCTCACTGACGCGCCAGTGATATAAAATTTTAGGTATATGAACAATATTTTTTGCCTGCTCAGTGAGGCGCAAAATCAAATCATGGTCTTGTGAACCATCAAATTCTTTTCTAAACGCACCCGCTTTTTCAATGAGTTTTTTATCAAAAACACTAAAGTGACAGATATAATTGTTAGAACGAATATTATCAATTGCAAAATCAGGCTTATAATTTTCGTCATACAATTTTCCACCAAACTCACTAAATTTATCCTCATCACAATAAATAAAGTCAGCATTTTGCTCGCAAATAACCTTCATATACTCAAAAAGCACTGTAGGTTCAAGAATATCATCATGGTCAAAAAGTGCTATGTAATCACCGGTGGCCATTTCAAGACATGCATTTGTGTTCTCTGAAATACCGAGATTTTGTTTGAGTTTTTTGTAAATAACGCGCGAATCATTTTTAGCGATATCAAGACACATTTTTTCAACATACTTAAAATCTTCTGTGCTGCCATCTGCAAGACAAAGTTCCCAATTCTTGTATGTTTGTTCTTGAACGGAATTTATCATTTCTACAAGAAAATCTTTAGGGGTGTTGTACAGCGGTACAAGTATACTGAATTTTATATCTCGTGAAAAATTATAATTTTGCTGGTATTCTTTTATCTCGTTATCCAATTTCAACATTCTTCGCTCCGGCCTTGTCGGTGCGCTAAATGTATTGACAGAGATGAAATCGTTATAATTTTTTATTTGTACCTTTGCGCCCTTTATTCCGCCACGCAAAAATCCCTTTAAATATATTGCACATTTTAAAAGTTTTGGTCTTTTTGATACAAAATTTTTAATTGATTGTGAAATGTTTCTTAATGGTTTGGTAACGCGCCAAAAAAAGCTTCTTTGAATTTCGCTGTAACTAAAGGATAAAAGTTCGTTATCCTTTTTAACTCTTTCATAATTATCTTTATAAACAGCCAGCTCTTTTTCAAAATTTGCTGTCATTACTTCCTTTTCATCACTGTGTATTTTTTTAAGATTTCTCACATGATTTTCGGTTGTTTCTATTTGTCGTGTCATTGTGCTAATATCTTGACAAAACTTAACGGTTTGAGGCAGCAACTCTATCAATGAAGCATAAAAATCATATGGCTTTGTTTTTGTAACGGTTTCTTTTTGAATTAAACCGCAAATACGGTCAAAATGCTCATCCACCCTATTAACAACGCTTTGTATCTTTGGCTCAAACGCCAATTTTTCTTTTAAATATCTATCGAGTATGTTGCAAACCTCGTCTGCATTTTCGGCAACAAATTCACCTATTCCATACATATCAAAAATTTCACGGTTTTTGGTTTTGGGATAAATATAATTGTAGCTTATAGCAACGTGTCCATATGATATAGTTGTAATAGCACCATGAAAACTTGAACCAATATATATCGAGCAATCAGATAAAACTGCCGCCATTTCAAATATATTGAGTTTTTTATCTATTAAATATGCAATGTTGTTGTATCTTTTATTAAATTCATTTAAAACACCGTCATCATTGTGAGTGTATCCCAAAGGCAACAACACAACTTTATATCCGATAGATTGTAATTTGTTTATAATTTTAAGTAACGTTTCGTCTTCAGACTGATGTTTTTGTGCGTTAAAATGCAATACTACATATTTATCATCAAAGGGCAATAAGCTATTCTTTAAATCCAGAAGCTCATTCTTAGATATCACATTTTGTATGCAGCACACGGAATCAGGATATACAGCAATTTCTGGGCAGTCACTTTTAAAGACATCGGCTAATTTCCCCGCCGAAACATCATCACGTAAAGATATATATTCCGCATATTCAAAAGAACGTTTAGTAACCTCTTTTAACTCTGACGGAAAGTCATACGGAACCTGCGGCAAATTGAACAACACCTTGATATTATTTCTTACGGCAAATTCGATTGGGGTGTACCAAGAATCGTAAATATTATACTCACTAAACCCATCACTGTCAGGCAATTGTACCGGTATTTTACTGTAATGTATCAGCGCGCCACCACCAATAATAATGGCATCAATTGGATTGCTTTTATGAATATTTTCTAATTCTGATACAGAATAAACCTTTGCTTCAGGACATAATGTATAGTCGGTTGTTTCACCAGGGGAAACCAAAAAAAGTTCAAAGTCTAATCCCCTGTTTTTCATTGCTCGCTTAAAAATTTCAGGAAACATAACGTCCCCATAATTATCTACGTTAAAGGTTCCACAAATTGCTACATTGTATTTCATCAAATTCCCCCGTGCAGAAAATTTTAATATAACTATAATAACAAATATAATATATCACAGCGTAAACACAAAGTCAAAAGAAAATAACAAAACGGATACAATATATTGTGAAATATTGAATCCGTTTTTTAATAATATTATCCTGTTATACAGTCTGCAACGTAAATACCCATTGCGCCCGACTGTGAAAGACCGCGGCAGATACCACTGCCGTCCCCAATGATATATACGTTATCGATAAGCTCAAACTTTTTATTCATAAATTCAGGTCTAATAGAGTAATACTTACTTTCGCAGCCGTAAAGTAGGGTGTCGTCATTGGCGGTACCAGGTGCTACCTTATCAAGCGCATAAATGGTTTCAATAATATTTGTAAGTATACGGTGTGGTAACACAAGCGATATATCCCCAGCTGTTGCTTTAAGTGTTGGAATAACCGTATTTTGCGAAAGTCTATGCTCGTTTGTACGTCTGCCACGTATAAGGTCGCCAAAGCGCTGCACCAACACATTGCCCTTGCCTATCATATTAGCAAGACGGGAAATGTTTTCGGCGTACTCGGTAGGCTGATTAAACGGTTCGGTAAAACGAATACTTGAAAGAATAGCAAAATTGCAGTTGTCGGTCTTTTTTTCGGGTTGCGCATACGAATGACCGTTTGCCGTAATAATACCGTGGTTGTTTTCTGCCGATACAAGACCGCCTTGATTAAAGCAAAACATACGACATCTATCTTCAAAAGTCTTGGTTTTATAAAGAATTTTAGGCTCATAAATTTTAGAAGAAAACTCGCGCCATATAATATCCTTCATTTCAACACGAACACCAATATCTATATGGTTAGAGCGCATTTTTACACCGTTTGATTTGCAAAATTCCGACACGAAATTTGCGCCCGAACGACCTGTTGCAATTATAATGTTTTTAGCTTCAAAAACTTCACCGTTTGTGTAATTAAGAATGTATCTATCATCCTGTTTTTTTATATCAACACAATCGTAAAAGCTGTAAAGCTCTGTTCCTGACGCACCGATAGCATTTATAAGATTTTGCATAGTGATATAGTTATTATCGGTACCAAGATGCTTTACATTCATATCTAAAAGACGAAGATTGTTTTGTATACATTTAAGACGCAATTCATCGTTAGATTTAAACACCTTTGGAACACCCGAAGTGCAGTATTCGTTAAGAATTTTGTCAACCTCGTTTATGTAAAGGTTTGCAACGTCATCACCAAGCTCTTCACCTAAAGTTCCACCATAAGCAGTACCAAGGTTAAACTTACCGTCACTGAACGCGCCCGCGCCTGCATAACCGCTTGTAATACTGCAAATTTTACAGTGAACGCAGGTATTGTTTTTGCTTGCAGGGCAAACACGCTTCTCAAGCTCGTTACCACGCTCGGTTATAGCAATAGCCATATCTGGACAGTTTTTACGCAGACGGTAAGCCGCCATAAGACCGCCTATACCTCCGCCTATTATCACAGTATCAAACTTTTTCATAAAATCGCTCCTGAAATTTAATTCTTTGCAAACACTAATTTGCCGAATATATAATTAAGTATTATAACAACAATTTGCACAACACATTTTGAAAGCATATCATCAAACGAACAAAGCGTTACCAGTAAATACATTAATGCCATATCAATTACAAGCGTTGCTATTCTCGCAAGATAAAATTTTACAATCTCTGCTTTAGGCGAGCCTTTGCTTTGAAAAACGAATATTTTATTTGTAATATAAGCAAACAAAACACTTACAACCCATGACAAAATATTGTTGATTTGTAGCTCAAGCGCATTGCTTGTATCAAAAAGAAATTTTGCAAACAAATAATATGTTACTATGCTTACAAGCGTTGTGGCCGCACCGCAAATTACGTACATAATAATTTCACGATGCTTTTTAAAAATATCAACTAATCGGTTTGTAAAAATACTAATTACAATCACTCCGTAAAATTTCCGTAAAAAAGGACTGCAAACCAAAATCGGCTACAGTCCCTACTGCTTATCTATTTTACAGTAAAAGTTTAAAATTGTCAATGATATAAATTATTTATCGGTGTTTGGTAAAAGTATATTTTTATAAAAGTCATCTGCTTTCTTTTGTTCTGCACTTGCTTCTACGTCAAGTCCTGCACTTTTTAATTCTTCTATTATTTCTAACCAAAGAGCATAACATTTGTTATAATCACCTATTTCTTCGTAGTAATTTGTTTTTGAATATTTAGCGTCCAAACACGAACTATCAAATTCTATCGCTTTATCCCAATATAAAAGTGCTTCATCATGTTGAGCGAGTTTTCTACAAATATCTCCACCTAATGTGTATAATATTGCATCATCAGGAAACTTTTTAATTGCTTTATTAAACCACTCATAAGCACCGTTATAATCGTTGTCTGACAGATATGCTAATATCAAATATCGCCAATTTCCCACCACGCTGGAATCTTCGTTAAACTCTTTCAAACAGTCCGAAATATTATCTTTGCTTTTTCCAATTTGAGAATACAAAAGCATTTTTTGATTTTTTGTCTTCCAAAAAACCTCGGTATTTATATTCGAACTATCATCAAGCACTTTATCAAATAATTCTATTGCTTTATTCATAGAATAATACATCATAAAATGATATATTATTCCGTATGTTCTCAAATCTTCTGCTGAACACTCGCCTTTTTTCACGAGTTTTTTAAACTCAAAGTCTGCTCTAATAAAATCTTCAGGCTCGCGTGTCATTTCATATACGGATGCTAATCTTTGAGCATAGTTTTCGTATGCGGAAGATTCCGCTTTAAATAAGTCATCAACCGTTACACAGTAAAGTTTTGCGATTTCAGGCAGCAACATAACATCAGGATAGGTTGTGTTGCATTCCCATCGAGAAATAGTTTGAGAACCAACACCTAGAATATCCGCTACTTGTTCTTGAGTGAGTTTCTTTTGCAATCGTAATTTTTTGAGATTATTAGCAAAAATATCATTCATAGTCAATACTCCTTTTTGATTTTTAGTGAGGCCTCTAACTTAAATTATATTTATTTGCTATAAAAAGTCCATATCTTATTTTGTGAATAAACTCGCAAAAACTGTTTAGTAAAATTATTTTGTTTTTATGTTAAATAAATAGCGTAAAAGGATTAAACCTTTCAATACCATTTATTTGTAAGGAATCCCATCAACATAGTGCTTATATATTTGAGGATACCACTTTGCATAAAACACCTGCCGACTGTAAAATCGGTAGGTGTTTTCTTTCACGGACGAGCATTGCTCGCCCCTACGGTGATAATTTATTTTTTATGTAGGGATGGTCATTGACCATCCGTTTTATATTTTTGTAGGGAACGGGCTTGCTCGTTCCGTAATTTTTTCGGCAGGAGCAAGCCCCTGCCCTACGATTCCTATTGAATCGTGCATTCAATTTCATTTTCAATCAACAATAATCTATTGTATTTTGCGACGCGGTCGGTGCGGCAAGGGGCTCCGGTTTTAATTTGTCCCGCATTTGTAGCAACCGCTATATCGACAATTGTTGTATCCTCGCTTTCGCCCGAGCGATGTGAAACAACCGCCGCATAGCCCTCCCCTTGCGCCATTCTTATAACCTGCAGCGTTTCGCTTAAGGTACCTATTTGATTAGGCTTTACAAGCACTGCATTAGCAACGTTTTTATCAAATCCCATCTTTAATCTTTCGGGATTGGTAACAAATAAATCATCACCGACAAGTTGTATTTTATCGCCCAATTTTTGAGTTAGTTTTTGCCAGCCTTCCCAGTCGTTTTCACTTAGTCCATCCTCGATAGAAATAATAGGATATTTAGTTGTCAGTTCGCTATAATATTCAATAAGCTGTTCGGCGGTCATGCTCTTGTCACGCTTAGGAAGTGTGTATTTCCCATCCTTATACCATTCGCTTGCTGCAACATCAAGCGCAATCTTAATTTGACCGCTGTAGCCTGCCTTTTCTACCGCCTGCAAAATAAGTTCAATTGCCGCCTCGTCACTTTCAAGATTTGGTGCAAAGCCGCCTTCGTCACCCACGCCCGACAAAAGCCCGTTCTCTTTTAAAATTTTACCTAAATTATGGTAGATTTCTACACAAATTTGAAGTCCCTGCGCAAAGCATTGAGCCTTGTTAGGAATAATCATAAATTCTTGTATATCTATATTATTTGCCGCGTGAGCGCCACCGTTTAAAATATTCATCATAGGACGCGGTAAGCACTTTGCATTAACGCCGCCTAAATATCTATAAAGCGGTATTTTAAGCGAATTTGCTGCCGCCTTTGCCACAGCTAACGATACCGCTAAAATAGCATTTGCGCCAAGCCGCGACTTGTTTTCGGTGCCATCCGCTTTTATCATTAGCTCATCAATTTCACGCTGATTTAAAACACATTTATCTTTTAACAGATTATTGATTTCATTATTAATATTTTCTACTGCCTTTTTAACACCCTTGCCCATATAACGCATCGCATTATTATCACGTAATTCGTGCGCCTCGTACATACCTGTAGACGCGCCTGATGGACTTATTGCAAAACCCTCTACCCCACATTCGCAGACCACCTTTGCCGCAACTGTAGGATTACCGCGTGAATCTATAACCTCAAAACCCTGTACCGATTCAATTTTCATAAAAATTACCTCCTTTTTTAGTATTTTCTACTTTATTTTTTTATTTATGTATGTTATAATTATTTTGAATTATTATACTTGGGTGATTTTATGGAATTTAAAACACAAGAAAACCTTGATTCAAAACAAGGTAACATTATATATGGCAGAAATCCTGTTATGGAGGCTTTGCGTTCAGGTCGCGAAATAGACCGATTGCTTATAGCCCACGGTGTTACAGGCGGCTCGGTTACAGCAATTCGAGCTAAATGCAATCAGCGCGGAATACTGATTAAAGAAATCAGCCCTCAAAAGCTTGACTATTACTGCAACGGCGGCAATCACCAAGGGGTTGCTGTGATGATTGCAAGCCAAGAATACTCTACCGTTGAGGAAATACTTAAAACTGCAGAAGACCGACAAGAAAAGCCTTTTATTGTAATTTGCGATGAAATAGAAGATCCACACAACTTAGGTGCAATAATCCGTACGGCCGAAGCCTGTGGAGTTCACGGTATAATTATTCCAAAACGCCGTTCAGCCTCGCTTAACGCTACCGTTGAAAAAACCTCGGCGGGTGCGCTCGCTTATATGAAGGTGGCGCGCGTTACCAATATTTCAAACACTATTGACGAGCTTAAAGAAAAAGGTATATGGGTGTTTGGTGCCGATATGGATGGCTCACCCTATACACAAACCGATTATGACATTCCCTGCGCAATAGTTATTGGTAACGAAGGCAAAGGCATTGGCACATTAGTCGCTAAAAAGTGCGACGGCATTATTTCGTTGCCTATGTGCGGCAAGATAAACTCGCTCAACGCATCGGTTGCTGCCGGCGTGCTGATGTACGAAGTCGTGCGAAAAAGAAACATAAAATAATAAATGGTGGGAAAATAATATGGGATTTTTCTCAAAAAAAACAAATAAAGATAATGAAGTTATCGTAAACACTGTTGATGATAACTCTAAAATATCGGGGAACAAAAAATTGGCTCCACACGCCATAACTCCCGACGAAATATCAAACACCAAAACATCTAATAATAACAAGCATTCTTCAAATGTAGGTGCGCTTGATTTGCTAAAAAAACGTATGAATGCTTCGGCTGAAAAGCCTTTAAAAAACGATTCTTTTGATAATTCATCAAAAGAATCGCCTATGCACTCAACCACCGTACATCCTGACGACAGTGCCAAGGATGTTTTGGGCGACTCAAAATCATCTAATACGTCTAAAACTACTCTTGTAGAAAAAGTTAAACGCTACACCATTGATGAACACGGTCAAGATATGTCGGAAAACAAAAAGCCGCTTTATCAGCTTGAGTCTGTAGCCGAAATACTTATGAATGACGGCAAAACTGCAATGAAAAATTTGTCAGAAAAATATGGAATTGACATTGATTTTGGTTACACACCAAAAACTAACGATATTAATGAATCTGACAACACAAAAACAAACACAAGTGAAAAAACATCAAGTACGGTAAAGCCTACTTCTGCCTTTGAAAAGATGGTAAGTGATTCTGAAAAGCGCGAATCAAAAGAGCTTCTTGAGTCACTTTTCCCCGAAAAAAAGCAAGTAGATATAAATGAGCATATCTCCCGCGCGGTTGTTCCAAATATTTCTGATATTGATACGCACGAAATTGATAAAACCACCTCAAAGGAAGTATCCAATACTGCTACAATTAGATTTACTCCAATAAAAGACAAACTGGGTAATACCGATCACATAAGCATAAGCAGTTCCACCAAGTATATCGAACTTGGCGAAGATTATGATAATGACATATCCTCAAAAACTGCTAATCAAAGTTTGGAAAAATCTGAATTTGAAAAATTTTCTCCCAAAGAAGAGGTTACTGACATTGCAAGCGGAAAAAAGATTTTGCATAAGCTTGCACTGCGAAAACGTTCGGACTTTTTCACAGCATTTATCTCAGCTTTATGTGTTATTGCTTTATCGGTTTTTCTTATTCCCCCGGTTTATGACCATATAATTGCAAACCCAAAAAGCACAATGTTTACCTGCGGAGCATTTTTACTGGTATCGGTTATTGCAAATGCAAAAATGTTTTTAGATTTTAAAAATTTAATAAATAAGACCTGTTGCTTCGACATATTTTCTTCGTTGTGCTCAGTATTTTCATTAATACTTGCTGTTACCGCAGCGCTAACACAACAAAATGCATATTACATTGTTTTATTATGTTCAATAATCTTGTTTACCAGAGCATTTTGCGCATTTAAGGAAACATCTTACTTAAGCGGAAATTTAAAGCTGGTTTTAAACGAAAAACAAAAAAATGCAGTAGCGATTATAGATGATCCCGCCACAACTGTTGCTATGGCAAAAAACAAAATTGATGGTGATGTACTTGCCATATCACACCGCAATACAATTTTGGTTTCAGATTATATAAAGCACAACACCTTCTCACAAAAGCTTTCAGGAAGATGTCCGTTTTTGTTTTATTTCACATTTTCTTTTTCTGTTGTCAGCGCAATAATCGCATATTTTTACTATCAAAACGTGTTTGATGCTTTTTATAGCGCTACCGTTGTTACCTGTATGTCGGCTTTGCCTACATTGTTTTTTATTGATTGTCTTCCGCTATCTGCCGCTGCAAAAAAACTTAACGCACGCGGTGCAATGATATCGGGTATGTACGGCGCCGAAAAGATCGAGCTTACCAACGCGGCGCATATTCATATAAATGATATTTTCCCTGCAGGCTCTATAAAGATGTATAGTATGCGAGTGCTATCAAAAAATAATATAGATGATACCTTTTTGCGCGCGGCATCGCTTACCGCGGCGGTAAACAGTCCGCTTGAATCAATATTTAATCAAATTGCAGGAACAAACAGCTCGTATACTATACCTGATTCTGACACAGTAAAATACGAAAAAAATCTTGGTATATCGGGTTGGGTAAACAACGAATTGTTGTTTATTGGCAATCGCTCGTTTATGCAAGCGCACGGCATACAAATACCAAGCCTTGAAGTAGATAAGAAAATTTTGCGAAAAGGTTACTTCCCTGTGTATGTTGCCACTACCGATACCGCCTGCGCTCTTATAGTAATCCAATATGAAGCAAAACCGGCTGTCGCAAAAGAGCTTCGTAAAATCACCGATTTAGGTGTTACTTTGCTTGTAGAAAACTGTGATCCTAACATAACCGAAGAAATGCTTTGCGATTATTTTGGTTTATACGAAGATTCGGTAAAAATAATGTCAAACGCAGGTGTTCATATGCTTAAAAATGTAACACCCGATACTAACGAATGTTCGGCTCCCGCGGCTTATAGCGGATCACACCTAAACGTTATAAGACTTGTAAACTGTGCTTCAATGATCAAGCGCTCAAACAGTATACTTACAATAATGTACGTTTTATTCGCTGTGATTGGCATTATGTACTTTGTGTATGCGGCATTTTCTGGCCTTTTGTCTATGCCGCAGCAAACAACAGTTTTGCTTTATGCTCTTGGCACAACCCTTTTATCAATAATCGGTTTTCTCATTCGAAAACCGTAGGCTGACGGTAGCCGAACCCGTTATGCCTGGCAAATAATAATTTTATGTTTTTTCTTGCCTCATCGTTTGTAATACGCCAGTATTACTGCTCTCTTCGGCTTCACCCTCCAAAAAAATTATTTATTTGGCAGGTCAAGGAGTTTCTCACGGCCGCCTTTTACGAGAGGTAAATCGTGAAGTTTACAGTAAGACTACCGTCACACAAACATAAATATAAGAAAATCGACAAAAGGCGGCGTTTGAAACCATAACAGGTTCGACCACCGTCAGCCTAGGAGGAATATATTATGGACAAACAAAAATTTTACATCACAACAGCCATTGCTTACGCATCTCGTAAGCCGCACATAGGCAACGCTTATGATATAGTGCTTGCCGATATGATTGCCCGCTACAAAAAAATGATGGGCTTTGATGTTTACTTAATGACAGGCTCTGACGAGCACGGTCAAAAGATTGAAGAATATGCAAAGGCTGACGGCATCAGCCCTAAAGAATTTGTAGACAACGCCGCCGCTAATATTAAGGCAGTTTGGGACTCTCTTGATACTTGCTATGACAAGTTTATTCGTACAACTGACGATTACCACGAAGATGCTGTTCAAAAGATTTTTAAAAAGCTTTATGACCAAGGCGATATTTACAAAAGCACGTACGAAGGTAAATACTGTGTGCCTTGTGAATCGTTTTACACCGAAAGCCAGCTTGTAGATGGCAAATGCCCCGACTGTGGCCGTGAGGTTATTGACTCTAAAGAAGAAGCATACTTCTTGCGCCTTTCAAAATATCAAGACAAGTTAGTTGAATACTACGAGCAAAATCCCGACTTTATTAAGCCCGAATCCCGCAAAAACGAGATGCTCAACAACTTTATAAAACCAGGTCTTCAAGACCTTTGCGTATCGCGTTCATCATTCAAGTGGGGTGTGCCTGTAAGCTTTGACGAAGGCCACGTTATCTACGTTTGGATTGATGCGCTTTCAAACTACATCACAGGTGTTGGCTATAATCCCGACGGCAGCAGTGAGCAGTACAAAAAGTTGTGGCCTGCTGATTTGCACGTTATTGGTAAAGATATTGTTCGTTTTCACACAATCTATTGGCCGATTATTCTTATGGCGCTTGGTGAGCCACTACCAAAGCAGGTTCTCGGTCATCCGTGGGTACTTGTTGGCGACGATAAAATGTCTAAATCAAAAGGTAACGTTATCTATGCCGATGAATTAGCCGCTCGTTTCTCGATTGATGCTGTTCGTTACTACCTGCTTTCTGAAATACCGTTTACACAGGACGGTACAATAACTTACGAAAGCTTTATTACCAAGTTTAATGCCGATTTGGCAAATACACTCGGCAACCTTGTAAACCGTACGGTTGCTATGACAAACAAATATTTTGGCGGAAAGGTTACTGCACCCACCAAACGTGAAGAGCTTGACAACGAGCTTATTACAGTAGCTAATGATACAATCGAAAAGTATTATTCTCTTATGGACGCTTACCGCAACGCTGATGCGTGTGAATGCGTTATGAATTTTGCAAAACGCTTAAATAAATACATTGACGAAACAACACCTTGGGTGCTCGCAAAGGACGAGGCTACTCTTCCCCGTCTTAACGACGTGCTTTACAACTTGCTCGAAGGTATTCGTATGCTTAGCGTTATGCTTACCCCTGTTATTCCATCAAGCTGTAAGAGCATTGCGGCGCAAATTAACAGCGAAAATCGTGAACTTGCATTTGGTAAGGTAAGTGAATTCACCGTAGGTGAAGCAACACCTCTTTTTGCCCGTATTGATATGCCAAAGGTACTCGAAGAAATTGCTGCTGAACAAGCTAAAAAAGCCGCCGAGGCCGAAAAGGCAGTAAACATTGTAAAGCTGCCCGAAATTTCTATTGATGATTTTGCAAAGGTTGAGCTTACAACTGCTAAAATTGTGGCTTGCGAGCCTATTCCAAAAGCAAAGAAGCTCTTAAAACTCACACTCAACGACGGTAGTAATAAGCCCCGTACAGTAGCATCGGGCATTGCAAAATACTACACACCCGACGAGCTTATAGGTCGCAACGTAATTGTTGTATCAAACCTTAAGCCTGCCGTTCTTTGCGGTGTTGAGTCAAACGGTATGATTTTGGCAGCTGACTGCCCCGATGATGACGTTAAGGTAATATTTGTAGACGATATTCCCGAAGGATGCAAAATTAGATAATGTATAGCGAAGACTTAATAAACTCATACCCTATTTTTGACACTCACGCACATTATGACGACAACCGATTTGACGATATACGTGATGATCTTCTCACAGTAATTCATCAAAACGGTGTGTGCGGTATTGTAACGTGTGGCTGTGACGAGGTGTCATCTAAAAAAGCACTCAAAATGGCAGAAGACTATAGCTTTATTTATGCCGCTGTGGGCATTCACCCGGGTAATATCGATTCGGGTACAACCATCGAGCAAATTTTAGAGCTTGCAACACATAAAAAATGTGTTGCCATTGGCGAAATTGGTCTTGATTACTACTGGGTAGATGATAACAAACCGCAACAAATTGATGTTTTTGAAAAACAAATTGAACTTGCAAAAAAACTAGATTTACCCATAATAGTCCATGACCGTGACGCCCATGGTGACACTCTTGAAATTCTAAAAAAGCATAAGCCGAAGGGCGTTGTTCATTGCTTTTCGGGCAGTGTAGAAATGGCACAGGAAGTTATAAAACTCGGAATGTATATTGGTGTTGGCGGTGTTGTTACATTTAATAATGCAAAAAAACTACCCGATGTGGTACGCATTATTCCCGACGAGCTATTGCTTGTTGAAACCGATTGCCCCTACCTTGCCCCCGTGCCATATCGCGGACAAGTATGTCATTCAGGGTTAATAAAATATACTGCTCAGAAAATTGCCGAAATACGTGGTACTACAACCGAACAAATTTTAAATTTGACCGCTAAAAATGCTAAAAATTTGTTTCAAATCAAATAACGAATAATCACCCTGCAATCAGTAAACAATACTACTGAAAGCGGGGTGATTTTTGTGAACGACAACAAGAACAAAAACCAAAACAAAAACGAAAATAAGAACAATCAAAATAAAAACGACAACAAGAAAAACGATAATAAGTACGATAACAAAAACCAGTAATTAATAAAAGCCTATGCTTTAATTTTTAAGCATAGGCCTTTACTTTTATCTTACAAAATTTGTCATAATCCATTTTTCTTTTTCGGGGATGCCGTATTTTTCGCGGCCTAATGCGATGCTTTTTATCAAAAACGACATATTCTCGGCCAAGGTGCGCATACCCTGCAGGCCCTCTTCGTCGCCTACAGCCTCACCTACCTTGCGGCCGTGAACACTGTTCCAATACTGGCCCGATGCCACAGGCATACCTGCGATTGTAAAGTACTTATTAAGCATATCAAACGTAGCCGTGCAACCTCCGCGACGTGCAACTGCAACTGCAGCGCCCACCTTCATAGTTTTATTAAACGACGTACTATAAAAAAGCCTATCAAGTAGTGAAATAAGACTACCGTTTGCCGAAGCATAAAATACAGGACTTCCCACAACCAAGCCGTCGCACTCCTCAAATTTTTGTGCGAGTTCACGGTTTACAACATCGTCAATAGCGCATTTGCCGTTTTTAAAGCAATAACCACACGCCATACAGCCGCGTATATCCTGTGCGCCTATTTGAAAAATTTCGGTCTCGATTCCGTTTTTGTGAAAAACCTTTTCCATTTCATTAAGTGCCACACTTGTGTTACCGTTTACACGCGGACTACCGTTTATCATTAAAATCTTCATAAACAATTTCCTTTCAAAGTGTATATTACAATTATAATAACATATCAAAATAAAAATGTCATTAAAAAAATAGTTTAAAACAAAAACCATTTATACTTTATTTTTCCTAAGCCAACACACATAATTATTTATAATGTTTAAAGTGCCACATCAATACATCACAGCATATTATGTAATACCTGACTTTTAAAGAGGTGAATGTGATGAGCAAATGGAATTTTTATAATAACAATAATAACTGCCAAAAAAATTGTGACGATGATAAGCGAGCTTGTGACTGTGGTTGCCAAAAAGATCCTTGTGCGAACGAACACTCTTGTGACTGTGATTGTTTAAATTGCCCACCTGGACCTCCGGGTCCTGTAGGTCCAAGAGGACCACAAGGTCCTATGGGCCCAAGAGGTTTTACAGGAGCACCGGGTCCTCAAGGCCCAATTGGTCCAAGGGGTTTGACCGGAATGCCGGGTCTAATGGGTCCTCAAGGCCCTGCTGGTGAGATTGGTCCTGTTGGCCCCCAAGGTCCCGTCGGTGAAACCGGTCCTATCGGTCCGCAAGGTCCCGTTGGCGAAACCGGTCCCGCTGGTCCACAAGGTCCCGTCGGTGAAACCGGTCCCGTTGGTCCTCAAGGTCCCGCCGGCGGCGTGCTGGGCTTTGCTGATTTTTATGCATTGATGCCACCCGATAATGCGGCAACAGTAGCTCCAGGAACAGACGTTAGTTTCCCGCAAGACGGTCCTAATAGCAAGTCCGGCATTTTTAGAGTCGGAGCAGATTCATTTAATCTTACGCAAATAGGAAGCTACCAAATTTTATTTGAGGTAAGCGTAGATGAGCCAGGTCAATTGATTTTGACCTTGAACGGAGAGGATTTGGCATATACTGTAGTTGGCAGAGCAACAGGAGCCTCGCAAATTGTAGGCATGGCTATTGTAACAACTACTGTTATAAACTCTATTCTTACTGTTCGCAATCCTGCAGGCAATGCGGCGGCATTAACTATTACCCCACTCGCAGGAGGAACACGACCTGTTTCTGCACACTTAATTATTACGCAGATTGGATAGTTGTTTTGGGGATAAACCAAATCATAACCACCCGTCAAACGGGTGGTTTGCACAAGGGCTAAAAGCCCACAATGCCGACCCGCGTCTCAAGGCGCGGGCTTTCTCTTTGTTCAAGCCTTAGAGTCTTTGCCTCTTTGGCTACCCCTAAAGGGGTTAACTA
>JAFSBZ010000006.1 GCA_017437005.1 Clostridia bacterium | reverse complement strand
TTACTATATGGTACTTGCATAACCATTTTGTATGTGATAAACTATTTGTGCTATTAGCCATTAAAATTCTCCTTTCGTAGTTCTCTAAGACTTGAACAACCTTATTGTACTACTTGGGGGAATTTTTTTGTATAACTTTCGACGCGCACCCGCATAGCGGGTGGTTGTCTGTTTCGGACGTCCCGTCCTCAACTGGCTAAAGCCATAAAACAATCAGCGGAGTGGTTTTTCCACTCCGCTGATGTTATGTATAGGTCAAAATATGCTGTTTTTCGTCAAAAATTTTTCTTTGAAAATCGCCTGAAAACCCGGTGTTTATGTGGCTTTATCGCACTTTTGTGTTATTATAACACGAGCCTCGATGCGTCGGACAATACCTGTTGCTTTCATATATTCATTTCTCCTTAATTTACAAATTGTGTTGTTATTATCTGTATATCTGGGAGAAATATACCGCAAGTTTTACTTTTGAAATTAAATATGATATAATTAATTAAAGGTGGTGAGTATATGATTATTTATACAACGAAGCTTCTTCGAGACAGATATAAACTGAATATGCCAGAAGAATGTGCTAATAATGCAAAGACAATAAAGTCTATTATTGAAAAAGAAAGAGGCGACCGTATGCTTGAGTGGGGAGCAAAGTTGTTTTACTTCGATAGGCGAAAATGCATACAACTATCGCATTTTGCAAGTAAATTCACCCTATTTCTTTGCGATATCAAGGTAAAAGACTTATCTATCATCGGCGACTATATTTGCGGTTATTTATACGATATATATTCCGACGACGAAAAGACATGCGAACTGCTTGAACGTTATTTTATGAGCACGCCAATCGTTTGCTTTGATAAGCTTACGGACAAAAGCGCTATTTCGACACTTAACCGAACACAATCCGATTTTGCATTTGACGGATATCGTTTCTACGATTATATAGAAAACGGTATATTAAAAACTCGCCAAATAAATGAAGAAGTCAATACAACTTGGTTGGTCACACAAAAAATTGACGGAAAAACAACCTATTTTTACCCAAAGGAAAGATTTCGCGATCTGCTTCGAGAGCGATATGGCAATAATGAGTAAAGCGAGGGAAAAATCCCCTCGCTTTTGCTATATTAAATGATCATTTGTTGTATTTCAGCGTTATAATCGCTTCAAGGTTATCTACAATAAAGGTTTGCGCTTCTTTATTGTATACAACTACTGTATATTCACCTCTTTGTCCTGTTCTGACTTCTGTGGAAATTCCGATACTGCTTCCTTGCTCTGTAGGTCGTTTTGAAGTCTTTCCATCTAATGAAGAATGTTCAAAAAGCATTTCGATAGACAGCAACCAATTTGTTATATCTCTATGAGAAATTTTTCTCATAGATTCATCATTTATAAGGGAATTCAACCTTTTTGCAATTTCACTTATAGCAATTGGTGAATTCGAATATGGGAATTTTGCTAATTCTTCTGTTGATAATTCAAAGCGCAGTTTGTCGCTTTTCTTTTTATTTGTACCGCCATTCTCGATGACTTGTCGCAAAATATCCGACACGTAAAAGAAGCACCGTGACAGCCGAACATTGTTGACTATATTATCTTCCTTAATTATTGTATCATCAAGAGGATTTATTCCGTTAGCCAACTTATCAATAAATGATTTTGCGTATTCTATTTTTTCTAGTTCCGTCATTTTTTATTCCTCCAAAACTGTCGATTATTTCAATCGAATATAACACGTTGATTTACCTTTACCTTCACGTTTCAGTTCGCCGGAGGCTACCATTTTACGAAGAGCGCCTTCTACGGAACTAAGGCTAAGCGTTGGGCACAGCTCACGTATATCTTGCTTATTAAAGCGGCCAATCTTATTCATAGCGGCTTTGCGAACCATTTCAACAGCAGGGAGCTTATCTTCGACAATAGCGAATCTGTCTCCAAAGTCTTTGTATGCTGCGAGAACGGTGCCAAGCAAATATTTAATAAACGGAACAGCATCTTCCGTTCCTTCGTGCCATCCATGCTGTGAACTACCAAGGGCATCGTAATATAAGTCTTTATTCTTAGCAATCTTCGCTTCTAATGAAATATATTTACCTACATAAAATCCGCTTCGATATAGAAGCAAAGTGGTGAGCAAACGGCTCATTCTTCCGTTGCCATCGTTAAAAGGATGAATGCAAAGGAAATCATGAATAAAAATAGGAATAGCAATCAAAGGTTCTAATTCCATATTGCCGATAACGCAGTTGTATTCATCGCAGATTTTATCTAATGCCTCCGGTGTTTCAAACGGAGCAAGAGGAGTAAACAAAATCTCTGTATGTCCGTCAGGGTAAGTTGCACTAATATAATTCTGAACATTCTTTGTCTGACCGGCCATAGGGTTGTTCATATGGCTGTACATGATTTTATGAAGTTGAAGAATATAATTACGAGACAAAGATATCGCATCAAAACTTTCGTGAATAATTGAGAGAGCATCACGGTACCCGGCGATTTCCTGCTCATCACGGTTCTTAGGTGTCGTTTTCTCTTCTACCAACTGCTTGATACGGGTATTGGTGGTAACTATACCTTCGATCGCATTGGATGCTTCTGTACTCTGAATTTTTGCAATCTCAACCAACTTTTCCAATTCTTCCGGCCGTTGCTTAAGATACAATTCTTGCTTCCCTGCTTCTTTATATATTGCAGCTATAAGTCCTAAAATCTCAGAATCCCATTTTTGATTTTTAATAACAGAGTAATTAAAAGGTCTCATTCCCTTATCCTCCTTTTCTTTCCCTTATATTATAATCATTTGTAAGGGAATAGTCAACAACTTATTTAAAATATTCCCTTAATTGTTTGTTGATTTTAAGGGAAACGCAATATAATTAAGGGATATTGTCCCCGTGTTTTTATCATTTATTTATAACAAAGCCGGATGAACATATCGCTCATCCGGCTCTTTGCTATGTATTTCAACACCTCGCTTTAATAACAATAAAAGCCTAAAACCGCTTGTTTTCTCGAAATTTCTTGGACAAAATCAGCGAAAACCCCAGTGTTTATGCGGCTTTAAGCGACTTTTGTGTTATTATAACACATTCCTCTATTCTACGAACTATTCCTGTTGCTTTCATATATAAAAACTCCTTGCTTTACAAATTTGTACTGTTAGTATCTGTAAACAGGCGGAGATTATACCACATAAAACAAAAAGAAACCTACCTTTGATTGATCGAATAGGTAGGTTTATCTTTTTTTAAATTCTTCACCGGTTATTAAATAATTGATTGAAACATTAAAGTATTTCGACATTTGTACTAAAAGATCAAGAGAAGGTTCTCTTTTTCCGTTTTCATAGTAGGAAAGTGCTTCTCTGGAAATATTCAAATCCATAGCAACCTTCTGTTGATTCAAATTTCTTTTCTTTCGAATATTTTTTAGTCCAACCATCCAATCACCCCTTGACATTATTGTAACAATTTGTTACAATAAAAATGTAACATTTTGTTACTCGTTTTTGATAGGAGGTGTTCATTTGGATAATTGGAATTTTCATGGATATATTGCCTTGCCATTAGAGGAATTTGGGAGGGTGTATTTTGGAGATTCACGCATAACAGCAGATGAAATTGAATGCGGCAAGTTTGTTGATGCTATGTTTTCTATGCTGTCAATTAAATTTGGAAGTCTAAAAGATATTCCGGATTTCGTTTGTTTATGCGAAGATTATGCGGATATGCCTGTGTCAAAAATTCCAAAAGAAAAAGCAATTGAAATGTTTGAGGAATTCAAAAGAATTATAAAAACATAATAACAGTAAGGAGAAAAAATATGAACACAATACTTAAAAACAAAAAAATTCTCATAGCACTAGGAATTGTTGCGGTAATTCTTGTTGTTTTTCTTGTTATGCTTTTTACTGTCAAACCACGAGTGGTTGGCGTTTGGCAAGGAGAAATTACATATCTTGAAAAATATGGTTGTAATACTATAAGAACTATTGAATTTGAATCCGACGGAGAAGCAACCAAAGTTTTGATGAATGCGAAAACAGGATCAATTTTAAGCGTGGAAAGCGGTTATTGGAATGTTTCGGGTTTTGAAGCTTCATTTAGAGAACCTGGCGAAAGCGGAAGAATCGTCTATGATTTTAATGCGATAACAGGAACGCTTAAAAATGGAGATAATACCTATAAAAAGATTAATTAAGCATAACAACAAGCGGAGTGAAATTCACTCCGCTTTTGCTATGTATAAGTCGAAATATGCTGTTTTTTGTCGAAAATTTTTCTTTAAAAACTGCTTGCAATCCCAACGTTTATGCAGCTTTATAGCTCTTGGTGTTATTATATCTCATTCTTCTATTCTTCTCACTATTCCTGTTGCTTTCATATATGCATTTCTCCTTAAATTACAAATTGTGATGTTAGTATTTGTAAACGGTGGAGATTTATACTGCAGGATTTACTTTTAAAATAAAACGTGATATAATTTTGTAAAGTCCGTTTTATAGTACATCAAGCACGCTATTATTGATTTACAATAAATAAAATTCGAAACGGTAGGTAATTATATGGATAGATACTTGTTTAATAAATTTGTTTTTGAAATGGATGATGAATTGTATGGTGATTCCTGTGTTGCTTTTGCAAAAATGGCAAAAAACATTGTAAGAAAGCCAAATGATAAGAAAGTTACGTTTAATTATTATCCCCACGTGCAAGAACGTCTGCAACTAGTAATCGAAGGTGTCATTGATGATAATTCGGCTCAAATTGGCGAAATAAAAATGCATCACACATCAGAAGATTTGTGGAAACTGAAAATTGTAACTGCCATCGATGAATGTGATGGTAGTTATCTTGCAACTCGTCCGGATGGGAACGGATTAGTAGCGGTTCGTTTAGTGAACGAGCAAGTATTGGATGTTATTGAAAGTGATAGTATCATAGAAGCACAGGTAGTTGCTTTTGCCGTTAATGTAAATATTTATCAAGACGAAAAAACTTATGCCAACAGTGCTGCACCGTCTGCAGACGGTCAAAAACTTTTAATGAAAGATGGATTGGTTGTTGCCACGAATTATCTTGTAAATAACAACGCTAATTTAACTGCCGAGGAAAGAAGTAATAAAGAACATTGTTTTGATAATTTAGTGGATATATGCGGTACCATCACAATGTGCAATAAAATTTCACTAAATATGCTTGGTATGGATTTAAACAATTATTATTGGGCAAATATTATAACAGATTTCGGTCAATTGAAAATTATAATTGCACGACCTTTGTTCCCCGAGAATATCGAAGGTTTTGGTGTTGGAAATGTGATTGTTGGTAAAGTAATGATTTCGGGGGATGTTTGTATTTATGATTATGACAAGTATGCTTCCATATTAAATCCAAACTAATATAATCATCATAGAAAGCGAGGTGAATTTCACCTCGCTTTTGCTATGTATAGATCAAAATATGCTACTTTTCGTTAAAAATTTTCTTGAAAATTTGCTCCAAAACCCAGTGTTTATGCGGCTTTAAGCGGCTTTTGTGTTATTATAATACGGGCCTCTATTCTACGAACTATTCCTGTTGCTTTCATATATAAATCTCCTTTTTTACAAATTTAATGTGTTATTAGTATCACACTTTTTGTAGAAACAATGAGCAGATTTTCCAATTGTTTTTAGATTATTAAATCAATATATAAAAAGGGCGATGACTAAAAATGTCATCGCCCTTTTTAAAAACAAAACTTTTTTTAAAACGATTATTTTTCAATGAACTTAACTGCTGTACCGTATGCAATAACCTCTGCTGCGCCCTGCATAATAGCAGATGAGGCATAGCGAATATTAACAATAGCATCTGCGCCGAGTTCTTCAGCTTCTGCAACCATTCTCTTGGTAGCAAGAGCGCGTGCTTCATTCATCATTTCGTTGTATGCCTTAAGTTCTCCGCCGACCAAGGTTTTAAAGCTTTGGGAAATGTCTTTTCCTATATGTTTTGACTGGATAGTGCTTCCCTTTACAAGCCCTAACATTTCAAGTTCCTTGCCGCTGATGTAATCAGTATTTACTAAGATCATCTTCTTCACCTTTCTTTATTTCATTAATTCTTTCTATGCAAACTTTAAGCATAACAGCAGTAAAAGCAAGTGGAATAATACCTAAAAGCCATTTCCAAATGCCGTTTATTAATGCTATTAAAATGCCAAAGTAAACAACATAATATAATACCATAATTATTGAAACAACAATCGGTGCAATTAATTTTTTCTTATGTTCTTTCATACGTTCACCGCGTTATTTCAATTTTTTCAGTTTTAAAGTATTGGCGATAACGATAAGTTGCATTCCTGTTTCAAGAGGTAGCGCAGGATCAACCGTTGTGCTGATTTTATCACCGTTTCGTATTGCAACAACGTTAATGGAGTATTTTTTGCGAAGGCTGAGTTCTATCAGCGTTTTACCAACCCACTCATTCCTTACATCTATTTCTACCATAGACACTTCATCTGAAAGCTCTATCATTTCCGAAAAGCCGGATGTAAGCAGATTTTTAGCAAGACGTGTTCCCGATTCTTTTTCGGGAAAAATCACTCTGTCGGCACCCACACGGCTTAAAATTTTTTGGTGCATTTCATTGCCGCATTTAACGATAACGGTAGGCACACCGGCTTCTTTACAAAGCGTTACCGCCATAACACTGGCTTCAAGATTACTTGCCATCGCAACAATTACAACATCAATATTTGATATGCCAAGTCTTTTTACCGCTTCCGGCTCGGTAATATCGGCGCATTTGCAAACGGGTATGGTTTCAATTGCATTGTTGACATTGTTTTGGTTGATATCAACAGCCAAAACTTCTGCGCCATTATTCACAAGCTCTTCAGCAACTGCTCTGCCATATCTACCAAGTCCTAACACTGCGTATGTTTTACTTATACTCATAATAATTTACCTTTCTTATCCCACGCTGATTTCTTGAATGGGGTTTCTTACAATATTTTGATTATCCTTTCTTCGCCTAAATGCAACCGCCAAGGATATAGGACCTACTCTGCCGAGATACATCGTTATGATAATGATAAGCTTACCAACACTACCGAGAGATGCCGTAAGATTTCTTGTAAGGCCTACCGTTGCAGTAGCACTAACCGTTTCATAAAAAATATCGAGTGCGTTTGCATCCGTTACTGCCGAGAGCAAAACCGTTGAAGTAAACATAATAATAAAAGACATACAGGTAACGGCAACCGCCTTGTTAACAGCCTGTTTTGTTAGCCGCCTGCCAAAAATCTCGGTATCTTCTTTGTTGCGGATAGTAGCAAACGCCGATGCCACAAGCACCAAAAATGTAACAGTTTTGATACCACCTGCTGTACCAATGGGCGAACCACCAATAAACATCAACAGCAAGCATACAATAGCGCTTGCGTTTGTAAGATTTTCTTGTGGTACTGTAGCAAAGCCGGCGGTTCTTGTTGTAATGGACTGAAACAGGGATACCTCAATTTTTTGAAGTAACGTATAATCTCCCAGTGTTTGCGGATTGTTATATTCAAACGCAAAAATAAATGCCGCACCTACAAAAATCAAAATAAAGGTTGTTATAATAGCGATTTTACTGTGTAGGGTAAGAGCTCTAAAAAATCTCACTTTCTTCGTTCGTGCATTTTTTAATACCCTGAGTACATCCCACCAAACGATATAGCCGATGCCGCCCAAGATAATTAAAGCGCACGTAACAATATTGATAACGGGATTAAGCGCATAATTGCAAAGGCTGTTTTCGGCGATAATATCTATACCCGCATTGCAAAAGGCAGAAACGGAAGTGAACACCGATATCCATATTCCTTTTGCACCAAACTCAGGTATAAAAACCGTCATATAAAGCAGAGCTCCGATGCCTTCTATAATGAGTGTTCCGGTTACGACCTTTTTTACAAACCGAACAAGCCCCGAAAGAGAATTAAGATTAAACGCATCTTGCAAGAGTAGTCTGTCGCCGATACCTATTTTCTTGTGCAGAAGTATCATCAGCCCTGACATAATGGTGATAACACCAAGACCGCCGATCTGAATCAGTATCAAAATCACCGCTTGCCCGAAAACACTCCAAGAAGTAACGGTGGGAATTACCACCAAGCCCGTAACACAGGTGGAGGTTGTTGCAGTAAAAAGCGCATCCAAAAAAGCTGTTGCCGTTCCGTCCGCCGAGCTTATGGGAAGCGAAAGCAACAGTGCTCCTGCTAATATCGTTATCAAAAAGCTCAGCAATATAATATGTGTTGTGGATATCCTAATACGTTGTTTTTTCATAAATTCATCATACATCCTAATTTTACTAAAAAACAAAAAGTGCCAACTTCCTCTGCAGACAGCTGGTTCCATTTACATATATTATTTTAACCATTATAACACACCGTATTATTACAGTCAAGTTTTTGTATAAATCTTATTAAGTTACACGGCAGGTTCCTCTTAAATACAAAAAGGTTGATTTAAATTGATTTATGTGATATCATAAAAACAGTTATATATTGCGGTAATGTTTGGTGTTGAGGAGAATGATTGTTAATGTATAAGGTTGATAACGCGGTAATTATGGCGGCAGGTACCGCCAGCCGTTTTGCGCCGCTTTCGTTTGAAAAGCCAAAGGCGCTCATAGAGGTTAAGGGCGAGGTGCTTATCGAAAGGCAAATTCGCCAGTTAAAAGAAGCGGGTGTACCCGAAATTTATATAGTTGTGGGTTATATGAGTGAAGCGTTTCTTTATTTGGAAGAAAAATTTGGTGTTCACATTGTTAATAATCCCGACTACAACACACGCAACAACAACGCAAGCATTTATGCCGTAAAGGATATTTTGGCAAACAGTTATATTTGCTCGTCAGATAATTACTTTTTAAAAAATCCTTTTGAAGCCGAAGTAAGCGATTGTTACTACGCCGCTGTTTACGCCAACGGCGAAACAAAAGAATGGTGTATTGAATACGATGCTAATGACATTATTACAAACGTTACTATCGGCGGCGAAAACAGCTGGTATATGCTGGGTCACACCTTTTGGAGCAAAGAATTCAGCGATAAGTTTGTTGATATTCTTGTTGCAGAGTACAATCTTCCCAAAACCGCAAATTTGTTATGGGAAAGCATTTATATGGAACATATTAACGAGCTTGATATGAAAATACGTAAGTATGGTGACGATATTATTTTTGAATTTGACACACTTGACGAGTTGCGAGATTTTGATAAAAGTTACATTTCAGACACGCGTTCGCAAATATTAAAAGCTGTTGCACATGAGCTTTGTTGTAACGAGTCTGATATTACCGAGGTTACCGCTTACAAAGACGATACCCTTGAAGCTGCCGGTTTTACCTTTAAAGCCGACAACAAAAAATACAGTTATTCCTACAAAGAAAAAACAGTAAGGAGGCTATAAATGTGGCAAAAGAAATTTTAAAAGAAGATATACCTAAGGTAAAAAGTCTTTTGTCCTTGGTTTTTGGCAAAGACGATTACAGCGAAATCTCAAGAATGGGGGGACTTACAAATCATACCTATAAAATCACTTTAGAAGACGGTAATGAGTATGTTGTTCGCATCCCAGGCGAAGGCACCGAAGAAATGATTGTGCGCAGCGATGAAAAGAAAAGCACAAATCTTGCTTGCTCGTTGGGTATTGATGCCGAAATGCTATACTTTGGCGAAGACGGCTCAAAGGTAACAAAGTATATCAAAAACGCAATAACAATGTCTTCTGAATTGCTCCATCAGGACAAGCATATCGGTCAGGTTGCCGAGATTTTTAAAAAGCTTCATTCTTGCAATGTCGACACAGGCGTTCCTTTTGAGGTTTTTGAAATGGCGGCAGGATACGAAAAAATCATTTTTGATAAAAACGTTTCTATGTTTGATGACTATGATCAGACAAAAGCCGCGGTTATGCAAATAAAAGCGGAAATAGACTCAAACATTGATATTAAAAAGGTGCCTTGCCATAACGACTCCCTTTGTGAAAACTGGGTTGAAGGCGACGGAAAAATGTACCTTATTGACTGGGAATACGCAGGAATGAACGACGGTATGTGGGACGTTGCCGACGTATCTATCGAAGCTGTCTATGACGATGAATGTGATCTTAAGCTTTTGACGGCTTACTTAGGTCGCACACCAGACACAATTGATAAAAAGCATTTTCTTGCAAACAAAATCTATGTTGACTATCTATGGACACTTTGGGCAAAAGCCAGAGTTCCTTATGACGGACAGCCAATGGAGGATTGGGCACAGGAAAGATATGCCCGACTTAAAGGCTTTATAAAACAATACAAACAACTGTAAATTTAGGAGGAAACACTATGTTAGCTGGTATTATTGCAGGTATTACTTGGGCCATTGAAACAATTGTTTTGGGCTACGCACTAAATATGTCACCATTTCTTTCTACCGAGCAGGCGATCTTTTTAGCTCCTTTTGTGAGCACATTTTTACACGATGCCTTTTCGGCTATATGGTCGGCAGTTTACAACGGTATTAGGGGTAATTTAAAGAACGTATGGAAGGCTTTTAAAACCAAAAGCGGTAAATATGTAGTTCTTGCCGCAGTTATTGGCGGTCCTATAGGTATGACGGGCTATGTTATGTCGGTTAACTATATGGGCGCATCAATCGGCGCGGTTGCGTCGGCTGTTTTCCCCGCCATTGGCGCGGTGCTTGCCTTTCTTTTCTTAAAGGAAAAGATGAAATGGTATCAATGGCTTTTCCTTATTGCAACATTACTTGGTGTTTACGGTCTTTACTATTCACCCGAAATGAACGCAACAAACTACGCTCTTGGTATATTGGGCGCAATACTTTGTTCATTTGGTTGGGGTATTGAAGCGGTTATTTTGGCAAAAAGTCTTACCGACCCAGAAGTTACCGACGAATATGCGCTTCAAATTCGTCAAACAACATCTGCACTTACCTACGGTATTATTCTTTTACCTGCAATTTCCTTAATAAAGGGTTGGGGCATTGCAGATGGTTGGAAATTTTCGGTAAACCTTTTCACAAGCGAGGCTCCTTGGTTAATACCAACAATTGCGGCAGCAGGCTTGGCGGCTACAGTTTCATACCTTTTCTACTACAAAGCAATCTCGCAGATTGGCGCATCAAAGGCTATGGGACTCAACGTAACCTATGGCGCGTGGGCAGTTATTTTTACATCAATAATTACCCTTACCGCACCAAGCACAATTTCAATAATTTGTACTGTTGTTGTTCTTTTGTGCAGCATTTTTGCCGCAGCCGATTTTAAAGAAATTTTTAGTAAAAATAAATAAGATAATTTTACTTAATAACAGCGTGGTTTATGCCGCGCTGTTATTTTTTTGCAAAATTTTATATCAACTTGCTTCAAATTCGCCTGTTTCGGTTCCTACTGTAATAGAGTATGTTTCGCCCTTTACTATCTCAGGACTTGAAAGTATCACCACCGCAAAATTAAGCTCGGGCTGATGGCTTATAAGCGTGTTTTTCTTTTTATCTTTTAAAATAATTTGTGTGTTTGCCGAGCAGTTACCTACACTGAGTGCTATGACACCCTGCGACGAATCACTAAAGCTTTGAGCCATACCCGAAGCTCCCGTTCCAATAAACGTACCACCCGAAATAGTGGCGCTTTTATCATAATCAAGCGTTGCGGTATCGCCTTGAGTTGGGCCAACAACGACCGTATATCCACCCGATATCGCGAGTGTGCCGTTTGCATCTATACCGTCGCCCGAAGAGTTAATGTGTAATTTTCCGCCCGAAATAACGATACTGCCGTTAGACGAGGACGACATTCCGCCGCCCATATCGCCGGGTCTGTCACCCATACCGCCTTTTGTGCCAAACATACCGTCGCGGCCTCCTGTTATGCCGCTTTGGTCGGTTCCGCCTGCGGCATTTAGCCCGTCATCACTTGCAACTAATTTTATGTCGCCGCCCTTAATATCAATATTAAGCGCTTCGAGTCCTTCGTAGCTTTTGGTTATATTTATCTCGCCCGCAGTTAATGTGAGTGTTTCTTCGGCGTGGATGGCGTCATCACCCGAGGCAATTTCAAACAAACCGCCGTTTATTGTGACAGACACATCGGAATGGACCGCATCATCCGCCGAATCTATATTAAAACTACCGCCGCTTACGAGTATACTATTTGCCGCTTTTATACCCTTCATACTGGTGCTGCTTTCGTCGGTAACGGTACTGCTTTGGGTGTTGTTGGGCCTCATTTGCCCGGGCCTGCCGCCGCCCATAAATCCACCAAAATTGTCAGAGGATTCTTTTGTACCGTTTACACTACCGCCTCCAACCAAAAGGTCAAGCGAGCCGTCTTCGATTTGTATATATGAGCCTGCGGATATACCGTCGCCCTCAGCCTCGATTTTTATTGTTCCGTTTGACATATAAATAAAACCGAGTGATGCATCATCGGAATTTTCACAGTGAATGCCGTCTTTTCCCGCGTCCACGTTAATTGTTGTGTCGCCTGCAACGCGCACGCTGTCGTTTACGTCAAGCCCGTGCGATGACGAATTTACGGTGTAGCTACCGCCTGTAAAAACAAGGTCATCCTTACATACAATACCGTGACCTGCGGGTGAATTTACCGTAAGAGCGCCACTGCCGTTAAGAGTAAGGTCTTGCTTTGAAAAGAGCGCCGCATCAATATTGTTTTCATCAATCGCGGTAAAGCTACCGCCGTTTGCAATGGTGTTTTGGGTACTATCAGCAAGGGTTAAAAACACCTTGTCGGCTTCAAGAACGTATATAGCAGCACAGGTATTACTGGTTATATCCACTCCGTTTAATATAATTTGTAATTTTGCGGTATCCGGAGCATTTACTATAATCATACCGTCGGTAAGTGTACCCGAGATTATATAGGTTGCTTCTTGTGTAATGGTAACGGTACTGCCCGATATTTTTACGCTGTCTGAGCTTGCAGTAGCCGAACTGCCGTTTAAGTTTATAGTAACACTTTGGTCGTTGGCATAATCGGTTTTTGTATCGCGGGCGGTAAACATATCCTCATAGGTCTTTGAAAAGTCCACATCTACGGGGTCTGCAGTTGTATCAATATTGCTAAGGTTGTCAACAACATTATTGCCCGTAGTTGATTTTCCACAGCCTGTAAACAAACAACAAAACAGCGATAAAATTAATAATACAGATATAATTTTCTTCATATAGCACCACTGATTAAAGCTCTGAAACGGTGGTTTCCTGTCTTGAAACGGTTATTTCAAGATTTCCGTTACGGCAACGAATTTTATCAATCATTTCTTTCTCTTTGGTGATATCACGCATCACTATATTATAAGTTAGCTTAAACATACTTCCCATATTGGTGGTTTTTACTCCGACAAGGTAAGATGAGCTTGTATATTGATTAAAGATATCATCAAAAACGCCCGTATAATCTAAATCCTCGGGAATGGTTATTCTAATACTTTTGTATTTTTCCGAATTCTTTTTTGCGCCAAAATCCAAAAGATTATATATTACAAACATTATGCACATAACAATTGTAAACAGCGCTGCAAAGCCAAGATAGCCCATACCTGTAATAAGTCCTGCGCCCATTGCTAAAAACAGCGTGCAAATCTCTTTTGCGGTGCCGGGAACCGAACGAAAACGCACCAAACTGAACGCGCCCGCCACCGCAACACCTGCGCCAACGTTACCGTTTACCATCATTATAACTATACACACAACTGCAGGAAGCAGCGCAAGTGTTACTACAAAGCTTTTGGTATAGCGGGTTCGGTACATATACGCAAGCGCCATTACAAGCCCAAGCATTAACGAAGTTGCCAAGCACAGCATAAAATCGGTTACGCTTATTACCGAAGTAATATCGGTATCAAATAATCCCTTAAAAATATCCTTAAACATTGTTAACCTCCAACATATTATAGGAATTTATTTTATGTTTTTGCGGAAAAATAAGCGTTTTGTACGCTGTTCCGTATTTTGAGAAAGATGTTTTATATATATGCTCTTTTGAAAGAATATCGGTCATCCAAAGAGGGATACCGCCTGCGCATTTGATTTCCATTAAAACCATATTTTCAGGAAGGATAGGTGTTCCGTAAATATCGGCCGCCAATGACAAATCGGTTTGCCGACACAAAATACTGTCATCAAAAGTTAGTCTAAAATCTGAACCGTCATTTGCGTAAAAGGCTTCGCGCTCGTACGAAAGAAAAACCGTAGGATGCAATGTTTTGTAATAATTTAAAAAATAATCTATTTCTTGTGAAATTTGTGTATAGTTGTCGCTGTTTCGATTGCACAACCACTCTATTGCCTCGTGTTCGGGCAGGGCTATTCGCCGTTTATATACCACGTGTTTGTGTTTTTTCTTCAGTTCGACAAACACCGTGCTATTGGCATTTGTCCTACCATAGCTACGAATACGTAATTTTTCTTTATATACAGGTTTTTCAATAGACCTTCGTATAAGAAGAAATGTATCGGTATCAAAATAAAGGTTGCGGATAGTAGTGCGCCCGTATTTATCTAATTTCATATATGGGTTCATAGCTTCAAGTATTTTTTGCTTTTGTTCGGAGGTTATTATATATTTAACTTCATATCGCTTAAACACGGTTTGAAATGGCATAAAAAATAAATCCCCCTGTACCTTAATGTTATATAATTGTACAGGGGAAAGATTGAAATTTTATTGAAATTTTAAAAATATTTATAACGCTGGGATTTGTACTATAAACTCGACAAGGCCATCATAACAAAGCGCCTCTATATGCCCTTTGTGCGAGGTGGCAATCGCTTTTGCAATAGCAAGCCCAAGACCATAGTGCTTATCGTCTCCGCCGCGGGCTTTATCCACACGGTAAAAACGTTCAAAAATACGATGACATTCTTCCAAAGGAATTTCATCGCCGCAATTTATAACCGAAAGCGTTGCAAAGCCGTGCTCTTTTATTAATTTTAATTGTATGTCGCAGTTTTCTTTGCTGTGCTCGATAGCGTTGTCAAGCAGTATTGCAACTATTTGTTTAAGCTGCGCGCTGTCACCGCAAACACAAATATTATCCTTTATATCGCTTTTTAACGTGAGTCCCTTTTCAAAAGCAACGCTTTCAAAAGGAAGCGCCTCGCCAAAAATTAATCGGCTTAAATCAACGTGCTCCATCTGAGGCGTAACGTTTTCGGTGCGGGCGAGCTGTAAAAGCTGTGATACCAGCGTTCCCATACGCTCGTTTTCATACTGAATATTTTGAAGCCATTGATTATCACCTAACTCGCGAGATAAAAGCTCGGCGTTTGCGCTTACCACCGCTACAGGCGTTTTTAGTTCGTGACCCGCATCAGAGATAAACTGTTTTTGCTTTTGGTAGCTTTCTTCCAACGGTTTTACGATTTTTTTGGCAAGAAACACCGATACAAAAAAGAACAAAATCATAGCAACTGCGCCAAAAATAAGAGTGTATCTAAACAATGTCATTGCACTTTCGTTTACAACAGTGTTATCCATAAACGCAACAAGGATATAACCGCCCTTATCCACTTTATAATAGGCAAGATTATTTTCTTTTCCGCTTGTTTTTTCTCCGTTTATAATGTGTTGTGCTAATTTGCATAGGTCATCATCAGTATGAACCGCCGGAGAATTATTTTTTGTGTCAAGAATCTCACCTTCATACGAAACTGCAACCGAATAAAATGTAGACAGCCTAAATTTTGGTGAGTCGGGATCAAATCCAGGATTGAGGTTTAAATTACCGTCAGGTCGCGGTCTTGCCACAGGAAATTGGTTTGTGGATTGCTGAAGAGTGTACATTTCTGCGTGGGCTTTAAGCATACGATTATTTTGATTTTTCATTTCTAAATAACTTGATGTGTAAATCACGCTTAACGTTCCAACCCACAAAAGCACAAGAATACACATAATTGAAGCGACGATTTTTCGCCTTGATTTTTTAAACATCGGCACACCTCAATTCATATCCTATACCACGCACTGCTTTTATCTCGGTTCTTGATTCCACAAACGCAAGCTTTTTACGTGTAAATGACATATATACCTCTACGTTGTTATACTCCGCTTCGCTTTCAAAACCCCATATTTTTACTGCAAGTTGTTCACGCGTTAGAATTTGCCCACGATTTGCAATCAAATATTCAAGAATTTTATATTCTTTTTCGCATAATCTAACGCTTTGCCCACTTTTTACACAAGATAGAGTAAAGGTGTTTGTGTCAAGCAAAATGTCCGAAAAGCGCAACACTCCATCGGTAGTGCCAAGCTTTCGCCTACCTAAAGCGCGAAGTCGTGCAAGTAATTCCTTTGTCATAAAAGGTTTTGTAAGATAATCATCGGCGCCACTGTCAAGACCTGTTACCTTGTCGTCTACTTCTGCCTTAGCCGTAAGCATAAGTATAGGGGTGGTAATGCCTTCGCTACGAGCTTGCTTTGAAATTTCGTAGCCGTTTTTTCCGGGTAGCATAACATCTAAAATTATAATATCATAAATATCACTTAATATAGCGTTTAATCCGTCAATACCGTTATCGTAATGATCTACCTCATATTTTTCAAGTCGCAAAATCTCGCAAAGCGCCTGTGCCATTCTTTTTTCATCTTCAACGAGTAAAAGTCGCATTTTTACACCTCCATGTAAAACAATTATATCATAAAAACATATATGTGTTAAACATTTTTTAAAACAATTATTTTACTCGATATCCCCAACACGTTTTGCGGTAATAATATTCCTGAAATTCTAAAAAATCATCAAACTCTTTAAGTTCGTATCCGTCAATGTTGCTAAAAGAAATAATTCTATCGTCATTGCTTATCCAACACCGATATGTTTTGTTTTGGGATTTACCTTTACTGTTTGACACTGCTTATCCCCCTCTTTTTATTTTTTTGCTTGATTGGGTTTTATCAGTTCATATCGTTCGTCACACATCGCCGCAACCTCTGGCGAATGACTTACCAAAATAACGCATTTTCCTTGATTGGTAAGTTCGCGAAAAATACTCATAATTTCATTTTGTGTTTCGGTATCGAGGTTTCCTGTAGGTTCGTCAGCAAGAATGATATCAGGGTTATAAGAAAGAGCTCTGGCAATAGCAACACGTTGTTGCTGACCGCCGGATAATTTTAGCACGCGACGGTTAGCTTCGGCCTCTTCAAGTCCAACGCTGTGAAGAAGCTCTATCGCTCTTTGTTTTTTGCTATTTGTTTTATATCCTGCCACATCCATTGATAAAACAACATTTTCAAGCGCTGTATATTTGGTAATCAAATTAAAACTTTGAAACACCACTCCGATATATTTAGAACGAAAGATATATTTATCAATTTTGGCAATGTTTTTATTATCATAGATAATTTCTCCACTACTTGGCGAGGCAAGTCCTGAAAGAAGTGACAAAAGCGTAGTTTTGCCGGCGCCGGATTTACCTACAATGCAGTACATTTTTCCTTTTTCAAATTCGTATGAAACATTTTGTAATACGGGGGTTGTATCGTACGAGAAACTAATATTTTGAAGTGATAAAATAGCCATAACCGTTCTCCTTTCTTAATCTCTGTTTGCAAGTATCTTCAACGGATCGTATCGCATAATAAATAACACCGAAGCTAAACTTGCCACTAAGGTAAGCAACAACCCTACACCAAGCATTTGTAACACAACAGTTAAGTTCATTGCAGAATTTACTTCGGTAATATAGTCTGCCGCACCACTAAACATACTTTCAAAACGATTGTTTCTTCCGCCACCGGTATTATCTGGCGTTTTAGAAACATCTCCACCTTGTAAATTACTGTCGGGCACTTGTTGCATACCTCCGCCCATATTCCCAGGGCGGCCAAAATTTTGATCCATTTGCATCTGTTGTGAAGTTTGATTTTCTACCTGTCCTGCTAAAAGAGCATTGGTAACAGGTACGGAGCTTACCGCACCTATACCGGCACCAATAATTACAGCAATCATCGTAACGACAAGGATCTCACATATAAATTGTGTAGCAACTTTCCATTTTTTCATACCCATTGCAGTAAGCACACCGACCTCGTATTTTCGCTCACGTACATTGAATATATTTAGGACAACGAGGATAATTGCGCCTATGATAAGTATAACAACAAGAAACCAACCCGCCATTGTGCTAAGGGTGTTCAGTGGAGTCAAGCTATTCTCAAAAGCTGTTATATCAGGAGATGAGACGGTATAAGAATCATTAAGACCGAGCGTACGAACCTCTTCCTCAAAAGCATAATATTTTTCTGTATTTGCGAACACATAGGTTGCCGAGATAGAGCCGGTAACTGCGCTGTCACTTTCTCTGCCAGTATTCTCATCGGTAACGGTTGTAGAAACCTCATCCGAAGCATCGAGAATGGTCTGCAATGCGGCCGCACTCATATAGATCTGATTGGCAGGGTCTTGGCTCTTGCCGAACATTGATGCAGAAAAATCATTGTTTGCGCTACTTGTATATAATCCTACTATTTTGAGTTCGTAGGCTTCGGTATCAAGAGATGGGTTGATGAGAACAATCGTATCACCTACGCTCAAGTCGTTGTAAATGGCAAGTTCTTCGGAAATAACACATTCTTTATCGGTTGTGCCTTCACTGAACATAGTACCGCCTTCCAAAACGGAAGCCGTACCGTCAACAAATGCGCTCATAGCATTGTCGCTACTATAACCTATAACTGAAAAATCGGACGAGCTGAACATTCCTTTTTCGCCTCGGTTACCACCGGGAAAACCTCCGCCAAAACCACCCTGACCTGAAACCGAACCGCTTTCTTCATCCTCGGTTTCATCGGTTACCGGTTCTAAAGCATCATTACCGTTAAAAGCTGCAGTTAGTGTATAATAAAAATCCTGCACCGACTCAGCATCTGCGTATGTTTGATATTCTTCAAGGGTCAGCGAAGACGCATTCCCCATCATATCTTTAAATTGGTTACGGTCAAAACCGCCACCAGTCGGTGCGCCACCACCCATAATGTTGTTCATCATAGAGCTTCTGTCATAAGATATGGTGGCTGTAATACTCAGTTCAGCAAGCGTGTTTTCTTTAGCACTTTCAGCGGCTTGTCGGATAGACAAGCCAAGACAAGCAGACACAGAAATTACAAGCGTTATAATACCGATTAAAACATTGCGCCCTTTTGATCTACTAATACACCGGAGCGCGTTTTTGATAATGTACATAATTTTCTTTCCTTTCTTGGAATTTCATTCCATGTTACATAATTATATAAAGCAACATTGAAGAAAAATTGAAATGCACATTTTTTAACACTACAGCGAGCAGTTAATATAAAAAAGCAGTATAGCTTGATGCTATACTGCTGTATTATCACGTTTAAATAGCCTTTTTATAAGATGTTCAAAGCATTTTTACAAAAATTGACATTTACTATGCTGTTCTTTATTCGCCTTTTACCGTTTTTATTATAAACTTTGCAATATCGGTATTGTCTACCGTTTTGTCCTTAAAATACTCACTGCCTTTTCCCACTGCAAAAACTCGTACCGGTGTATCGGTGTGACTGGTAACGGTGAGTAAATCGGTCAGTTTTTCATCACCCTCTGGCAATTTAACACCGCCTGTTTCGTGGTCTGATGTTATTATAAGCAACGTGTCGGGATTGTTTTTCATAAAAGCAAGCGCTGCCGCAACTGTTCGGTCAAGCGTAACAACGCTGCTAAGCTTACCGTTTATATTGTTTTTATGGCCAAATTTGTCGGTGCCCGAGCTTTCAATCATAAGGAAAAATCCCTTGTCATTTTTAAGCCTTTTAAATGCAACCTGCGCGCACTGAGCAAGATTGTATGACGGAACGGTTGAAAAGCCTTCTAAAAAACCAAAAAATGCTTTTTTGCACTCAGGGTCAGTATCCAATGTTTCTTTAAATCGTTTAAAATCCTTTGCAACGAGATATTCGTTATCAAAAATTTTACGCGCATCGCCTTCGAGCAATGCAGAAGTGCTTGTGTAATCCTTACACATAAGGACATCGGGTTTAAACGTTACCATAGCGTTGGCAAGTTCTTTTGAGTTTTCACGGGAAATATTATGTACCACAAATGCGGTTGGTGTTGCTCCTGAAAGGTCCTCATCGGTGATAATTCCAATCCTTTTGCCCTGTTCACGAGCGATTTCTGCCACATTTTTTAAATCGTTTCCGTCAGGGTCTTTACCTATATAGTCATTATTTGTTTTAACTCCCGTTGCAAGTGCGGTACCCGATGCCGCAGAATCGGTAACATCAGCGTTAGCGGAATGGGTAGTAGCAAAACCTGTATTTTTTATTTGATTTAAGACAAGACCAAAATCATAAACTCCTGTTACATTTTCTTGCGCCAGAGTAATATCGTTAGGTCCCATACCGTCACCGATTATAAGTATTACATTTTTTGGTGTTGTAAATTCCTGATCTATAATTTTTTGAACCTGTCTTTTACTTAATACTATCTCGCCCTCTGTATACCAGCCTTCTGGCTCGATGTTACCACAGGATGTGAAGGTAAATATAAGTATAATTGATAAAATAAGCGCTAATAATTTTTTCATAACAAATCCCCCAAATTTTATATTATAATTTTATAGCAACTATACTCAATTGTCAAGAAATGACAAAGTTAAAACCGCGAAACAAGGTTTTGTTTCGCGGTTTTGCTTAATATATGCTTGTAATCTTAATTATCCCAATAGTTCGTAGTAAATTCATCATCTTCGCCTGGGAACGGGTCGGCCCCTGTGTAACTTGCGGTTATAACGTCGCAAGAAAGGATTTTAACTATTTCTATTTGTGCCTGCTCAAAGGGGCGATTATTATTTTTATTATTCATTTTTAATTACCCCTTTCTTAAAGTTCTTTAGCCGACTGACCAAGTCTAAAGAGTGCAAGCGCGAGTGCTTTCATAGTTGAAGTATCATCGCTTTCGTATTTTTTGTAAATTGAATATGCGTATGAGTTAACACTATAGGTAAGCGTTTGGATAACATTGCCACCCTCGTCACAGAGCTCAAACTTATATTCTTTATCAAAATCGGTAATGCCAATGTCGGCTGTTTTGTAGCCGCCGATATCGCTATTGTAATCAAGTTCGACTTTTGTACCACCATATGGTGTTACATAAACCTTAACGGCAGTATCTTCGGTCCTTTTGCTAACCTTTACAATAAGACTATTGGTAGAATCAAACCAAACGGTAGCAGATTTAAATCCTGCATCACCTGTGGTTGCTGATAAATTAAACACGCTATCACTTGCTTCGGGCAAAATTGTTTCATCAACAGCGTAAATATCGCCGTCTTCACCCTTTGTAAGTCCGTTTGTTGCAAGGTTGTCGGTGTTATACTTTGTATAGTTTTGCGCGGCCTCGCCATAATAAAGCAGGTCTGAAACAAAGCGTTTTAAGCTGGTATTTGTAGGATTCGCCTCAAGTATTGCTAACACATTTTCTTTAATACTATAGTCGTCCTTAACATCAATCAATGTACCTTTATATAAAAGTTCAGCCTTAATTACATCAGTTATGCGCTGTGGAGCAAGATGTGCCAAATCAAACACATACTTACCGTCTTTCTCTGTTCCTGCTACTGTGTCAACGACTTCATCGTCTATGATAAACTGCATTACAAGGTCGCCCGCACTAATACCTTCACTATTTGTTACATCAACGTAATATTTTATTGTAATATCTGCATCTACTTTTACCTGAGCGCCGAACATGGTAGCAACATCAAGCTTATAGAGTGCGATTGGCTGTTGACTGGTGTAAGAACTTGTCTTATAGAAACGGAAACGGTTTTGATTGCTTGCTGCGTTGTAACGCAATATTGCGCCGCCTTCGCCTGTTACGGTGGTGTTGCCGTCAGCATCTATTGCAAAATTGTTAAAGTAGGTCTTTGTAGCGTTGCTAAGCAAGCTGTTGGTGTCGCTTTCGCTACCAAAGTATAAGCCACTCTTTGAACGGATTGTGTATCCGCCTTCGATTTTTTCTACTACAAAGGATACCGCAATATTAGCATCGGTTGCGGCGATTTTACCGTCAGCTATTGTAACGCCCACACCGTTGCCTTCGGCATCAAGCTTGTCTGCCATAGCGCCGTTAAATGCGATGCTGCCCGCCTCATAAACAATAAGGTATGTGCCTGTCCAGTCTGTCTGGTCCTCGGTTACCTTTGTAAAGTAGTGGTCAGACTCAACCACAGGAGGTTCGGTAACTGTAAACTGTGCATATAATGTTACGTTTTTGGTAACTGCGTAGGTTGCCTTTGCAGCATATATTTTTGTAGAGTCGGTTTCGTCTTCTTTTTCTGCCCAACCGTTAAAGGTGGTATATTCATCTAACTCGCCGCTATATTCGGGAAGCTTGATAAATCCGCCGCTATAGGTGGAGTCGGTTCCAACCTCAGCGCCGTTTTCAACAAAAGTTACGGTATATGTTGGAAGCGCTTCAAAATTAACCGTAATTTCAACGTCGCTTTCCGGTGTCACAAAGAAGGTGTTACCCTCTCGTGTAACGGCAGCAGTACCGCTTACAATACTGTAGCCTGCAACGGTATAACCTTCGTTTGGTGTTGCGGAAACGGTTGTGCCGCTAACGGTTACTGTGCCAAAGGTATCGTCGTTTGCATTGGCTGTTACTGTGTAATCAGGAGTTTCGCCTGCACTTGTAAAGTAATAGGTAGTCATAGCAGCCGCTGTACGTTTGTAAAGGGTTAGCGCACCGCCTGTGCCGGTTGCGTAACAAGCAAAACCGTATGTTCCGTTTCTACGAAGGTTAGCATTTACGCTTGCTTCCGCATTAGCCTTGTTTACAAATTCGTATGTAGCTGTGCCACTTACTGTCCATCTCGCCTTGTCTTCTACCGCGCTTAAAAGCTGAGCCTTATTCTTAGCACCGGTACCTGCGGCGTATTTGCCTGTTGACTCATTATAGAGTGTATAGTAGCTACCGTCAGCAGTTACCGTCCAGATAAGTGATGCATCAGGACTTGTGATGCTGTTGCCAGAAACTGTTACTTCAGTGTAATCAAGACGGCTGCTTGTAACGGATGCCTTCATTGCGCCGCTATCATAAACGATAAGATAATCACCCTCGGTGATAGCACCTGTATATTCTGCAAACACATCACTTTCGCCACTGCCGCCTGCTTGGGTGCGAGAATAAAGCGCATAGAAGGTAACGTTGCCTGTAACAGCAAAATTGCTACCTGCATTATAAACGGTAGGCTTGTCGGTGGTCTCACCATCAATTTCAGCCGCTACCCAACCTACAACTGTGTAATCGTCGCTTGTAAGGGTTGGAAGAGTTATGCTGTCGCCGCTATATGCAGTTTGTGTAGAGGTGGTGCTACCCATCTCTTTAAATGTAGCTGTGTACTGTGTACGAGCGGCAAAGTTGATTTGAACCGTTACATCAGCGTCAGCCTCTACTGTAAAGTTGTTGCCGTTTTGTGTAACGGTAGCTGTACCGCTAACAACCTCGTAACCTATAACCTCATAGCCATCGTTTGGTGTTGCGATAATGTAGTTACCGCTTAACTCAACGCTACCGTAAGCTGTGTTGTTTACGGTTGGTGTTATAACAGCTTCTGTTGTATCGCCGCCGTCTGCCGGCTTTTGCGCTGTAAGTGTCATAGACTTAACACGTGTTGCGCTGTTAACGTGACTAAATGTAACCGTTTCGCTTGGGGTTGTCAGTTCAAGAGTAATTGTTGTGCCGCTTGAAGTAACCGTTCCAAGACCACTGCTTGTAAGTGAATTTGCCAAAAGTGTAGTATAGCTTGTGCCTGTAGTTGTAAATACTATTTTGCTAATGGGGTATGTATATTCGGTTACTATTTCGTGACCATTGTACCAACGGGTATGGTCTGAAATTGTTGTGTAGAACGCGCCTGTATATGTGCCTTTGTTTGTGGTAACAGTAACACCATTTTCGGACCAAATTTGTGCAGTTGCTCCGGTTTCGATGAAACTGCTACTATTAAAGTTAATTGTTGCTTCTACCTCAACGGTTTCTTCGCCGCCGCTTACTTCGGTGGTATCTACAACAGCGTATGTGCTAAAGTGAGAAATTTGAGCAGAAATTGTCGTCTCTGTTTTTTCAAGGGTTTCGAGCGTTTCTACCACACCGCTTTCGTCAATATAAACGATGTAGGTGTTATCTACGTTATATCCTGTAGGAATGTCAAATGTTATTGTAAGCGGGGATTCGGGCTGTACTGCTGTGCCGCCGTTGGTAGCAGTGATTTCGTAAATCTTTTTAAATGCCATGTCGGCAAGCGCAGTGTTAGCGGTATCAAACGAATCGCCCGAGGTTATTACAACGGCTGTAACAACCGTATCTTCAGCAAAAGCGCTTGAAGCGCCCGAAATTACAACACTGTCTTCATCAACGTATACCTTGTCACCATCCTCGCTTGAAGAGCCGGGAACAACGTATGTGATAGAGTCTATCATACAACGATAGTTTGTGCCTGTTGTAAAGGTTATAGTTTTAGTTGATGTTGTATCAACCTCAACATCGGTGTAAGCACCGTTATCAGATGTTGTTGTTATCGCTTGTGACGTGCCGTTAACACTAACTGTTACGGTTTTTGCTTTGTAACCTGCAACTTTAAAAATAACCTTGGTTACATCGGCGGGTACTGTCATACTAAAGCTACCCGCTGCGCTACTGGTACCCATTTTTATAGCAGAATTACCTTTTTCATCGCGTGCGCCTGTATAGAATTTTGTGCCGTCTGTTATGTTTAAGGTGTATCCATCTACCGTTTCGGTGTAGCTTGTTTGGCTGCTACCGTCAGAGTGTGTTGCTTCGCCGTTTTCGCCAAGCTCAAATACAACATTTTTGCCTGTTGTACTTGATGTGTCACCTGTGTTATCGTCGCCACTGCCTGTGCTACCATCAACGTCAGCACCGCCAGATGGGGTTGTGTAGCCTGTTGGAACAGCCTCGTCAAAGAGGTCAAAGCCAAGCTCTGGGTAGTCAACAAACACGTTACGTGTGCCTGTAATTGCTTCTACGGCATCGTTACGGCCCATTTCCCAAGTGTCAACTGGGTCAGCCTGTAACCAATCAAGCAGCATTTCTTGACTTTCGATAACACCGTCTGTACCAAAAATACCTGTTGAGTTATAGCTTGAACCTGTGTTGGTGCATTCCCAACGAACGTATTGATAAAGAATAATACGCGCTACGTCACCTCTAAGGTCATAAGAACCAATGTTAGGATTAAAATATCCTGTGCTTTCACCGTATGCCTTATTGCTGCGGCTACCATTTTCACTTGTAGCTGCAGGGCGAAGCATCATAATATCGTTTTCACCGTTGCCTGCAAGGTCACCCTTACTGTTAGGCCAGGTGTGTTCGCGGTTCCAAGTGTCGCCGCCGTCCCAATCAGGACCGATAGCAGCACCCGAATAGAAGGAAGATATTGTACTTGGACTACCACCGTTTTCGCAGTCGGTATATCTATACAAATCTCGTGTTCCGTCATAAGAGGTTACATTATCGTGGTTTGATTCCATCAAATCGTGTAGTGTGGTATAAAGCGCGCTTGATGGCACACCACTCTCGGTGCTGCTGCCACTTAGAGCTAACAGCTCTGACAAAGCAACATCGTTCTCGGTGTAAAATGCTTCGGCATTTTCCGAAAGCTCGGTTGCTACTGTGCCTCTGGTACCCCAGTTGTAAATATAGCTTGCCGCTTGCGTAACAAAATCAAGTCTAAAGAACATACTTACGCACATTACGAGCGCCAAAATTACAGCCAAGGATTTTTTAATTGTAATTTTCATTTCGACATCCCCTTACTAAAAAATAAAAATTCATAATTTATTATATAATATTTTGAATGTTTTTGCAACGAAATTTTAGCATTTTATGTATATTTATATACATAAAACAAAAAATTGGCAGAGCAAATCTGCTCTGCCGTATAAATAAAACAAAAAGATTGCTCTGACAAAATCAAAACAACCAACAAAAATATTTTATCATAAATTATATATGTACGTCAATATTTTTTTGCGCACTATAAAAAATTTCTCTTTTTTAAATAATTATGCCTTTTTAATTTTATAAAATTTGCGAATTGAAAACACAGTTTTAATATGGTATATTAAAGACACAGAAAGGAAAGGGTGATACCCGATGTTCAGGTAAAACGCTCTGGATGCTATGTTGATAAAACGGTAGAAAAAAATTTTAAAAAAATTATTAAAGCTACTAAAATTAAAATCCAAAAAAATAAAATATTTAATGTGAAAATTAAAGTAAAAAAATTATCCGTTTTAAAAACACATAGTTAAAAGAGTTTTTTATATAAGCCTTCATAAATGCATATCACAAGAGATGCTCGCTTTACGAGTAAGGTAAAAGACCAAAAAGTGATGTAAAAAAGACAAAAAAGAGGGCGAAAATTTAAGAAAGGTGAGGTACAACAAAAAGATGTTAGATATCAAGAGTGAACAAAAATAGCTCTTGACCGATAAAAACCGTGTAAAGAAACGGTCGGTCAAGGGCTATTTTGTTTTTGTTGTATTTTTTGTTGCCTTAGGCGATTTTTTATTTGTATTTTTCTTGAAAATTACACCAATATTTTATATAATACTAAAAAAGGCGGTGGCTGATATGTTTGATGCTTTAAAAATAAAAAATGATTGTGTAAATTGGATAAAAGATTTTTTTGAAAACAACGGTAAGGATTGTAACGCTGTGGTTGGAATTTCGGGCGGTAAGGACAGCTCGGTTGCGGCGGCCCTTTGTGTAGAAGCGTTGGGTCGTGACCGCGTTATAGGTGTGCTTATGCCACAGGGTGAGCAACACGATATTGATATGGCATATATGCTTGTCAATCATTTAGGTATTAAGCATTATGAAATAAACGTAAAAGATGCGGTAGAGGGTGTGCTTAAAAATATGCCTGCTGAGCTTGACGTATCGGTACAGTCGCGTGTTAATTTGCCGCCTCGTATCAGAATGTCGGTGCTTTATGCCGTAAGTCAATCGCTTAACGGACGTGTTGTAAACACCTGTAATCTTTCGGAGGATTGGGTTGGTTACTCTACACGCTATGGCGATGCGGCGGGGGATTTTTCGCCTATGGCGAATTTAACTGTGACCGAGGTTAAAGAGATTGGCCGTTTGTTAGGGTTGCCTGACGAATTGGTTGATAAGGTTCCAATTGACGGTCTTTGCGGTAAAACTGACGAAGAAAACTTGGGCTTTACCTATGCCGAGCTTGACGTTTATATACGCACGGGCAAAATAGATGACCCCGAAAAGAAGGCGCTTATTGACCGCAAGCACAAAATGAATTTGTTTAAGCTTCAGCTTATGCCTACATTTAAACCGGAGATTTAATATGAATAAAATAGAAAGCTTTAAAATAAACCATCTTGACCTGGACCCCGGTCTTTACGTGTCGCGCCGCGATAAAAAAGGGGAATGTGTTGTTACTACATTTGATATGCGGATTACAGCACCCAACCGTGAACCTGTAATAGATATACCCGCGCTTCACACAATAGAGCATTTGTGCGCTACATTTTTACGCAATTCTGCTCAAAAGGACGAGATTGTGTATTTTGGACCTATGGGTTGCCGCACGGGTTGTTATATTGTAATGTTTGGTGATTTAAAATCCGAAGACATTTATGATTTAGTAATCAGTATGTGTGATTTTGTGATTGGCTTTGAGGGTGAAATACCAGGCGCTTCCCCTGTAGAGTGTGGAAATTACTCGGAACAAAATCTAAATATGGCTAAATACTATATTACTAAATATAAAAAAGCTTTAATCGATAATAAAAATTTTGAATATAAATAAATTTCGGACGAACAATAATTTTATTATATTACAGCAAAACCTCTACCTCAAAAAAAAGACGGTAGAGGTTTTATTTGTTATATTTACAAAATTTTCTTGAAAACCTGTCCACACCGTGATAACATATACACGTAAAGGAAAGTGATAAAATGACTGCTGTTGCTTATTTGTTTGCATTTTTAAAAAATGCCATTTATGGCACAACCAATTTTTTTACCAAGGATTTAAACGAGGGCAATCTTGACGCTATTGAAATATTGGCGCTTCGCTTTTTGCTGAGCTTTGTTGTTTTGTGGATACTTAAAACAACAAAAATATTAAATATTTCGGTTGGTGTAAAAGATATTTTTAAAAGCACCGAAAAACACACCTTTATAAAACCGTTATTGCTTACGGCGCTTTTTTCTCCTGTTATTGAAATGCTTTTTGAAACAACCGGTTTTACAATGACTACTGCCGTGACTGCCGGTGTAATACTGTCGCTTATGCCTATTTTTGCCTGTATATGCGAATCAATAATACTTAAAGAGTCTACTACCTTTATGCAAAAGCTTTTTCTTGTTTTAGGCATAATAGGTGTTATATACATAGGTGTCAACACCGATACCTCTGACGGAAAGGACAGTATTTTAGGTATTGTTTGCCTGCTTATAGCCACTATTTCGGGGCCGCTGCATCTTGTGTTTTCACGCCAAAGCCTAAAGGTTTTTAAGCCTTTTGAGGTGTCTTATTTTGCCTGTCTTTTTGGCACGGTGGTATTTAATTTTATAAACATAATAAAACACATCATAAACGGAAATATTCTGCACTATTTTGACCCGTATTTTGACCCAAAAAATATTTTAAGCTTTATAATGTTGTCGGTAATTTCTACCGTTATTGCAACAGGAATGAACAACTTTTCTATGCGAAAGCTGCAGGCATCAACCGTTGCGGCATTTAGCGGTATTTCGACTATTGTGACAATTCTTATAGGTGTTGTATTACTTGATGAAAAATTATATATGTACCACTATATAGGCTTTGCGCTGATACTTTTACGAATGATTGGCGTAAGTTATATTGCAATAAAAAAAGACAAGAAAAACGCATCTGCTAAATAGCAGATGCATCCTTTATATCTTTATCTCTATTTCGGGATATTTTGAAACTGTTTTTTTAAGACAGCTATAAAAATTTTTAACTGCAATATTTTTATCGGCATCTATTGCCGTAATAAGTGATACCTCTCGCGATGGCAAATCAAAAGTTGTTGATACCACATTAATATTACCGTTTTCAATCAATCCGCTTGCCACACTTATAGGCACAATCGCCCAACAGGGCTTTCGTTCTAAAAATTGTTGAAGGTGAGTCATTATGGATACAGTTAATTTTGAATGGCTGTTGCCAATGAAATCGTTATGCCATTTTGTAAAATCGCTGCTCCAATCAACGTATATTTCTTGATTTGATATTAACTGTTTAATATTTGTTTGCGTGGTGTATTTTAACGCATTGTTGCAAACCACAACCATAGGCTCACAAAATACCAACGTTTGTTTTAGCGTTCTGTCATTGGTTTTACCCGTTGTAAATGCTATGTCTGTTTTGCCTGTATGTATGTTACGACTTGCAGGCAATAGCTCCATATCCTGTATTTCGAGTTCAATTTCAGGATATTCTTGTAAAAATTGCTCGTAAACCTGTGGCAGAAGAAAGGTATCAAGACTGTTAAGTGATGACACTCTCAAACTTTGAGATTGTATGTCAAATATACCGCTCATTTGCCTTGTTATCTCTTGATACTGCAAGGCAAGATTATAGAATTTTTTACCCGCAACGGTGAGCGTCATTTCTCGCGCTCCCTTTTTGCGAATAAAAAGCTCGCCGCCAAGCTCTCGCTCTAAGGTTTTAAGTCGACTGCTAAGTGACGGTTGCGTAATAAAAAGCGCCTCTGCCGCGCGACTTATTGTTTTGTGCTCACAAATACTTAAAAAGCAATCTATTTCTAAATTTGTCATACATAATATCCCCTTTTATTCCCGCCATTCAAAATATAGGGTGTTTTCTATATTATATCATACTTTTTTCAATTTTACAATCACCAATACGTTGTATATAATAGTTAACGTTAAAATTTTCATATGGGGTATATTATGAAAAGCAATTTTTTGAAAATCTTAAAGGATTACACTATTATAACGTTAAGCTGTCTTTTATACGCTTTTGCTTTTAACTGTTTTTTTGATGCAAACAATCTTGCAATGGGCGGTTTTACGGGTATTGCACAGGTAATAAACCGATTTATACCGTTTTTTCCTATAGGTACAACCGTATTTGTAATGAATGTGCCGCTTATGATTATGGGTGTAAAAAAGCAGGGCTGGTCAATACTGTTTGCATCGGTGTATGCAGTTTTTGTAAGCTCGCTTATGATAGACGGAATAAATATGCTTTTTACTTTTCCTTCTACCGAACCGCTGCTTGCCTGTATTTACGGCGGCGTATTGCTTGGCGTGTCATTAGGTCTTATGATGCTTAAAAACGCAACAACAGGCGGTACTGAGCTTGCGGCAAGACTGCTTAAATATATATTTCCAAGCATTTCTATAGGCAAGCTGTGTTTGTTTATTGACATAGCAGTTATTTGCATTTATGCGCTTACTTTTCGCAGTTTAGACAACGCGCTTTACGGCATAATAGCTATGTACATTTCAAGCATTGCTATGGATATGGTGGTATATGGCTCGGTAAATGCCAAGCTTGCCTACATAATCAGCGATAAAAGCGACGATATAACCAAAAAGCTTATGGATATGGAGCTTGGCGCTACCATAATAAGTGGCAAAGGCGCATTTACCGGCAATACAAAAAACGTGCTTTTGTGTGCGGCAAGACCAAATAAAATAGCGCGTATAAAAACGATTGTTATGCAGCTTGACCCAAAAGGCTTTGTTATAGTAACCGATGCAAAAGAGGTTTTGGGCGAAGGCTTTGGAGAATACAGCGAAGATAGCTTATAATTTAAAATTTTAAATATATTGGAGGAAACCAAAATGGTATTTGGTGTTTTAAAGGACATTAAAGAAGGTGAAAACCGAGTAATTTGTACACCTGTTGAGGTGGCATCTATTGTAGCGGCAGGTCATACGGTTTTGGCACAACGCGATTGTGGTGTAGGCTCCGGTTTTTCTAACGAAAAATATGAGGCCGCAGGCGCCGAAATAGTTGATACTATGGAAGAAATGTACGCCCGTTGCGACTTTTTGGCAAAGGTTAAAGAATTGTTCCCTTGCGAATATGACCTATTGCGTGAGGATCAGTTGGTTTACTGCTGTATTCATCCCGCAGGTCACCCCGAAGAAGTAGACGCAATTCTTAAATCAAAATGTATTGCTCTTACTGCAGAGGACTCTCACCGTTACGGCTCACCAAACTGTGAAGCGGCAGGTAAACAGGGTGCGCTTTTTGGCCTTGAATCAATGCTTACAATAAATGGCGGTAAAGGCAAATTTGTAGGCGGCTTTGCAGGAGCACCCGGTATGAACGTGCTGATTCTTGGCGGCGGTGTTGTAGGGCAGGGTGCATTATCTGTGCTTTATGCTTTGGGTGCAAAAGTAACCGTTATGGATATTAACGCGGGCGTTTTACGTATGCTTTCTGACCGTTATAATCAAAAAATTGATACCATGTTTTGCACAAAAGAGGCAATTGCCGCACTTTTACCTCAAACCGATATGGTTATTAACTGTGTTAAATGGCCAAAAGAACGCACTGATTTTCTTATTGATAAGGAAATGCTTAAAACTATGGAAAAAGGCAGTGTGCTTGTTGATATTTCTAACGATGATCCGGGCGCTATTGAATCAAGCCACGAAACCCACCATGACGACCCACGCTATGTAGTAAATGGCGTTGTTCACTACTGTGTAAGTAATATTCCGGGCGCGGTTGCACACTCGACAAGCGTGGCTTTGGCGGCTGAAACTCTACCACTTCTTTTAAACATTATGAATAACGGACTTACCGAGGCTTGCGTGCGTGACGGCTTTATTCGCCGCTCGCTTACAGCATATAAGGGCTATCTTACCCACGAAGAAACAAGTGCTATTCAAAACAAGCCTTGGATTAGACCTGAAGATATTTTGGGTATTGCTGACCGCAAACTTGATTTTGCTCCACCCGCGACCACTACAAAAAGTAATAACTTTATAAAGCTTTAATATTATGAATTTTAAAACCGATTATAAACTGGAAAATTATATACTTGATACCTCTTGGCAAGATTTACCACGTGCCGTACAAGACCGCCTTAAAGGGTGTATGATAGACCTGTTTGGCGCGCTTATTGTAGGAAGTAAGAGCGAACAGTTTGCCGCAGGACTTAAGCTTGCAAAAAGTGTTTTTGGTAGTGGTGATATTGCCGTTATAGGCTCGGACGAACGCTTTAGTTTTGCGGGAGCCGCAACCGCTATGGGACATTCATCTAACGCGTACGATATTGATGACGGGCACAACATAACGCGCGCTCACCCAGGCACTTCATTTGTTGGCGCAATACTTGCCGCCGCATACGAAAAAAATATATCTCGTGATGAATTTTTAACGGCGCTTTTGGTGGCTTACGAAACCACCGTTCGTATGGGAACCGCTTTGATGGATTACTATAACTATGCGCATAGTAGCGGAACCTTTGGTGCTGTGGGTGTTGCCGCAGGCGTTGGCAAAATTTTGGGCTTTAGCAAAGAACAGCTTAACAACGCGCTGTCGGTTGCCGAATTTAATGCGCCTTTAGTTCCCGGAATTCGCAGTGTTGAGTACCCCTCGATGAACAAAGACGGTGTTCCGTTTGGCGTTATGACGGGTGTATTGGCAGTGCTTGATACATTGTGCGGATTTACGGGTAACAAGCATATGCTTGAGGCGGATGAATACCGACACTATCTTGACGATTTAGGTCAAAAATATCAGGTTATGGATTTGTATTTTAAGCCTTATCCTTGTTGCCGTTGGGCGCATCCTGCAATTGATGCGTGTTTAGAACTGATAAATAAACATGGCATTTTACCAAACAATATAAAAAAGGTTACTATTCACACCTTTAAGCGCGCGAGTATGCTTTCAAAAATAGTGCCTAAAACCGCCGACGAAGCGCAATATAATATCGCCTATCCCGTAGCTTCGGCTATAATACACGGTGACTTTGGTTTTACACAGGTGTTAGAAGAAAATTTAAATGACAGCACCGTTATTGATATGATGAGTCGTCTTGAATTTAAGGTAGATGACAAATTAGATGCGCGTTTTCCTGCGGAACGTATTTGCCGCGCTGAAATTGAGACAAAGAACGGTAATTGCTATATATCAAGCGAATGTGAACCTCGCGGCGAAGCAAAGGAAAACATAGGTATAGATTGGTTGAGTGATAAGTTTTACCGAATTACTAAGCCAGTTCTTTCAAAAAAAGGACAGGACAAGTTAATTAGGCTTATAACTCAGGAAGAAAACCTTTCTATTAGAGAAATAGTAGATACAACAAACAAAGAACTCGGATAATTCCGAGTTCTTTTGCTTTTATTATATTACCCATCCGTTTAAATATCTTACAAGTAAAACATAATCCTTATTGTTTATTTTTGTGTCATTATTTATATCGGCGGCTGTGGTGTTAATATCTACATCACAGTTATTTATATGTTGCATAAGTATAACTGCATCGCGACCGCTTGTTTTGCCGTCTGCGTTTATATCATATAAGTTTGATGTGTCAGGTTCTTCTTGTACTTGTGACGGATGTAGGCAAGGGGTATTTGGCATATCGTTATAAACGGGTATTGTAAAAATTAACGATGCTTCTTGATTTAAAACACAGCCTTTTTGTAAATATGCGGCGCTGGTCCAGGCATCATAAAGCGCTGCGGCATATTGATGCCACCAAACCTGATTAACAACGTTAAAATCTTTATAATAATATGTATCCTGCCCGATAGAAATATATCCGTCGGCATATTTTTTTGCGCCGCCTATTATAGCGGCAGTACGACTGTTCCAGTTGTTTTCTTTAGCGTAAGCAAGAGCAGATTTTGTTATTTCGTCTACTGTATTTCCTGAAGCGGAATAATTAAAGAAATTATAATAACCCTCGTATCCTGTATAATTTCCCGATATTACACCACTTGTGCCGTTTACACCCTGCTCGATTATAATGGTAGCGGCAAGAACGTATGGGCTTACACCGCTGCTTTGAGAAGCGGAAAGAATATCGTTTATATATGCATCGGCGTTACCGTCATATCCTTTTTCTAAAAAAGTACCCTTTACAACCGCGCGCAAACTTTCTTTGTTATACATACTACCGTTATATGCCTGTAGCATAAAAACAAAAATATTTTTTTCGTCAAGCGAATTACGGGGATCTAAAAAATATTCTATTCCCGCACGAGAAGCATAGGTCCAACGGGTTTCGAGCGTAATATAACTGCCAGTTTGCTGGTCATAACCGCGCACATCCTTCCATTCATCGCCGCCATAATTAAGCTCGACCCATTTGCGAGTATTTTTTATATTATCGACACCGTATTGCGCTTCGACAACATCACTAAAAGACATATTTATATTATGCGCCATAAATTGCCAGTTTGGGTACTTCGCGTGAAGTAATCGAAGCGGCTCGCGATAGCTTTGGGGAAAATTTAAAAGATTTGTTTCAAAGTTTTCGTCAAAGGTGTAGTCATAAATTATGCTTACACGTGTATTAAAGGCATAGCCTAAATTTTCAAAATTTTCACCATATGCGATTTTGTACCACATATCTCCGTCGCCGTCTAATTCTTCGCCTAAAATACGTATTTCGGTACCGTTTATAAGCGTTGCTAATAACTGCGATTTATTTTTATCTTCGGGATTTGCCTCGTGACCGGTGGTACCTGGTAGAGAATATATTTTTGTACTACCGCTACTGCTGTTAATTTTACCTTTTTGGTAATTAGCGTCGGCAAAAACATTTACACAACAAACACTTGTTATTAAAATTAAAACCGTAAGTATTAAGCTTAAAATTTTATTTATTTTTTTAATAAAAATCACCTCTATTTTTTAAAAATATATCACAAAAAATAACGAATGACAATTGCCATTCGTTATTTTTAATAAAACATTAAGAATTGTTTTTTATGTTTTCAAAAAGTAGTGTTTTGTTTTTGAAAAATGACGTATAAGCTTTAAGGCTCTATGCTACGCAAAAATATTTTTCATACTATCACCAATAATATATTATTATTTTACGTTTTAATACCATACGAAAATAAGACTATAAAATTTATAATTTGGCTATTTACATTATTTTAAAAAAATGTTATTATTGTTATGGTGATAGTATGATAAAATGCGAATTAAAACAAATAAACCGCGTTAAACATTCGATACCTATAAAAATAAAAACGCATACTCACAGAGCAAACGAGCTTACCTACTTTATTTCTGGTAGTGGTACAACAAAAATAAATGATGAAATTTTTTATTATAAACCAGGTAACTTTGCTTTTTATAAAATGGGTACGCCACATAACGAGTACGACCCCGTTTCTTGCGATATAATATGGATGCATTTTGATTTTGATATCGATGATATAGAATTAAAAGAAGGTGTTTTTTATGATAACGACGGTAAGCTTTTAAAGACACTTCAAAAGCTACGTAATCTTTCACTTGAACAAATAAAATATAAAAAACAGCTTATTGAATCAACACTTTCTCAGGTAATTGTTTACGCTGCTCAAAAGCAAGAAAATAATGATGAATTTTCTAAAAAAATAAATTGGAAGCAAATATTAAACTATATTGACAGTAATATAAATGAAAATATTAATTTTAAAACACTTTCATTAAAATACAATTACAGCTATGATCGTTTCAGACATCTTTTTACTGAACATTTTGGTATATCGCCAAATTCATATCTTACAAATCAGCGCATAAATCACGCAAAGAGATTGCTTAAAAGCTCTGATGCTTCTATTACTGATATAGCGTATGATTGCGGATTTAATTCATCCTCGCAATTTACTAATATATTTAAAAAATATGTTGGTATAACACCAAAAGAATATAGAAATAATTAAAAGGACTTTTTTATGAATATAAAACCAATTGCTTTTATAAAAACCGATTTCAAAGAAAAATTCGGTATTCCGCGGCAAAGCGGTATAATTGAAAATATTAAAGGTGAAATAATTTTTGAAAAAGAATACCGACATCCCGACGCTTTACGCGGAATAGAAGAATATTCTCACTTGTGGCTTATATTTGATTTTTCAAAAAATCATAAGGATGAATTTTCTCCTACTGTTCGTCCTCCGCGACTTGGTGGTAACACCCGTGTTGGCGTTTTTGCAACACGTTCACCCTTTAGACCTAATAATTTAGGTCTTTCTTGCGTTAAATTTGAAGGTATTAAAAATGATAAAAATAAAGGTAATATTTTAATTGTAAGCGGTGTTGATTTGCTTGATAATACGCCAATTTACGATATAAAACCCTATATTCCTTACTGTGATTGTAAACCACTGGCAAAAGGCTCTTTTAGTGAAGAATTTAAAAATTATAAAATAGACGTTTTATATGATGAAAACGTTTTTAAAAATATAAATAACAACGATAAAGAAAACATAATAAATATTATTGCTCAAAACCCAAAGCCTGCTTATAAGCAAGATATAAAAGAATATAAATTTTTATTTTCAAATTACGAAATTACATTTGAAATAAATGATGAAAAAGCTATAATTTTAAAGATAGAAAAATTATAATTTTACGGAGAATATTGCAATAAATATTCTCCGTATTTTTGTCAGTGTTTTTTAAGTAAAATATGTTGAAATTGTGGATAACTTATGCTATACTATATAAGTATCTTTATTTAAATATATAATATAAATATAAAAGGGGGTTTTTAAAATGGCTGTAAACTCTATAAATGATATTTGGAGCGCCGTTTGTGAAGAGTGTAAACTTAAGATTTCTGAAATAGCATTTGATACATTTTTTAAATATTTAAAACCCGAATCTGTTTCCGGTGAGGAATTTGTTTTATCTGCATCAAATGACTATATAAAAGGTATGATTCAAAGCGTGTATAAAGATATTATAAATGACGCTATTGAAAAAGTAATGGGTATAAAAATTCCTGCAAAATTTATTGTTGGTGATGAAGAAGAAAAAATTAAAAGGGTTGAAGAAGAATGTGAAGGCTTAACATTTGAATCATTTTTCACCTTTGACAACTTTGTAGTAGGCTCTACTAACCGTTTTGCTCACGCTGCATCCTTAGCAGTTGCTGATAATCCTAACATTGTATATAATCCGCTTATTATATACGGACCTTCAGGCGTTGGTAAAACACATCTTTTGCTTGCTATAAAAAATCATATCAAGAAAAAATATCCACACAAAAAAATTGAATTTGTTCGCGGTGAGAATTTTACAAACCAGCTTATTAAATCGCTACATAGCGGTCAGCTTGGTATGGGTACTATTGATGACTTTAGAAAAAAATTCCGTAGCGCAGATGTTCTTATGGTAGACGATATTCATTTTATTGCCGGTAAAGAACAAACACAGGAAGAATTTTTTAATACATTTAATGCTTTATATGAAAATAACAAGCAAATTATTGTAACGCTTGACCGTCCTTTAAATGAGGTTAAAACTCTTGATGAAAGAATAAAAAGTCGTCTTTTTCAAGGTTTACTTGCCGATATTACAATTCCTGATTTTGAAACCCGTGTGGGTATTATAAATCGTAAGGCAGAGCAATTTGATATTGAGCTTGATAAAGATATAGTTTTTTATATTGCTGAAAAAATTAAATCAAACACAAGACAAATTGCCGGTGTTATGACAAAAATTAACGCTCTTATAAAAATGGAAAATCGCAAACCAAATATATCTATTGTTCAGGGCTTTATAAAAGATATTATTAACGATACCGAAAACGCACCCATAACAGTAGAAAAAATTATAAGTGAAGTTGCCCGTTCATACAATGTTTCTGAAAATGAAATTCTTTCAAGCAGAAAAAAAGCAAATTTGGTTTTAGCGCGTAAGGCTGCTATGTATATTACAAGAGAAATAACACAGCTTACTTATGAAGAAATCGGCGAAGCTTTTGGTCGTGATCATACAACAGTTCTTTACAATGTTCAAACTACTGAAAAGTTTTTACAGGACAAGCCGTATGAAAAAGAGCTTATTGAAGATATTATTAAAAATTTAAGAAGCTCAAACTAAATAAGTTATCCACCAAATTAACCGTAATTAACAATTAGTTATAAACATTTCTAACATTTAAAAAAATTTATCAACTTGTTTAAAAAATTATACACATATTTATCAATACCTCAAAACTCAGATATAATGTTGTTTTAAATAAGTTATCCACCAAATTAACAATAATATTATTAGTGTTATATTTATAATATTTTTTATTGTAAAAAAAGGAGAATTTTATGAAAATTCGTGTAGAACGTTCAGTACTTTTAGATGCTGTTTTAAAAATGCAAAAAACTGTAGGATTAAAAAGCTCTATGCCTGTTTTAGAAGGTATAATGTTTTCGGCAGAAAAAGGATTATTAACCCTTTCGTCATATAATCTTGAAATGGGTATGAAAAAGGAAATGTATGCTTCTTGTGAAGAAGAAGGCGATATTGTTATAAATGCCCGCTTGCTCGCTGATATTCTTCGTAAATTGCGCGGTATTGATGTTGAAATAGAAAGTGATGAACGTTTGGTTTGTCATATAAGAAGCGGAGAAGCCGTTTTTGACATTATGGGTATGGAAGCAACTGATTTTCCTGAAATGCCTTCTCTTACTGAGGGTGAAAATCTTAATATAAATGGTGAAGATTTTTGTGAGCTTGTAAAGGGTACAATTTTTGCAGTATCTCAAATAGAAGGAACAAGACCAATTTTGACAGGTATTAATATATCGGTTAAAGACGGTGTTTTACAATTTGTTGCTATAGATGGATATCGCCTTGCTATAAGAAGTAAAAAAATTGATATTGATAAAAATGTTGAGTTTATAATTTCAGGAAGAGCCTTAAATGAGGTTGTTAAACTAATTGATGAAAATACAGAAACTGTTGAAATTAAGGTTGGTAAAAGACTTATTTTATTTAAAATTTCAGGTTATGTGTTTATTTCACGTCTTTTAGAAGGTGAATTTGTTAATTATGAAAAAATTATTCCGTCAGAACACAGTCAGTCTACAACTGTTGTTTGTGATGAAATGATTGATAGTGTTGAACGCGTATCATTACTTATAAACGATAGTTTTTCAACACCTATACGTTGCGCATTTGGTAAAGATGAATTAATTATCAGTTGTTCGACAGCTCTTGGCAGAGCAAAAGAAAAAATGAGTATAAATCTTGAAGGTAACGAATTTGAGATGGGTCTTAACAGTCGTTATTTGTTAGAAGCATTAAGAGCATGCGAATGTGAAAAAATTAAATTAAATTTTAATGGTGCAAATGCAGGTGTAACTATAATTTCTGAGGATCAAAATAAACAAGATATGCTTTATCTTATAATGCCTATGAGGTTAAAATAAATGAACGAAATTTTTATAAGAGATGAATTTATACGTCTTGACGCAGCTTTAAAGTTTTCGGGTGTAATAGGAACAGGCGGTCAGGCAAAAATGGTAATTCAGGATGGTATGGTGCTTGTAAATGGTGAAATTTGTACCATGCGTGGTAAAAAATTACGAAATGGCGATACCGTAGAGTTTGAAGATGTTAAATTTATTATAAAAAATGAAGGTTAATAAATTAGAAATTCAAAATTTTAGAAACATAACAAATCTAAATTTAGAGTTTGACCCCGAAATAAACGTAATATGCGGTGAAAATGCGCAGGGTAAAACAAACATAATAGAAGCGTTATGGCTTTTTTCGGGAGCTAAAAGTTTTAGAAATTCAAAAGATAATGAATTTATAAAATTTGAGCAACAAAAGGCTAAAATTTATACCGAATTTGAAATGCTTGGAGTTAAAAATCAAGCGCAGATTATATTTGATGATAAAAAAACAGCGTTTTTAAACGAAAAAAAATTACCTTCATCTTCTACACTTGCAGGAAAATATACTGCTGTTGTTTTTTCTCCTCTTGATCTTACTCTTGTTACTGACGGTCCTGATAAAAGGCGAAGATTTCTTGATACGGCTATAGGACAATTATATCCAAATTATATTGAAATTTTGCGTAATTATTCCCGCGCAGTAATGCAAAGAAACAAAATAATAAAAGATTACCGTTATGATAAAACAATTTCTATTATGCTTGATGTTTTTGAAACTGAAATTGTAGATATGGGTAATAAAATAATATCATATCGTAAAAAATACATAGAAATTTTAAATAAGTATGTTTCAAAAATTTATAACGGCATTTCATCAGGAAAAGAAAATGTAGAAATTTTTTATATTTCTAAAAATGAAGAAATTTTAAATATTGAAAAGCTTATTACTTCACGTGAGATTGATATGTTTACATCTACTACTTCTGTTGGGCCTCATCGCGACGATATAATTTTTAAAATTAATGGTATATCTGCTCGTAATTTTGGCTCACAGGGTCAAAAGCGCAGTATTGCATTAGCACTGAAGCTTGCAGGCGCAGAAGTAATAAAAGAAATAAGCGGTGAGTACCCTATTTGTTTGCTTGATGATGTTATGAGTGAACTTGATGAAAACAGGCAGAACTATATTTTAAATCATATCAGAAACTGGCAATCATTTATAACTTGTTGTGACACATCAAATTTTAAAAATTTAATGAGTGGCAAGGTTATAAAAATTAAAAGCGGCGGTGTAATTTAATGTATATTCATTTAGGTAACAACGTAATGCTTCCCACAAGTGAGATTATTGGAATTTTTGATCTTGAAAACACCTCAATTTCAAAAAGAACACGCGAATTTTTGAATCGCGCCGAAAAGGAAGGTAGAGTAATAACAATAAGCTATGATTTACCGCGTTCTTTTGTAATTGCAGGAAAAACAGTAAAAGATGCAAAAATATATATTTCACAAATATCATCATCAACCTTGCTTAAACGCACAGGATATATAGACTCATTATAATAAAGGAGATTAAAAATGAGCGAAGAAATGAATTTACCCGTAACCGAAAAATATGACGAATCGTCTATACAGGTTTTAGAAGGACTTGAGGCTGTAAGAAAACGCCCCGGTATGTACATAGGTTCTACCGGTGAACGTGGTCTTCATCACTTGGTTTATGAAATAGTAGATAACTCAATAGACGAGGCGCTTGCAGGTTATTGTACTAAAATAAATGTAGAAATTTTAGACGACGGAATTATACGCGTTAGTGATAATGGACGTGGTATACCAGTTGGTATAAATGCTCAAAAAGGTATTCCTACCGTTACTGTTGTATTTACAATACTTCACGCAGGTGGTAAATTTGGAGGTGGCGGATACAAGGTATCGGGCGGTTTACACGGTGTTGGCGCTTCGGTAGTTAATGCTCTTTCTAATTGGCTTGAGGTTGAGGTAAAAGACGGTAAACATATTTATAAGCAGCGTTATGAAAAAGGCGCTATTGTTACCGATCTTGATATAATTGGCGATACTACCGAAACAGGTACTACAGTTACATTTAAGCCTGATCCAACAATATTTACCGATACTACTACTTACGATTATGATATTTTACTTAATCGTTTGCGTGAACAAGCATTTCTTAATGCAGGTATTCGTGTAGTTCTTACTGATAAGCGTACTGATGAAAATATTGCAACAATCGGCAAAAGTGATGACCTTTGTTTTGAAGGCGGTATAAAATCTTACGTTGAGTATTTGCTCGCAGGTATAAAAAAAGAAAGTCTTATTAATGATGTTATTTATCTTTCAGGTTCAAAGGGCGACGAAATGGCTGAAATTGCGCTTTTGTGGTCTACAGCTTATGATAACAAAATTCTTTCTTTTGCTAACACGCTACATACAATTGACGGTGGTACTCATGAACAGGCTTTCCGTCAAACTGTCACACGTGTTGTAAATAAATATGCTCACGACTTTAAAAAATTAAAGGAATCATCCGATAATCTTAAAGCTGATGATATTATGGAAGGCTTGGTAGCTGTTGTATCGGTTAAGCTTGCCGATGCGCAATTTGAAAGCCAAACAAAAGCAAAGCTTGGTAATACATCTATCGGTCAATTGGTTCGTGATATTGTTAATGACCAGCTTTACAAATACTTGGAAGAAAATCCTGCTGATTCAAAAATTGTTATAGATAAGGCTATTGCCGCTTCAAATGCTCGTGAGGCTGCTCAAAAGGCACGTGAAGCTTCTCGTAACAAAGCAGGTATTGGTAGCAAAACACGTATGCCCGAAAAGCTTACCGACTGTATTTCTAACGATGCAACCAAAACAGAAATATACATCGTAGAGGGTGACTCTGCGGGTGGTAGTGCTGTTGAAGGCAGAAATGCAACATATCAGGCTATTTTGCCACTTTGGGGTAAAATGCTTAATGTAGAAAAAGCGCGTGAGGACAAGGTTTACGGCAACGATAAGCTAACACCTGTTATTACCGCTTTAGGTACAGGTATTGGTGAAAACTTTGATATAAGTAAGCTTCGTTATGATAAAATTGTTATTATGGCCGATGCCGACGTTGACGGTAGCCATATCAGAACACTTTTGCTCACCTTCTTTTTCCGTTATATGCCTGAGCTTATTGAAACAGGTCATATATATCTCGCTCAACCGCCGTTATTCCGTATTTCAAAGGGTAAACAACATTATGACGTATTTACCGATGAAGAAAAGGCTGCAAAGGTTGAAGAACTTGGTGCAGGCGTTGACGTTCAGCGTTATAAAGGTCTTGGTGAAATGGATCCTACACAGCTTTGGGAGACTACACTTGACCCCGAGCATAGAACATTTTTGCAGGTTACTATGGCCGATGCCGCATTGGCTGACGAAACCTTTACAATTTTGATGGGTGAAGAGGTAGAGCCCAGACGTAAATTTATTGAAGATAACGCAATTTATGCGACTGATTTGGATATTTAAGGAAAGGAGAGAGAAAAATGGCAAAACAAGAAAATATTTATTGGCCCAGCAGTGAAGAAACAAATATTGTTCCTGTTGAGATTACTGATGAAGTTAAAAGCAGTATGCTGCAATATTCTATGTCGGTGCTTGTAGGCCGTGCACTTCCTGATGTGCGTGATGGATTAAAGCCTGTTCACCGTCGTATACTTTATACAATGTATGAAAATGGACTTTCTCCTGAAAGTAAATACCGTAAATGTGCCGATACAGTTGGTACAGTGCTTGGTCGTTATCATCCACACGGTGACGCCTCTGTTTACGATGCTATGGTACGTATGGCACAGGATTTCTCACTCCGTTATCCTCTTATAGATGGTCACGGTAACTTTGGTAATATAGATGGTTACCCCGCTGCTGCTTACCGTTATACCGAATCAAGAATGAACCGTCTTTCATACAGTATGCTTGACGATATTAAAAAAGATACCGTTAATATGCTACCTAACTACGATGATCGACTCGAAGAGCCCGAGGTTCTTCCGGTTCGTTTTCCACAGTTACTTGTAAACGGTTCAAGCGGTATTGCCGTTGGTATGGCTACCGAAATTCCACCTCACAATTTGGGTGAGGTTATTGATGCAATGTGTTGTCTTATAGATAACCCAGATGCAGATTTACCCGAGCTTTGCGAGCATATAAAAGGGCCCGACTTTCCAACAGGTGGTATTATTATGGGTCGTAGCGGTATTCGCGCCGCATACGCTACAGGTCGCGGTAAAATTGTTGTTCGTGGTAAGGCTGAAATAGAAGAGACCAAAAACGGAAAATTTCGTATAGTTATTACCGAAATTCCATATAAGGTACGTAAAAAAGACCTTGTTAAGCATATTTATGACCTTGCTGCCGAAAAGAAGATAGAGGGTATAGATGATGTAGTTGACTACTCATCAAAGCGTGACGGCGGTATGCGTATTGTTGTTGATATTAAGCGTGATGCCAGCCCACAGGTAGTTCTTAACAAGATTTACAGCTATACTGCGTTGCAGTCAACCTTTGGCGCAATTCTTTTGGCTATTGTAAACGGCAAGCCACAAATTCTTACTCTTAAAGAAATGCTACAAAACAGCATTGATTTCCAGTATGAGATTATTCGCCGCCGTACCGAGTTTGAACGCAAAAAGGCGGCTGAACGCGCTCATATTCTTGAGGCATTGAAGACAGCTCTTGACTTTATTGACGAGGTTATTGCAATAATTCGTAATAGTAAAACAATTCCCGAAAGTAAACAAGCACTTACCGATCGCTTTGGTTTTGATGATATTCAAACCACCGCTATCGTTCAAATGCAGTTAGGTAAGCTTGCAGGTCTTGAAAAACAAAAAATTCTTGACGAATTACAAGAAAAACTTGACTTTATTAAAGAATGTGACGCTATTCTTGCTTCACGTGAAAGAATTCTTGATATTGTTAAGACCGAAGCGCTTAATCTTCGTGATAAATATAGTGACGACCGTCGTACCGAAATTTCTGACGTAGCGGGTGAGGTTGATATTGAAGACCTTATACCACTTGAGGAATGTGTTATTACAAAAACAGTTAACGGATATATTAAGCGCTTACCTTCTGACACATATAATGTTCAGCATCGTGGCGGCCGCGGTATTACAGGTATGACCACCCGTGAAGAAGACAGTGTTGAGAATATGTTTGTATGTTCTTCACATGACCGTATTATGCTGTTTAGTAATCTTGGACGTGTATATCGTATAAAGGCATATGAAATTCCTGAAGGCTCACGTACTTCAAAGGGTATGAACCTTGTAAATGTTGTGCCATTAATGCCGGGTGAAAAGATTAACGTTATTATTCCTGTTACTGCAACCGATGAAGACGAAAGATATATTTGTATGATTACACGTGGGGGTGTTGTTAAGCGTACAAAGCTTTCTGACTTTAAAAATACACGTAAGAGCGGTATTATTGCAATTTCTATTGACGAGGGTGACGAGCTTGCTCACGTAAGAATGACCGATGGCGATAATAACTTGCTTGTTGCTACCAAAAAGGGTAAAGCAATTCACTTTAATGAGCATCAGGTTCGTTCTATGGGACGTACTGCTCGTGGTGTTAAGGCTATAAATATGGCAGATGACGATATTGTTGTAGATATGGCTCTTTGTAAAGAGGATACACGAATCCTTACCGTTACAGAAACGGGTTACGGACGTATTAGTCCAATTTCGCATTATCGCTTGCAGTCACGTGGCGGTAAGGGCCTTACAAACTACCGTGTAGAAAAATACGGTGACGTAGCTGCAGTATTGCCTATTGAGCGTAACGAAGATATCATTATGATTGCTTCAAACGGTATAGTTATACGTATATTTGGTGACACTATTTCTGAATTTGCACGTCCTGCAAAGGGTGTAAGAGTTATGCGTGTCGCCGAGGGTGAAAGAATATTGTCGGTTGCTAAAGCGGAACACGATGAGGCTGAGGTAAACGATGCGCCCGAAGCTGCTGATGCCGATGCAGGCGCAGTAGAAAGCGAAGAATAAAAAATTAAAATATGTTCCCGCAATTGCGGGAACATATATATTTCAGGTTTGAGGAAATATTCAAAAGGAGTATTTCTATGTTAGAAAAAAATAATAATTTTGACATAAATGAAAACGAAACACAATCTTCGGAAGATGAAGTTTGTGAAACATCGTCTATTCTATATAAAATTATCCAAGAAGAATATAAAATTAAAAAAGATATTCGTAGACTTGGTGTGATTGTGGGAATACCGACTATTTGTATTTCGGTAATAGGATATATATGGTCATTTGTATATGTCTTTTTAACTACGAATGTTGCCGGAATGACATTTGATGAAGCAGTAAATTTTTCACAAAATCCTGCAATGCAGCAAATTTTACAAATAATTGTATCTTGTCTTATGTTTTTACTGCCATTTTCTATTGCAGCAAAATGCGCAGGAATAAGAATTGACCAAACAGTTCTTTTTGGAAAAGCAAAAAAAGGAACGTTTATACCATTTTTATTTTTTGGTATAGGCTTTTGTTCTTTTGCTAATATAGCAATAAGCTATGCCGAAGTTATTTTTGAAAGTTTTGGTATAGATTATGAGGTAGATTTTGGAGATAATCCAAGTGGCGTGTTTGGATTTTTATTATCATCTATTGCAACTGCCATAGTTCCGGCTCTTGTTGAAGAATTTGCTTGCCGCGGAATTGTTTTATCTTTGTTAAAAAAGCACGGTGAGGGCTTTGCAATTATTTCTTCATCAATAATTTTTGGTATTATGCACGGCAATTTTGAGCAAATTCCATTTGCGATAATGGTTGGACTTATATTAGGTTATATATATGTAAAAACAAACAGCATCTGGCCGTGTATTGCAGTACATTGCGCAAATAACGCTATTTCGGTTATATTTACTTATTTGCAAAATGTAATGAGTGTAAATATGCAAAACGTTTTGTATATAGTGTATCTTGTTATTAGCTTAATTTTGGCAGTTTTTGGTGTTTTAATGTTTACAAAAAACAAAGATAACAGCTTTAATATTGAAGCAAAAGAGGATATTGTAACTCAAAAAGAAAAGTATATATACTTTTTTACTTCATGGGCAGTAATTATATTTGTTGTTATTAATTTTTTAAAAGCTTTTTCTTATTTTGTAATATAGGAGAAAATTATGAACAGCCGTTTTATGACAAGAGCTATTGAACTTGCAAAAAAAGCCTCCGCCGAGGGTGAAGTGCCGGTTGGCGCGGTTGTTGTTAAAGACGGCAAAATTATAGGCGAAGGATATAATATGCGCGAGCAAAAGAAAAACGCATTATCTCATGCCGAAATTGAGGCTATCAATGCTGCTTGTAAAACGCTTGGCGATTGGCGACTTGATAATTGCACAATATATGTAACACTTGAACCCTGCCCTATGTGCGCGGGCGCAATAATTAACGCTCGAATAAGCGAGGTTGTTTTTGGTGCGTATGATTTAAATATGGGTTGTATGGATTCAGTTTCAAACATAGCCGCGCTTCCTTTTGCTGCAGAAACTACTGTTTATGGCGGAATAAAAGAGGACGAATGTAAAAAAATACTTACCGATTTTTTTGAAGGTGTAAGAAAATGATAAAAAAAACAATTACCGACATTTTAAGCAAATCAGGCATTAAAAATGTCGGTTTTTGCGATTTTAGTGATGTAAAAGACCATTTGCTTGAGTGCAGAGCAAAAAATCGCATACCCGATAACTCAAAAACAGTTATAATGTGCGCTTTTCCATATAGAGTAAAAGAAAATGCGCCAAAATTTTTAAGCAGATATGCCGCAATACCGGATTACCACATCATTTGCGGAGAGATGTTATCGGCGGCTTGCAAAAAACTTAAAGAAGAATACTCACAAAACAAATTTGAACCATTTTGTGATAATTCACCCATTCCTGAAGTGTATGCTGCCGCAGTAGCAGGTCTTGGTATAAAGGGAGATAACGGACTGCTTATTACAAAAGAATACGGCAGTTTTGTGTTTTTAGGTGAAATAGTAACTGATTTGCATATAGAATGTGAAAATAATTATAATGAATGCAGTCATTGTGGTAAGTGTAAAGTTGTATGCCCTGTTAGTCTTGACAAAACAAAATGCTTATCTAATTTAAGCCAAAAAAAGAAACTCGACGACAGCGAACTTAAAATTTTAAAACAAAATAATATTTTATGGGGCTGTGATACTTGTCAAAATGTATGTCCATTAAATCAAAATATTAAAAGCACGCACATAAAAGAATTTATTGACGGTTATCGTGATGAGTATATCATTGGCGAAGATACCACAAATCGCGCATACACCTGGCGCGGTGAAAACGTAATAAAAAGAAATTATGAAAATATAGAAAAATATCCAAAACGAAAAAAATAAGATTGGAAAATTTCGATTATAACACACCGGGTGGGTATTTTATTACCATTTGCACCAAGAACAAGATAAATTATTTTTGGAACAACGTAGGGACGAGCAATGCTCGTCTGCAAGAAATTCCCCTGAATAAAAACGGAAAAATAGTGAATATTGCGATAAAAAATATTGAAAACATTTATAAAAATATAACCGTCGATAAATATGTAATAATGCCAAATCATATACACCTTTTGTTGCAAATACATTCAGTCAACGGCGGACGACCAATGGTCGTCCCTACAATTGATAGAGTAATTCAGCAAACCAAGGGTTATATAACAAAACAAATAGGTAAGGCAATTTGGCAACCAAGATTTTACGACCATATCATTCGTGGCGACCAAGATTATCAAGAAATTTGGCAATATATTGAAAACAATCCTGCAAAATGGGCTGATGATGAATTTTATACCGAATAACAAAAAACCGAGCAGATTTTCTGCTCGGTTTTGTTGTAGGGGTCGGCGCCTTCGACGACCCAATAGTATTACTAGTTAAGCTTTGGCAAGCTTGCGGCGGCCACTGACTGACCAACGCGACGAGCGTTTTCATCAGGAATATTGAGGTTAATTTTCTTTGCAAGCTCAGGGAATTCAAGATCTAGAACCTCTTGTGCGCGCTCTAAAAGAATTTCGCCACCCTTACCAGAAGTTACACGGCCCATAATTAGAACGTGCTTAATATCATAAAATTCACTGTAGTATGCAATTGCATAACCAAAGTAAGCGCCAATAGTATCGTAAATTGCGGCCGCTCTTTCGTCGCCTTCTTTCATAAGGTTTTGAACAACCTTAAGCTTTTCGGCAGGAGAAAGGCTTTCGTCAAGCTCGATACCAGCGTAAGGAGCAAGCTTGATAACACCGTCTTGTGAGAAATACTTAACGCCGCAACCGTAGTCGCCTGACCATTCGTCAACCATTGCTTCAGTGCAAAAATCAACAGGCGCAAATGCAAGCTCGTTAAGCCAGCCTGTAATGTTACCCTGTGGGTCAACATAACCTGCAGCCTCACTAGTACCCATAGCAATACCAAGAACAGAATTGTCATTTAGGTTCATAGCACCTGCAAGTGCTGTAACGTCACCGTCGTTTGCAACCTCAATCGGAATGTTTTTGCCAATTTCTTTTGCAACGTCAAGGTACATATTCTTAACTTTCTTTTCAAAGTCATCATCATTAACTTTAAGGAAGAGAGAAGCAACCATTATACGATTGTCAACGTAAACGCCGGCAGATGATACGCCGATAGCGTCAACGCGTGGCATTTTTGAAGCGGCTGTTTTCATAGCCTCAAGTATGCCTTGATAGTGGTAGTCAGGGTCAGAGTTGGTTTTTGGGAACCAAACAACCTCTTCAGAATATACGCTTTCGCCGTCGATAACTGCGCTAACCTTACGGTCAGAACCGCCTGCGTCAAAACCAATGCGGCAACCGTCAAGATGACGACCTACCGGAGAAGCAGATGATTTATCTTTTGGAGCGTCAGCAAGAGCAACGCTTGAAACGCTAAATTTTTCTTCGTAAACGCGTTCCATAAACTTAACGTCAAAGTCACGTGCGCCACCGTAGCTGTAAGCCTCTTTAATCTTTTCTGCTACTGTGTCACTACCTGCAATAATGATTTTGTAACCGCCTGCAACCCACAAAAGAGTTTTAACAATACGCTCTACAAATGCAAAGTTTTCGGCATCTTTTCCTGTACCGTCTTTGAAAATACGGGTCTTGTATGTAGTGGTGTAACCCTTGTTACGCTCTACTGCGATAACAATGTCCTGACCGTCTACTGCAGTTGCCTCACGCATTTCGCGGCAAACGATAGACATTGGCGCAAATTTTGGGTCGAGTTTTGCATTTACTTTAAGCTTCATATCTGATTTCTCCTCCAATAATGGTTTTTAATACATTAAAGCTGTCATCAGTAATAATAATGTCAGCATCCTTACCTACGTCAAGTGAACCCTTACGGTCATCAACACCAATGGCAGTAGCAGGGTTAAGTGTTGCGCCGTTTACACATTCGTTAAGTGGAATGTTAGAGTTGGTGTAAACGTTCCATACACCCTTGTTAAGTGGTAATACACTACCTGCAACGGTGCCGTCTTCAAGTCGGCATACAATATCGTTATAAATAATTTTTGTACCGCCTAAGGTATATTCGCCATAAGGCAAACCGCCTGCGGGTAAGCAGTCGGTAATAAAGCAAAGCTTTCTACCTTTTATTTTATAAAGCAAATCATAAAAACAAGAATTTACGTGGAAGGTGTCAACAATAACCTCTGTTGTTACGTCGCTGTTAAATGCTGCAGTAACAACACCGGGAGCGCGATGAGCCAAAGGAGTCATAGCATTAAACAAGTGAGTCACGTGCTTAACACCTGCTGTAGTACTTGCCATAGCAGTATTATAATCAGCGCTGGTGTGACCCATAGAGATTACAACATCGGTATCGCGGCTTATTTCACGAATAGCGGCAAAATCATCGGTATCACATTCAGGTGCGAGGGTGATAATTTTAATGATGTCAGCATATTCTTTTACAAACTTAGCGTCAGGCTTGAGTATGTATTTTGGGTCTTGAGCACCCTTTTTGCTCTCAGATATAAAAGGACCTTCAGCGTGGCAACCCAAAATTGTAGAGCCTGCCCAAGTTTTGCTTTCTTCTTTTAAATTGCGGCAAACCTCAAGCGCTTTGCGGATAACCGTCATATCTACCGTCATAGTAGTTGGCAAAAAGCCTGTAACACCGTTTTTAACAATGCCACCTGCAATTGTGCGAATACTTTCTTCCTCGCCGTCGCAAACGTCTTTTGAAAGATAGCCGTGAATGTGAATGTCAATAAGACCCGGCGATACATATCCACCACAAGCATCTATAACTTGTGCATCGGCAGGTATCTGGTCGGTTGATACAACGCCCTCTATTACATCGCTGTAAAGAAGCGCCATATTCTCAACAATACGGTCTTTAAGTATAATTTTACCGTTTATAATGGCCTTCATAAACATACCTCCATTGTAATAATATTCCTTTATAATTTTAACAAAAACACCATAAAAAATCAATATATAATTTGTTTTTTATAATCAAAAAAATTATAAAAAACTATTGACAAAAAAGCAAATAGCACATATTATTTTTATATAAGAAAAAATTTTTAGCGGAGACGCTTTATATGGAGGAAAATTTTATGGTATTTGAAAAAATGAAACAAATCTTAGCTGATCAGCTTGATGCTGATATTGACAGCATCACAATGGACACCGATATTCAAGATGACCTTGGTGCTGACAGTCTTGACGTTGTAGAAATGCTTATGTCTATTGAAGACGAGTTTGAAATAGAAATTCCTGATGAAAAAATTGAATCACTTAAAACCGTAGGTCAGGTTGTTGAGTATATTCAGGATAATATGTAATTTAATTGAAACTAACCCCTGCTGATTTAAATCAGCAGGGGTTTTACTATATAAATTTATTATCCTAAAATTACGTCCCAACCGTTAACGGACTGTAAAATCATTGCAAAATCTCTACCATTTATTCTGCCATCAGAATTTACATCGGCGGCCTCTTTAATAATTTCAACTTCCCAGCCGTTAACATATTGCAAAATAATTGCATAGTCTTTACCGTTAATTCTGTTATCACCGTTAACGTCACCAATTTTGTTTTCTATGCTTAATAAATCTGACATTTCAGTTGTGCCGTCAGCAAAGGTAACCTCGCAGGCATAAATACCGTTGTTGGATGTTTTTAACGTTGATTCATTCTCGTTCTCGATAGGAGAATAGTTATAAATTTTGTTAAATACCTTTATGGTGGTGTCGGTAGCGCTGTTTACCAATATGATGTATACGCTATCGGATGGCACGGTCAATGTTGCGGTTCCGTTTTCATCAAATTCGGCATCTATAGCAGATGTTTCACCCGATAAAACAGAGAATACATCCATCATAGCAACGGCTGCGGCATTGTCATTTGCGGTGAAGGTTATTTTTTGTCCCTCGTAAAATTCGGCAGCAAAGTATATGATAACTTCATCGTTTGCTCGCATACCGCTCCATCCGTTTTCTGCGTCATATGTTGCAAGCACCCCTGTTTGCTCCGTTTCGGTAATCACGCTGTCTTGATCGGTAATTTCAACATCCTCGGCTGTAGCTGAATACCATTGATATGTAGCATCGGTATCATCGTTTAGCTCTACATAAGGTTCTGATGTTGTAGGTTGATGTGTGATAGCATAATTATATTCAAATGTATCAGATGTAACCGTTTTGTTGCCTATGTCTACTTTACAAAAATAGGTTGCGCCACTATCTGCATTTGTTAAAGCGGCTGTTGTCTGATTTTCAACAGCGGTTTGGAATAAGGCATTGCCGTACGCTCTGATAGTAGCGTCGGGATCGCATACGGCAGATAAAATATAGCCGGTTTCATATATTGATGTAAGGGTAACTGTTCCGTTTTCATCCGGAATAGCGCTTTGTGTATATTCAGATAATTCGGGATTGTATATACTTATTTCTGATACATTACCTGTTGCTTCAACAGTTATTGATTCGCCCTCGGCAAGAGAAATGTAAAAGAAATGTGCGCTACCGTTTTCGCTATCATAGTAACCGGTCCAACCTGTTTCGCTATCGTAAGAAGCGCCGGTGCTCATCGCAAAGGGCTCTACCTCTAAATCGGTAAGTTCACCAACACCTTCTTCTAATTTGTACCACTGGTATTTAGCATCACTTGCCGGCTCGTTAAGTGTTACATAAGGCTCGGCAGAGATTGGCTGATGGGCTATAAAATATGTATATTCAAATATGTTAGAATATACAGTTTTACCATCTATTGTAGCAAGACAGACATAACGTGTACCAATAACAAGATTTTTTAGCTCTGCGTCGGTCTGACCGTTAATTTTGTTATAATCAAATTTAACAAAATCTGCTTTTACCGTTACATCACCTGTATTTGAGAAGGTGTAGAAGGTATAATTACCATCGTTTTCAGCAGTTAAGATATATTCAGTATCTTCCGTCAAGTCATACCAAACACCTTTGGATTGAGAATAATCCCAAAGACCTACGCCATCCGAATAATTGCCGAAAAGCTCTACTATTATGCTTTCGCCGGCTTTGAGCGGCACGGTGAAAAAGTCATAATCAGAAGTCTCGCCATCGGGAGAGCTAACTACACCTGTCCAGCCGTTTTGACTGTCGTATGAGCTATTACCCCAGTCATAAGATACGGCTTGTGCGTTGTTTGAAGTAATAGGTATCGAGTTTAGTGTTGTGGTATACCACTGAAATTCTGCATTATCCCAAGAAAATTCGACATAAGGTTCTTTTGCCGAGGGCTGATGAGTAAAGGCATAATACGTATCAAAAGTAATGTCGTATGTAGAATCTGCATCATAGCTTGAAAGCTCAAAGTAGTAGGTTTCACCGGCTACGGCGGTAAAAATTAATTTAAAATTATATTCGCCACCATCGTCGTCATTATCACCTATTTCGTTACAATTGCTGTCATAAAGTGTTACGTAAGGGTCAATATTAATATCGTCTTTGTTTGAGGAAAGTACATACGTGCCATTTTGAGCTGCTGTAAATGTAACTATATTTGTACCTTCTTTTTCTTTTATATATACTGACTTGGTTTCACCTACGTTTATTGCATCAATAGGAGCATTTTGACCGCAAATATCGCAAATACCGTCAAAATCGTAGTGTTGGTGATTACATTCGCTACCACAAACGGTACAAATACTGTTCTCAAAATCGTGACCGGGCGCATAAATCACGTTTCCTGTTACATAATTTTCACACTCAGTACAGTAAATACCGCCTGTGTGACCGTCTGTTTCGCAGTCAGGCTCAAAGCCATCTTTATACGTTTCGTCAGTTACATAGTGAATTGCCATATTGTTAAGATATTCATTTTCTTCATGAATTGCAATCTCGTTCCACTGCGCTTCGCTACCTTTATAGTGAATAGCGGTAAGCTCATAACAGTATTGGAAAATGCTATCGGCAATAGTCTTAACACCGCTGCCGATGGTTACGTTTTTAAGATTGCTACAATCATAAAAAGCGCCGTATTCTATGCCTTCTACACTGTCAGGAATTACTATGCTTTCAAGTGAAGAATAGGAAAAACAACTCCAGGGAATAACGGTAATATTATTATTGAGAATTATTGATTTTATTTTTGCGTGACGAAAACACTCGTTTGAGAGAGTTGTAACAGTATCAGGTAGGGTTAACGAATTGATGTTCTTTGTATAATTAAAAGAATTTGCAGCGAGTGTTGTTACGCTAGACGGAATGGTATATGTTGAATCAGCCTTGTTTGGTGGATAGTAACACAAAACAGACATATCCTTGTTAAAGACAACACCATTAACACTGACATATGCTGCGTTATCCTTGTGAACATTAATCTCTTTGAGTGCAAAGCAATTCCAAAATGGACTGGTATCGTTTTCGGACATATTTGTAACGCTTGCGGGAACGTTTACACTTACAAGATTTTCAGCATAGTAAAAAGCGGTGTCTGGAATGTTGGTAATACCCTCTTGAATATCAACAACATATATGTCATTAATATAGCTTTCCCATGGTGGTGCATACCAATCGACTACGATCTCGCCTTCACCACTGATAGTGAGAGTACCATCTGTGTCAAGCACCCAATTAACGCCTTCGCCTGCGGTACCGCTTGCGATTTCATCGGCAGCAAAGGCTACAGGCATTGCAGAAAAAACAAGCACAAAAGTTAAAATTACTGCTAAGATTTTTGAAAATGTTTTTTTCATAATTTTTACCTCCAAAGGATTTTATATTGTAGGGAACCAATTTATTCGTTCCGTTATTTTATGTGAAAAGCTCTTCAAAAGCCAATTCGTTTTCATCATTAATATATTGCTTAAATTCCTTAAAAATTCGTCGACCTAAGCTACGGTAGTCCATAGTAAGAACCTTTGATATCTTTTTTTTGCGAATTTCATCAGGAACGTTATAAATTTTCATAATAGCGTCAAGCGCGCCGGAAATTCGTGTGTCAAGCGGAGAGGACGTTTCGGTGGTCATAAGCGTAGCGTACTCTATGCCAGATACCAATACCTCGGCTTCGGTAAATTGTTCGTCGGTCCAATCAGGGCAAAAATCAGCAAAAACGGTTTTGGCACGTGCCGCATCGTTTTTACGAATTATTTCAAGTGTTAGCGGACTAATATAGGATGATATAAAAAGATCCTTTGCAATAGGGTCTTCCTCGGCAGCGGATGCCATTGTCATAAGCTCAAGACAAAGCGCTAACAGTAGGCTTACTCCGTCGTTAGCCTCCTCACGCATCATTTTCCATTGAAAATTGCACAGCATTGTTACTATTTCGGCAAGCAAATGCTCCTTGGTAGCAAAGTAAAATGACATATGTCCAAGTCCAATGTCAAGGTCAGAGCAGATTGACCGCACAGATGTGTTTGAATAACCGTTTTCAAGAATCATTTCGGAAGCGGTTCTAATAATTTCAAGCTTTGTAGTGTTAACTCGTTTTGCCAAAACATCACCTCATTTATTTTTATTCTCTGTGACACGTCCTATTATATGACGCGTCATAGAAAAAGTCAAGAAAAAATTGTGAAAAAATTATCAGGGTGGCAAAAGTCACCCTGATTTTACGCTAAAAGCATTATATAAAACGATTATTTATATTTTATTAAATCTTCAAAGGCTTTTCGCTTTTTTGTGCGAAGCTTGTCATCCGATTTTGCATAGCCTATGCAAATAACAAGCCGTACATCCCCTGCTATTTCGCATATCGTCTTGATTTTTTCGTTGTCAAACCAACCTAAAATACAGCTACCAAGTTTTTGCGCGGCGGCTTCGGCTGTGATGTATGCCGAAACAATACCAATGTCGATAGAACGGTAATCGTTGTGCTTAAGCTTGGCGCCTACAGCCGCTGACTTAACGTACGGTTGCTCGGATATTACTATCATTATGGGAGCGTCTGAAGTAAATTTGTTCATCCCCATACTTTGTGTTGCTTTTGCAACCGTTAGCGCGGTATCACCTGTGCATACGGTTAAATGATACGGTTGACCGTTGCAGGCGGAGGGAGCAAGGCGGGCTGAATTTAGTATAGCGTCAAGTTTTTGTTGTTCTACCGCCCTTGTGCTGTCGTAACTGCGGCAGGATTGACGGGTTGATGCAATTTCGGTAAAATTCATATCAGTTTTCTCCTATAGCGACTTCTATTGCTTTACGCACGTCATCGGCGCCTGTACCCTTGAGTGCGCTAAACGGAATAATCTTGACATTACTGCCTAAGTCACCAAGTTCTTCTTTAAGCGATGATAAACGTTTATTAAACTCGGATTTATTTAATTTATCGCATTTGGTTAAAACAACTGCATATGGAATTTCAAAATGCGCTAAAAATTCGAGCATAGAAATGTCAAAATCAGTAGCAGGATGGCGCATATCAATAAGCTGCAAGCACAGCCTAATATTGCGATTGGTGCGGAAGTATCCTTCCATTAATTCTGCCCAGCGTTCACGTTCGCTATCGGCAACCTTGGCATATCCATAGCCGGGTAGATCGACAAGTCGAAGCTCGTCTAATTTGTAAAAATTGATAGTAACTGTTTTGCCTGGGGTTGAACTAACACGGGCAATAGACTTACGGTTTAAAATTTTATTAATAAGCGATGATTTACCCACGTTTGAACGACCCGAAAAGCAAATTTCGGGTAAATCTGATTGAAAAAGTTGCTCAAGCGTGCCAAAAGCGGCTTCAAAATCCACCTTGTTCCAGTTCAAAACAGTCACCTTCTTTTTTAATTTCTTATAGCTGTTGCTTTTGTGGCTTCCTTTGGTATAAAGGTTGTTTTTTCTTTTGGTTCTTCAACCAATGGCAAAAGTGCGCGGTCTATAATTTCGGTTACGTACTGTACGGGAATAAATTCTACATTTTCACGTACCTTTTCGTCAACCTCATCTATATCGGGAATATTATCGTACGGAATAAACACCTGTTTTACTCCGCCACGATATGCCGCCATAGCTTTTTCTTTAAGACCGCCTATAGCGAGCACGCGACCGCGAATAGAAACCTCGCCCGTCATAGCAATATCGCGACGCACGGGACGGTTTGTAAGTGCGGATATAAGTGCTGTGGTAATGGTAACGCCTGCTGAAGGACCATCCTTTGGTACGGCGGATTCGGTTGCGTGAATGTGAATGTCACGAGATTTGTAAAATTCTACATCTATGCCGTATTTTTGGGCATTTGCGCGAACAAATGTAATAGCCGCCTCGGCTGATTCCTTCATAACATCGCCAAGATTACCTGTAAGTACGGTTTTGCCGCTACCTTGTAGCACGGCAACCTCCATTTGCATAATTTCGCCGCCTACCTGTGTCCAAGCAAGACCGTTTATAATGCCTACCTCATCGCGAGGCAAAATAACTTCGGGACGGTATTTTTTATGTCCTATCATATTTTCAAGATCGGCTGCCTTTATAGTTACTTTTTTTGCGCTACCTTCGGCGATTTGCTTTGCCGCTTTGCCGCAAAGAGAACCAATGGTACGCTGTAATTTACGAACGCCGGCCTCGCGTGTATAAAAATCTATAATGCTGTAAAGCGCGCTGTCAGCAAAATGACAGCTTTTATTAGATAATCCGTGAGAAGCAATTTCACGTGGTACGATATGGCGTTTTGCGATGTTGAATTTTTCTTCGCGGGTGTATCCGTCAAGCGATACAACCTCCATACGGTCAAGCAAGGGAGCGGGAATTGTATCGAGCGAGTTTGCCGTTGTTATAAAAACAACACGGCTTAAATCGTATGGCATTTCAAGAAAATTGTCGGTAAAATTACAGTTTTGCTCGGGGTCCAAAACCTCTAAAAGTGCGCTTGCGGGGTCACCCTTATAATCAGAGCCGAGTTTATCAATCTCGTCAAGCAATATAAGTGGATTTGATGTGCCCGCATTTTTAATGGCAGTAAGAATTTTACCCATCATAGCGCCTATGTATGTTTTACGGTGACCGCGTATTTCGGCCTCGTCGTGCATACCGCCTAATGAAATTCGTTGATACTTACGTCCCATACATTCGGCTATGGTTTTACCAATAGAAGTTTTACCAACACCCGGAGGACCATAAAGGCAAAGAATGTTGCCCTTTGAATCGGGAGATAAGGCATATACGGAAAGTGCCTCTAAAATACGCTGTTTTACCTTTTTCATACCGTAGAAATCACGATCAAGAATTTTTTGCGCTTTGTTTATATTTACAACGGTATTGTCACACTTATTCCAAGGAAGTGATAAACACGCCTCGATATATGCGCGTGAAACGGTGCTTTCGTGAGCGCCCTGCGGCATTTTTGAAAGCTTGTTAATTTCGGTATGAATTTTATCTTTAATGGTATCTGTAGCATCAAGCGCGGCGGCTTTACGATGGTATTCATCAATTTCGTTAGCGGCATCGTCGCCATAAAGCTCTTCGCTGATTATTTTCATTTGCTCTCGCAAATAATAATCGCGTTGATTTTCATCAATTACGGCGCGTGTTTTTTGACCGATACGGTTGTCAATTTCGGCAACCTCGCGCTCTTTTACAAGTAGCTCGATCAAAATTTTTGCGCGAGATGTAATATTAAGCTGTTCAAGAACGTATTGCTTATCGTCAAAAGGAGCGGGAATGTTAAATGCAATAAAATCGCACAGTGAACCAAGGTCATCGCTTTTTGCCACATTAAGAATAACGTCCTCGGGTAGATTTTGCGAGGCAAAAGCGTATCGTTCAAACTCGGCTTTAATGCGGCGGATAAGACTTTCAATATAAACTTCACGGTTGCGTATTGGCTTATCCTCGCACTTTTCAATAGTGGCAATATAATGAGAGCCGTTATCGGCAAAATTAAGGTGACGTGCGCGATAAACACCCTTTACAAGCACCTTTGCTCCGCCGTCGGGCATTTTTAAAACCTGACGCACGCGACAAAGACAACCTATATCATAAAGATGGGTTTTGTTTGGGTCTTCAACCGCGATATCTTTTTGTGTAACAAGATAAATCGGTAGGTTTTTGTCCATTGCGACCTCAAGCGCGCGCACCGATTTTTTTCTGCCGACATCAAGCGTCAGCAACATATTTGGAAAAGCGACAAGTCCGCGCAACGCAAGCGCGGGAAAGTTGCCGCTTATTTGTTTTTCGTCTAACAACATAAGAATAAGGGTCTCCTGATTTTTGAAAATTATTTTTTAGTTATTAAAGTTGTGCCGAGTGCATGCTCTTGGAATATAAAAAGCACCTTGTTTTCTTTAATTTGATATTCCAAAACTGTCATATCGGCCGCAGCAGGCAAAAAGAAAATTTCGTCGCGGGTTGCCTCGCGTTCGGTAGCATCATATCCCATAGTGCTCATAGTTTCTCGCACCTGAGTAGAAATTGTGCCGATGGCAAAGCCGTAAACATCATCACTTTTTGCAATATGTGTAATGCCAGCCGCCGAATCATCGGTTTTGTAGCTACAATAAACTGTTCCGTCGGTCATAACGGTATAATCGCCCGATGTATAGTCAAAATAATTTGAACCGCCATGGTCATCGGCCGTTTCAGAAAGCTTTGTTTTTGTGCTTTCAATATCGTCACCAAGCCTGTAATCAAGGTCGTTTAACTGACCTAATTTTGCGTAATACACTACATCTACGCTGTGATCTGATTTTTTGCCTGCGGATTTATCACAAGCAGAAAGAGAAAACGCAAAAATTATACAAAGAATTAAACAAAAAAATTTTTTCATTTTTATCTTCCCTTTATTTTTTATTTGCATTATTTAGCAACTCGTTACGTTGATTCCATAAATCCTGACTTAAGTCAACGTAATAGGTGTGCGGTTTTTCAAAACGCTTAACTTCGTCCCAAAGGTTGTTTACAAGCTCTTCGCGTAAAGCGGCAATTTCTGACACAGATGGTGAGGTGTAAACCTGTCTACCCTCTTCAAAAATCTTTACTTGTAATTTACGAGCCTTAAAATTGGTAATGGTTTTGCGCTTCCAGGTGTAAGTAGGGTCAAAAATTTCATAAGGCTTTGAGTCGTCAATCTTTTCGTAATTAAGGGTAATAACGTCGGCTATTGCCTTGTTGGTTTCTTTATCGTATAGACGCCATGGAATTTTAACACCCGGAACGGTGATTTTTGCAATATTTTCACTAATTTTTATTTTAGGTGTTATAACACCGTCTTTTTCGGTAGCAACAAGCTTATAAACACCGCCAAAAACAGCTTCGCTTGAAGCGGTAATAAGGCGTTCACCAACACCGTAGCTATCAATACAAGCGCCCTGTATATCCATATCGCGAATAAGATGCTCATCAAGTGAGTTAGAAACGCATATTTTAGCATCGGGGTAGCCTGCTGCGTCAAGCATTTGGCGCGCTTTTTTAGAAAGATATGCAATGTCGCCGCTGTCAATTCTAATACCAAGAGGTCTGTGACCGCTCGGCTTTAGAACCTCATCAAACACCTTTATAGCATTTGGAATACCTGATTTTAAAACGTTATAGGTATCTACAAGCAGCATACAGCTGTCGGGATAGGTTTGGGCATAGGTTTTAAATGCGGTATATTCGTCGGGGAAAAGCTGTACCCAGCTGTGTGCCATAGTGCCTGATGCCTTTGTGCCAAAATCTTTGGCGGTTTTAATGTCGGAGGTACCGCTACATCCACCAATTATGGCGGCGCGAGCGCCATAGTAAGCGGCATCGGCGCCTTGCGCACGTCGAGCGCCAAATTCCATAACAGGACGTCCCTTTGCCGCGCGAACAATACGGTTTGCCTTGGTAGCGATAAGCGATTGATGATTTATGGTAAGCAGTACCATAGTTTCAATAAGCATTGCCTGAATGGCAGGACCGCGAACGGTAACTATAGGCTCGTTTGGGAATATAGGCGTACCCTCGGGCACAGCCCATACATCGCAACAAAACTTAAAATCGCGCAGATAGTTGATAAATTCATCGCAAAATAGATTAAGCGATTTAAGATATTCGATATCGCTATCGTCAAAATGCAAATTGTTAAGATAATCTATAAGCTGTTCAATACCCGCCATAATAGCATAACCGCCAGCGTCGGGCACACGGCGAAAAAACATATCAAAATATGTGACAGTATCACGCATATCGCTTTGCATAATACCGTTTGCCATGGTCATTTCATAAAGGTCCATAAGCATTGTTAAATTACGATTGTCCATTTTCATAGCAGGTTATCCTTTCTTTTTACATTTTCTCGGGAGCGGAAATTTTCATCATATCGAGCACGTTTTTAATAACAATGCCTGTAGCAAAGCAAAGGTTAAGACGGGCTTGTGTAAGAGCTTCGTCATCGCCTTTAACACGGCAAGCGGCATAAAATTTGTGGAACTTTGTAGCAAGCTCGTTTACATAGTGTGTAAGGCGCGCAGGGTCATAAGATTTTGCTGACTGAATAATTTCGTCGGTAAGAGCTGAAATATGAATAATAAGCTCACGCTCTTCGGGAGCAGTGAGAAGGCATAGCTCTTGGGCGGTACAGTCGCGTTTTGTAATGCCGTCTTCTGCCAAGTTGCGCAAAATACTGCATATACGGGCATACGCATACTGAACATAGTAAACAGGGTTGCTGTTTGACTCGCTTACTGCAAGGTCGAGGTCAAAGTCAAAGTGAGAGTTTGGCTCGCGCAAATTAAAGAAAAATCTTGCGGCATCAATCGGCACTTCGTCAAGAAGTGTTACAAGCGTAATTGCTTTACCCGAACGTTTTGAAGCCTTTATAACCTCGCCGTCACGTACAAGACGTACCATCTGCATAAGCACAACGTCAAGTCGGTCAGCATCTACGCCGAGAGCGGTTAGCGCCGCTTTAAGACGAGGCACATAGCCGTGATGGTCGGCCCCCAAAATGTCGATAGCCTTGTCAAACTTACGAACCTCTAACTTGTTGTAGTGATAAGCAATATCTGGCACAACATAGGTGGGCACACCGTTGGCGCGAACAAGAACAAAATCTTTGTCACAGCCAAAATCGGTTGCCTTAAACCAAAGGGCGCCTTCTTGCTCGTAGGTATGTCCGCTTTGCTTAAGTAATTCTACTATACGAGCGGCTTCGCCATTATTGTGAAGGGTACTTTCACGGAACCAGGTGTCATATTTAATTCGGTATTTACCAAGATCGTCCTCGAGGCCTTGAATGTTTTTAGGCAACGCAAACACTACTAAAGCCTTGCGGCGTGTTGCTTCGTCGGCTGACATATACTTGTCACCGTGAATTTCAGCAAAAGCTTTTGCGTGAGCAATAATATCGTCGCCGTGGTAAGAATCCTCAGGCATTTCAATGCCATCGGCATAGATTTGCTGATATCTTAAATCAAGGGAAAGACCAAACTTGTTAATTTGATTGCCGGCATCGTTTATATAAAATTCACGCTCGGTATAGTAGCCTGCGGCAGAGAGAACAGCCGCCAAGCAGTCACCTAACGCGCCGCCACGGGCATTGCCTATGTGCATAGGACCTGTTGGATTTGCGGAAACAAATTCTACAAGTGCGCGCTTACCTTCGCCGTAGTTGCTTTTACCGTAGTCACCGCCCTTTGTGATAACATCGGCAATAATTTCGGCATAATACTTGTCCGACAAGAAAAGATTTATAAATCCGGGTCCTGCAATTTCATATTTTTCGATAAACGTTCCATTAAAATCTATGTTTGCCATTAACTTTTCGGCAATAACGCGAGGAGCCGATTTAAAGCCGCGAGCCCACACAAGAGCCGCGTTTACTGCATAGTCGCCGTTTTTGCGGTCGGCGGGAACCTCTACCTTAAAGGGCGCAAGCTCACATTCGGGTAATTCTCCGTTTTTAATTGCGGTATTTGCCGCGTTAATTAGCAAATTTTCAATTTGTTTTTTTGCTTCACTTACTAAAACTGACATTTTATCGTTCCTCCACTGTAATTTCTACTATGTTTTCGCTAATTGGCGTAAGATTGGCATCAATGTTGTAAGCCATTCTTAACGATCCGCCGTTTTCTGTTAGCGTTGATGTTACCTCTTTACCGTAAATACCAAGCGTTAAACTGCCTTGCGGAATGGCATAAAGACAGTTGTTTCGCTCGCCTTTTGTGATAATAAGTCGCGAATTTAAACCTCCGCGGCGCTCTAAAATCACCGAATTGTTTTTTTGTACTGTGAGTAGAGTTTTTGTTTTACCGCCACCCTCTTGTTCTTCTGAATAGGTGACGATATAATCGCCTTCAAACTTACGAAAGGTGCCTTCGGTGGTAAGCTCCATAACGGTTTCGTTGCCGTCAACAATCTGAATTCCTTTTACTTTTACTAAAACCTTTTTCATACCTTTTCTATGTCTACCTGTTCAATATGGAAATTTTTATCATAGTTACCAAGCAGTATTTTTACTGTTTTTTCAAACGACTTTGTTTTGTCGCTTGCGTAAAATTTGTACTCGGCTGTTTTTTTGCCGTCGTTTAAGCTATTGCCGGCTTTAAGCATTTTGTCTATTGCATTTGCGGTGGCTTCGCCCATATTTATAAGCGTTACGCCGTTTCCCAAAACATTTCGTATAATGCTTGATAAAACGGGAAAATGGGTACAGCCTAAAATCAGCGTATCAATCCTCGCGTCAACCATTGGCTTTAAGTATCGTCGCAATGTTTCTATTGCGACTGCATCGTCAATTGAGGTCCACCCTTCCTCTACTATGGGAACAAGCAACGTACCCGATGCTTCGACAACCTCGGCTTTTGGCAACAGCTTAAGTATTTGCTTTTTATGAGCGCCGCTGTTTATTGTAGCGGTGGTGGCAAGAATACCTATTTTACCGTTTTTGGTAGCTTTAACTGCCGCGCGTACCGAGTGGGACACAACCTCTACAAAAGGAACGGGCAAGGCTTCGGCAGTATCGGCCGCAACCGACGATACCGTACCGCAGGCGGCAACAATCATTTTTACGTTGTGGCTAAGCAAAAATTGTTCGTCTTGAAGAGCGTATTTGCGAATTGTTTCTCGCCCCTTTGTGCCGTATGGCACACGGCCTGTATCACCAAAATAAACTATATTTTCATTTGGCAACAGCTTCATAATTTCGCGCGCCACGGTAAGACCGCCAAGTCCCGAATCAAAAACGCCTATCGCACGGTTATCTGACATAAACCAACTCTCCTTTCGTAGTATATAAATATTCATATTATATTAACATATAATATGCTTTTTATCAAGTATAAAACACAAAAAAGAGCGAGGAACATATACCTCGCTCAAATTTATTTTAATTTACGCTGTAAGATAATAACGCACCAGTGATTGCAACAGCATATCGCGGTCAATACGGCGAATAAGATTGCGGGCGTTATTATGGGTAGTGATATAGGTAGGATCTTCTGACAAAATATACCCTACTATCTGATTAATTGGGTTATACCCTTTTTCTTTTAAAGAATTGTAAACAATTGTCATAGTGTTTCTAATTTCTTGCTCGGTTTGGTCGCCGATAGAAAAGGTCATAGTTTTATCATTCATAATAAACACCTCTCTACTAAAGTAATGTTATAATTATAATATACTGCATTACACAAAATTTCAAGAACAAATTTTATAAGAAAGTGTTAAATTTCTTTTAATTTTTGCTTTTTTTAAAAAATAGTCGTGTTTTTTAATTTAGTATATGTATTTTTATTGATATAAAGCATTGGCAAGAGCGGCAAGCTGCTCTATGGTAAGTGTTTCGCCACGCACAGTTTCGCTTATACCTATCTCGTTTAACGCGTTGCGTAAAATTTCTTTTTCAAGTCCTAACGTGTTACAAACGGTGTTAAGTAATATTTTTCTGCGTTGGGCAAAACAAGCCTTTACTATTTTGAAAAATAATTTTTCGTCTTTTACCTCAACGGGCGGATTATCGCGAAGTGTAAGCTTTATAACCGCTGAATCAACGTTTGGCGGCGGCATAAACGATCCGCGCGGTACATCAAAAAGGGTTTGTGCCTCGGCATAGTAATTAACCGCAACCGTAACTGCACCCGCGGCGCGCGAACCAACGGTGGCGCAAAGGCGGTCTGCTGCCTCTTTTTGCACCATAACGGCAATTGTGTTTATTGGTAGTCGGCTTTCAAGTAACATCATTATAACGGGCGATGTAATATAATACGGAAGATTTGCGCATATATTTATTGTGTCGCAATCGGCAAATTCCTCTGCCAAAACGGTTTTTAAATCTATTTTTAAAATATCGTTCCAAATAATTTTTACATTATCGCAACCGCCAAGCGTTTGTTCGAGTACGGGCTTTAGTCGGGTATCTAATTCAACCGACACAACCTTTTTACAAGCCGCCGACAACTGCGCTGTCAGCACACCGGCACCGGGTCCTATTTCGAGCACACCTACATTTTTTTCCGATACGGCATCAGCCATACGAGGACACACGGTATCGTCTATTAAAAAGTTTTGGCCTAAAGATTTTTTAAATGAAAATCCCTGAGACTCAAGCACGCTTTTTAAATCTTTTTTGTTTGAAATTTTCAATATATCACCTTGTTTTAAGTTTCTTGACTTATTATATAAAATATTAACACTTCTTTCAACAAATTTTTGATGACAAAGTGCAAATTTTGTGTTACAATATAAAAAATATTATTTTTGGAAGTGTAAATTTAAAATGGATAACAGATATTTAGAAAACGTAATTGCCGAAATGAAGCCCTTTTTAAACGAGAACGGATTTAAAGAGGTAGACGGCATTTATAAAAACGATAAAAAAGCAGTTCAGGTAGAATACAGCGACGAGCGTCAAATGTATGTTTTAAAAACTGCCGACATAGAAGAGGATGGCAGCTTTAGCCTTGGTGAAGCAAGTGCATGGCTTTTTGACGACAGCCAGAACGCAAAGGATGCAGAGGCGGTTGGTATTGACTTTGTTTCGACCATAAAGTCCGAGCTTGGTATAAAAAACAAGCGTTCATCTGCATCGGCTTTAGTGGATTTGCCCACTGTTTCAAAGGATGGCGCATATAACATAACAGCATTTACGAAAAAAGTGCTTGACGTTTTTCCTGCTCTTAAAGAGGAGTACAAGTCGCACGTGTCGGTTTACGGTAACTTTTTATACCTTAACTTTTTTGGCGAAAAGTTGGTACCGCTTATAAAAGACGTTTTGCTCGAGAATAATAAAAAGAGCGTTAAAAAGCTTTTTGATGTTTTACAAAACGGATATTTACAAGGTGATAAGGATACCGTTAATACCATAGTTGCGGTAGTTGCGGCGGCTTGTGTAAATGATGAAGCCGTTAAGAACAATGCTATTGCGGCACTTGGCGACAATCAGCACTTTATTGATGCTCTTACACAGTTTATACCTGTTATATCGTCTAACAAAAAGCTGTCTGCAGCTTTGTTAAAATAAATTTAAAAGGGTGGTTATATTATGCCTTGGCTAATTGCTTTAGTAGTTATTTTTTTGGTGATTATTATTCCAAATGTTCGTATCGTACCTCAAGCAACGCAGTATGTTATAGAGTTTCTTGGTAAATACAAGTGCATTTGGGATGCGGGTATTCACGTAAAAATCCCGTTTCTTGAAAAAATTTCAAACAAAATAACATTAAAAGAGCAGGTTATGGATTCTCCACCACAGCCTGTTATTACAAAGGATAACGTTACAATGCAGATTGACACGGTTGTGTTTTTCCGCATTTTTGACGCAAAGCTTTATACCTACGGCGTTGTAAATCCTATCCGCGCGCTTGAAAATCTTACCGCTACCACGCTACGTAACATCGTTGGTGATATGGAGCTTGACGGCACACTTACCTCGCGTGATATTATAAACACCAAAATGGCAGAGATTTTGGATGAAGCTACTGACCAGTGGGGTATGAAGGTAAGCCGTGTTGAGCTTAAAAATATTATTCCTCCTGCTGAAATACAAAATGCGATGGAAAAACAAATGAAGGCAGAACGTGACCGCCGTGAAACACTTTTACAGGCCGAAGGTCACAAAGCGGCGGCTATTACACGCGCCGAAGGTGACAAGCAAGCGATGATTTTGGCGGCTGAGGGTGAACGCGATGCACGTATTGCCCGTGCCGAAGGTGAGGCAAAAGCAATTTACCTTTCTAAAAAGGCTGAGGCCGATGGTCTTGCCGCGTTAAAGCAAGCGGGCGCAGATGCCGCAGTGCTTGAGCTTAAAAAGTATGAGGCGCTTGTAAATATGTCAAACGGCACAGCCGCAAAGCTTATTATTCCAACAGATGCGGTAAGCGCAGTTACAAATAAT